>NZ_JBQFTH010000004.1:0-340031 GCF_056538565.1 Ruegeria sp. BG11 | reverse complement strand
TCAAAGACAAATGATCCCGCAAAAAACCAGACAATAACGTCCGACCCTCAACATCACCGCTCACAGACATGCCATTCACAGTCAGCGATATCTTCATCACATTTTCCTCCCTTAAATCCGTAGCTCAACCGCCCAAAACGCGCTTGAGCCAGCCTTTCTTTTCGGTTGCCTCTTCCGTCTGTTGTTCGGGTTCAGCTGCCGCTTCGCTAGCGGGGGCCTCTGGCTCGACCTCTACCGCGCTTTGGAAATTCTGAAAGAACTGGTCCGCCATTTTCTTGGCGAACCCGTCCACGACGCGACCACCCAGTTGGGCCAGCTTACCGCCCACGCGCGCATCCACGTTGTAGGTCAGCAAGGTGCCTTCGGGAACGTCAGACAGCGTGACATCTGCTGCGCCCTTGGCAAAACCGGCAGCGCCACCCTTGCCTTCGCCCGACAATTTCAGGCTTTCGCCGGAAATCATGTCGGACAGGGTCACTTTCCCTTTGAAAGTGGCTTTGACGGGGCCGACTTTCTGCACCACGGTGGCGTCGAACCCGTCCTCGGCGGTTCCGTTCATCTCCTGGCAGCCAGGGACGCATTCGCGCAGAACATCTGCCGACAGCAGGGCATTCCAAACCTCGGACCGTGGCGCGGCTATTGTGCGGCTGTCATGTAACTCCATGTCACTCCTCCAGAGTTTTTTCCAACCTAGGGCGTCGGGGCCGCAAAGCATATGCGACCTTGGGCGTAGTCAGCGAAGTTCGGGAGGGGTATGCGTCAGCCCGTAATCCTCGAAGATTTTGGCGATGCGGCCATCCTGAAGCGCGGCATAGATCGCGTCATCGACCGCATAGCTCAGGCCGCGATAGGCAAAATGCACGGCCACGCCGCTGGTCCAGGTGCTGACAGCAAAGCCGGGCAGCGGAGGGGAGTGGATATCCAGATCCGGGGTCAGTCCGGCCTCTAGCTGGGCGCGGGGGCCCATTGCGGCCATCGTTTCACCCGCGGCCAAAGCCTCCATCGCCTGATCTGCGGTTGGGAACCGGCTGACATTCTGAGACAGTTGCCCACCGGGAAAAGACGATAGGTAGAAATCGGCAATTGAATCGTTTTCAACCGCGACGGTGTCAAAACGGAAATACGCCGGAACCGGAGGGTCTTCGGGATAGGCATCGCGGCGAAAGGCGATTGCGATTTCCTCGTCATGATACTGACCGGTGAAAACCACCTGTTCGACTCGGCAAGCAAATTCGCTGTCATAGGGAATGTGCAGCATGACATTGGCCACGCGCCCGTTGATCAGCGGGCCCTTCCAAATCCAGTTTCGCAGATCGGCCTCTAGGTTTTCTCCCGCTGCGACCAGATTGAACCGAGGCTCGACCCCCAGATCCTGTGCGATCAGCTTGCCGATTTCGATGTCCACGCCCTGTATCTTGCCATCCTCTTCAAAGGACCAGGGCGCAAAGTCTTCGTAGGCAGCGAATTCGATATAGCCGCGCTCGACAATGGTATCGAGATCCGCGCCCACGATATCACGGCTGGCATTCTGGGGTTTGGGTTGGGGCACATGGTCTTCACACCTGGCCAGAGCCGACCCGGCGGACAGGGTGGCGACCAACAGGGAGAGAATGAAATGGCGTCCGATCATGTACCCCAGTCTGCCGTTCTATTGCGCGGCAGACAATCCGATAGTCAGCTGTTCCGCCGCTTGTGCGAAATCCGGGGCCTCGCCCGAGATCAGCACCGCAGCGCGCAGGGCCACCGAGTCGGCCACAGGCGCGCCTGAGCCGGTTTCGATTGTACCCGCGATCTCGGTCAGTTCGGATTGCAGGGCGGCTGTGTCCCCATCCGCGCCCTCGGCCATGGCAGCCAGCTCGTCGCGGATTTCCTTCAACCGGTCCGAATGATCATCCAACGCGCCGTCGTCAGGGCGGGTCTCGATATAGGTGCGAATGGCCCAGGCGGCCTTTTGGCCCAACAAATCACCAAAGGCGGGCATCTTGGTGATACCGTTCTGGGTATAGCCCTCGCGGAAGCGTTCGATATACCACTCATCGCCGTATTCTTCGGCCTCGAGGTAGCGCAGGTCGGGGGCCAGTCCGCCCGATACGACGCCCAGTCCGTGGCAGCGCGCGCAGTTCTGGTTGTAGCCGGAATCGCCGATTTCGATTGCAGCCTGCCAGACCTCTTCGCCCTGATCGCGATAGGGGTTTTCGATCAGCCATTCCTCGCTCACGTCGGGAAGGGCATCCGTATTTACTGGCTGGGGCGCGACATCTCCATGTGCCAGCGCCATTCCCGCTGTCACCGTTGCCGCAAGCGCCGCGCTGTAAAAACCAAGACGCATCTCATCCTCCTATTGAAGCTTTCCCCGGTCATAGCGCAGGCAAATACATCGCGACATTCGACCTTGGTTGCAGATGGGCAAAATCTGCGACTAAGGTCGAATGGCTTTCCCATTTTCGACCGGCTTTTACTTTTAGGGCCGGGGAGGAGGCGCAGAATGTTCAGGTTTTCTTTTGTTCTTGCAGCCTTGGCGCTGGCATCTGGCGCTGCGCAGGCCGAGGTTGCGATTTCAGTGACTTACCTGCAGCAAGAAGTTGAGCGTCCTCCGGTGCTGTCCAACCTTGATCCGATTCCTGAAGACCTGGGCATGGCGGGCGCCGAGCTAGGTCTGGCTGATAACCTGACAACAGCCAAGTTTCTGGGGCACAAATACGATCTGACAGTGACCACGGTGCCCGAGGGCGGGGACTGGGCCCAAGCCGCGCGGCAGGCTTTGGCCAATAGTCCCTTCGTCATTCTGGACGCGCCTGCGCAAGCGCAGCTTGAGGTCGCCAATCTGCCCGAAGCAGCGGGTGCGGTGCTGTTTAACGCCTCGGCTCCTGATCTGTCGCTGCGCGAGTCCGAGTGCCGTGCCAACCTGTTGCACACCTTGCCATCGGACGTGATGCGCACCGACGCTCTGGCGCAGTTCCTGGTCAAACGCCGGTGGGAAGATATCGTCCTGATCGCTGGCGAGCATCCGGGGGATCAGGCCTTTGCCGAGGCGCTGAAACGGTCGCTGCAAAAGTTCCGGTTGGAGTTGCAAGCAGAAAAGACATGGGTGTTCGATGCCGACTTGCGGCGCAACGCAGCGCAAGAAGTGCCACTGTTTACGCAGGATTTCGGCGACTATGACGTGCTGCTTGTCGCTGATGAGCTGGACGATTTCGGCCGCTATATCCCCTTCAACACGTGGGAACCGCGCCCCGTTGCCGGGTCCGAGGGGTTGCAGCCCGTCACTTGGTCGCGCGTGGTTGAACAATGGGGCGCTGTGCAGATGCAGAACCGTTTTGCCGATCAGGCAGGGCGGGCGATGCGCCCCAAGGACTACGCCGCATGGGCGGCCTATCGGGTCCTGGGCGAGGCGGTGACGCGTACTCAATCCGACGATCCGGCGGTTCTGCGCGACTATATCCTGTCGGATGATTTCGAACTGGCTGGTTTCAAAGGCCGCGCGATGAATTTCCGGGCCTGGAACGGCCAGTTGCGGCAGCCCATCCCTCTGGTCACGGATCGCGCCGTAGTGGCGATGGCTCCGCTTGAGGGGTTTCTGCATCAACGCACTGAACTGGACACGCTTGGCATTGATGAAGCCGAAAGTCAGTGTCAGGCATTTAAGGAGTAGTAGCGATGAGACTAGCAGCACTTCTGGCAGCGACCGCGCTTAGCGCTCCGGCCACTGCGGATGAGATCTGGATCAGCAATGAAAAGGACGACACGCTCAGCGTGATCGACATCGAAACGCTTGAGGTGATCCGTACGATCGAGACCGGAGAACGCCCGCGCGGGATTACGTTCTCCAAGGACTACTCGGTTCTCTATATCTGCGCGTCCGACAGTGACTCGGTTCAGGTAATGGACCCCGAAACGGGCGAGATTCTCCATGACCTGCCCTCGGGCGAGGACCCCGAACAGTTTGTGCTGCACCCAAATGACAAGCATCTCTACATCGCCAACGAGGATGACGCGATCACCACGGTGGTGGATACGGAATCGCGCACGGTGATTGCGCAGATCGACGTGGGGATCGAACCCGAAGGGATGGCCGTGTCGCCCGATGGCAAGATTGCCATCACCACGTCCGAAACCACCAATATGGCCCATTGGATCGACACCGAGACACAAGAGCTGTTCGCCAATACTCTGGTCGATTCCCGCCCGCGCCATGCCGAGTTCCTGAAGGACGGGACCGAGCTGTGGGTCAGCTCAGAAATCGGCGGCACCATCACCGTGTTCGACGTGGAAACCCAGACCGAAAAGGCCAAGATCGAGTTTGAGGTCGAAGGCGTCCACCCCGACCGGGTGCAGCCCGTGGGATTTGAGCTGTCCAACGGCGATGAGACCGCCTTTGTCGCGCTGGGGCCTTCGAACCATGTAGCGGCAGTTAATGCTGAAACCTATGAGGTTGAAGACTACATCCTCGTGGGTCGCCGCGTCTGGCACATGGATTTCAACGCCGACAAGTCGCTGCTGTTTACCACCAATGGCGTGTCTGGCGATGTGACCGTGATTGATGTGGCCAAGCGCGAACCGATCAAGACGATCAAGGTTGGGCGTTTCCCCTGGGGCGCGGCCTTCCGTCCGATCAACTGACAAGATTGAGGAGACTTAAGTGATGAAGCGACTGATATGCGTGGCCGCGATGTTGGCTATGACTTTGCCCGCTGCGGCTTTGGCCGACGATGATGATGACGACGGCTTTGGTCTGGCCGGAATACTGTCGGCCAAGAACAAGGAAGACCTGCCTCCGATCATTCTCTCCGCCGGTGTCCCCTTGGCCGAGGCCCCGTGGGAGCTGAAATCCGGCACCTATTATGAGTTCGAAATCCAAGGCGATGGCAGTCAGGAACTGGCTCTGGTCGGGCCAGAGTTCTTCCGCGCGATCTGGGTGGACGAGATCGTGGTCGAAGGGCTGGAAATCCGGCCTCTGGGCGTCGATTCCGTTGAGTTTGACGAGGCGGGCGAGATGGAAATAGGCTTTGTCGCGATCAAACCGGGCAGCTACTATCTGAAAGTGCCGGGCAGCACCGGCGAAACGCAGCGGCTGGAGATTACCATTAAGTGACAGGGCTTTCGGTCCGCAATGTCAGCTACGCCTATGGCGACAAACGCGCCCTTGATGACGTGAGCTTTCACGTCCCGCAGGGCGCGTTTTGCGCGTTGCTGGGGCCCAATGGCGCAGGGAAATCGACGCTGTTTTCCCTGCTGACCCGCCTGTTCACCACCCCTCAGGGGGTGATTGAGGTGGCGGGGTTCGATATCTCGAAACAACCCCGTCAGGCCTTGGCGCAGATCGGGGTGGTGTTTCAGCAGCCGACGCTGGATCTGGACCTCACTGTTCATCGCAACCTCAGCTATTTCGCTGCCTTGCATGGCCTGTCAGGGCGTACAGCCGAGAGCCGCATCGCCGCCGCTTTGGAACGTCTGGATATGGCCGAACGCGCAAGCGAACGCACCCGCGATCTGAATGGCGGCCACCGCAGACGGCTGGAGATCGCGCGTTGCCTGATCCATGCGCCCTCGGTCCTGTTGCTGGACGAACCGACAGTGGGGCTGGACGCAGCAGCCCGCAGCGCCATCACCCAACATGTGCATGATCTGTCGGCGCAGGATGGGTTGACCGTGTTATGGGCCACCCATCTGACCGATGAGATCACCCCCGACGATCAGCTTGCCATCCTTCACCAGGGCAAGATGCTGAAACAAGGCACCTGCCGGGACATCACCTGCGACCAACCCCTGCAACAGGTGTTTCTGTCTATGACCGGAGCCTCCGCATGACGGGCGCGCTGATCGCCCTGCGCGCGATCCTGATCCGCGAGGCGCTGCGCTTTGTCCGCCAACGCAGCCGGTTCATCGCCGCTTTGGTGCGCCCGCTGGTCTGGCTGATCGTCTTCGCAGCCGGGTTCCGCGCGGCCCTGGGCCTGTCGATCACGCCGCCCTATCAGACCTATATCACCTATGAGATCTACATCGTTCCGGGCCTCTGCGGCATGATCATGCTGTTCAACGGCATGCAAAGCTCCCTCAGCCTTGTTTATGACCGCGAGATGGGGTCGATGCGGTTGCTGCTGACCAGCCCTCTGCCGCGATGGTGGCTGTTGTTCTGCCGCCTGCTGGCCAGCACCACAATCTCGATCCTGCAGGTCTATACCTTTCTGGCGGTTGCCGCGATCTACGGCATCGATATGCCGTGGTACGGATATCTGTGCGTCTTTCCCGCACTGATCATTGCCGGG
This sequence comes from Ruegeria sp. BG11, assembly GCF_056538565.1. Classification (NCBI taxonomy): domain Bacteria; kingdom Pseudomonadati; phylum Pseudomonadota; class Alphaproteobacteria; order Rhodobacterales; family Roseobacteraceae; genus Ruegeria; species Ruegeria sp. BG11. Next base: position 333,765 of record NZ_JBQFTH010000004.1, on the reverse strand, counting down.
CTTATGCTCGGCGCATTGGGTCTGGCGCTGTCCTCGGCCATCAAACAGCTTGAGAATTTTGCGGGGGTGATGAATTTTGTCATCTTCCCGATGTTTTTCCTGTCCTCGGCGCTCTACCCGCTTTGGAAGATGGCCGAAAGCTCGGCCCTGTTGCGTGATATCTGCGCGCTCAACCCTTTTACCCACGCGGTCGAGCTGATCCGGTTTGCGCTCTATGGTCAGTTCAACGGCCCGGCCCTTGGCTGGACCATCGTCGCCGGACTGGCCTTCCTAGGCCTCGCGCTGTGGGGCTATGATCCGGCCCGCGGGACAAAACGCCCCGGTCGCTAGGCCGTCTACGACCATGGCAGAGGTGAAATGCGCCCCCCGATGCGCTAGGATGCCCTTCAAACGGAGGGTTCTTTCATGATCCGTATCGCAATTGCATTGCTGTTTCTGGGCACAGCGGCCTCGGCCCAGACGGTCGAGGATGAGTTCGGCACGCTCAACCCGCAGGACACGGGCTTTGGCCGCGTCATGAGCAATATTGAGAATGGCATCACCGATATGACGACCTGTGCGACCGGCTACTACATCACCAAATCCGGCCGTCACGAGATGGCGCGCAAGCTGTTCGAAAGCTGCGCCAATGCCGGGTATACCGGCGCGATGGCATGGATGGGGCAGTTGGACAATAACGGGCTGGGCGGAGAATATGATCCCGATGCCGCCGCCGCTTGGGACAAACGCGCCGCTGATTTGGGCGACCCGGTGGGCAAGTTCAACTATGGTCTGAACCTGCTGCGCGGCCACGGGGTGGTGCAAGACCCCGAGCTAGGCCGCGCCTATGTGGATGAAGCCGCAAGCGACGGCCTGAAGATCGCCAAACGTCTGCAAGAGTCTGGCTATGATCCGAACGAGGTCACGCCGGACGCAGATGAGTGGAAATACGCGCCACTATTCTGAGCTGGGTGCGCTGGAGTAGCCGAACACTGGAAAAGGCGCGGACGCCCGATGGTGCAAGGTTGCCCAAATCGCAACCAACCTCTGATCAGTCGATCACGACCTGCGGTAGCCAGTGACTGTCGGGATCGGCCTCGTGGATGTCTGCCTCAGATACGGGCCTCAGATCTCCGTCTTCGGGTGGGGCCGATAAGATGCCCATGTCCATTTCATGCAACTGTCCGATCAGGCGGTCGCCATCGCGCTGCAGGCGGTAGTAGACCCCGTTCCACATATCAATGCCGTATTCGGTGGCGCCCTTGTGGATAAACAGCAGGTCGTATTCCAGATCGGTCAGATCATCGTCCGAGACATCGCGCCGCAGAGCATAAGGGTAGGGGACATGGCACCAGTGTTTGTCCGCCCCCTCAAGACAGCGAAACGGGCGCATGGACAGGAAATGGTCTGCAAAGGGGCCCGCGCTCAGGTCGATTTGATAGGCTGTGGCGTCGCCCTTGGGTTCGAAAGTCACGTTTCCGATCAACAGCTTGTTGCCTTCTCCGTCGACCAGAGAAATGGTCTTTTGCCCGGACAGCGGATCGGCCAGCGCGGGCTGCGCGTAGATCAAAACCGCAGGGATAAACCAAGTGAAAAGCCGCCGCATCATCGCCTCGCGCATCAAAAAAGATGGCTCAACCTAGTTGAAATCGGGTGATAGCGCCCTACGACCAATGTGCAATTCCAACACCGGTGCCTGCCTGCGAATATTACTCTCGCCAACAATCCCGACGCGTCGGAGATTCGGCGTGGAGGAAAGACATAAGTCTAGGGAGGATACCGATGAACCGGTTTATCATGGCCGCCGCTGCGAGCATTGTCGCAACCGGCGCAGCCTATGCAGAAGTTACCGAAGACGATCTGGCCAATGACCAAACGATCACCACTCAGGTTGTGACCAATGGTATGGGGCGGCATTTGCAGCGCTACAGCCCGCTGGACATGCTGAATAAGGACAACGTCAAGAACCTGCTTCCGGCCTGGGCCTTCAGTCTTGGTGGAGAAAAGCAGCGCGGGCAGGAAACTCAGCCGCTGATCTATGACGGGATGATGTATATCACCGGGTCTTATTCACGCCTCTATGCGATTGATCTGGAGACCGGCAAAGAGGTCTGGCAATACGATGCCCGCCTTCCCGAAGGCATTCTGCCCTGCTGTGACGTGGTCAACCGGGGTGCTGCCATCTATGGCGACAAGGTCATTTTCGGCACGCTGGACGCACGGATCGTAGCGCTGAACAAAGACACGGGCGACGTGGTCTGGCGCGACAAGATTGCTGACTACAAGGCGGGCTATTCCTACACGGCGGCGCCGTTGATTGTTGATGGCCTGGTCATCACCGGCAACTCGGGCGGTGAGTTCGGTATCGTCGGCGCGGTTCAGGCCCGGGACGTCAATACCGGCGATCTGGTTTGGGAACGCCCCGTGATCGAAGGTCACATGGGCACGCTGAACGGCGAAGAAAGCACCATGACTGGTGAGCTGAACGCGACCTGGCCCGGTGACATGTGGAAAACCGGCGGCGGCGCGACCTGGCTGGGCGGCTCTTACGATGCTGACACCGATACGCTGGTCTTCGGCGCAGGCAATCCGGCCCCGTGGAACAGCTGGCTGCGCAATGCGGGCACCCCCACCGAAGGCAACAAGGGCGACAACCTTTATGCCGCCAGCCGCATCGGGATCGACCCCAAGACCGGCGAGATCAAGTGGCATTTCCAGACCACCCCGCGTGAAGGTTGGGACTATGACGGTGTGAACGAAGTGGTCGCTTATACCGACCGCGAGGGCAACCAGCGCTACGCCACTGCCGACCGGAACGGGTACTTCTATGTTCTGAACCGTGAGGATGGTGGGTTCGTCTCGGCGACACCTTTCGTCAAGGATATCACATGGGCCGACGGAATTGATGAGACCGGCCGTCCGATCTTTGTCGAAAACAACCGTCCCGGTGATCCGGCCGCTGCGGCCGATGGCAACAAGGGAGAGGTCATCTTTGCCTCGCCGTCCTTCCTGGGCGGCAAGAACTGGATGCCAATGTCGTTCTCGCAGAACACCGGCAATTTCTATGTGCCTTCGAACGAATGGGGCATGGATATCTGGAACGAGCCGATCACCTACAAGAAAGGTGCCGCCTATCTGGGCGCGGGCTTTACCATCAAGCCGAACTACGAAGATCACATCGGCTCGCTCAAGGCCATAGACCCCGATACCGGTGAGTGGAAGTGGGAATATAAGAACGACGCTCCGCTGTGGTCGGGCGTGATGACCACGGCTGGTGGTCTGGTCTTCTTCGGTACACCTGAAGGCGAGTTTATCGCGCTGGATGACGAAACCGGTGAGAAACTGTGGTCGTTCCAGACTGGCTCCGGCATCGTCGGTCAGCCTGTGACCTGGGAACAGGATGGCGAGCAGTATGTCTCGATCATCTCCGGCTGGGGCGGTGCGGTTCCGCTGTGGGGCGGTGAGGTGGCCAAGAAGGTCAACTACTTGAACCAGGGCGGTACCTTGTGGACCTTCCGCCTGCCGAAAGAGCTGGCCTCGGCGAATTGAGGCGGGTTCTGACTTCAAAGATCGCGCGCTCGGCATCCGGGCGCGCGTTTTCTTTGGTCTACGACCTTCCGCCAGTAGGCGTATGCCAACGGTGTTGCTAGACTCAGAGCAAAGAGAGTTTCAATGCAAAGGCGACCTTGATGCTTGCAGAACCCGCCAGACAGACCGACTTTGAGAATGTTCTGATTGTCGACGATCACCCGCTGTTCTGCGACGCCTTGTCGATGACCCTGCGCAGTGTGGCCGAGATCGGCGAAATTCACACCGCAGACCGTTTGGAAAACGCTATGGAGCTGGTGTCCAAAGGGCTGAAACCGGATGCGGTGATGCTGGACCTGAACCTGCCGGATGTGGATGGCCTGGATGGTCTGGTGCGCTTGAAATCCGCGGCGGATGCGCCGGTGATTGTTGTGTCCTCGTTGACCGACAACCGTGTGATCAGTCAAGTGATCAAGGCAGGAGCATCGGGATACGTGCCCAAGCATAGCCAGCGCGATGTGTTCCGCACCGCGTTCGAGACGGTGCATGCGGGGGGGATCTTTGTCCCCGATGGCTGCGTTCTGATCGAAGATGAGGAAGAGGATGAACATAGCGATGCGGTTAACCGGCTTGCCGCGCTGACCAATCAACAGGGCCGCATTCTGCAACTGATCTGCGAGGGCAAGTTGAACAAGCAGATCGCCTATGACCTGTCGATTGCCGAAACAACGGTTAAGGCGCATGTCACTGCAATCATGCGGAAACTTGGCGTTCAAAGCCGCACTCAGGCGGTTCTGATTGCCAAGAAAGCATCGTTTGCCAGCGTATTGCAAGAATAGGGTCAGATACTCTAACCTCTCAGCAATCGTCGGGCTTTAGGGAGGAGTCGCGATGAACCAAGCATTCGGATGGGCCAGCGCCCAGTCCGTCAGGCCAGGCATCGTAAAGACGGCATTTGCGGAATGCAGCGCCGATAACGCAGTCAGGGAACTGTCCAAGTCGTTGGGGGATGATCCCATGGCGCTGATCATTCTGTTTGTCAGCCCCAATGCCGATGCCGCGGCGGTGATCGCCGAGGCTGAACAGGAATTTGCGCCCACGATGGTGGTCGGATGCACCACCGCCGGAGAGCTTGCCGAAGGTGGCTATAACGAGGATCAGATCGTCGCACTTGCCTTGCCGCGCTCACATTTTGAAACGCGCACCATTCTGTTGCCGGACCTGAATGATTTCTGTGCGCAAGACATCATTGCCGAAATGATCCATAACCGAACCGCAATGACGCGCAGCTTTCCCGCTTGGGAAAACGAATTCACCTTCTTGATGATCGACGGCTTGTCCACCAAAGAAGACGAGCTGACATCCGAGCTGGCGATGGGGTTGGGGCCGGTGCCTCTGTTCGGTGGGTCTGCCGGCGACGGGACCGAGTTCGGCCATACCTATGTTCTGCATGGATCACAGGCGTTGGAGAACGCGGCCATTTTGGTGCAGGTGCGAACCTCGTGCCCGATCAAGGTGTTCAAGACAGATCATCTTGTTCCCGCCGCGCAGCGTATGGTCGTGACCAAAGCCGACCCCGCCAACCGCATCGTTCAGGAAATCAACGCAGAACCCGCAGCGCGGGAATATGCGCGCATCCTTGGCAAAGACCCCGAACAGCTGACCCCCTTTACCTTCGCGGCTCATCCGGTCGTCGTCCAGATCGGAGGTCAACATCATGTACGGGCCATTCAACAGGTTGCGGGTAATGGCGATCTGGTGTTCTTTTCGGCCATTGATGAGGGGCTGGTTCTGACCCTAGCCGAACCGCGCGACATGACGGTGCATCTGCAGGAAGAGATCGCGGCGCTGAACGAAAAGCAAAAGCCCGACACGATCCTGGCCTGCGACTGTATCCTGCGGAGGCTCGAGGCGCAGGAGAAACAGAAAACGCACGAAATCTCGCGCATTCTGTCGGACAATCATGTGGTCGGATTCTCGACTTATGGGGAGCAGTTCAACTCGATCCACGTCAATCAGACGTTGACCGGGGTCGCGATCTATCCGCCCGGGGACGACTAGCGGATGATCGAGCATCTAACCGACCCGCGGGATCCGATCGAGCGCCAGAATGAAAAACTGCTGAGGATCGTCGAGGCGCTGATGCGCCGGGTCGAAGAATCTACCGATGCTTCGGGTGCTGCCTATGCGCAATTCCAACGCGCCGCCGTGTTGGAACAAGAGATCCGCACCCGCACGGATGATCTGGAGCGTGCTCTGGACCTTCTGAACGCATCCAACGCGCAATTGGCCAAGGCCAACGAGGAGACCGAAGCTGCTCGGGCCAATTTGGCGAACGCGATCGAGGCGGTGAAGGATGGCTTTGCCCTGTTTGGGCGCGATGAAAAACTGGTGCTGTGCAACAGTCGCTTCGGGCTGCACATGCCCGATATCCAGGGCCGGCTGAAACCAGGTCTGCGTTTTACCGAATATGTCGAGCTTGTCAGCCGATCGAGCTCTCTGTTGCTGCCTGAAGGGGTTGCGCCTGTGGACTGGGCCGAACTTCGGTTGACGCGTCATGCGGATGACCATGTGGTGTTCAATGTGGGCCTGAGCGGTAATCGCTGGATGCAGGTCTCGGAGCATCGCACGAAAGATGCAGGCACGGTTATCCTGCAGACGGATGTGACCGATATCATGCGGGTCGAGCGGCTGGAGCGCGACCGCATCTTGGATGACAAATCGCGCCTGATTCGGGCCACGCTGGAACACATCGACCAAGGTGTCTGTATCTTCGACAACAAGCATCGATTGATTGGCTGGAACAACCGAGCCAGTGAGTTGCTGGCGATCCCGGTCGGGCAATTCCAGATGGGCACGCAGTTTGAAACGCTCTATGACCGGCTCGGTTCGAATATGAGTTTCCAACCGGGGATGAGCTGGGGTGATTTGTCCGACTGGACCAAGCGGGCCACCTCTCGGCGGCCCTTGCGGTTTCTGCTGCATCGGGGGCGGTCGAAAATCCTGTCTGTCTTTGCGCAGGAAATGCCCGACAAGGGCTATGTGATTTCATTTACCGATGTGACGGCGGAACGAAAATCGGCGCAGGCGCTTCAGGACGCCAAGGAATTGCTAGAAAAACGCGTTGAAGCGCGCACCGTTGAACTGGCCGACGCGCTGGGCGAGGCGGAACGGGCCAATGCGTCAAAGTCCCGGTTTGTTGCCGCTGCAAGTCATGATCTGTTACAACCTCTTTCTGCCGCTAAGCTTTATGTGGCTTCGCTGAAAAACGGGTTGGATCAGGCGGAAACGCATGATGTGGCCACAAAGGCGGAAAGTGCGCTCAATAGCGTGGAGCATATCCTTGAGGCTCTACTGGATATTTCGAAATTGGATTCCGGCAGCGCGACAGTCCACCTCTCGACCGTGTCGGTTGGCGATATGTTCAAGCAGATGGAGGACGCTTTCCGCCCGGTTGCACATGCCAAAGGATTGGAGTTGCGAGTGGTGCCGACCAGCGCCCTTGTAGCCAGTGATGCCAGCTACTTGCGCCGCATCCTTCAGAACCTGCTTTCCAACGCAATCCGCTATACCGATACTGGCAAGGTTCTGGTTGGGGTGAAGCGTCGTAAAACCCGCGTGTCGATCGAGGTTCTGGATACCGGAATTGGCATCGCCGCCGATCAGCGCGACATGGTTTTTCAGGAATTCAAGCGGGTGCAATCGGACGCGAGTGCGGCCGAAGGCATGGGCCTTGGTCTTGCTATTGTCGAGCGCGCCTGCGGGTTGCTCAACCACCCGATTCATCTGCGCTCCGAGTTGGGAAAAGGAACGGTGTTCTCCGTCGAAGTCCCTGTGGTACAGGACCAAGGGCAGTTCAGCGAAGGCCGCCCCGCTGCTGCTGACAGGAAAACGGGTCAACTGGCGGATATGATCGTTCTGCTGATTGAAAATGACGCAAATCTCAGAAATGCGCTGACGCTGACGCTCGAGTCCTGGGGCGTTCACGTGCTGGAGTGTGGCGGTGAGGAACAGGCCGTGGACCTGCTGCGTGAGATCGGTATCACACCCGATGCGATCGTCGCGGACTACCAGTTGGATAACGGAAGAATCGGGACTGAAGCGGTGCGTCGGATCAAAACGGAATTCAGCGATGTGCCCGCCTGCATCATCTCGGCCAACCGGTCGCCTGAAACGGCGGAAGAATGCAAGGCGAACGGGTTGGAGTTGATACACAAACCCATCGACGCCAAAGAGCTTAGACATCAATTGGTCAGCTTGATTTCGCGTTGATCTTTGCACGGGTCTGCTCGCGGACCGTGACAGCTAGATCTTGGCATTGATGTTGCTCAAGATCGACCCGCGCTGAACGAAGGGCTGTTGAGTCTCCGAATGCTGAGCCGGTTCGATTATGGGGAGTGATGCGTTGCGTAGTGTGAAACGGCGGTTGCTGAAATCGAGTATTCTGGCGCGATTCTCTTTTGGTAATTTTTTGTGAATAAAATGGTATTTAAGTTAAGAGCCATTGAGTGTTTTTGGGTATATCACTAGGGTGCGCGCCATGACCCAGACAACGAAAACAATCGGAACGACCTGCTATCGCCATCTCGGCAATGAAGGGCTGGAAACCGCCCGGTTCGATGATGAAACCTTCCTGCGGGTCTCGCCCGAGGCTGTCAGCAATTTGACCTCAACCGCCTTTGCGGATGTCTCGCATCTGTTGCGCACCAGCCATCTTGCCCAGCTACGCGAGATTCTCGATGACACGGATGCCTCGGCCAACGATCACTACGTGGCGCTGGAGTTGCTGAAGAACGCGGTGATCTCGGCCGAGCGAGAATTCCCGAGCTGTCAGGACACCGGAACGGCGATCATTCACGGCAAGAAAGGACAGAACGTTCTGGTGCAGGGCGATCTGCATGCGGCGGTCGAGCAGGGGGTCAAGGACACCTGGGAAACGCGCAACCTGCGCTTCTCGCAAATGGCCCCGCTCAGCATGTTTCGCGAACAAAACACCGGAACCAACCTACCCGCGCAGATCGACATCGAGGCGCTCAGCGGGGATGCTCTGGAGTTCCTGTTTATGGCCAAAGGGGGTGGCTCGGCCAACAAGACGTTTTTGTATCAGGAAACAAGGCGACTGCTGGAACCCGAACGGATACTGGTGTTTTTTGATGAGAAGATACGGACCTTGGGTACAACGGCTTGCCCGCCATACCATCTGGCGATTGTCATTGGGGGGCTGTCGGCTGAACACTGTCTAAAAACGGTCAAGAAAGCCTCGGCCAAGGAATTGGATGATCTACCCACGACCGGTAGCCCCGATGGGCGTGCCTTTCGCGATCTGGAGCTTGAGGCGCAGATTCTGGAGCTGACCCGCAACATGTCGCTGGGTGCCCAGTTTGGCGGAAAATATTTCTGCCATGACGTGCGCGTCATTCGACTGCCGCGCCACGGAGGAAGCCTGCCGGTTGGCATGGGTGTCAGCTGTTCGGCGGATCGCCAGATCAAGGGGCGGATCGACCGGGATGGGATCTGGGTCGAGCAGTTGGAACACGATCCGGCTCGGTTTCTGCCCGCGCAGGATGTCGCGGCGCAATCCGCAACTCGGATCAACCTGGACCAGCCGATGGATGATATCTGTGCTGAATTGTCCAAACTGTCCGTCTCAAGCCCGGTTCTGCTGTCCGGCACCATGATTGTCGCGCGCGATTTGGTGCATGCCGAACTGGCCCGGATGATCCGAGAGGGTCAGGAGCTACCGGACTACATCCGCGATCACCCAGTCTACTACGCGGGCCCGGCCAAGACGCCCGAAGGCTATGCCTCAGGCTCTTTCGGGCCAACCACTGCCGCGCGGATGGACCCTTATGTGCCGGAACTGCAAGCGCTGGGCGCGTCCCGCGTGATGATCGCCAAAGGCAATCGCGCGCCCTCGGTCGTACAAAGCTGCAAGGAGCATGGTGGGTTCTTCCTGGGCTCGGTTGGCGGGGCGGCGGCAGTTCTGGGCAAGGACGTCATCAAAAACATCGAAACGCTGGATTTTCCCAACTTCGGGATGGAGGCCGTCTTTCGCATAAAAGTCGTGGATTTCCCAGCATTTGTGACTATTGACGACAAAGGAGGAGACTTCTTTACCCGCAAACCCGCCTTCTAGCGCACAGGAGCCGCAATGCCGCCCACATCGGACAAGATTACCCTGCGCCAGTTGCAGATATTTCTGGTGGCGATCGAGACGCGCAGCTTTGTGCGCGCGGCTGAGCGCCTGTCACTTACCCCACCTGCGGTTTCGATGCAGATGAGCCGGCTGAGTGAGGAATTCGGCGCGCCTTTGTTCGAGAAATCTGGCCGCTCGGTGATCCCGACCGAAGTTGCAACGGCCCTGGTGCCCTACGCCGAACGCATGACCGAAACACTGGCCGAGGCGGTAGATATTGTGCAGATCATGCAGGGCAAGCTAGACCACCGGGTTCGGGTGGCCATGGTGACCACTGCGCGCAATTTCGGCCCACATCTGCTAGCGCAGTTTCAGCAGGAACACCCGGAATGCGATCTACAGTTCAAAATCGCCAACCGGCGCAGCGTGATTGAGATGCTGGATACCGATCAGATCGACCTTGCGCTCATGGGTCGCCCGCCGCGCCGGATAGAGACAACGGCGCATCAATTCGCGAAACATCCATATGTTTTGATCGGCCACCCGGATCATCCGCTGGTGCGCTCCAGACGCATCCGACGCTCGGACTTGTCGCACCATCAGTTCATCGTCCGCGAACGGGGGTCGGGCACGCGCATGGTGCATGAGTTCTTTTTCTCGGACTCTGGCCTGCCGCAGCCGAAGGCGCAGGAAATGGACAGTAATGCCAATATCAAACAGGCGGTCATGGCGAATATGGGGCTGGCCTTTATATCGGCCCACACGATTGCGCTGGAGGCGATGGCCGGAAAGCTGAAAATCCTGAACGTTGAAGGGATGCCTGAATATCGCGACTGGTTCGTTTTGCATATGCGCAACAAACCGCTGCGTCCGGCGGCGCGGTCCTTTCGGGATTTCGTGGATCAGAAAGGCCCGTCCTTCATGGATGATTTCTTCAAAGACGCCGGGATTGCAACATAGAGTGCGCCCGCGCCACGATGGGCGGATCGATCATTTTGCCACCCAGCATGACGGCACCCAGCCCCTGCTGAGTGGCCCGATCAAAGGCTTCGACCACGCGGGTTGCTTGTTCGATCTCGGAGGCGCTGGGCGTGAAAAAAGCGTTGACGATTTCGACCTGACGCGGATGGATGCACAGGACAGCGTCAAAACCAATTTTGCGCCCAAGGTCGACGCAGCTGCGGAAACTGTCCATATCGTGGATCTCGGCAATGCTGCCCGGTAGGCCGATGGCCTTCAGGCCACCCGCTTTGGCCGCATGGATCAAAGACTGCGCCGGGCCTTTCAACGCCTCGACTGAGGGCGCATGGCCGCAATCGGTCGAGAAGTCCTCAGTCCCGAATGCAAGTGCGGTCAGCCGGGGGGTCGCTTTCACGATACGCGCGGCGTTCATCAGCCCTTGGGCTGTTTCGATCAAGGCAATCAGTTTGATATGACCCTCGGGAAGTTTGGCCTGTCGCTCCAGCATCGACAGATAGACAGCCACCAGACGCAGGTGATCCGCCCCGATGACCTTGGGCAGCATGATTGCGTCAACGCTAGGCAGGATGGCAGCCTCAAGATCGCGGACGCATTCGCCCAGATCGGCATTGACCCGTATCACAACCGACACATCACGGGCGGTCAGCACAGAGACCGCCTCTGCCAACCCATCCCGCGCGGCCTGTTTGCGGTCGCGCGGGACGCTGTCCTCAAGGTCCAGCAGGATCGCATCCGCGCCCCGTTCATGCGCGCGGGCAATCAGCTCCGGTCGATGTGCCGGAGTGAACAGGTAGGACCGGATCATGCGGCAGCGGTCTCGGCGAATTCGGACCGAATGGTATCGGTATGTTCGCCAAGCGCGGGCACACGGCCAAAGCGCGGTGTTTCCGGATCAAAGCTGTGGCGCACGGGGGCTGCAACCAGATGCGCCTCATCCCCGTTTTCCAGCGTGACCGGCGTGCGGCGCAGCTGCGCGTGTTCGACAAAGGTGCTGACCGAGTTCACAGCCCCATAAGCGATGGCTGCCGCGAACAACTTGCCTTCCAACTCGGCCCGGCTGTGGCGGGCAAAGAACCCGGCCACGATGGCATCCAGTTCGGCGCGGTTAGCAACCCGCTGGGCCGCATCGCAGAACCGTGGGTCGGTGGCCAATTCGGGCTGCCCGATGACATCGGCGCAGAGGCGTTTCCACTCGCGTTCGTTCTGGATCGAGATCGCCAGAACCTCATCATCTTTGGTGGCAAACCCACCATAAGGCGCGATGGACGGGTGATGCAGGCCAACTGGCTGCGGCGCTTTACCCGCATAAACCGTATGCATCAAAGGCACGGTCATCCAATCGGCGGCCGTGTCGAACAGGGACAGCTTCACCGCGCTGCCCTTGCCGCTGATGCTGCGCGCGATCAGTGCCTTCTGGATGCCTATGATCGCATTCATGCTGGCGCCGATATCGCAGACCGAAACGCCAATCCGACCGGGATGGCCGGGCGCTCCGTTGACCGAGACCAGCCCGCTTTCGCATTGCACCAGAAAGTCATAGGCCTTCATGTCGCTGTACCGTCCATCCTCGCCATATCCGCTGATATCGCAGGTGATCAGGCGCGGGGTCCGTTTGCGCAGGACATCCTCGCCAAACCCGGCGCGGGCAATGGCGCCGGGGGCGAGGTTCTGGATGAACACATCCGCCTCGTCCAGAATACGGTGCAGCAGAGCGGCATCCTCGGGGTGTTTTATATCCAGACACAGGCTTTCCTTGCCGTGATTAGCCCAGACGAAATAGGACGCCGAGCCTTTCACCGCACCGTCGTATTTGCGGGCGAAGTCTCCGGTGTCACGCTCGATCTTGATGACGCGAGCGCCGCCCTGGGCAAAGTGGCACGACGCGAGGGGGGCAGCGACGGCCTGTTCCAGAGATACGACCAGCAGGCCTTCATAGGGTTTGAGTTGGGTATCGGTCATGCGGCAGCTCGTGTGTTCAAAAGCGCAAGGGTGCGGTGCATTTCGTTGGCGACGATGGTCATGCCTTCGTCAAAGCCCATGCCGGGTTTGACCAGCACGCGGTCGGGGCGGGTGGCCATGGCGGCGTGCAGACAGGCGCGGGCCGAGATGTCGGTCTCGTTGCAGGTGCCGCCCTGATACGCCGCGACACCGTTGGCCTTACAATAAAGGACCGCGTCGACCGTATTGTGCAGCGATCCCAGATCGGGGGTCTTGATCTGGACCATGTCACAGCAATCGGCGTCGACGAAATCGACTACGTCCTGATAGGTGTTGCACCATTCGTCAGCCACGATTTTCACTTTGCTGCCAAGCGCCTGCAGAGACGCCCGGATGTCGCGCAGCAAGGTGATCTGCCCGTCTTTTGAACCGGCGTCCGCAGGCCCTTCGATATACAGATCGAATGGGGCGGCGCGTTGTTCCAGCGTTGCCATATAGTTGGCGATTTTCACCGCGTCATTGTCAAAGATCATGCCCACCGTACCGTAGACGTCGATATGCAGTACCGGATGATAGCTCTCATCCGTGCGCAGAGCTTGAATGCGGCGCGACAGCCATGTGACATATTCGGCCAGTTTCCCGCCCGTCTGGCCCAGTTTCTGAGGGATGTTGTTGATAAGGCCGTGGGGCAGGGCATCGACCTGTTTCAACACCATCTTGTCCACGGCTTCATAGCGGTTGTCGCCGCTCTGCCCAAACAGGCGCAGAGGGGCCGCGATGGCCTCAAGCCCCCATTCGTCGCAGATCACCTCGAATTTCATCTTGCCTTTGGCAATCGAGGCCGCAGACAGCAAAGCCTGCGACAGGCCATAGCGTACGGCGGTGTGCAGAGGTTGGCCATCCACGACCAGCGTATCGAAGAATTCCGCGCTTTCGCGGAAGCTATGCACATCATGCCCGATCAGCTGCGGCGTCAGATGTTCCTGCAGGAATGGGATGACGAAGGAGGCCAGAAACAGCGGATCACGCCCGGCGGCACCGGAATATTGCACGGCGGCGCAATCGCCCTCGGCGATCTGGCCGTTTTCCAGTTCAAGCAGGATCGAGACACTTTCCCCAAATTGTCGGACGCGGGCGAAGCCGTCAGTCTGGGCCTGCCCGCAATAGACAAACCCGTCCTGCTTGGCCCCCTGTTTGATCGCTGCCTGATCGTCGAAATAGTACGAGGCCAGCCCCGGCGCGAAAACAACCTTCTTGATCTTCATGACACTCTCTGTGTGTTAAGCGGAAACCGAAGGCCGACCGATGAGTTTGCTGGCCGAGATGGCGCGGACGTCGTCGACGACCATGTCAAAGGACACCTCGCGCCCCTCAGACCGGGCGCGTTCCGCGATACGCTCGCGGTGGAAGGCCATGACGTCCTTGGGCAGCGGCACATTTCCGGTTTCGAAAATCCGCAGCGCGCCGTGGTTGTCTCGTACCGGTGTCAGTTTGCCCGCGTTCCCGATGGCGGGGGCGAAGGGGATATCCATGACGCCGCTCTCAAAGGCCAAAACGGCTCCGCGTGCGATGTCGCCCTTGCCCAGTTTCAGAACGGCGCGCATGACGGCGTGAACCTCGGCCTCGATCACCTCAACCTCGGTCAGGATTTCGTTGCCGTCATTGCGGTTCTGGTCTGCGATCATGTTGATCATCTGGCGGGTCGCCTTGAGCCCGGCCTGGTTCGCCTCAAGCGAGGGGATGCCGCTGGCCTCATGCGGGGTTTTCACGATGATCTTGGTGGCCCGCGCCTGTTTCGCGGCCAGTGCACCCAGACAGATCACGGCGGTAGCCTTGGCCTCATCCTCAGGGAAGCCGCCCATCCATTGGTGGAACACGGTGGTCAGCTGGTAATCATCATAGCCTGCGTTCTGGAAATAGTGGTGCCCCAGCCACCGCAACGACCGCAGCGCAGCGACGTCTTGCACCAGATTGCCCGCTTGACCATAGCCCAGTGTGATACAGCGCACGCCCTGTTCCAGCGCCAGCAGACCTTCGATGATGGCAACCACATGCGAGACAAAAGGCGGCACCAGCGTCCCGGTCAAAGGGCCAAACGGTTCGCGGTTGATGCGGATACCGTGTTCTTCGAACCGGCCCACCAGGCGGTCGCAATATTGCCAATGGCGGATCGACTGCTCTAGCGGAATGTTCTTTGCATAGGGGATGTTATACGAAATCCCGCCGCCCTCGTAGGACGAAAAACCTGAACTGAGTGTCACTTCGGCCAGCAGGCGTGCATCCGGTGTGCCGTGCCGGACCTGAATGGGTTTTGAGACGGCCTCGACCAGGCGTGTGCAGCCTTCCACACCATGATTGACCGCCGGAAATCCGTTCAGTAGCGAGGTGCCCGCCGCGCGGGAGCGGTCGATACCATCCTGCGCCTCATCATATCGGTTGTGACGGGTATAGGCGTCGATGGTGGTGGGCAGCACGTCGCAATAGGGGGCCAGCCCCTCCATCAGCGCGGTGTGTTCGCGCAACAGCGCAACGCCCGCACGGGATTGCAGCAGCGTCTTGCCGGTTTCATCCGCATCCGCCAAGGCCGCCGAGAACCGCTTTTCCGAGGGCAGCGCATGCTGACGGGCAAGACCTGCGTCAAAATCCACATCGGCTCCGGTGTGCCAGGATTGCAGAACGCCCTCACGCTCGGAGTCGAAAACGGAATCGGGCAGCTTGGAATTCGTGATTTCTGGCGTGCCGGTCATGTCACCATCTGCCTTTGCTAGATTGCGGCCCAATCGGCGAACCCGGTTGCGAAAGCGCCCGAGTTGTGGCCGAGGTTTGGAAGACGGCTCATGTCGATGTCGTCTTTCAACAGAGCCACGACCTCGTCGATGTTAGCTGAAGCTGGGAAGACGCGGTCATAGCCCATGTCTTTGAAGCGGGTGACGACGGTCGCGAAATCCTGTTTGCCAATCACGAGGTTCCCACCGACATAGAGCAAGATGTTCCCGATCCCTGCAGCCTCGCACCGGTCGCGCAGGCCCTGGCAATCGATCTCACCGTGCCCGTAGATGGATGAGACAAGGATCGCATCAGCTTTTTGAGCAACGGCTGCGGCGACGAATTCGCTCTGGCTGACCATGACGCCGAGGTTAACGACCTCGATCCCGGCCCGTGTCAGCAGGCTATCGAGGATCTTGTTGCCTACAGCGTGGCAATCTGCACCGATCACTCCCAAAACGACTTTATGCGTGGTGCTGGCGTCGAACATGTCTCGCTCCTCCTGTGTCGCGCTTTGGGGTGTCGTAGCCGTGATTCTCAAAACGGTAAAGAATGATGATGAAAAATAAAAAACAGATAAGGGTAAGTTACTAATGTGCGTCAGGCCGCTATTAGAGCTTGAAACGTCAAAACGGCGACACTCTGATGGCATCTGTCGCATCTGAGATAGCTTCTGTCCGAAATCGACACTGAAAACGTGGGCAACCTGGGTGCATAAAGTAAGCTGCAACGAATAGGAGCTTACATGCGATTCTCGGCGCTGCGACTTTTCAAAGAGGCTGTAACCGGCCACAAGGGCTGGGGTCCGCAATGGCGCGACCCAGAGCCTGCAGATGCTTATGACTATGTGATCGTGGGCGGTGGCGGCCATGGCCTGGCCACAGCTTACTATCTGGCCAAGGAATTTGGTGCCGCGCGTATCGCGGTGCTGGAAAAAGGCTGGATCGGCGGCGGAAACGTTGGGCGGAACACGACGATCATCCGCTCGAACTATCTGTTGGATGGGAATGAGCCGTTCTACGAGTTTTCTCTTAAGCTCTGGGAAAACCTCGAACAGGACTTCAACTATAACGCCATGGTCAGCCAGCGCGGTATTCTGAACCTGGTCCACACCGATGCACAGCGGGATGCGGCCCGGCGGCGGGGCAATGCGATGATCCTGAACGGATCGGATGCCGAACTGCTGGATACCGCAGGCGTCCGGGCCATGTATCCGTTCCTGAATTTCAATGACGCCCGGTTCCCGATCAAAGGTGGCCTGCTACACCGTCGCGGCGGCACGGTGCGCCACGACGCAGTGGCGTGGGGATATGCGCGCGGTGCGGACATGCGCGGCGTGGATATCATTCAGAACTGCGAGGTGACGGGTTTCCGCATTGAAAATGGCAAGGTTCTGGGGGTCGATACCACCCGCGGCTTTATTGGGGCCAAAAAGGTTGGCGTCTCTGTCGCGGGCAGTTCCAGCCGCGTGATGGAGAAGGCAGGGATGCGCCTGCCGATCGAGAGCCACGTGTTGCAGGCTTTCGTCTCCGAGGGTCTGAAGCCATTCATCGACGGCGTCATCACTTATGGGGCGGGGCACTTCTATTGCAGCCAGTCCGACAAGGGCGGTCTGGTCTTTGGTGGCGACATCGACATGTACAACACTTACGCCCAACGCGGGAACCTGCCCGTGGTCGAGGATGTGATCGAAAGTGGCATGGCGCTAATCCCGGCACTTGGGCGTGCGCGCCTGCTACGCAGTTGGGGCGGGATCATGGATATGTCGATGGATGGCTCACCGTTTATCGACAAGACGCATATCGACGGGCTCTATTTCAATGGCGGATGGTGTTACGGCGGGTTCAAGGCAACGCCGGCCTCTGGCTATTGCTTTGCGCATCTTCTGAAAACCGACCGTCCGCATGAAACCGCCACGGCCTACCGGCTGGACCGGTTCATGACTGGTCACATGATCGACGAAAAAGGGCAGGGCGCCCAGCCGAACCTGCACTGAGGACCATCGCCATGATCAACAAGTTTGCACGCGATCTGATTGAAAACTGGCATCTTGGCTTTGTGGCCACAGCGGATGCCGAAGGGAACCCGAATGTCTCGCCCAAGGGTACGTTTGTGACCCATGATGATACCACGATCAGCTTTGCCGAAATGCGGTCTCCGGACACTCTGACCAATATTGCGGTGCGTCCGCAGGTCGAGGTCAACTTCATCGATATCCTGACCCGTCGGGGCGTCCTGATCCAGGGCGACGCCAGCTATGTTCCGCGCGACGATGCACGCTACCCGTCGCTGCGCCCGGCCTATACCAACCGCTGGCCGGAGCTTGAGCCGATGTTCTCTGGATTTGTGGTCATCAAGGTGACAGCGTGCAAGCCTCTGGCCACGCCCGCTTATGACATGGGTGTCACCAGCGAAGAGCTGCGCGCCAAGTGGATGCAACGCGTGCGCGACATCAACATCATTCACAAAAGGTCGGAGGTCGAAGCATGCTGATCAATCACCCCCTGCTTGGCCCGCGCGACGCGCAGGAGTTCACCTATCTTGGCGATGCCTCGCTGATCAATCGTCCTGACTGGCAGGCCGAGGACGCGGTGCAGGTGTTTCACGATTACCTCTACCTCCGTGACAACCCGGCGGGCGAGCATCGCGAGCTTTGGTATCACGAACAAGGCGACCGGTCGTGGCTGGTGGTCACGCGCAACACGCTGACCCATGAAATCCTGAAAGTCGAACTGGCCCGTGACGTGGCCAAAGCGGCAGGGAAGGCTGCACAATGACTCAGAGCAATCGACTGAATGGCGGGCTGATCAACCACGACGCCAGCCTCAGCTTCACCTTCGATGGCAAGTCCTATCAAGGCTATGAGGGCGACACGCTGGCTTCGGCCTTGTTGGCCAATGGCGTGCGCCTGATGGGCCGGTCGTTCAAATACCACCGCCCGCGCGGCCCCCTAACCGCTGGCAGCGAAGAGCCGAACGCTCTGGTCGAGCTGCGCTCAGGTGGGCGGCAGGAGCCGAACACCCGCGCCACCGTGGCCGAGCTGTATGACGGCCTGAACGCCAATTCCCAGAACCGCTGGCCGTCGCTGGAGCGTGATTTCATGGCGATCAATGACCGGTTCTCGAACTTCCTGACCGCAGGGTTTTACTACAAGACTTTCATGTGGCCCAAGGCGTTCTGGGAAAAGCTTTATGAACCGATCATCCGCAAGGCCGCTGGTCTGGGTAGCCTGACGGGTGAGGATGATCCCGATCTCTATGACAAGGGCTTCCTGCATTGCGATCTGCTCATCATCGGCGCAGGCCCGACCGGTCTGGCGGCGGCGCTGACCGCCGGACGTGCGGGCGCTCAGGTCATTCTGGCCGATGAAGACTTCCGCATGGGCGGGCGTCTGATTGCCGAGACCAGCGTTTTGGCCGATATCTCTGGCGCGGACTGGGTCGCGCAGGCTCTGGCCGAGCTGGCATCGATGAAAAATGTGCGGGTCATGCCACGTACAACCGTGTTCGGGGCCTACGACCACGGTATTTACGGTGCGGTCGAACGCAACGGGGATCACCTGATCGCGCCCGAAGCAGACAAACCCCGCCAGACCCTGTGGCGGATCTACTCCAAGCGCGCTTTGATCGCGACCGGGGCCATCGAACGTCCCATCGCTTTTGAGAACAACGACCGACCCGGTATCCTGCTAGCCGGAGCGGTGCGGTCCTACGCCAACCGCTGGGCCGCGACGCCTGCGCAATCGGTTGTGGTTTTTGCCAACAATGACGACGCGCACCAGACAGCACGCGATCTGATGGCGCAGGGTATTAAGGTCCCGGCCATTGTGGACACGCGCCCGGATGCTGCGGATGTCGAGGGCACCGAGGTTCTGAAAGGGGCCGAGATCATCAACACCTCGGGCCGTTTGGGTCTGACCTCGGTGCAAGTGCGGACCGCGAAGGGCCACACGACGGATCTCTATTGTGAGGCGCTGGCGATGTCCGGCGGCTGGAACCCCAACCTGGGCCTGACCTGCCATCAGCGCGGTCGTCCGGTCTGGAACGCGGATATCCACGCCTTTGTTCCGGGGGACGGCCTGTCCGTTGGTCAGATCGTGGCAGGCGCGGCCAAGGGTGAGATGACCACCGAAGCGGCGCTGCACGGCGGTGCGGCGGCAGCGGTCTCCGCTCTGGGCGATCTCGGCATCACGGCATCCCCCGCTGATCTGCCCGCTGCAGTCGATGCGCCGGTCTCGATCAGCCCGTTCTGGCACGTCAAAGGCGCAAAGCGCGCATGGCTGGACTACCAGAACGACGTGACCGTCAAAGACGTCAAGCTGGCACACCAAGAGAACTTCACCTCGGTCGAGCATCTCAAGCGCTATACCACGCTGGGCATGGCAACCGATCAGGGCAAGACCTCGAACGTGGGTGCCTTGGCGGTGATGGCCGAACTGACCGGCAAGTCCATTCAGGACACGGGCACAACCATCTTTCGTCCACCTTACACACCGGTTGCGATGGGTGCCTTTGGTGGCCGTGCAGTGGGTAAGGACTTCCACCCGACCCGCCTGACGCCCAGCCACAAATGGGCCGAGGAGCAGGGCGCCGTGTTTGTCGAGGTTGGCAATTGGCTGCGTGCCCAATGGTTCCCGCGCAAGGGCGAAACCCATTGGCGCCAATCGGTGGACCGCGAGGTGCTGCAGACAAGAAACTCGGTCGGTGTGTGCGATGTGACGACACTGGGCAAGATCGACGTGCAGGGCGCGGATGCCGCAGCGTTTCTGAATATGGTCTACTCCAACGCGTTCGCCAAACTGCCCGTGGGCAAGGTGCGCTATGGCCTGATGCTGCGCGAGGATGGCATCGCCTATGACGACGGTACCGCCGCGCGCTTTGCCGAGGACCATTTCGTCGTGACCACCACCACCGCCAACGCGGTTCTGGTCTATCGCAATATGGAATTCGTCCGCCAATGCCTGTGCCCGGATATGGACGTGCAGCTGATCTCGACCACCGAGGCCTGGGCGCAATATGCCGTGGCCGGTCCCAACAGCCGCAAACTGCTGCAAAAGATCGTGGACCCTGACTTTGCCATCTCGAACGAGGCGTTCCCCTTCATGGGTTGCGGTGAGATCACTGTCTGCGGTGGCCTGCGGGCACGACTGTTCCGGATCTCGTTCTCGGGCGAGCTGGCCTATGAGATCGCGGTGCCCACACGCTATGGCGACGGGCTGATGCGCGCGCTGATGGAGGCGGGTGAAGAGTTCGATGTTACGCCCTACGGCACCGAAGCTTTGGGCGTCATGCGGATCGAAAAGGGTCATGCGACCGGCAACGAGCTAAACGGTACGACCACAGCACTGAACCTTGGCATGGCGCGCATGGTCAGCGCTAAGAAGGACTGCATCGGCAATGTTCTAAGCCGTCGGGAGGGGCTGAACACCCCGGACGCGTTGGCTCTGGTGGGGCTGAAACCAGTGGACGCGAATGAGACCGTTACGGCGGGCGGCCATCTGATGAATGCCACAGGCCCGGTCGATGCGGCCCATGATCAGGGCTATGTCACCTCGGCCGCTTATTCGCCGATACTGCAAAGTTCGATCGGGTTGGCTTTTGTCAAAGGTGGCTCTGACCGGATGGGTGAAAAACTGCGTCTGGTGAACCCGCTGGAAGGCCAAGAGGTCCTGGTAGAAATCGTCAGCGCTCATTTCGTGGACCCGGAAGGGGAGAAGCTTCGTGCATAAACTGAAACCCATCACCCCGCTGGGCGGCGACACGCCGCGTGTCGATACGGTCGGTTCGATCACGATCACCGAGGTCGTGGATCAGGCGCTGGCGTCGGTCGCGGCGCGCAAGGATCAGGCCGGTGCCGTGCAAAAGGCGCTGGCCGACAAAATCGGTCTGAGCTTGCCCGAGGTTGGTCAATCCGCTCAGGCTGCGCCTTATTCCGCGCTCTGGATGGGGCCGGAGCAATGGATGGTCATGGCCCCGCATGACAGTCACGAGTTGCTGGCCACCGAGTTGAAGCAGATCGTCGGTGACACCGCATCGGTATCCGAGCAAACGGATGGCTGGTGCCGGTTCGACGTGCAGGGCGCGGCTCTGTGCGATCTGTTCGAACGGCTCAGCAACGCGCCGGTCCGCATGATGGGGTCGGGCGCGGCGATCCGAACCACGGCGGAGCATCTGGGCGTCTTCCTATGGCGTCTGGCCGAGGACCACATGGCCGTTCTTGGCCCGCGCTCTTCGGCGGCGTCGCTGCATCACGGCCTGTTGGCCGCCGCGAAATCCATCGCCTGAAGCTTAGCCCGAGGGCAGCACATCGTCGCTGCCCACCCGCATCGAGTTCTTGGCACGCCGGTCGCTGATCGGCGTGACCCCAAACGTCTCACGATAGTGCCGCATGAAGGCGCTGGGTGTGGCGTAGCCGACCATATAGGCGACCTCGGCGATCGGGTCGTTCGTATACAGCACCAATTGCCGCGCCTGATTCATTCGCATCCGCCGATAATATGTCAAAGGGCTGTGCCCTGTGGCCTTTTTGAAGCTCCGTTCTAGTGACCGCGCCGAAAGGCCCACCGCATCGGCGACTTCGCTGATTTGGATGGGGTTTTCGATATGTTCTGCAAAGTGCTGAATGGCCTTTGCAACCTGTTTTGGCAAAAGGTCCTGACTCTGCGCGGTTGAGATTGCGGGCACCTTTTGCGTAACGGTCCCGCTGCGAATGAAGGGATGCTGGAACCAGCAGGCGACCTCGGCCATGACATCACCGCCAAGCCGTTTTTCGATTAGGGCCAGCATGTGATCGAACACGGCAGAGGCGCCCGAGATTGTGCTAAAGGCCCCTTCTTCGCAGATCACTGTCCCATGGATCGGGATTTCGGGAAATTCAGCCTGAAAAGCGGCCTCGTAGCACCAATGCACCGACAAAGGGTTGTCGCGGGTCAGCCGGGTGCGGGCAAGGGGGAAGACGCCGCCGCTGATTGCGCCGATACGGGTTTTGTTACGCATCAGGCGCTGAAGGGCCGCGTTCGCCTTGGAGGGGGTGTCGAACACACTGTTCGGGCTTGAGGCAAACAGCAGATGCGTCAGGGATTGAGCCTCGGCCAAGGTGCTGTCGGGGAAAAAGGTGACGCCAGCCGAGGACTGGATCGGTTGGTCCTTTTCGGCGATGACATGCCAGCTGAACGCCTCCTGCCCCGAGATCTCATTCGCCGCGCGCAGCGGTTCGATACAGGATGTCAGGCATGCCATCGGGAACCCTGGAAAGATCAGGATGCCCAGCGAAATTTTCTCGACCTGATCTGTCATGAACGTTGCTCTTTCATTAGGTCCTCGACGGTTTCGAGGATGTCATTTTCCAGTCTGCGCGCAGCAGGCGACAGTGCAGAATCAGCCTTGCGTATGAGGTGAATTTGACGCTTGGCGGTCTTGTCCGCCAGTGGGCGGAACACCAGATCGGACTGCCCCGAGGAAATTGCCGCCATCTCAGGCAGGAGTGTGATCCCGATCCCGGCTCGGACCATGCCCAGAATAGACGCGATGTTATGTGCCGAAAACCGAGAGCCCGCGTGAAGTTTTTCCGCCTCGGGCCCGGGGATGCTTTCGGACAGGCTGTTGGCGATCAGCTGCTCATTCTCTAGCGCGTCCCAGTCGATGGGGCCGGTGTCACGGGCCAGCGGGTGGTCCGGAGTCAGCAGCACGCCAAACCAGTCGGTCAGCAAAAGCTGACTGTGCAGGCCCGACCCGTTCCCGCGCAGTGTCGCGATGCCGATATCAATGCGCTCCCGCGACAGCTCGTGCAGGACGGACTTGGAATCCATGTCGCGCAGCTCAATTCTCACTTCCTCGTAAGCTTTTGTATTTCGGGATAAAACGCGTGGTATGATCGTGCCTGCCACCGATGGAACCGTCGCTATTCTGACATGTCCCATACTGGCATCGGCAAAGTTTTCGATGGCCCGGACCGTATTGTCGAAATGCTGTAATTCCAGCTGCGATTGCTCGAACACGAACTCTCCCAACGCGGTAAGCTTGTTTTTGCGGTCCGTCTCAAACAGCGGTTCGCCCAGATGCGTCTCAAACTGCTTGAGCATCATTGATACCGCCGACGGGGTGCGTTTCAGGACAACGGCCGCGTCCGTCAGGTTGCCAGTGCGGGCAACCGCGACAAAGCCGCGAAGCATTTCGATCTTGAGTGTCATGCTGGGAACTTCAAACTTTCTGAAGTAAACTTCAATAATTTTAGTTTGATTGATTGTCGAAAAAGAGTCCATACCCGCTTAGCAAATTCTCTATGGGGCAAACGGCTATGGCTGACATTCAAAAGAACCTGATCGCTGGAGAATGGGTCACCGGCGAAGGTGAGATCGAAAACCGCAACCCATCGGACCTGAGCGATCTGGTCGGCATATTTGCACAGGCCAGCGCGGATCAGCTTGAGGCGACACTGGATCAGGCGCGCGCCGCTCAGCAGGAATGGGCCGCCTATGGGCTGGAGCGCAAGCAGGCTGTTCTGAACGCGATCGGCATTGAGCTGATGGCCCGCGCCGAGGAGCTGGGCACCCTGCTAAGCCGTGAAGAAGGCAAACCGTTGGCCGAAGGCAAAGGCGAAGTGTTCCGCGCCGGTCAGTTCTTCACCTACTACGCCGCCGAGTGTCTGCGCCAGATTGGTGAGAACGCGGATTCCGTACGCCCCGACATCGAGGTCGATGTTCGCCGTGAGGCCGTTGGCGTTGTGGCCATCATCAGCCCGTGGAATTTCCCCACCGCAACTGCGTCGTGGAAGATTGCTCCGGCGCTGTGCTATGGCAACGCGGTTGTCTGGAAGCCAGCCAACATCACCCCGGCCTCGGCTGTGGCACTGACCGAGATCATCAACCGTCAGGATATCCCCAAAGGTCTGTTCAGCCTGGTCATGGGTTCGGGCCGGTCCATCGGTCAACGTCTGGTGGAAAGCCCCAAGGTCAACGCGATTTCCTTCACCGGATCGGTTCCGGTGGGTAAGGGTATCGCCGCTGCTGCGATCCAGAACCTGACGAAGGTTCAGATGGAAATGGGATCAAAGAACGCTCTGGCCGTTATGGACGATGCCGATCTGGATCTAGCGGTAACGCTGGCTCTGGGCGGTGCGTTTGGTGGCACCGGTCAGAAATGCACGGCGTCCTCGCGCCTCGTGGTCCATTCTGCCATTCATGACGCCTTTGTCGAAAAGCTCGTCGCGGGCGCGCAGGCGATGAAAGTGGGCCACGCGCTGGAAGAGGGCGTTCAGATGGGCCCCGTCGTCAGCCAGCGACAGCTGAGCGAAAACCTGGCCTATGTCGATCTGGGCAAATCCGAGGGCGCGGAACTAGTCTGTGGCGGTGCGCGTCTCGAGATGCCGCATGACGGGTACTACATGTCGCCCGGCGTGTTCGTGAACACCACCAACGACATGCGCATCAACCGAGAGGAAATGTTCGCACCGCTCACCAGCGTCATCAAGGTGGGTAGCTACGACGAGGCGCTGAACGTCGTCAACGACACCAACTTTGGTCTGACCTCGGGCATCGTGACCAAGTCGTTGGCCCGCGCCACCCATTTCCGCCGCAATGCGCGCACCGGTGTTGTCACCGTGAACCTGCCCACCGCAGGCACCGACTATCACGTGCCCTTCGGCGGCCGTGGCGACAGCTCCTACGGCCCGCGCGAGCAAGGCAAGGCCGCGGCGGAATTCTACACCACGGTCAAAACCGCCTATATCAGTGCAGGCCCCGTCTGATGCTGATCGATTGCCTGCAATATGTGAACTGGTCGGAGAAGGTCTTCCGCCAGTTGCGCGAGGGGGGCGTGGATGCGATCCACGTCACCATCGCCTATCATGAGAACTTTCGCGAAACGGTGTTGAATTTCGAACAGTGGAACCGCTGGTTCGAACAATACCCGGACCTGATCATGAAAGGTCAGTGGGCCAGCGACATAGACACGGCGCGGGAAACCGGCCGGACAGCAGTGTTCTTCGGGTTCCAGAACCCAAGCCCTATGGAAGACGATATCGGCCTGATCGAGATCCTGCACACGCTAGGCGCGCGGTTCATGCAGCTGACCTATAACAACCAGTCGCTGCTGGCGACCGGCTGCTATGAGGCCGAGGATTCCGGCATCACCCGCATGGGCAAACAGGTCATCAAAGAGATGAACCGCGTGGGCCTTGTTGTCGACATGAGCCACTCGGCCGACCGCTCGACTATCGAGGCAGCTGAGATCTCGGAACGTCCCATCGCTATCACCCACGCGAACCCCTACGACTGGTCGCCCGCCCTGCGAAATAAGCGTGAGGCGGTGATCCGTGCGGTGACGGAAAACGGCGGCATGCTGGGTTTCTCGGTCTACCCGCACCATCTGAAGGACAAATCCGACTGCACGTTGGAAAGCTTCTGCGAGATGATAGCGCGTACGGCGGACAAATACGGTGCGCAGCATCTTGGGATCGGTACCGACCTGTGTCAGGACCAGCCCGACAGCATCGTGGAATGGATGCGCGTAGGTCGCTGGACGAAGGAAATCGATTATGGCGAAGGCTCAGCCTCGGCCCCCGGTTTCCCGCCCATGCCGGGCTGGTTCAACGACAACCGTGACTTCGGCAACATCCGGGCAGGCCTGCGCGCCACCGGCATGAACGACGCTGAGGTCGACGGGATCATGGGGCGCAACTGGTACCGTTTCTTTAACGAGAACTTCAAACCGCTCACTTGATGTAGGTCAGCTAAACGACGAAGCTTTGGCCGCATTCCAGATAGAAACGGCCTTACTAATATTAACGGAGGAGAGATGTCTGAGGCATCTTTGAACACTGCCCCTGTACAGGAAAACCGCGTGAACAAACCGCTGTTCCTGATCTCTGGCGGTTTTATCGCGTTGTTCTGCATAGCGGCCCTGGTCGATCTGGACGCCCTTTCTGGCGCTGTGGATTGGGGTTTCAATGTCGCGGCCACCTATTTTGGCCTTTACTGGCAGGTGCTTCTGCTCGCCACCTTCCTGATCGGCCTGCTGCTGTGCGTTCTGCCCGGCGGGCGTGCCATCATGGGCGGCCTGGCTGCGCCCGAGTTCACCACCTTCCAGTGGGGCTCGATGGTCATGTGCACGCTGCTGGCCGGTGGCGGCGTGTTCTGGGCGGCAGGTGAGCCGGTTGCCCATTTCCTGTACCCCGCGCCGCTTTACGGTGGTGAAGGGGCAACGGCCGAGGCCGTGAACCCGGCCATCGCCCAGAGCTTCATGCATTGGGGTTTCCTCGCATGGGCCATTCTGGGGTCGCTGACCACGGTCATGCTGATGCACTACCACTATGAAAAGGGCCTGCCGCTGGCGCCGCGCACGCTGTTGTACCCGGTCTTCAGGGACAAGGCGATCAACGGTTCAATTGGCCTGATTGCGGATGCGTCCTCGATCATCGCTGTGGTTGCGGGCACCGTTGGCCCCATCGGCTTCCTGGGTCTGCAGGTGAGCTATGGCCTGGCCGATCTGTTCGGCTTTTCGGATACGTTTGCCCTGCAGGCGACCGTAATTGCTGGGCTGGCAGCGATCTACACGATCTCGGCCATGACCGGTCTGTCGCGCGGTATTCAGGTTCTGTCCAAGGTTAACGTGATCCTGGCGGCCATCTTGCTTTTGTTCGTTCTGATCGCAGGACCAACCGGATTCATCTTTGGCTCGTTCTTCTCGGGCTTTGGCACCTACGTGAGCAACTTCTTCCAGATGGCACTCTATCGGGGTGAGGCCGGTCTGTTCGGCGAACCCGGCTGGCTGGGCTGGTGGACCGTGTTCTTCTGGGGCTGGTTCATGGGCTATGGCCCACTGATGGCCATGTTCATCGCTCGGGTGTCGCGTGGTCGTTCGATCCGCTCGATCATCATCATGCTGTCGATCATCGCGCCGATCGTGACCAACTTTTGGTTCACCATCATCGGTGGCACCGGCATCGCCATGGAGCTTGAGAACCCCGGCACGATCGCCACCGCATTCGAAGGCTTCAACCTGCCTGCCGCCCTGCTGGCGATCACCAACAACCTTCCGATGGGCTTCGTGATCTCGATCCTGTTCCTGATCCTGACGACCATCTTTGTTGCTACAACCGGCGACTCGATGAGCTATGTCATCTCTGCGACCATGAGCAACGAGAACAACCCACCGGCAGCGCTGCGCGTGTTCTGGGGCATCGCGATGGGCCTTATGGCCATCATCCTGATCTCGGTTGGATCGGGCGGTGTGTCCAAACTGCAGAGCTTTATCGTGGTGACCGCTGTTCCGGTGTCTCTGATCTTGCTACCGTCGCTTTGGGATGCGCTGCGCATCACGCTGGCGAAGGGCAATGAGAGCTAAACGATCCAAGCCGGGCCGGACCATCCGGCCCGCCAAAACGCCTGAAGGTTTCAAGAGAAGACCAGATATTAGCACCTGAGGAGGCACAACCGAATGACTGACGTTCCCCGTCGTGATCCGAACATGGTGATGCGCCTTGCCCGTCTTGGCTCCATGCATCAGTCGCGCCTTTCGTTCATGCGTATCCTGACGCGACGACTGGCTCGGGAAAACTGGCGGTTTGAAAAAACTGCGTTCGAAATTGACGGCACAGGAGTTGGCCATGCCGTCTATACCGCACATGGGCCCGAGCGGTCCTATTCCCTTATCGCCTATGCCCATGATCTGCCGCCCGAAAAACGCTCGGACCGGGTGATCGCCGAGGCCTGGGATGCCACCTTCACCCTGTTTGACGGCGTGCCCTCCGACGCCGATATCGAGCGTCTTTCGCACAATATTCCCGTTCAGGAAGCTGGGCGCGTCACCGGTTCTGAACTGTCGGTGTCCCGCGCCAACCGCTCGGTGCGTTTGTGGGAGCATGTGGTGAGCGAATTGGCCGAAGGCCGCCAGCCCTCGACCGATAAGATTGATGCGGTGGGTTACCTGATGCGGACCACTGCGGT
Organism: Ruegeria sp. BG11; assembly: GCF_056538565.1. Lineage (NCBI taxonomy): Bacteria > Pseudomonadati > Pseudomonadota > Alphaproteobacteria > Rhodobacterales > Roseobacteraceae > Ruegeria > Ruegeria sp. BG11. The sequence continues at coordinate 305,494 of NZ_JBQFTH010000004.1, read as the reverse complement.
TTACGGGTCCGGCAAGTTGGGCGCTGCGGATCGCGAAATGATTGCCGACCGTCCGGAATTCCGTGCTCCGTTCCAGGTTGAGATGCTGTCGGTCTACCTTACCCGCTGGTTCGTGACTGATCTTGTGCAATACATGGCTGATACCCGCGCTGCAGCCAACGGCGCGCAGGCCGCGAAGCTGGATGCTGGGATTGCCCGCTCGATGGGGATTGGGAACTCGACCGGTCTAGGAATGGCGCCGTTTTTGCTGAACCATCCGGTGCTGTTTAACAACTGGATGGCCGCGCGCGAAGGCGCGATTCAGGTCGTACGCGGGGTTGAGAAGGCCAGCGATGCGGAAATCGTGGTGTTCCGTGATGTGCTGCTGCGCAACATGCAGATCGTCGAGACCTGGCAGTCCGAACACCCGATCCAGATCGAGAAACTCGCCGCCCTGCGGGCCGATATCGCCAAGCTTCAGGACTATCTCTCCAGCGCGGATCTTGGCGCGGACCACCCTTGGGATGCCCTCTATTCCTGGGCCGAAAAGTCGCTGACCCTTGAGGGTCAAGAATGGATCGCCTCGCTGATGCTGGAACCCTACGGGGCATTGGTCGACGCCTTTGCCGAAGGCATGGCAGCCGACAACACGGCCACGTTCCGCATCGCCGGGGCCATGAAGATCGGTGATCTGCGGGCGCTTCTCAAGGATATCTATGGCTGGGCCATTGAGACCGATTGGGCCACCCCCGCCAGCAAGGCGCGCGCCTGGTACGTCTCGGAAGAAAAGCTGGAGCCGCGTCTGGGTGAACGGTTCGAGGAACCGATCGAGGAATACGAGCAGCCCTTGGCCCCCGGTCGGGACGCCGCGCAGCTGTTTCAAGCGCTGGCCCATTGGTCGGATGATGCTCAGGTCGCCGATTTCCTGTTGCGCCACCCCGAACACCGCCACGTGCTGCGCCGCGTTCAGATCGTAGGGCGCGCGCCCTATGCCGAGATCCGTGACAACACGATTTCGGACCGGGTGCTGCCCATCGACATGCTGCGCTGCAAGCTGTCCTTCTTCGGGGCGACCAAGTTCGATCCCCGCTCGGACCGTTGGGTGCGCATCTGCATGTATGGCAACGCGCCCTTGCCGCATGAGCTGACATCTGAAAACGCCGATTTCTGGGTCTTCCCGGAACTTGAAGGGGCTGCTGCATGAGCCACTCTCTGAACGAAATCGAGGCTATGAGCAAACGCGCCGCACGCGGCGCGGGCCTGTCCTGGGGTCTGGCGGAAGAGGCCGCCAAAGGAACACGCTGGCTGGCGGCGTTTGGGTTTTCGGGCGCCGAATTGCTGGCGGACCTGTTGGAGATGAACGATCGTATCCCGTCGATCGACGTCTCGCCCGTCTCGCTGAGCGCCGAGATCTGGCATGCGCCCACACGCCGGATGAGCCCGCTGATCGCCGGAGCCTCGCTCAGCGATTGTGCTGTTCGTCTGATGGATCGCGGCTCAATCACCATGGAGAATGTCAGCCTGCCCTTGCTGGCCGTGCCCTTCATGGGCGGGGCTGCGCTGCGTTTGGGTGTACCGGTTGCGGCCGAATGGCAGGGTGCGCGTCTGGCAACGGATGGGCGGCAGATCTGTGTGCAAGCCACGCCCGAGGCGCTTGAGGCCCGTCACGCAGACAAGATGGTCTTCAGCGCGCCGGCCGAGATGACAGGCCGCCGCGAGCCGGTCCTGCGCGCCGAAGTGTCCGACGCAGATTGGAGCAGGCTCAGCGCTTTTGCTCACCGCACATTCGCACCCGCGACCGAGGAAAGCCGCCTGCGCGGTGCTGGCGCGGGCCTCAGCGACAACGACTGAAACTTCGCCCCTTGCGACAAGGGGCACATACTTACGAACGGAAAAGAAGAATGACCGCCACCGAAACCCTGACTCTGGCCGAGATCGAAGATCTGGCCTTCCGCGCCCTTGTCAAAGCCGGAACATCCGAGGAAAACGCCCGCCCTCTGGCCGTTGCGACTGCAATGACCGAAGCGGATGGCGTCGCCTCGCACGGGTTGGCCTATATCCCGATCTATGCCCAGCATGTGGAATGCGGCAAGGTTGACGGTGCCGCCAAGCCTGTTGTCGCCCAGCCACGCCCGGCAGTTGTCGCCGTGGATGCGGCCACCGGCTTCGCCCACAGCGCGATTGATCTGGGGTTCGAGAAGCTGATCCCGTTGGCGCGTGAGCAGGGCGTCGCGGTTCTGGCCATCAACAACTCGTATAACTGCGGCGTTCTGGGTGTGCATACCCAGCGTCTGGCGCAGGCAGGCCTGATGGGGATCGGGTTCACCAACGCGCCTGCCTCGATCGCGCCATCTGGTGGGTCAAAGCCGGTTGTCGGCACCAACCCGTTCTCGATCTCGGCCCCCGATGCCGATGGAAACGCGGCGCTTCTGATCGACCAGTCCGCCAGCACCATTGCCAAAAGCGAAGTCATGAAACATGCGCGCGAAGGCAAGCCCGTGCCCGAAGGCTGGGTTTTGGACGCTGACGGCCAGCCCACCACCGACCCCGAGGCTGGCCTTAAGGGCTCCATGGTCCCATCGGGCGGCTACAAAGGCGTGGGTATTGCCCTGACGGTCGAGCTTATGGCCGCTGCGATGACCGGCGCAACGCTGGGTTCGGTCGCCAGCCCGTTCTCGGGCACGGCGGGTGGCCCGCCGAAAACTGGGCAGTTCTTCATCGCGATTGACCCGCAGGCGACCTCGGGCGGAGCATTCCACGAGAAACTGGGTGAGCTGATTGCCTCGTTCCGCGACCAAGATGGCGCGCGCCTGCCGGGCGACGGCCGCCGCACCTGCCGCGAGCGGGCAGCAACCGAAGGTGTTGCCGTAAACGCGGCACTGCTGGAAAATGTGCGCGCACTTCTCTGAGGTGAAATCGCGTCAGAAGTAGACTTTGGGCGCCAATCCTCAAGGGACTGGACGACGTCATCGCTCACCGAGAAATGGAATTCGATCCGAGCGTGCTGTGAAAGAAGCATGCTCGAAGATCAACTGTTTACGTCATTGGTCCAGAAAGCCCCCTGTCAAAGGTCTTTCAACAGACGAAGGGCATCGTAAATCGCCGCGTGCGTGTTGCGCGCGGCGACGGCGTCTCCGATGCGGAACAGCTGGAACCGGCCCTCGGGGTTGGCAACACGGTTTTGCGGCTGGCCGGTGATCAGCGCCTCGTGGTCGACCTGTCCCAGATTCGACGACAGGGGCTTGAGGTCGAAATACAGATCGGCATTCGGCAATGTGCCATAGTTCAGAATGATCTGGTCATAGGGCCGGTCCTGCACTTTCGCGCTGTAATCCGATCCGATCACGGCGATCAGGCGGTTTCCATCCCGCCGCACGCCTTTAAGGCGGCGCGCCACGGTTACGGTCACGTCCTTGTCTTGCAGGTTGGTCAGATACGGCGTGAGGTTCAGCCCCATCACATCGGGGGCAAAGCTGCGGTCAGGGGTCATGATTTCGACCTGCGCGGTGTCTGCCGCAATATCGGCGGCCTGCAGTCCAGCGTGATCGCCAGCCTCGTCAAAGATCAACACATCGCCCGAGGCTTTCACGTCACCCGACAGAATATCCCACGAGGTGATGACATGGGGCAGATTCTCCATCCGCTCATACAGCCGCATCTGAGGCAGCCCGCCAGTGGCCACGATGACCAGGTCCGGGTTCAGGGCGGTGACGTCCTCGGCCTCGGCCCAGGTGTTGAAATGAAAACGCACATCCCGTGCGGCGCATTGGGCCATGCGCCAGTCGATGATCCCAATCATCTCGCGCCGCCTTTGGGACTGTGCGGTCAGACGTATCTGCCCACCGGGGTCCGAGGCGGCCTCGAACACCGTCACGTCATGACCACGGGCGGAAGCAACCCGCGCGGCCTCGAGCCCGCCGGGGCCGGTGCCGATGACCACAACCTTGCGCGGGGTCTTAGCCACAGGGATCAGATGCGGCATCGTCAGCTCGCGCCCGGTTGCGGCGTTGTGGATACACAGCGCCTCGCCGCCTTCGTAAATACGATCGAGGCAGTATGTGGCCCCGACGCAGGGCCGGATATCATCCTCGCGCCCCTCGACGATCTTTTGCACCAGATGCGGGTCGGCCATATGGGCGCGCGTCATGCCGACCATGTCCAGACGCCCCTCGGCCACGGCATGGCGGGCGGTGGCAACATCCGGTATGCGGGCGGCGTGGAAGGTGGGCAGGCCGATCTCGGCCCGCATCCGGCCCGCGAAAGCCAGATGCGGCGCAGCGGGCGACCCCTGCAACGGGATCACCTTTGACAGCGCGGCATCACTGTCGATCCGCCCGCGCGTCACGTTGAGGAAATCGACCAGCCCCTCATCCCTGAGAAGACGCGCGATGCGGAACCCTTCTTCCTCACTCACGCCGCCGGGGGTGGTTTCGTCCATCGAGAAGCGAACACCCAGAAGGAAGTCTTCACCCACCTTGTCGCGCATGCGGGCCAGAACCTCACGTGCGAAACGGGTGCGGCTTTCCAGCGTTTGTGGGCCATACGGCCCCTCAAGTTCGTTCGTCAGCGGGGACCAGAACTGGTCGGGCAGGTGACCGTAGCACTCGATTTCCAGTCCATCCATGCCGCCTGCCTTCATGCGTTCGGCCGCATCGGCATAGTCCTGAATGACCCGCGCGATGTCCCAATCCTCCATGAGTTTGGGATTGTAGCGATGCGCGGTTTCGTGATGATGCGTCGGTGCGACCGAGGGCAGCCAATCCCCTTTGCTCCAACCGGTACGGCGGCCCAGATGGGTCAGCTGGATCATCACTGCGCAGCCGTGATCGTGCAGCTCGTCCGTGAGGTTTTTGATCCAAGGCACCACCTCGTCACGATAAGCCAAAACGTTGTTGAACGCCGGAGGGCTGTCTTTGGACACACAGGCCGATCCGGCCGTCATCGCCAGCGCAACACCGGCCTTGGCGCGTTCCGCATGATAGGCGCGGTAGCGATCCTTGGGTATACCGTCTTCGGGATAGGCGGGTTCATGACTGGTGGTCATGATCCGATTGCGTAAGGTGAGGTGCTTTAACTGGTATGGCTGCAGAAGTGGATCGTTGCTCATTGCGATGCTCCCACGGAAAAGCTGGCGTATGCAGAGAAAAAGGCCCGGTATGATCCTGAACAGGTTGTGGATGCGAAGAAGGGGCTGAAGGCTACTCCTTCGCCGTATCGTCTGCGTTGAGGTTCAGAGCCGCCATACCGCTGCTGCCCAGATCAACGGCTGCAAATGGGCCACCGTGATGGATGTTGGCGGGATCAAGGGGGTCAAGCGGGCCGTCCTTGGCAAAGATCTCATCGGCGAATTGCTCGGCATTGTCCTTGGGCCGGAAACCCAGATGCCGAGCCTTGGAGTTGTCGACGGGCGCGCGGTCATTGTCGGACACGCCATAGACGATGCTGAATCCGGTGACCGGGGTCTTGATCGCCTGTTCCACCATATGGACCAGATCATCATAGCTGAGCCACGTCCCAATCGCGCGACTGTTCGTGACCTGCGCGCAGGACAGGATGCGCAAGCAGACGGCCTCGAGCCCGCGCTTGTCCCAGTAAAGCGAGGCGAGGTCTTCGGCGAAGCATTTGGCAAGCCCATAGAACGTGTCTGGTCTGTGTGGAGCGTCGATGCCGATGAAATCGGTCTTTTTGTGCATGCCAACCGCATGGATTGACGAGGCGTAGACTACGCGCCTCAGATTATTGCGATGGGCGGCCTCCCACACGATATAGGCGCCGTAGAAGTTTGGGCCCCAAAGCACATCCATCGGGGCCTCATCCGCGATGGCGCCGAAATGAACCACCATATCCGCGCCTTCCAGCAGCGCTACCATGGCCTCAAGATCGGCAAGATCGGCCTTCACGTAGCGTTCGTTCGGCGCGAGGTTGGGCACGCTGTCGGCAATGTCCGAGGAAACCAGCTCGTCGCATAGTTTCGACAGCGGCCCGCGCAAATATGATCCAAGCCGCCCCGCTGCGCCGGTGAGGACTAGTTTCTTCATGGGCGAACTCCTTTCAGATTGGCAACGGCATCGGCGATGCGGTTCAGGGCCGTGTTCAGAACGTCTTCGGACGCAGCAGTCGAAATGCGGAAAAAGGGCGACAGCTCATAGGCGCTGCCGGGAACAGCCGCCACACCGGCTGCGCTGAGAAGATAGGTGGTTACATCTGCGTCTGAGGTCAGGGTTGCACCGTCGGGCGTCGTGGCCCCGATCAGGCCCTCACAGCCGATCAGAGAGTAGAACGCTCCGCCCGGCGGGTCGAGCGTCAGGCCGGGAATGTCGCGGATACGCGTGACTACAAGGTCTCGACGGGCCTCGAACGCGGCACAGAAGCGGTGTACTTCATCCTGCGGTCCGTTCAAAGCAGCCGCCGCTGCGGCCTGCGCGATAGAGCAAGCGCCCGATGAAATCTGACTTTGCACCTTGGTCATTGCTGCGATCAGCTCTTTCGGGCCTGCGCCATAGCCGATGCGCCACCCGGTCATCGCATAGGCCTTGGAGACCCCGTTCACTGTCAGCGTCCGATCTTTCAGCGTCGGACACAGGGCTGCGAAAGACCGGAAGACGCGCTTGTCGAACAGGATGTGTTCGTAGATCTCATCGGACAGGATCAGGATGCGGTCGTGTTGTTCCAGAACCGCGCCGAGGGCTGCAATCTCAGCGTCCGAATAGACTGCGCCCGAGGGGTTCGAGGGTTGGTTCAGCAACAGCCAGCGTGTCTTGGGTGTGATCGCGGCCGCCAGCCTGTCAGGGGTCAGGCGAAATCCGTCCTCAGCCGGGCATTCGATGGTCACAGGCGTACCGCCAAGGATCAGCACGATGTCCTTGTACTGCCCAAAGTAAGGCGCGCAGAGGAGAACTTCGTCGCCCGGCTCGAGCGTGGCCATGAAAGCGTTGAACAGCACCTGCTTGGCCCCGTTCGACACGATGATTTCATCGGGTGCATAGGTCAGATCATTTTCACGCTGCAGCTTGTCGACAACGGCCTTCCGCATGGTCAGGGTGCCGTTGGTGGGCGGGTATTTCGTCTCACCCGCAAGAGCCGCCTGATGCGCGGCTTCCTTGATGTGGTCGGGTGTGTCGAAGTCGGGCTCTCCGAGGCCCAGATCAATGACATCCTCACCCCGCGCACGAGCCTCCTTCGCGGCCTGGCTGACCCAGGCCGAGGCCGAGGGTTTCACGGGTGCAAGGCGCGAGGCGGCAAAGCTCATTTCAGGAGATCTTTCGTCTGGGCCAGAGCCGTATCCGCTGCACGCGCCAGAAGGCCGGTATCAATGGCATTCGCAACGAAGGTGAACCCTTCGTTTAAAAGCTCGGCCGCAAAGGCTGGTTCTGTGACCAGGGTGCCGACGGGCACTCCGCGCGCGATCAGTTTCTGCGCGGCTTTTCTGATCTCAGACCAGACCTCGGGATGCATGGTATTGCCAACATGACCCAGATCGGCGGCAATATCCGCCGGGCCGAAGAAGATGCCGCTGACACCATCGACAGTGCCGATGGCCTCGGCTTGATCCAAGGCGGCGCGGGATTCCACTTGTAGCAGAACTGTCAGCTCGTCTTCGCAGCGCGTCACATAGTCCTTGATCCGCCCAAAACCCGTTGCGCGGCTTGCGCCTGCCATCCCACGAACCCCGCGCGGGGGGTAGCGCGTGGCCGCGACGGCGCGTTCGGCTTCTTCCACGGATTGGATCATTGGAAACAGAAGCCCCGGTGCGCCGAGATCAAGCAGGCGTTTGACCACAACCGCGTCATTCCATTCGACGCGGACAAGTGCGGTGGTCTGATACGCCTCAAAGGCCTGCAGCTGCGACAACACGCTGTGATAGTCATTCGCGCTGTGCTCCATGTCGATCAGCGCCCAGTCATAACCTGAGGTGGCTATGACTTCGGCTGCATTGTTGCTGCACAGGCTGACCCACACACCAACTTGTTTGTCGCCATTTGCGATTGCATGGGTGAAACGGTTGGGTGTTAGCTCCATCAGATCACTGCCTTTTCGATGATTGGTTGTCCGGCCGGGATACGTTCGTAGTTGAAGGGCGTCATGTCGAGCGCGCGGTATTCGCCATAGGTCAGCCACTCGGCCGTGCCGCGCCCCATCGCCGGAGATTGCTGCAGCCCGTGGCCCGAGAACCCGTTTAGGAAGATGAAGTTCGACAGCTCGGTATGCGGACCCATGATTGCGTTGTGATCGAAGGTGTTCATCGCATAGTGCCCGGCCCATTCGCTTTGCAGCTTGATCGCTTCGAATTGCGGGATTCGGGTGGCGAGAACAGGCCAGACGTGGTTTTCCCAGAAGGCGTGGTCCATGTTGAAATCATCGAAATCCACCGCCGGGTCGATGTCGGAATGCCCACCGCATTGATACGTTCCGCCTCCGACCTCGCGGACATGAACGCCCGATGGATCAATGGTCAGCGGTAGGTCGCGGTCTAGTGGCTGTTCTGCTTTAAAAATCCAGGAATAGCGCTTGCGGGGTTCAACCGGCACATCGATACCCGCCATTTGCGCGGTTCTGGCCGCCCGAGGGCCGGATGCGTTGACCACCTGTCCGCACGCAATAACTTCGCGCGAGGCGAGCGTGACGCTTTCGACCTTGGTGCCTGAGGCGTTTCGGGTGATCTCGACGACTTCATTCTGGATCCATTCGACGCCGCGTTCGCGGCTTTGTCGCCGCCACCAGTGGTCGAGGGCCGCACCGTCGAAATAGCCTTCGTCAACCAGATTGATCGAACCCAGAACGATGTCGTCGACATTGTAGAACGGGTAGGCGGACTTGATCTCATCTGCGTTCATCAGCTGCGTTGCCGCCCCTGCCGCCAACTGAACCTTCTGGTTCTCGCGCAGCACGTTGGCAAAGCCTTCGGTGTCCGCCAGATACATGTAGCCAAAGGAATGGATCGAAAGTTCTGGCACCCGGTCATCACCGCCCATATAGCCGCGCAGGTTCTTGACGAAATCGGCGGCAAACTGGCTGATCCGCACGTTCAGCTCGGCCGAGAATTGCTGCCGGATACAGGAGTTCGTATGCCCGGTTGAACACGAAGCGAAGGTCATGTCGCGTTCGATCACCAGAACCGAGCCATTGAAATCGGCATTGTCCGACAGGAACCAAGCGGTCGAGGCCCCCATGATCGCGCCGCCTATGATCACTACGTCATAGCTTTGCCGGGCCGGGCTTTGGTTGCTCATTCGTATTCTCCTTTTGCAACGGCACGGTGGATCTCGGAGATCTCGGACGCCGTGATGCGATAGTCGCGTGAGGCTGTTTCGTCTGAAATATATCCGAGCGCCAGATCACGCTTCACCATCTGTTTTGACCGTTCCGACGGGTCACCGTAGCCAGCGCCGCCGGGGAACGCCATCACGACTTTGCGCCCGTGTGGTACAAACTGTTTACCTTTGACCCGCATGTCGGACCCGTCGTCCTGAGCGATGGTTGTTGGTGCGCCATTTCCCCCTCCTCGGCGACCACGCGCGGGGTATTGACTGCGGTCGAACATGGCCTGAATGTCGAACTCGTACCCTTCTTGCGCACCGACCTCCATATACTGGCCCAGCCCGCCGCGCGTTTTCCCAGCACCGCCGCTGTCTGGGCGCAGTTCCTTGCGCCAGATGATGACCGGACCGGCGTGTTCGGTGGCCTCAATCGGCATGGTCATGACGCCTGAGGGGAAGGCGGTGGCGTTCATCCCGTCGTGGTCCGGCCGTGCGCCTGACCCGCCCGAGTTGAAGGTCAGCACCTCGGACCGGCGGGCGCCTTTAGGGGCCGGAGCATCGGTGCGGGGGCGCAGGCTGACCTGGAAGTTGCACAAACATCCCGCGCCTTCGGCAGGGACGAGGCCGGGGACGATCTTGTCGAACGCGTCATAGACCGCGTCGGGCACGAAATGGCCCACGATATGGCGCAGTGCGACCGGAGCCGGGTGCAGCGCATTCACAATGGTGTTCTCGGGCGCGGTGATTTCAAACGGGGCCAGCGATGCGGCGTTATTGGGTATCTCGGGCGCGATTGCGACCTTGAGCGCGTAGCATGCATAGGCTTTGGTATAGACCAGCGGGCAATTGATCCCCTTCTTGTCCACCCCCGAAGTGCCGGTGAAATCGGTCACGATCCTGTCGCCTTCAACGCTGATCCTGACCTTCAACGTGATCGGAGTATCAAACCCGTCCATCGTCATTTCACCCTCAGCGGTTTTCTGAGGCAGGGCGGCGATACGCTCCAGCGTCGCTCGGCGGGAGTTGTCGAGGATGAACGCGGCAATCCCATCGAGGGTTTCGAGGTCGAACTCCTCCATCATGTCGATCAGGCGGCGGTGGCCGATTTCGTTACAGGTGGTCAGCGCGTATATGTCTCCGATCAGCTGATCCGGCTCGCGCACATTGCCGCGAATGAGGCGCACCAGTGTTTCATCCACATCGCCGCGATCCGCAAACTTCATGATCGGGATATACAGCCCTTCTTCATAGACGCTTTGCGCATCGGCCCCGAAGCCGCGCCCGCCGATATCCACGATATGCGCGGTACAGGCAAAGAACCCGACCAACGCCCCCTTGTGAAAAGATGGGGTGACCATCGTGATGTCATGTAGGTGGCCTGTGCCCTCCCACGGGTCATTGGTGATGTAGACGTCGCCGTCATGCATGTTCTGTCGGCCAATTCGGCGAATGAAATGCGCGACCGCATCTGCCATCGCGTTCACGTGGCCCGGCGTACCCGTCACGGCTTGTGCCAGCATGTTCCCATGTGTGTCGTAGACCCCCGCCGACAGGTCCCCGGCCTCGCGGACCGAGGTTGAGAACGCCGTCCGAACCAACGCCTGCGCCTGTTCCTCAACAACCGAGATCAGACGGTTCCACATGACCTGATAGGTGACTTTGGACTGCTCGTTGCTCATCACGTGGCTCCTTTGGTCACAACGTCGATACAGCCATCGGGCTGGCGGATGGCGTCCCGGCTGACGGGGACAACGATGGTTGTTTCATCCTCGGTTACGATTGCAGGCCCTTGGGCGCGCTGCCCCGTCTGCATGCTTGCGCGGTCGACAGTATCAGCGTCCAGATAGCGACCGGATGCAGCATCAAAGACCTGTCGCGTGCCGTCGGAAATGGCCGGGCCTGTTGCGCACGTGACGGCAATCGACGTGACCTCTTCAGGCGGGGTGCTGGCGTTGACCGACCAGACGGTAATCTCGATATCCATGCCCGCGACCGGGCGGCCAAAAAGCTTGGTATAGCCTGCCTCAAACCGGGCCTGATAGGCGGCCGCGTCGGGGTTCATCGCCTGTTCTTCGGTCAGTTCGATCGGGATTTCCCAGCCCTGACCGGAATAGCGCATATAGGCTTTGAAATCGGTTCGGATCGGGCTGGTCGCATCGCAGGTTCGCACGAAGCCCGTTGTTTCGTCCCTCAGATCGGACAAAAGCTGCCTGATCCGTCCCGCATCAAAATCGCTGAGCTTCATGTAGACCGAGCGGTTGGCCTCGAAACTGAAGGGCGCGCGTAAAAACCCGATGGCCGAGCCGACCCCAGCCCCTGGCGGGACCAGCAGGCGTTCGACCCCGAGCTTTTCACACAGACGCCCGGCGTGCAGAGGGGCTGCGCCTCCAAAGGCGATCATGGTGTATTCGCTCAGGTCTTCGCCATTCTCGACGGCGTGAACGCGTGCGGCGTTGGCCATGTTTTCGTCGACCACCTCGGCCACGCCAAAGGCGGCCTCGACCGGGTCCATGTCCAGCGTGTTGCCAACGTGGACGGTCAGCGCAGATTTGGAGTTGTCCGGGTGCAAAACGATCGAGCCAGCGGCGAAGTTGTTCGGGTCCAGCTTCCCGAGAACCAGATCAGCGTCCGTCACACCGGGGCGCGTGCCGCCGCGTCCGTAGCAGGCCGGGCCGGGCTCCGACCCCGCGCTTTCCGGACCCACGCGGATCTGGCGCATCCCGTCCACATGAGCCAGGCTGCCGCCGCCCGCGCCGATTTCTACCATGTCGATAACCGGGATCGAAATCGGCATGCCCGAGCCTTTCTTGAACCGATAGGTCCGCGCGACCTCAAACACGCGGCTGGTTTTGGGCGTCTGGTTTTTGATCAGGCAGATCTTGGCCGTGGTGCCGCCCATGTCAAAACTCAGCACTTTGTCCAACCCGTAGCGCGCTGCGACATGAGCCGCGAAAACCGCGCCCCCAGCGGGGCCGCTTTCGACCAGCCGCACCGGGAAATCGGCCGCATTCTGGATTGAGATGATGCCGCCACCCGAATGCATCAGGAAGATCCGGCATTTGACACCTTGGGCGCGCAATCGATCCTCGAGCCGACCCAGGTATGAGGCCATCAGTGGCTTGATATAGGCGTTGGCAACCACCGTGTTGAACCGCTCATACTCACGCATCTGAGGCGAAACCTCGGACGAGATCGAAACCGAAACGTCAGGCAGTTTCTCGGCCAGAACCTCGCGCACCAGATGCTCGTGGGCCGGGTTGAGGTAGGAGTGGATCAACCCTACCGCCACCGATTCAAACCCAGCTTGCGCAATCTTGTCCACCACCGCTTCGACATCGGCGCGGGTCAGAGCAACCAGAACTTCGCCACGCGCATCGACGCGGCCGGGAACGGTAAAGCGCATGTGGCGTGGCAGCAGCGGGTCAGGCAGTTTGAGGTTCAGGTCATACTGCTCAAACCGGCTTTCGGTGCGCATTTCGATCACATCGCGGAACCCTTCCGTCGTGATCAGCGCCGTTTTCGCCCCCCGGCGTTCGATCAGCGCGTTGGTCGCAAGCGTGGTGCCGTGGATGATCTGGTCAATCTGGCCCGGAGTGATCCCGGCCTTGGCACAGACCTGCTGCATCCCATCGATGATTGCGTCTTCCGGCGCGGCATAGGTTGTCAGTACTTTGGTTGAAAATGTCTGTCCATCCTTTTCCAGAACGACATCGGTAAAGGTGCCGCCGATATCAACGCCCAGTCGGATAGAGTGTGAGGTCATGCCCGTGCCCGCTTGAAAGAGTACCTGTCAAACGCGACTAAAACCCAGCTCGGGACGAAAAATCAAATTGCTTTAATTTCTACTCCTGATCAGTTTTCTTTATCCTGTTTGCGGCCTGAGCTGTGCGGCGATTTCCGCCGCATGTTCCACAAAACGGGCGGCCCGCGTTGGATCGTAGCGGGCGAAAAACCGCAGCGACTCGGCCGTCCAGTCGGATTGAAGTTCCAGCAGGGCACCCGCGTCGATCTCACGCTGGACTAGCGGGCGTGGCAGCAACGCGATCCCGAGACCTTCTGAGACCATTGGAACGCAGGCGGACAATGCGTTTGAATGCACGATTTTCTGCGCATCCAGCCCACGTTCCTGTGCCATCGCATGCAGGCTGTGCCCTGCAATTGTGTGGCGAGCATGGGTCAGAACGGAGAATGCGAAAAACCGGTCGACGCTGGGCCCTTCGGGCAAAGCCGAGACGAGCGTCGTGTTGGCCACCCACACATAGTCTTCGCCGGTCAGTTCTCTTGTCCCGTCCAGTTCCGTTTTGAATGGCCCGTTCTGCACGGCAAGATCAAGTTGCCCCTCCAGCAGCTTTTCATCAATCGTGCTGGACAGGTCCACCACAAGCTCGACGCTCAGATTGGGATAGTGCTGTTTGAGGCAACGCAGAAAATCTTGCAGCCATGTGCAGGCGACCAATTCGGTGACGCCAAGACGCAGCCGCTCCTGAATCAGATCTTGTCGGTCGGCCTCTTCCAGCAAGGCTTCGGTCGCGCGGAGAACCGTTCTGGTTTTCTCCAACAGCGCCTCTCCTTTCGCTGTCAGACGCACGGAGCCTGCATCGCGATACAGCAGCTTTGTGCCCAACGCCTCTTCCAGCGTGGCGATGCGTGACGAGATATTGGGCTGCGTCGTGGCAAGCGCGTTCGCTGCGGCGCGGAAGGATCCCATATCGACTACGAAGGTGAAGGCTTCGAGCTGTTTGAGAGTGATTTGGTTCTTTATCATTCAAGCTTTTGAGCATCAGAGAAACTGATCGTCAATCGTTCAGGGGAAGAACCCGTCTGTTCCGTCCGTTTGATGTCTGGTCGGTGGAGAATTGGTTTGCGTGCGGTGGCGAATAGAGCGATCAACGGGGCGACTCGACCACTTGCCGGAAAACAGGAGGCAAACATGAGGCTTGGCTATCTTGGGTTTGGAACCATTGCGCGGGCCTGCGCCGAAGGTTTGGTCAGCGATGGGCATGACATTGTTGTCAGCGAAAGAAGCCGGGCCAACTCATCCGAGCTGTCGGCTCGCTTCGACAATGTGACCGTGGCTAACAATCAGGGTGTCTTGGATGCCAGTGACGTGGTCTTTGTCGGATCGACCGCCGAACAGGCCGAGGCTATGCTGTCCGCGCTGCGGTTTCGCGAAGGCCAACGGGTGATCTCGTTCATGGTTGGCATCTCGCCGGCACAGGTTCAGGCCCTCGTTGCACCGGCCACGTTCGAGACGTTGATGATCCCGTTCCCATCCATTGCCTTGGGCGGGTCTCCGGTTCTCGTCTTTCCCGCGTCACCAACTGTTGAGGCGCTTTATGGTGGTTCGAACACCGTTATCACCATGAAGTCCGAGAGTGATTTCAACGAGTTTCTGGCCGCTCAGGCCCTGCTATCGGTTGTAGCGAAATCGCTGGCCGTTGGGATTGACTGGCTGGGCCATAAGACCGGCAGCGCCCATGAGGCCGAGAAATTCCTGCGTCTTTTGATCGGAGGGTCGATCATGGCCGCGCCGATGGAGACCGAGAACGCGATGGCCGATCTGGTCGAATCCCTAAACACGCAGGGCGGGCTGAACCAGCAATTGCGAGAGTACATGGCCGATCGCAACACCTATGACGATCTGGTCCAAGGGATCGAGGTTCTGTCGGCCCGCCTGTCCGAGGGCTGATTGTCCTGACTGTAAGTGCGCGCGACGACATCATGTCGCTGATGGGGGATGAGTTTACCCGTTGGGATCGCTGCGACTACCGCTATGTTTAGCCTTCGCGGTTTGACATTGGCCCTTTGGTCTGGTGATACCCCTCATCGGATCAGACGCTTTTGTCGACCGAAACTGAAAAGGGAACCCAGGTGCGCGCCAAATCTACGTTCGTGACTCCGCTTCCAACCCAATGGGTCGGGCCGATTCTGTTCAGGGGGGATCTGGTGTCCGGTGAGGTCAGCGTCCCTCTGGCAACCTTCGAGACGCCCTTATGGCCCTCCACGGCGCGCGGTGCGGGCGTTTCACGGCATGCAGGCGGCATTCAGGTCACCTTGGTTGATGAGCGGATGACACGTTCCATCGCCGTGCGGGCGAAGGACGCGGCCTCGGCGTATCAAGCCTGGCAACGGATCGAGGCGCAGACCGATAAGGTGGCTAAGATCATCTCCTCGACCAGCCGCTTTGCCCGACTGATCAAGCTGAATCGCCAGATCGCCGGGAACCTGCTGTATATTCGGATTGAGTGTTCCACCGGGGACGCCTCGGGTCACAATATGGTGACCAAGGCAGCCGAGGCGGTGTTGAACTGGGTTTTGGACGACCAGCCGCATTTGGCCTACGCGTCGATCTCGGGCAACCTGTGCACCGACAAGAAGGCGTCCGCTGCGAACGGGCTTTTGGGGCGGGGCAAATACGTCATTGCCGAAGTGGAAATTCCGGGTCGACTGCTGCGGCGCATGTTGCGCACCACGCCAGAGCAGATGGTTGCGCTCAATCTCGAAAAGAACCTGATTGGCGGAAATCTCGCGGGATCTCTGCGCAGCGCCAATGCGCATTTCGCAAACATACTGCTGGCCTTCTATCTGGCCACCGGTCAGGACGCCGCGAATATCATTGAGGGTAGCCAAGGTATCGTTCATTGTGAGGCGCGCGGCGAAGACCTGTATTTCTCATGCAGCTTGCCGAACCTGATCGTCGGTTCGGTCGGGGCGGGAAAAGGCAATGAGCAGGTTGAAGAAAACCTGCGCCTGATGGGCTGCAAAGAGGAACGCGAGGCGGGCGAAAACGCCCGTCGGCTAGCTGGCATCTGTGCCGGTGCGGTGCTGTGCGGTGAGCTGTCCTTGATGGCCGCGCAAACCAATCCCGGAGAGCTGGTGCGCACCCATATGGAACTGGAACGATGACCAAGCCCAAACCCGCCGACCGCAGCGTGGCCGGGCGCAAGCTGGACCATCTGCGCGCTGTACTTGAGGACCCCGATGTCGAACGCGGGCGCAGCGGGTTTGACGCGATCTCTCTGACCCATCGCGCTCTGCCTGAGCTGGATCTGGATGCGATCGACACCAGCACCCGGTTTCTGGGCAAGCCGCTCAGCTTTCCGCTGCTGATTTCATCGATGACGGGCGGAACCGGGGATGAGATCGCAAGGATCAATCGCAATCTTGCTGAGGCGGCCGAGGCGACCGGGGTCGCGATGTCCGTCGGCTCACAACGTGTTTTGTTTGCGGATCCTGCCTCCAGGGGCAGTTTTCAACTGCGCGATGCCGCGCCGAGCATACCGTTGATCGGCAATATCGGCGCAGTGCAGCTGAACGCAGGACTAGACGCAGGCCACTGTCTTCAGGCCGTTCAGGCGCTTGAGGCAGACGGGCTTTACCTGCACCTCAACCCGCTGCAAGAGGCCGTGCAGGTCGAAGGGGACCGCGACTTTTCCCACCTGTCTGGCAAGATCGCTGATCTGGTGTCGAACATGCCGGTGCCGGTGCTGATCAAAGAGGTTGGTGCCGGGCTGTCCGGCTCTGATGTCGAGCTGGTCTATGACGCCGGTATTCGCCATTTCGACGTGGCTGGACGCGGCGGTACCTCCTGGAGCCGGATCGAATATCACCGCCGCGCGGACGAGGGGGACGATCTAGGGCTGGTTTTTCAGGATTGGGGTCTGACAACGGTCGAAAGTCTGCTTGAAACTCGGGACGTCTTGGTCAAAAAGACCGATCCAACAACACTCATCGCCAGCGGCGGTTTACGAGACGGTGTGGACATGGCCAAATCTATCATTCTGGGCGCAGATCTGTGCGGAATGGCCGCGCCGTTTTTGGCCGCAGCGCAGGAGTCTAGCGCGCAGGTCATCCGCCAAATCGAAAAGTTACGTCGCGAATTTCAGACGGCGATGTTCCTTTTGGGCTGCGCTGACGTATCTCAGCTGAAGGCAAATGTCTCACTGATCCGATCAAGGTCAAAGTTTTGGTAATCTCTACTGGTATCAGCGCGATGAGCTTTTTTACGCCTCATCGCTATATTTCGCTGGACACTCTGGCCCAGCATCACGGCATTGATCCCGCCAAGTTCTCACGTGGGATCGGGCAGGAAAAGATCGCCATGCCCGGGCATGACGAAGACGTGGTGACCATGGCTGCCGAGGCCGCGAAGCCGATCATTGATCAACACGGAGCAGACGGGATCGACACCATCCTGTTCGCGACGGAAACAGGGATTGACCAATCGAAATCGGCGGGTATCTATGTGCAGCGGCTTCTGAGGCTGCCTTCGAACCTGCGTAATGTTGAGCTGAAGCAGGCCTGTTATTCTGCCACCGCTGCATTGCAAATGGCCTGTGCCCATGTGGCACGCAAACCTGATCGTAGGGTGCTTGTGATCGCCTCAGATATCGCGCGCTATGATCTGGACAGTTCGGGCGAGGCGACGCAGGGGGCCTCGGCCGTTGCGATGCTGGTGACGGCCGATCCGACACTATTGGAAATCGGAACAGTCTCGGGCCTGTTTACCGAAGACATCATGGATTTCTGGCGTCCCAACCACCGGCGTACACCTTTGGTTGACGGTAAATACTCGGCGCTGCGCTATCTCGGGGCGCTGGTGGAGTCCTGGCGCGATTATCAGGCGAATGGCGGCTTGCCCTACGATGGGTTTGCGCAGTTCTGCTATCACCTGCCATTCTCGCGTATGGGCGAGAAGGCGCATCTGCGTCTGGCGAAAGAGGCAAAAGCCGAGGCCGATATGCAGGCCGCTTTGCCGGGGATGATCTACAATCGTCAGGTCGGGAACAGCTATACTGCCTCGATGTACCTCGCGATCCTGTCAACGCTGGAGAACAGCGATAGCGATCTGACGGGCAAATCCTTAGGGCTGTTTTCCTATGGATCCGGCGCTACTGGCGAGTTCTTTGACGCCAAAGTGGTCGAAGGCTACCAAGACCATCTGTTGGCACCCCGCCACCGGAAAATTCTGGAGGACCGGACCGCCGTCTCATATGATGAATATGTTGCCCTTTGGCACGCGAGGAATGGCGAGGACGGGACAGATACGCCCATGCCCGATGAGGCAAAAGGGCGCTACAGATTGGCAAGCATTGACGACAACAAGCGCATCTACGTTGACCGGACCGCATGATAAAGTCTGGGCCCACGCGCCCGGAAAGCTGATCCTGTCCGGAGAGCATTCGGTTCTGTACGGCATGCCCGCGCTGGCAATGGCCGTTGCCCGCTATACCGAGGTGTCGTTTCAGCCGCTGGGCTTGGGTGAAGGTTTGAAAACCGCGTTTGAGAACCTGTCGTCAGGCGAATACTACCCTCTAAAATTGTTGTCTCAGTTCAAATCGTCTCTGGATCAGCGCTTTGATCAATTCACGCGTGGTGAGTTGGATGTCCACAAGATCCTCACGCGTCCCGATGATCTGGCGGTCTATACGCTTGCCTCGCTGTTGCATGAAAACCTCGCGACGCCCGGATCTGCGATTCCCGGCATTGGTGCGATGAACAGCAAACTGGCCCCCGGACAACTGTCCAGCCGTTCAGATCTGCCGATCGGCGCGGGTATGGGGTCGTCTGCCGCAATCGTCGCGGCAACAACGGTGTTGTTTGAAAACCTGCTGGAGCGGCCCAAAACGCTTGAAGAAAGGTATGAGCGCGTTCGGTTTTGCGAACGCCTCAAGCATGGGCGCGCGGGGCCGATTGATGCCGCCGCAGTTGTCCGAGGCGGCCTTGTGTGTGCAGGCGAAACAGGTATCGCGGCGCCGGAGTTACCGTCGGATCATGGTTTGCTGACGGGTAAGGGGTGGTATTGGGTCCTGCACGGAAGGCCCGAAAGCAGCACAGGCGAATGTGTCAGTGCGGTCACGGCCAACTACGCGCAGAACGACGCACTTTGGCAACGTTTTGGCGACTGTACGACCGCTTTTTTGACCGCGATCGTCTCGGGGCATGACCCGGACGACGCGATTTCCGAAAACCAGCGATTGTTGGAGGTGATCGGCGTCGTGCCGGACCTGTGCCAAACGTTTATCAGACAGATCGAAGGCACTGGCGGCGCGGCCAAAATCTGCGGTGCGGGGTCTGTACGCGGTGATTTCGGCGGGGTGGTTCTGGTACACATGGAGGACCACGACAAAATGGCCGATTTCATGTTGGACTATCCTCAGATGCAATGGTCCGCGTTGCGTCTGGCCTCGACGGGAGCAAAAATGGGCAAGGCCCCTGACCACAGCCCAGACGGGGCCAGTTCATGATACGGGCCAGCGCACCGGGATCGGTCATGATTACCGGAGAACATGCAGTCGTTTATGGCTCCAGAGCCATCGTGGCCGCCATTGAACAAAGACTGACGGTCACGCTGCGCCCGCGCACCGATCAATTGCTGCGTCTCTCCTCCGAGATTGCCGAAACGCAAACTGTTGACTTGGATCGGCTACAGGCAGTGGGGCCGTACAAGTTTGTCCTCGCTGCAATCGCCATGCACAGGGGTGCGATTGACGTCGGGACGGATATCTCGATCTCGTCGGAGATTGACCCGACGCTTGGGCTGGGATCATCCGCCGCCGTGACCATTGCCGCTCTGGGGGCCGTTCTAACCGTCACAGGGCAGCCGCTGAACGGTATTCACTCCATGGCCTACCAGATCATTCAGGACATTCAGGGCCGTGGCAGCGGAGCCGATCTGGCCGCCAGCTTGCAGGGCGGTATGCTGGCTTACCGCGCTCCACCAAACCCAGAGATGGTGGCACTACCTCACCCGCCGGCGATCAGCTTGCGATACTGCGGCTACAAGACCCCCACCTCGGTTGTGTTGCAAAAGGTTGCGGAACGGATGATCGGAAGAGAAGCCGAGTTCAAATCACTTTATGCGGCTATGGGCGGCTTGGCCGATCATGCCATCAGTGCCGCGAAGGACCAAGATTGGGTGGCGTTCGCAGACGACCTGACACGCTATCAAACCCGGATGGAGGATTTGGGCGTGAGCGACGAAACCTTGAACCGGATCATCAATTCGGCCCGGCAGGCCGACGGTGTCATGGCGGCCAAGATCTCCGGCTCTGGGTTGGGCGATTGCGTTCTGGCCCTGGGAACGCCGCCTGACGGGTTCACTCCGGTGACACTGGCCAGCGAAGGACTGATCATACATGACTGACGCCGTTCAGACCTTCATTGACCAAGCGATGCGAGACGCGGACGAGGTTCAAAGCTTCAGCGCCTATGCCCCAAGCAATATCGCGTTGTCGAAATATTGGGGCAAACGGGACAGAGCGTTAAACCTGCCGCTCAACAGTTCCTTGTCGATCTCGTTGGCGGAGTGGGGGTCCCACACAACTGTCGAGCCATCCCAGAGCGGGTCGGATCAGGTCTTGCTGGACGGTCAGCCTCTGCCGCCGACCTCGGAGTTCGCGTGCAAGGCGCTTGCGTTTGCGGATTTGTTTCGCGGCGGCCGCGATGTTCCGCTGATGATCTCGACCAGAAACACGATCCCGACGGCGGCCGGTCTGGCATCTTCTGCCTCCGGCTTTGCGGCTCTGACCCGTGCGCTCTGCGGCAGCTTCGGCTTGGACCTGCAAGCACAGGACATGAGCCGGATCGCCCGATTGGGCAGCGGCAGCGCAACCCGTTCGCTTTGGCATGGGTTTGTGCGCTGGGACAAGGGCGTGTGCGATGACGGTGGCGACAGCCACGGCGTGCCGCTTGATCTGGTATGGCCTGAATTCCGCATCGCCATTGTCGAGGTGGACACAGGCCCGAAACTGCACTCGTCCCGCGATGGAA
The DNA here is from genome assembly GCF_056538565.1 of Ruegeria sp. BG11. NCBI lineage: Bacteria > Pseudomonadati > Pseudomonadota > Alphaproteobacteria > Rhodobacterales > Roseobacteraceae > Ruegeria > Ruegeria sp. BG11. Next base: position 284,486 of record NZ_JBQFTH010000004.1, on the reverse strand, counting down.
TGAACCACACGGTTGATACCAGCCCTCTGTTTTCCAGCTGGCCCGAGATGGCCGAGCGGGACTGCAAGACCATCGAGCAAGCGGTCATTGAGAGAGACTTTCAAACTCTGGGCCAAACGGCCGAGGCAAATGCGTTGGCCATGCACGCGACCATGCAAGCCGCACGCCCCGCGCTGACCTACCTGACAGATCAAAGCTGGGTGATCCTGCAGCGACTGTGGCAGGCCCGCACAGAAGGACTTGCAGCCTATGCCACGATGGATGCTGGGGCGAATATCAAGCTGGTTTTCCTGAAAAAAGCTGAGGCAGATGTTCTGCAGGCATTTCCTGACGCCCGCGTGATCTCCCCGTTCGATTGGCCAAACGCATAAGAAGCCGCAGCGTATCACTGAGCGGCCGCCTCTACCGCACTGTCACGCTCTGGAAGGATAGCCCGAAACGGCCGCGTGCGGTCCAATGCACGTTCATCAGGCGTTGGAGGTTGGCAATGCCCTCAACTCTTCCTGCTCTTTGGTGGGCAATAGACTTTCGCCAAAGGCTTCGCTATCCAACTTGCAGGCTCATCGCCTTGCCGAACAGGCTCAAACACTTGTAGCAAGGGCAGTGGATATGACGGCCAACCCAAACGACAGAGCCTCTATTATGAAACTCACGCAGGATCCTCATTCGATCCGGTCCGGTGACCGGGAAAAGGTTCTGGAAGTGGCCATCGGTCGCGAGGTTCGGGCCTTTCGCAAGCAACAGAACACTACTGTTGCCGAGTTGGCGCAGATTACTGGCCTGTCGATCGGGATGCTGTCCAAGATCGAAAACGGCAACACGTCGCCTTCGCTAACCACGCTGCAACTGCTGGCCGATGCGTTGTCGGTTCCGCTGACCAGCTTTTTTCGCCGTTTTGAAGAACGTCGCGACGCTGTCCACACCAAGGCCGGTGAAGGCGTCGAGTTAGAGCGTGAAGGTACGCGGGCGCATCACCAATACAACCTTCTTGGCCATTTAGGCGCCAATGGTTCGGGTGTAATTGTTGAGCCTTATCTGATCACTCTGACAGCGGAATCGGATGTTTTCCCAACCTTCCAGCATGGCGGGATTGAAACGATCTACATGCTAGAGGGTGAGGTGGACTATCGCCATGGGGAGCAGGTTTATCCGTTGAAACCCGGTGATACTCTGTTCTTCGACGCGGATGCGCCGCATGGACCGGAGCGACTGGTCAGCCTGCCAGCGCGGTACCTGTCGGTGATCAGCTACCCTTTGACAAGCTGATCCGCTTTTTATCAGAGTGCTGAAAATCAATTCGCTAGGCCTACAGCTATGTTGGCCGGGCTATTTTGCCGTGCGTAAACGTGAGCGCCCAGAAATTGGGCAAAATTTGCCTGTTAGGAAAAAACATTTCCTCTAGTTATTGATGATCCCGAGTTTTGTTGCTAGCGTACACGCGCAACGAAACACGCAAGGAGAGCTGTCTGCCATGTGCGGAATTGTCGGACTATTCCTTAAGGATCAGTCACTGTCGCCCAAGCTGGGTGAGATGCTGACGGATATGCTGATCACTATGACCGATCGTGGCCCTGACAGCGCTGGTATCGCGATTTATGGCGATCCAACTCAGGGCACTACGAAAGTCACCGTTCAGTCTGCAAACCCCGAACAGGACTTTGCCAGTCTGGCGGATGAGCTGGGTCAACGGCTGAACACGTCCGTGACCCAGACGATCAACGACACCCATGCAGTACTGGATATCCCAGGCGATCAGTTCGAGGCCGCGCGTGCTGCGCTGGCCGAAATCCGCCCCTCCGTCCGGATCATGAGCCGCGGAGAAAGCCTTGAGATCTACAAGGAGGTCGGTCTGCCCAAAGATGTTGCCGCTCGTTTTGAGCTGAGCGGCATGACCGGAACGCATGGGATCGGCCACACGCGAATGGCCACTGAATCAGCGGTGACCACGATGGGTGCGCACCCGTTCAACACTGGGGATGACCAGTGTTTGGTGCATAACGGATCGCTGTCCAATCATAACTCGCTGCGGCGCAAGCTGCGCCGTGATGGAGTACATATCCAGACTGAGAACGACACCGAGGTGGGCGCCGCTTACCTGACGTGGAAAATGATGAATGGCGCGTCTCTGGGCGAGGCGCTGGAAAGCAGCCTTGAGGATCTGGATGGGTTCTTCACATTTGTCGTTGGCACCAAGGACGGGTTCGGCGTGGTCCGTGACCCGATTGCCTGCAAACCGGCGGTCATGGCGGAAACCGATCAATATGTGGCCTTCGGCAGTGAATACCGAGCCTTGGTGAACCTGCCCGGCATTGAAGATGCCCGCGTGTGGGAGCCGGAGCCGGCGACGGTCTACTTCTGGTCCCACACAGACTTTCCCAACAAAAAGGCCGCGTAAAATGCAGACCTACGATCTTGAGGCCGACGGCCTGCGCGGGCTGAACGCGTCCTTGCAGGAGCAAAGCAAAGAGACCAACCAGACCAGCTGGGAGGTGGTGAATCCCAAGGGCAGCCACGCCATCGCGGTCGGGTTGGACGCACCGATCGAGGTGACGGTGAAGGGCTCAACCGGGTACTACTGCGCGGGCATGAACCAGCAGGCCACTGTGCGGGTCGAAGGCTCGGTTGGGCCGGGTGTGGCCGAGAATATGATGTCGGGTCAGGTCATCGTCGATGGCGATGCCAGCCAGTACGCTGGGGCCACGGGCCATGGTGGATTGCTGGTGATCAAGGGCAATGCCAGCTCGCGCTGCGGAATCTCGATGAAGGGGATCGACATCGTGGTGCATGGCAATATCGGCCATATGTCGGCCTTCATGGCGCAGGCGGGCAATCTGGTGGTTTGCGGTGATGCTGGCGACGCGCTGGGGGATTCCCTCTACGAGGCGCGGCTGTTCGTGCGCGGCTCGGTCAAAAGCCTCGGCGCGGATTGTATCGAGAAAGAGATGCGCCCCGAACATCTTGAGATCCTTAAGGATCTGCTGGACCGTGCAGGCAGCGACGCCAAACCGGAAGAGTTCAAACGCTATGGCTCGGCCCGGCAACTGTATAACTTCGACGTCGACAACTCGGCCGCTTACTAGGGATGAAGGGTATGAAAGATATGGACGATCAGACCCCGCGCACCGCGCCGATCCAGTCGGCGACCTTTTCCAACCCGATCAACGCCGAGATCCGCCGCGCGGCGGCCACCGGTATCTATGACATCCGGGGTGGAGGCGCCAAACGTAAGGTGCCGCATTTTGACGATCTGCTGTTTCTAGGCGCATCGGTCAGCCGATACCCGCTGGAAGGCTATCGTGAGCGCTGTGACACCTCGGTGACGTTGGGCACGCGTTTTGCCAAGAACCCGATCCAGCTGGATATCCCGATCACCATCGCAGGGATGAGCTTTGGTGCGCTCTCCGGCCCCGCGAAAGAGGCCTTGGGCCGCGGCGCTTCAGCGGCCGGCACTTCGACCACGACTGGCGATGGCGGCATGACGCCCGAGGAACGCGGTCATTCCAGCAAACTGGTCTATCAGTATCTGCCCTCGCGCTATGGCATGAACCCTAACGACTTGCGCAAGGCCGACGCGATTGAGATCGTAGTGGGGCAAGGCGCCAAACCCGGCGGAGGCGGCATGCTTCTGGGTCAGAAGATCAGCGACCGCGTGGCCGAAATGCGGACCTTGCCCAAAGGGATCGACCAGCGCTCGGCCTGCCGACACCCGGACTGGACCGGGCCGGATGATCTTGAGATCAAAATCCTCGAACTGCGTGAGATCACCAACTGGCTGGTGCCGATCTACGTCAAGGTCGGCGCGACACGGCCCTATTATGACACTGCGCTGGCGGTGAAGGCTGGGGCGGATGTTGTCGTCATGGACGGGATGCAGGGCGGTACGGCGGCCACGCAGGATGTGTTCATCGAACATGTGGGCATTCCGACGCTGGCCTGTATCCGACCCGCCGTGCAGGCGCTGCAGGATCTGGGGGTGCATCGCGAGGTGCAGCTTGTGATCTCGGGCGGCATTCGCACCGGGGCAGACGTGGCCAAGGCGATGGCGCTTGGCGCGGATGCGGTGGCGATTGGCACGGCGGCTCTGGTTGCCCTTGGCGACAACGACCCGAAATGGGAAGCCGAGTATCAGAAGCTGGGCACCACAACCGGGGCCTATGACGACTGGCACGAAGGGAAGGACCCCGCGGGCATTACCACTCAGGACCCAGAGCGTGCCGCACGTCTTGATCCGGTCGATGCCGGGCGACGGCTGCGCAACTACCTTAAGGTCATGACGCTAGAGGCGCAGACCATCGCGCGGGCCTGCGGCCACAATCACTTGCACAACCTCGAACCCGAGGACTTATGTGCCCTGACGATGGAGGCGGCTGCGATGGCAAAAGTGCCCCTGGCAGGCACCGACTGGTATCCGGGCAAGGCCGGGTTCTGATCTGACATTCGAAAGGCGCGGCCCCACGGGGCTGCGCCTTTCTTGTATTGGGATTGATAAACAGGGAAAGGAAGGCCGACCATGACGACAGATCTGGCAGCTTTCGCCAAGGAAAAAGGCGTTAAATACTTCATGATATCGTTCACCGATCTGTTCGGTGGACAGCGGGCCAAACTGGTGCCCGCCCAGGCCATTGCAGAGATGCAGGAAGAGGGCGCCGGTTTTGCCGGGTTCGCCACGTGGCTGGATATGACCCCCGCGCATCCCGACATGCTGGCCGTGCCAGACCCGTCCTCGGTGATACAACTGCCCTGGAAGCCCGAAGTCGCTTGGGTTGCTGGCAATTGTGTGATGGATGGGCAGGACGTGGCCCAGGCCCCTCGCAACGTGCTACGCCGTCTGATCGACGAGGCCGCCGAGATGGGCCTGCATGTAAAAACCGGCATCGAAGCCGAGTTCTTCCTGCTGACCCCCGATGGCGAGCAGATCAGCGACCCGTTCGATACCGCGGAAAAACCCTGTTATGACCAGCAGGCTGTAATGCGCCGCTATGACGTGGTGCGCGAGATCTGCGACTACATGTTGGACCTTGGCTGGGGCCCGTATCAGAACGACCACGAGGACGCCAATGGCCAGTTCGAGATGAATTGGGAATTCGATGATGTTCTGAGAACCGCCGACAAGCATTCCTTCTTCAAGTTCATGACCAAATCCGTGGCCGAGAAGCATGGGCTGCGTGCCACCTTCATGCCCAAACCGGTCGAGGGGTTGACGGGCAATGGCTGCCACGCCCATATCTCGGTTTGGGACGCCCTGGGCGCGGATGCGAAGACCAACGTGTTTGCGGGCGAAGGCGACGGCCCGACCGGAGAGGTTGGTCTTGGCGAGCAGGGCAAATACTTCCTCGGCGGCATCATGAAACATGCCAGCGCGCTGGCGGCGATCACCAACCCGACGGTGAACAGCTACAAACGCATCAACGCACCGCGCACCATGTCAGGGGCCACGTGGGCGCCCAACACCGTGACATGGACAGGCAACAACCGAACTCATATGGTGCGCATCCCCGGCCCGGGCCGATTCGAACTGCGCCTGCCCGATGGGGCGGCGAACCCATATCTGCTGCAGGCGGTGATCATCGCCGCCGGTCTGTCGGGCATCCGAAAAAAGGCTGATCCGGGACCGCGCTATGACATCGACATGTATGCCGAAGGCCACACGGTCACCGACGCGCCCAAACTGCCGTTGAACATGCTGGATGGCCTGCGCGAATACGACAAGGACGCCGAGTTGAAAGAGATGATGGGGCAGGAGTTCTCCAGCGCTTTCCTGAAGATGAAGCATCAGGAGTGGAACTCGTTTGTATCCCACTTCTCGAACTGGGAAAAACAACATACTCTCGATATCTGAGAGCAAAAAGAGGCCGCAGCAAATGCTGCGGCCTTGGTCTTTTCGGCCACGGCGTTGGTGCACAGAGCCACGCGCTAGATATGCTTATCTGTGTGGAGAAATTGGCGGCACTACAGAACCCTGAATAGGTCCTGCGCCTAAGGTTCGACGTCCTGCAAAACCGGGACCGAATGCTTTTCGAGCAATCCTGCCAGTTCCGGGCGGCATGAGCCACAGTTTGTACCCGCCTGTAATAGCCTGCCGATTTCATCGACATCACCGATGTTCTGGGCGCCGATGGCCCGGACGATCGTATTGAGTCCGACCCCAAAACAGGAGCAGACGATCGGCCCGCCATCCTCGACGCCGTTTGCGGATCGTCCGGAGAGGAGCTGATGAGGCTCGGCATCGGGCAGGGTTGCAAGATACTCCCTCATCAAGGTCACAGGTTCCCGAGATACATAGAGAACGGCAAGAACGCGCGGACCGTCTGATAGAGCGATCCTAAAAGACCCTCTCTTGGGGTCTTCGACCGATGTGGACAGGGCGTCCGGTAGGTGGAACCAGTCACGGGCCACTTTCTCCCAATCTGAGGGCATCTCACAGCCCGCCAGCTCTGTTCTGTAGCCGTTTACGGTTTTCGCCGTTGCCCGATACTCTGCCGCCGGTGACGGAGGTGTCGCGGAGACTGCAAAACCGTACCAGCCGGCCTTCATGGGTTGCAGGGACACGGCAGCGGCTTTGCTTTCGGGTTGGCCTGACACAGGATCTGTGACGCCGGGTATCAATGCATCGACACGGGCCGAGGGGGCCGTTTCGCCTGTCCAGTGGATCGGCGCGAACACCTGTCCGGGCGCGACGGCATCGGATGTATTTAGTCGGAAGATACACGCGCCCACCGCGCTTTTGACCTCGACCAAGCTGTCGGGCTCTAGCCCGAGACGATCGGCATCCTTGGGGTGAACCTTAATAAAGGGCTCAGCAAGATGCGACGACAGGCGTGGTGACAGGCCAGTGCGGGTCATGGTGTGCCATTGGTCCCGCGTACGCCCGGTGTTCAGAAGGAACGGGTAGCGGTCCGAGGCCTTCGCCTCGGGCGGTATGTGGCTGACCGGGATCAGGCGGGCTTTGCCGTCAGGGTGGAAGAACTGCCCGTCGCCAAAGAACCTCCCTCCAGTGCCGTCAGGCGTCACCGGCCAGCGGGTTGGTTGCAGCTCGGCATAGTCGTCGTCCGACAAGTCAGCATATCCAGAGATGTCGAAATCGCGCCCAAAGGGTTTGGCCACCAATGACAGGGCAGCGTATTCGCGGAAAATCTGCGCAGGCGAGGTATAATTGAACGCCTCTTGCCACCCCATACGGCGGCCCACCTCCGCGAGGATGTCCCAATCGGCCCGCGCATTGCCCGGAGGAGTCAGGACGGCGCGCTGGCGGCTGATCGTGCGGTCCGAGTTGGTGACGGTGCCGCTTTTCTCGCCCCATCCAGCTGCGGGCAACACCACATTTGCGACGCGGGCTGTGTCTGTATGTTCGGTCAGATCGCTGACAACCGTGAAGGGACAGGTTTTGATGGCGGCCTGCACCCGGTCGGCCTCGGGCATGGTGACGGCGGGGTTGGTATGGATCACCCAAAGGGCTTTGATCTGCCCCTTCTCGATCTCTCGAAACAGGTCGACGGCTTTCAGCCCCGGTTTCTTGGGCATGTTTGGTGCAGCCCAGAACTTCTGAACCGCCGCGCGGTGGCTTGTGTTTTCGATGTCCAGATGACAGGCGAGCATGTTGGCTAGCCCACCGACTTCTCTCCCGCCCATGGCGTTCGGCTGCCCGGTGACAGAAAACGGCCCCATGCCGGGTCGACCGATCCGGCCCGCGGCCAGATGGCAATTCAGGATCGCGTTGACCTTGTCCGTCCCGCTGGAGGATTGATTGACACCTTGGCTAAAGATCGTAACCACGCGCTCGGTCCCGATCCACATGTCACAGAAGGCGTCGAGGTCTTTTTGATCAAGATCGGTCGCCGCCGGGTTTTCCTTTTGCGCGGCAGCCAATGCGTCCGTGAACCCTGTCGTATGACTCAGAAAACCCGCGTCGACCTGTCCGGTTTCGTGAATGCGGCCAAGCAGATGGTTGAACACGGCCACGTCGCTGCCCGGTGCCAGAGGTAGATGCAGATCAGCCTCATCGCAACTTGCTGTTCTGCGCGGGTCAATCACGACGATCCGGGTCCCCCGCGCCTGACGTGCCGCCATGAGCCGTTGGTAAAGAACCGGATGGCACCAAGCGAGGTTTGAGCCGACCAAAACGACCAGATCGGCTTGATCCATATCCTCATAGGTTCCGGGCACGGTATCCGTGCCAAAGGCGCGTTTGTGCCCGGCCACGGTGGATGCCATGCAGAGCCGCGAATTGGTGTCGATATTCGCCGATCCGATGAACCCTTTCATCAGCTTGTTGGCGACGTAATAGTCCTCGGTCAGCAATTGCCCCGAGACGTAGAAGGCAACACTGTCCGGCCCGTGCGCCTTGATCGCAGCCGAGAACCGATCCGCGACCAGTTGAAGGGCGTCATCCCAGCCGACATCCTGACCAAACGCACGCGGGTTTCGCAGGCGGTGGTCGAGGCCGACGGTCTCACCCAAAGCCAAGCCCTTGGAGCAAAGCCGGCCATGGTTTGCCGGGTGGTCCGGGTCACCGCGCACGGCCAACCCTCCGGCCCCGTCGGGGCGCAGCAGGACGCCACAGCCAACCCCGCAATAAGCGCAGGTCGAGCGGATCTCGGGTAGGCCGGTGCCGTCCATCAGGCGGCGCTCCGGTGAGAGACTGTGCTGGCATCCAACAAGATACGCCCGCCTTCGAGACGCACCGGATAGGTGGCGATCTGCCCCTCGTCAGCGCCCTGTGCTTGGCCCGTGTTCAGGTCGAAGACCCAGTTGTGCAGAGGGCAGGTGACCGATTGCCCATGCACGATACCCTCGGACAGCGGCCCGCCTTTGTGGGGGCAGCTGTTGGTGGCGGCGAAGACCTCGGCCTCGGCGGTGCGGAAGACCGCGATACAGCCGATATGCGTTTTCACCAAACGCGCGCCGCGCAGGGGGATGTCTTCGATATGTCCGATGTCAATCCAGCTCATTCCGCGGCCTCCAGTGTGAAATCTGCGATCGGCGCATAGGTCTGCGCCTTGTCCTTGACGTGTTCCGCCCACGGGTCCTTCCGGTAGATGCTTTGGGACAGTTCGAACCGTTCGACCAGAGCGGCGCGGTTCTCCCGGTCCTCCACGACCTGAGCCTTGACCCAGTCCATGCCCACCTTGCCCAGCCATTTATACAAGCGGTCCAGATACTTGCCGCCTTCGCGATAGGCCTGAGTGACGGCCATCACGACTTCAATCGCTTCGTCTTCGGTTGGGACCTGACAGAGTAATTCAGTTTCTTTCACATCCATACCGGCGGCACCGCCGATGCTGATCTGGTAGCCAGAGTCGACGCAGACCACACCGATGTCCTTGCAGGTCGCCTCGGCGCAGTTGCGCGGGCACCCCGACACCGCCAGTTTCAACTTGTGCGGTGTCCACGACCCCCAAAGGATTTTCTCAAGCTTAATGCCAAGGCCGGTGCTGTCTTGCGTGCCAAAGCGGCAATGATCGGTGCCGACGCAGGTTTTGACCGTCCGCAGGCCCTTGGAATAGGCGTGGCCAGAGACCAGACCGGCCTGGTTCAGATCCGACCAGATGGCGGGCAAATCTTCACCTTTCACGCCCAACAAGTCGATGCGCTGACCGCCGGTGACTTTCACCGTGGGCACGTCGTATTTGTCGGCTGCATCCGCGATGGCACGCAATTCTTCGGGGGTGGTGATGCCACCCCACATACGCGGGACAACGCTGAAAGTGCCGTCTTTCTGGATGTTGGCGTGTTTGCGTTCGTTCACGAACCGGCTTTGCGGGTCGTCTTGGTATTCCAGCGGCCAGTCGGCCAGAAGATAGTAGTTGATCGCGGGACGGCAGACATGGCAGCCGTTAGGCGTTGTCCAGCCCAGCTCCTGCCAGACGGCGGCCTGGCTTTTCAACTCCTGCCCTTTGATCAGACGGCGCACATCCTCGTGCGTCAGGTCGGTGCAGCCGCAGATGGGTTGCGCCGTTGGCATTTGGAACTCATCACCCAGAGTGACCTGCAAAACTTGCTCAACCAGCCCCGTGCATGTCCCGCAGGATGCGCTGGCCTTGGTGCTTGCACGCACGGCACCCAGATCGCTGGCACCCGCGTTGATCGCTTCGACAATGTCACCTATGCATACGCCGTTGCAGCCGCAAATCTCCGCCTCAGGCGGCAATGCTGCAACGGCTGAAAGAGGGTCCGCGGTATCGCCCCCCTGATAGGCGGGCCCGAAGATCAGCGTCTCGCGCATGTCTTCAACGCTGGTGCCGTCCTTGATCAGCCCGAAGAACCAGCTGCCATCGGCCGTGTCGCCATACATGACCGCGCCGATCAGACGATCCTCTTCAATGACCAGCCGCTTGTAGACCCCGCGCGAGGGGTCGCGGAACACGATATCCTCACGCCCTGGCGCGTCCGCAAAATCCCCCGCGCTGAACAGATCGCAGCCGGTGACTTTCAACTTGGTCGAGAGGGTTTTCTGAACAAACGCAGCTTCTTCGCCCAACAGCGCCTGCGCGGCGACTTTCGCCTGATCATAGAGCGGCGCGACAAGGCCAAAGACCGCCCCGTCATGTTCGACGCATTCGCCCACGGCGTAAACATCCGGGTCCGAGGTCAGCATCTGATCATCCACATGAATACCGCGCCCTGTGGCCAGACCAGCCTCTTGCGCCAGCGCCGTATTGGGTCGGATACCCACGGCCATGACCAACAGGTCACAGGGCAATTCGGTCCCGTCGTCCAGAAGCAGCGCGCGGACTTTACCATCTTGCCCGAGGATTTCTTTCGAGTTCGCCTGCAGGCAAATCTTGATGCCTTTGTCTTCCAGCGACTTCTTCAGCAGATACCCTGCGGCTTCGTCCAGTTGACGCTCCATCAGATGGCCCATGATGTGAACCACGGTCACGTCGACCCCATGCGCAGCCATGCCCGCAGCGGCCTCAAGCCCCAGTAGGCCGCCGCCGATAACGACAACCTTGTTGGCTGAGCCCATGCCCATCATCCGCTGGGTATCTTCCAGATCACGGTAGGCAATCACGCCCTCCAAATCATGCCCGGGCAGAGGGATGATGAACGGATTTGAGCCCGTCGCAACAATCAGCTTGTCGTAGGGCACATGACCATTTGCGCCCTCGACCACCTTCATCTCGCGGTCGATTTTGGCCACCTTCTCGCCAAAGCGGCAGGAGATACCGCGCTCGGCATACCAAGTGTCGTCATGGGTGACGATTTCTTCATAGGTCTTCTCGCCCGACAGGACCGGGCTGAGCATAATGCGGTTGTAGTTCCCGCGCGGCTCGGCGTTGAACAGGGTGATGTCGAACGAATCCGGCGCGGCGTCGGTCAGGTGCTCCAGCACCCGGCCCGAGGCCATCCCTGCGCCAATGACAACAAGTCTTTGCTTCATAGTTTCACTCCGCTGCAATCGCCTTGGGGGCGGGTGTTTTAGGCTTGGCGCCGTGTTCGTATTCTTCGAGGAAATCGAGGACCTCCTGCCGGTAGGCATAGTAATCCGGATGTTCCAGCAGGGCCTTGCGGGTGCGCGGACGCGGCAGGTCGACTTTGGTGATCTTGCCGATGGTCGCTTGCGGGCCGTTGGTCATCATCACCACGCGATCGGCCAACAGGATTGCCTCATCCACGTCATGGGTCACACAGATCGCGGTCACCTTGGTGCGAGACCAGACCTCCATCAGGACTTCCTGCAATTCCCAGCGTGTGAGGCTGTCGAGCATCCCGAAGGGCTCGTCCAGCAACAGCAGCTTGGGAGACAGTGCGAAGGCGCGGGCAATACCGACCCGTTGCTTCATGCCGTTCGAGAGATCCGAGGCAGATTTGTCCATCGCATCGGCCAGTCCGACGCGTTCTAGATAGTACTCTACCACGTCCTGCCGCTCGGCCATGCTGGCCTTGGGATAAACCTTGTCGACGCCAATCGCGACGTTCTCCTTGGCGGAAAGCCAGGGGAACAGGTTTGGCGATTGGAACACCACCGCGCGTTCCGGGTCGGCCCCTTCGACGTGACGGCCATCCAACTTGATCGCGCCTTTCGAGATGTCGTTCAGACCCGCAGCCATAGTCAAAACCGTGGACTTGCCGCAGCCGGAATGGCCGATCAGCGAGATGAACTCACCCTTGTCAATCTTCAGGTCGAAATCTTTGACCACGGTCAGGGGGCCTTTGGGCGTCGGATATACTTTGTGCAGCTGCGAGAAGTCGAGGAAGCGGTTCTCGATCATCCCCTTCTGCGCCTCGGCCACCGCCGTTGGAACCCCATGAATCGGGGTGACATCCGGCAGGATACGAGAGCCTTCGACCTTGGCTTCGATCCCCACATCCATCAGGTATTTGGTGACGTCGGCGCGGAGGCGTTTGAAGGTCTCATCGTTGTTCATCGCACCCCGATCGCGTGGGCGCGGGATCGACACGCGGAATTCCTGCCCCAGTGTGCCATCAGGGTTCAAAGCGATAATCCGGTCGGCCAGAATGATCGCCTCGTCGACATCGTTGGTGATCAGCACGCAGGTCTTTTTGTCGGCCTCCCAGATGTGTTCGATCTCATCCGCCAGATTGGCGCGGGTCAGCGCATCCAGCGCTGACAAAGGCTCATCCAGCAGCAGAACCTCGGGGTTCATCGACAAAGCGCGCGCCACGTTGACTCGCTGGCGCATCCCGCCCGACAGTTCCGCCGGGCGACGCGTCGCGGCGTGGCTGAGGCCTACCATTTTCACATAGTGTGCGACTTTCTCGGCTTTCTCCGCCTTGCTGAGGCCGGGAAAGACCGTATCCACCGCCAGCCCCACATTGCCGCTGACCGTCAGCCATGGCATCAGAGAGTAGTTCTGGAAAATCACGCCCCGTTCCGGGCCCGGCCCCTTGATCGGGGTACCTTTGAACGTGACCTCACCCTTGGTCGGCGTATCCAGTCCAGCCATCAAGTTGATTAGGGACGTCTTGCCAGTGCCCGAGAAGCCGAGGATCACCAGAAACTCACCCTCTTGCACGTCAAGGTCGATGCCTTTCAGCACATCGGTGCGTGCGGTGCCTTCACCGAAGGATTTCGAGGCGTTCTTGAAGCTCAGAATGCTCATCTCGATCACCGGTTATTCGTGAAGGTAAACAGGGATTGCAGCGCGTACATCACCCGGTCCAGCAGGAAACCGATGATGCCGATGGTGAAGACCGCAACCATTATCTTTGCGAGCGAGCTGGACGACCCGTTCTGGAACTCATCCCAGACAAACTTGCCCAGACCGGGATTCTGCGCCAGCATTTCCGCCGCGATCAGGACCATCCAGCCGACGCCCAACGACAGGCGCAGGCCTGTGAAGATCAGGGGCAGGGCAGAGGGCAGCACCAGTTTGGTGATCTTGGTATAGGTGTTCATTTTCAACACCTTGGAGACATTCACTAGGTCCTTGTCGATGGAAGCAACACCCAGCGATGTATTGATCAGTGTGGGCCACAGCGAACACAAGGTGACGGTGATGGCCGAGATCAGGAAGGATTTCGCGAACCAGCCGTCATTGGTGACGTAAACGGCCGAGACGATCATGGTGACGATCGGCAGCCAGGCTAGCGGAGACACCGGTTTGAAAATCTGGATCAGCGGGTTCAGCGCGGCATTGGCTGTCGGAGACAGGCCAGCCGCGATGCCAAGCGGCACGGCGACCACTGTGGCGATCAGAAAGCCGAAAAACACCGTTTTGATCGAGGTCCAGATTTGCTGGTAATACGAAGGCGCCCCAGTAAAGGCGACCTCTTTCACCTTTTCGGGCTGACCGGCATCAATGAACTTCTGATTGCGCTTTTCGACCATCGCTTCGAATTTCGCGCGCTTGGCGGCCTTGGCCTTTGCGTCTTCGTTCAGGCTGACCATCTCGCTCCAGACTTGCGCAGGTCCGGGGACAGCACCAAGCGAGGTCTGCACCTTGGGGGCCAATGTTGCCCAGAGCAGCAGAAAGGCACAGATCGACAGCAGTGGAACGATCAACAACCGCCAAATCTCGGTCATCTGCGCGCGTGGGTTGTCTCCGGCGGCGGCCTTTAGGACGGGCGTGGCCCAGCTAAGGCCCAACACCTGGAACCACTTGTCGGCTGCGTTGATACGGGTGAAAAGGCGGGCGCGACGTTCCTCTCGGGCGGCGTCTGCGTTGAATTCGGGATCGACCGTTGTCATCTGATGTGTCCTTGCGATGGCGGGGCACTTTGGGGTCCGCGCCCGACGAGGGCCGGGCGCGGCGTTTGGGGAATTAACCTTGTACGTCGGAACCGACGATTTTCTGCTCGCCCTTCAGACCGATGGAGAGGCTTTCGAGATAGGCGTTGGGGGTGCGGCCGTCATAGGCGATACCGTCGATGATATCCTCGGCCGGAGTCGGTGCTTTGTAACCGTCGCTGTCCCAAGGGAAATCAGCCTCGTTCGCCAGCCCTTCGTCGACCAGCAAGCGCGCGGCCTCAAGGTAGATCTCGGGCTTGTAGACCGACTTGGCGACTTCGTCATACCAGCTGTCGGGCTTGGCCTCGGCGATCTGACCCCAGCGGCGCATTTGGGTCAGGTACCAAATCGCGTCCGAGTAGAACGGGTAGGTCGCATTGTAGCGGAAGAACACGTTGAAATCGGGAACCTCGCGCTTGTCGCCCTTTTCGTATTCAAACGTGCCGGTCATCGAGTTGGCAATGACATCATAATCCGCGCCAACATATTCCGGACGGCTCAGGATCTCGACCGCTTCGGGGCGGTTGGCGTTGTCGTTTTCATCCAGCCACTGCGCCGCACGGATCAGCGCTTTGGTCACGGCCAGAGTGGTGTTTGGGTACTCTTCGGCGAACTCGGCGGTGATACCAAAGACCTTCTCGGGGTTGTTCTTCCACAGCTCATAATCGGTGATGACCGGAACACCGATGCCTTTGAACACGGCCTGCTGGTTCCAAGGCTCGCCCACGCAATAGCCATAGATCGTACCAGCCTCCAACGTGGCGGGCATCTGCGGCGGAGGGGTCACGGACAGGAAGACATCCGCACCGATTTGACCAGTCACGTTTTCGGGGCTGTAATACCCCGGATGCAGACCACCAGCGGCCAGCCAGTAACGAAGCTCGTAGTTGTGGGTCGAAACTGGGAAGACCATGCCCATGTTGAACGGCTTGCCTTCGGACTTGTATTTCTCAACGACCGGTGCCAAGGCCTCAGCACTAATCGGGTGCTGCGGGCGACCGTCATCCATCTTTGGGATATTGGGCTTCATTTCTTCCCAAATCTCGTTTGAGACGGTGATGCCGTTGCCGTTCAAATCCATCGAAAACGGTGTGATGATATGCGCCTCGGTCCCGTAACCGATGGTCGCCGCCAAAGGCTGGCCCGCCAGCATGTGCGCACCGTCAAGTTGCCCGCCAATCACGCCGTCCAGCAGCACTTTCCAGTTGGCTTGCGCTTCCAACGTCACGAACAGACCCTCGTCCAGGAAATAGCCCTGTTCATAGGCGACGGCCAACGGGGCCATGTCGGTCAGCTTGATAAAGCCAAAGGTCAGCTCGTCTTTTTCCAGTTCCAGCTCGGCCAATGCCGGAGAGACAAGCGCGGTAGACGCAATAAGGCCCAGAAGTAGCTTTTTCATCTCGATCCCTTTCGGTTCAGCCCAATCGCTTTGGGCAAACAAAAAAAGCCGCCGACACACACCGCCGGGAGGATTGGCGGGTGGTCGAGCGGCTCTGCTCTTGGTGGATGCCCATTTCGGCGGGCGAATTCTTACGGTGGGCGTCGTTGCCTGCCGTTGACCCGATTAAGCCTTGCCGGGCTTGGGTCGTCATCCTTTTTCTGCAATGCAGCACTACCGAATGCTGCGCTGCAAAAAAATTAGGCAATCTTAACCGGTCGGCTCGAAAATGCGCCGGTCGAAAAAGACATTCGGGGGCAGAATCAGGCTGCCATGGGTTGAGGCCACAGCAGTCGAATTGGGCAGCGCGCCCTCCAGTTTTTCCGAGGCGCCTGGTGATTCCACGCCCAAACCCTGCAGTTCACGACGATAAAGATCGCTGCGAAAGACCTTTGCGGCTTGACGCTCGGCGGTTGTGACATCCAGCCCGTTTCGCAGCGCCAACTGATGAGCCATCCATTTCGCCTGACTGCGCCAAGGGAAGGTGGCGGCTCCGTCAAAGAACTCGACGAACCCCTCAACATGGCGCTGTTCGCCACGGGCGGAGATCGTGAACTCTCCCATCAGGGCGCGGTCGATCAGTTCGGGCGAGACGTTGAGGTAGGATTTGCGCGACAACATCTCGGACGCGGTTGTGCGGCTGTCTTCACTTGAAAGCCAACGCCCGGCGCGCCAGACCGCCCGCATCAGGCTGCCAAGCAGATGCGGCTCGTTCTCGGCCCAGTCGTTGCGCACCGCCAGAACCTTTTCTGGAGCGCAGGTCCAGATCGCCTGGCCCGGTAGAAGGAGGGTACCGACATTGTCGTCGACCGCGAAGGATCCCCAGGGTTCACCCACGCAGAAGGCGTCTATCTCTCCACCGGCGAGGGCCTGCGCCATCAATGGCGGTGGTACGGTGCGTATTTCCACCTTTTTCGAGGCCAGCGGCGTTCCCGCCACCCAGTAGCGCAGTAGTTCGACATGCATCGAGAAAGGGAAGGGGACGCCAAAGACGAGAACGTCTCCGGCGGCTTTTGCCAATGCTGCGCCGGCTTTGGCGGCATCGGCGAAATCAAAACCAAATCCCTGATGTGCTAGCCGCCCGGCCAATTGCGTGCCAACGCCAATCACGGTTCCATTCATCGATAGCACGGACACGGCCGATAGCGGCGTCGCGATGCCGCCCAGACCCAAGGCCATCGCGACCGGAACCGGAGACAGCAGATGCGCGGCATCAACATGCCCAAAGGCCAGCATGTCGCGCAGGGACGACCAGGATGGGGCAGGGCGCAGATCCAACGAAACGCCCTCGGCATGGTCGAACCCCATTTCGCGCGCGACGATTAATGGGGCGGCATCGACCAGCGGCATGTAGGCTACGGGAAGGGTGACGGTCCTCATGACAACAACCCAGAGGCCGTAACCAAAGCCTCGGCGACCTCGGCCACCCTGCGGTTCTGGTTCATCGCGGTTTTGCGCAACAGGGCATAGGCCTCATCCTCGGGCACGCCTTTGGCTTTCATCAACAATCCTTTGGCGCGGTCGATCACCTTGCGTTCTTCCAATGCGCGGCGGGTTTCAGCCAGTTCCGTCCGCATCTGGCGCAGCACCTGAAACCGGGCGATGGCCGTGTCGATCACCGGCTTGATACGCTCGGCCTGCAGGCCATCGACCACATAGGCTGAGACACCTGCCTCAACCGCAGCTTTTGCCAACCCACCGGCTGCTCCAGACACAAACATGGCGACGGGACGCTCCAGTGGGCCGGACGCGACCGTCAATTCCTCGAGCATGTCGCGCGACGGGTTGTCGATATCAATCAGGACGATATCGGGGCTGTGGGTGGCAATCTTGCGCGCCAATCCCGAGGCGTTTCCGATCACGAACACATCGACATCGCCGGACTCCTTCAGCGCATCCACGATGGCAAAGGCCCGGTCTTGGTTCTGTTCTACGACAACGACTGTCAGGTTCTGGCTCATACGGAGTCAGTTGGGCGCGCTGCATGGGGTTGGCAACAGATCGATTGCTGCGCTTGCAAAGGGACCACAAGTGTAGATCAATTTTTGGGCGAACGACGTCTGAGTGCGTATTCTTCAGGCAATCACAGGGCGTAGCTATTGGGATTGCCTAGGGGTCAGTCGCGCTCGTTCGATAAAGTCGTCGCATCAGGGTCGGGGTCAGGTACATCGGAATCTGGTAGGCCCCTATAAAGACCATGATCGGCGCAATGACCTCGGGCGGCAAAGCAACAAAGAACAGGGCAATATTGCGATTGCCTGCGATCAAAGAAATAGCCGTCGCTTGTGCTGGTGGGCCGCGCCTGCGCAACAGGCTGAACATCACGGCCTGAGCGCCAAAGTTGATCACGCAGGCAAAAGCGACCCAGAACAGCGCGATGCCGGGCGCCTCCAGTGCCGTCGCGCTGAGCGATGGCATCAGGCCAATGACAAAGACAGCCAATGTGATCGCGCCCAGCCCTTCAAGATTGCCGAGCGTGGACGCGGACGGGTTTCTGAGGACAGTCAGGCGCAAGACGATCGCGGCGGAGGCCGCAACGGCGATGGTCAGGAACAAGCGGGCCGAGGCACCGGTGACGGCGCGAATATCCTCCAGCTCTGGCATGAGCCAGAAGACGGGCAGCGCCGTCAGGGGCAAAAGCGCGGTTCCCACCACCACCAGCCGCACTGCGTGTTCCGCCGGGTGACCCATCATCAGGCACATGTTCGGGCTGCCGGAAATCGAGGGCGCTGCGGCGACGATGAGCAGTGACAGGAAGATCGGCGAACTCATCCAGCCAGCCGTGTATCCAATGGCCAGAAGCGTCAGCGGCACCGCAAGTTGCAGTGCCGCAATCGTGCGGATCACGCTATGCAGATCGGATAGCGAGCCGATGAGCGTTTTTGGCTCCATTCGCAGGACCGTCACGAAAAGCAGCAACATGACGAGCGGCGGCAGCAGCGGGCGCATCGGTTCGGCGAGGCTGGGCAAGAGCAGACCGGCAACCAGCCCCGCGACCAGTACAATGGGGCCATTGCGGGCCGCCAGATGTAGCGGGTTCAAGTGGCGCTACCCGCCGGGGCTCTGGCGCAGGTTATCAGGCAGCCAGGTGGCCAGCTCAGGGAACCAGATCAGAACAAATACCATCAGCACCATGATCAGGAACATCGGAATGGCGGCGCGGGCGATATAGCTCATCTCGTGGTTGGTCATGCCCTGCATCACAAACAGGTTGAAGCCGATGGGCGGCGTGATCTGGGCCATCTCGACGACAACGACGATGAAGATACCGAACCAGATCAGATCAATCCCTGCATCGCGGATCATCGGCTCGACCACGGCCATGGTCAGCACGACCGACGAGATGCCGTCCAGAAAACACCCCAGTATGATGTAGAAGACCAGCAGCACCATCAGCAGCTCGAACCGTGTCAGTTCCCACCCGGCAATGAGGTCGGCGAGGCCTCGGGGCAGGCCAGTGAAGCCCATCGACAACGACAGGAAGGCCGCGCCTGCAAGGATCAGGGCAATCATCGCGCTGGTGCGCGTTGCGCCCATCAAGCTTTCGGTGAAGGTCTTCCAGTTGAGCGAGCCTTGACCGGCGGCCAGCAATAGCCCTCCGATCACGCCAAAGGCGGCGGCTTCGGTTGCAGTGGCATAGCCCAGATACATCGAGCCGATCACCACCGTGATCAACAGGATCACAGGCAACAGGAAGCGAGAGTTGTGGATTTTCTCGCGGAAGCTCAGCTTGGCTTCGACGTTGGGCTGCCAGTCCTTGCCTAGTTTCGAATAGATCGCGACATAGCCCATGAACATCGCGGCCAGAACGAGGCCGGGAAGGATGCCGGCAAAGAACAGCTTTGTGATCGATTCATTGATGGTAACGCCATAGACGATCAGCGTCAGCGAGGGCGGGATCATCAGGCCCAATGTAGCCGCGCCGGTTAGGGTGCCGATGATCATACGCTCAGGGTAATTTCGCTTACGCAGTTCCGGGATCGACATTTTGCCCACGGTGGTCAGTGTGGCAGCGGATGAGCCAGATACCGCAGCGAAGACCGTGCAGCCGACGATATTGGTATGCACCAACCCGCCGGGCAGAGGGGCCATCCAAGGCGAAAGCCCTTTGAACATATCCTCGGATAATCGCGTTCGGTACAGGATTTCCCCCATCCAGATGAACATGGGCAGGGCGGTCAGGGTCCAGGACGAGGACGCGGACCAGATCGTTGTGATCATGACGTCGCCGACGGGGCGGGTCGTGAACAGCTCCATCCCGACCCAGGCGACGCCCATCAGGGCAAGGCCGACCCAAACTCCGGTGCCCAGCAGGGTGAACAGGACGAAGATGAACAGGATGATGATCGAAAGGTTTTCCATACGCTTATTCCCCCTGACTTTGGTCGGCCAGATCGGGGGTGATGCGGTGATCCCCCTTGAACAGCACGTGGAGCAGATGGTCGGTTAGTGCGATGGCGAGGATCACGGCGCCGATCAGCATGGCGGATTGAGGAATCCACAGGGCGGTTCTGTCCTGCCCCTGACTGACATCGTTGAACTTCCAGCTCCAATAGACAAAGCGGTAGGCGTACCAGCAGAAATACCACATCACCGCTGTGCCGATGGCGAAACACCAGATTTCCAGAACACGCCTGAACCCGTCTGGAACAGCATTCAACAGAATGGACACACGGATATGACTGCCTCGGTTCAGCGCGTTGGCAAAGGCCAGAAAGGACGCGGCGGCCATGGCGTACCCGGCATAGTCGGGCGCGCCGGGAAAGACCTCTCCGGTCCAGCGGGCCAGCATTTGCACTACGATCAGCAGCAAAATGGCGATCAGGCTCAGTGCGGCCAGAACGCCGGCGGCCTGATAAATGAAATCCAGAACGGACCGAAGCCCACGCATAACCGCCATACTGTCCCCGCTTGGTTTGTCTTTTTTGAGATGTTGCGGGCGGCAGAAGGACCTGCCGCCCGATTTGGCGTTATTGCTGCGCGGCGTTGAACGCATCGACGATGGCTTTGCCCTCGTCGCCTGCAGCCTCAAGCCATTCATTGGTCATGGTGACGCCGATTTCTTTTAGCTCACCCACCATCTGGTCAGAGGCCGGGCCAACGGTCATGCCACCATCGCGCAGACCCTGCAGTGTGAAGCCGGTATATTCCTTGGCACGCCAGTTGCCGGCATATTCGGCCAGTTCCGCGCAGGCTTTGATGACGTTCTTGTTGGCGTCAGACACACCCGACCAGACGTCCGAATTGACCATCACGTAGTTGCGCGGCAGCCAGGCGTCGACTTCGTAGAAGTAGTTCAGGCTTTCCCAGACTTTGCGGTCATAGCCAGTCGACCCGGAGGACACCATCGAGTCCGCCACACCCGTTGCAAAGGCCTGGCTGATCTCGGCGGCTTCAATTGTCACGGGCAGCATGCCCGTCAGCTCGGCCAGGCGCGAGGTGGCGTTGTTGTAGGACCGGAACTTGATGCCTTTCATATCGGCGACCGAGTTCACCTCATTCTTGAAATACAGCCCCTGCGGCGGCCAAGGCACGGCGTAAAGCAGCGTCAGGTTTTGCTCGGCCAGCAGGCTCTCGATCGAGGGCTTGGCCGCTTCCCACAGCTTGGCGCTGTCGTCAAAGGACGTGGCAAGGAAAGGGATCGAGTCAAAGCCGAATAGCGCGTTTTCGTTCTGGTGTCCGGACAACAGGCGCTCGCCAATCGGGGCCTGCCCGGTCTGGATCGCGCGCTTGATATCGGCGCCTTTGAACAGAGAGCCCGAGGGGTGGGTCACGATCTCAATCTCGCCGCCTGTTCCGGTTGTTACACATTTGGCGAATTCAGCACCCGTGGCCGAATGGAAATTCGAGGCCGAATAGGCCATCGGCATGTCCCATTTCTCGGCCATGGCGGGGGCGGCCGCGGCGGCGGTCAATGCGGTTGCCGCGAGAAGGCTGGTGAGTTTCTTCATGATAGTCTCCCGATTGTTATGCGTTGGACTGGCTTCTGGAGCCGAATTATTCATGTTGCGAACCGTGCTGGCGCGTAGACGCTGGTATCTGTGTTTGGCGTGCGCCCTGCGATCATCTGAGCCAGCAAACGGCCGGTTTTTGGGCCGCCGGTCAGGCCGATATGGTGGTGGCCAAAGCCCATGTAGGCTCCGGAAATACCGGGAACCTCACCGATGATCGGGATCGAGTCCGCCGGGGCCGGTCTGTGCCCCATCCATTCAATTTCCTCCTTCCATGTCACGCCGGGCAGGGCTGCGCGGGCGTTCTTGCGCAGCAATTCAAATGGCGCGCGTGAGGGCGGAGCGTCCAGCCCGCCAAATTCGACAATACCCGCCAACCGTATGCGCCCATCCATCGGTGTGGCAACAAATTTACCAGAGGCCACCATGACCGGGCTGCGGGGCATGGCCGATGGCGCGACCAGTTCCAGGTGATAACCACGCTCGCTTTCGAGCGGGACCGAGATGCCCAGCCGTTTGGCCAGAGGCCCGGACCAGACGCCCGCGCTGACGATGGCCGTGTCGCAGGCAATGGTCTCACCGCCCGCGCGCACGCCGGTGACTTTGCCTGCTTCACGGATGACATCCTCAACCTCGGCGCGCAGAATGCGCCCGCCACTGGCCTCGACATGGGCGGCAAGGTCTTTCACATAGCGGCCCGGATCTCTGATATGGCCGTGATCCGCCAGCCGGGTCGCAAATGAGATGTCGCGACTGAAGACAGGGTCATAGTCATGCAAGGCCTGCCCTTCGAGCTCATCCCAGTGAAACCCATGCTTGCGCCGGATGCCCCACCCAAAGGCGTCCCCTTC
Organism: Ruegeria sp. BG11; assembly: GCF_056538565.1. Lineage (NCBI taxonomy): Bacteria > Pseudomonadati > Pseudomonadota > Alphaproteobacteria > Rhodobacterales > Roseobacteraceae > Ruegeria > Ruegeria sp. BG11. Next base: position 262,055 of record NZ_JBQFTH010000004.1, on the reverse strand, counting down.
GAAATGAGCCCGGTCGCGGTAAAGGAACAGATAGTCCGACGGGACCAGCCATTTCTCCGCCCCGGTCCCTTCGGCCAGGGCCTTGTGGTCGTTCAAACTGTCGCCAATGATCGGAGTCAGGGCGGCGGCGATCCGGTCTACCTCGTGGGCTTTTGCATGGCTCAGGTAACGGGTCAGCCAAGGCACAAGCCTAGGGAGGTAACCCCATTTCATGAACAGCGGCTCAGATGGGCTGAACAGCATGCGGGGGGCTTTGCCTAGCAGGCCCGGCACTGTCACCGGAACGATCGAGCAGGAGGCAAGTACCCCGCCATTGCCATGAGACGTCCCCTCGGCAGGTCCTGCTTTGTCAATCAGGATTACATCATGTCCATCTCGCTGCAGCCAGACCGCGGCCGAGACGCCGACAATCCCGGCGCCTATGATGGCTATGGTTTTCTTGTCGCTCATGCTGCCCCCGATTTCGCAACCGCATAGTGGTTGAGCGTGGCCAGATCCGGCCTGCCGCCCAGCCCGGGGTCGTCTGGCACGATGACTTGACCGTCCCTCACCTCGAAAGGGGTTTCGAGGATATCTTCGGTCAGGAAATAGCTGGCCTGATAGAATTCGCAGCCCAAAGTGATCTCGGGCGTTGCGGCGATCATGTGGGTTCCGGCGAGATGGGCCAAGCCTGCTTCGAACATGTCGCCGCCATAGGCGCTCAGCCCATGGGTGGCGGCGATGCGGGCGACCGTCTGGCCTCGTGTCAGACCGCCAGACTTCATGATCTTGACCGAGACGCCATCGCAAATCCCCTCGCGCGCGGCGCGCTCCATGTCCTCGGGGCCAAAGACGCTTTCGTCGGCCAGCAGAGGGATGTCAATCATCTGCTTCAGCTGGGCCATCATGCCAAAGTGATGCGCGCGCACGGGTTGTTCGATGAAGTCGGGTTGAAACTGTGCCACGTCGCGCACCTGCGCCGGGGCATCCTCGACGCTCAGCCCCTGATTGTAGTCCACGCGGACGGCCATTTCTGGGTGGTTCTGGGCCAGGTATTCAAGCCGCATGATGTCGAAGGCATGATCCTTGAACCCTGTCTTGAGTTTCACGATCCGAACGCCGTCATCATGCAATCGCGCCAACAGGTCGATATCCTGCGCGAAGTCAGGATTGGCAATGGAGCAGCTCAGCGGGATCGCATCACGGCACTTGCCGCCCAGCAAGGCCCAAACCGGCAGTGAGGAGATGCGGCCAGTCATGTCCAGAAGAGCGGTCTCCAACGCGGCCTTGGCTTCGGTACAATGGGCGACTGCATAAGCGGCCTGGGCCATGATCGCGGCCCGGTCGGACAGGCGCGCGCCTAAAACCAGCGGGCGCAGATAGCGGTCCAGCGCGGCAAATGTGGCCTCGGGCGTGCCGGTAAAAACCGACCAAGGTGAGGCCTCACCAAACCCTTGCGTGCCGTCCTCAGTGGTCAATCTGAGGATGACGACCTCACAGACTCCTTCGACGGAGCCGATGCCGTGATCCCGACGCGATGTCACCGGCAGCGCAAGATGCCATAGATCATAGCCCGTAATTTTCTGTTGTAGATCAGACATCCCACCTCCGGTCAGGACGCAGCCTGCCTTGACCAGAATATCATTTCAAATACTATATATTGCTTATACTATCAGAAAAAATGATGATCCAATGTCCCTCAGATTTCGTCAGTTGCAGGCTTTTCACGCGATCATGGAGACAGGGACGGTCACCGGCGCCGCGTCAGTGCTTGGCATTTCACAGCCGGGCATCAGCAATCTTCTGTCCCAGCTAGAGCGCGAGGCGCGATTGCCATTGTTTGAGCGCACCAAAGGACGTTTGCTGCCAACGCCCGAGGCTGAGCTTCTCTATCGTGAGGTCGATACCGTGGTGCGCGGGTTGGATCACGTGGCGCAGGCCGTAACGGATTTGCAGAACAAACACCCCGGTCAGTTGCAAGTCGCCGCCCCGCATATGCTGTCATTCGGCTTCATGCCCCGCGAGATTGCGCGATTCTCGCAATCCCGTCCCAATCTGTCGGTCAGCTTTCAATCGCAATATTCGTCGAAGATTCAGGAATGGGTGACGTCGGGCCTGTTTGAGATCGGCATTGTCGAGATGCCCATTCTGCACGATACCCTAAATGCAAAGGTTTTTCGGTTTGAAACGCTGGCGACGTTTCCCGAAAACAACCCTCTGGCCGCGCATGAGGTCCTGACGCCGGAACTGCTTGAAAAGGAGCCCTTCATAGTGATGGGGCCGGAGCATCAAACCCACCGCCGGACGCGCGAGGTATTCCAGAAGGCCGGGTGCGATTGGCGGACCAAGATCCACACGCATTTGTCGGAAAACCTGCTCAGCTTCGTCAAGGAGGGCATGGGTGTAGCCCTAATCGACCCGTTTACCGTGTCGTTCGATGGCGAGGACGGCTATCAAACCCGGCAGTTTCAGCCGCCCGTGATGCTGGATCTTGCGGTCATCACCGCCAAAGGCCGCCCGCTCTCCGCCATCGGGCAGGCGTTTCTGGCGCAGTTGATGACCTCGATTGAGACCTTTGCCGAGGGCGCTGTACCAGACGAACGACAGACGAGCGGATAACGCTGTTGGCAAGTTACATGAGGATGTGAAACTGTCGGGCGGAATCGACGCTCAGAACGCAGGAGGAGGGGCAGATGATCGCAAAGGGGGGGAAATCCATCTACGGGGCGTCGGTGGGTATCTTGATGCTCGATGCGCGGTTTCCGCGCATTTCGGGCGACATGGGTAACGCGACGACCTGGCCGTTTCCGGTGCTGTATCGCATCGTGCGCGATGCCTCGCCTGACCTTGTTGTGCGGCGCGGCGCCGAGGGCATGTTGAGCGCGTTTGTTGATGCGGCCCGTGACCTTGTTCGCGATGGCGCGGACGGCATTACCACGAATTGTGGTTTTCTGTCCTTGTTCCAGCAAGAATTGTCTGAGGCCGTTCCGGTGCCGGTCGTGACCTCGTCGTTGATGCAGGTGGAGATGGTCAATCGCATTTTGCCAGCGGGAAAGCGTGCTGGGGTCCTGACCATCTCGGCCTCGACCCTGACCGAGGATCATTTGCGGAAAGCGCAGGTGCCCGAAGGAACGCCGATTGGGACGACGGAAGGGGGGCAGGAATTCACGCGCGCGATTCTGGGAAACGAGGAGGCTCTGGATGTCGAAAAGGCGCGCGCTGACAATGTCGAGGCGGCTTTGCGGCTGCAAAAAAACCATCCTGAACTGGGCGCAATCGTTCTGGAATGCACCAATATGTGCCCCTATGCAGCCGATATTCGAAATGCGACGGGAATACCTGTTTTCTCGATTGTCAGCTTTGTGACGTGGTTCCAATCCGGTCTTTTGCCGCCAAGGTTCTGAAAACGCGGCACGACACTCGGTTGGGAAAATTGAATAATAACAATGTATAAGCCAGAATTTTTCCGCCCTCGCGTCAATTACTAAAAATTTAGTTTGACAGATGCGCGGTAAATCGCTGATGTTGGTTGTCATCCGGTTCGCGCCGGAATCCATAGTTTTTGGGAGGAAACAGATGCGGAGACATCTACTTTCCGCAGTGGCGGCGGCTGCCGTCATTGCGGGGCACGGTCCCGTTTGGGCCGACGAAGCCGCAGCACAACGTTGGATCGACGACGAATTCCAGCCATCGACTCTGTCGAAAGACGAACAGATGGGCGAGATGAAGTGGTTCATCGAAGCTGCACAGCCTTATGCCGGCATGGAAATCAACGTTCTGTCGGAAGGCATTCCAACGCACTCATATGAATCCGAGGTGCTGACCAAGGCGTTCGAAGAGATCACCGGGATCAAGGTCAACCACCAGATCCTCGGCGAGGGCGAAGTGGTTCAGGCCGTTCAGACCCAGCTGCAGACGGGCCGGAACCTCTATGACGGTTACGTCAATGACAGCGACCTGATCGGGACGCACTCGCGCCTGCAACTGGCCTATCCGCTGACCGACATGATGGCAGGCGATTGGGCGGCGACGACCTCGCCGACGCTGGATTTGGATGACTTTATGGGCATTCAGTTCACCACCGGTCCGGATGGCAAGCTGTATCAGCTGCCCGACCAGCAGTTTGCGAACCTCTACTGGTTCCGCAAGGACTGGTTCGATGACGAAGCCAACAAGGCCGCATTCAAGGAAAAGTACGGCTATGACCTTGGCGTTCCGGTCAATTGGTCCGCTTACGAAGACATTGCCGAATTCTTCACCAACGATGTGAAAGAGATCGACGGTGTGACAATCTACGGTCACATGGACTACGGCAAACGCGCGCCTGACCTTGGTTGGCGTATGACCGACGCGTGGCTGTCGATGGCCGGTGCCGGTGACGTAGGTGAGCCGAATGGTATCCCCGTTGACGAATGGGGCATCCGCATGGAAGCGGGCACCTGTAACCCTGTCGGGGCCTCCGTCTCGCGCGGTGGTGCGGCCAACGGTCCGGCTGCGGTCTACGCGATCCGCAAGTGGGATGAGTGGCTGCGAGCCTATGCTCCTCCGGGTGCTGCGTCTTATGACTTCTACCAGTCGCTGCCAGCGCTTAGCCAAGGCAATGTGGCCCAGCAGATCTTCTGGTACACCGCCTTTACCGCTGACATGGTGAAGCCGAAGTCCGAAGGCAACAACACCGTGGACGACGAAGGCACGCCGCTGTGGCGGATGGCGCCCAGCCCGCACGGACCCTATTGGGAAGAAGGCCAGAAGGTCGGCTACCAAGACGTGGGTTCCTGGACGTTCCTTAAATCGACCCCCGAGGATCGTGCTCAGGCGGCTTGGCTCTATGCTCAGTTCGTGACGTCGAAGACTGTTGATGTGAAGAAGTCCCATGTGGGTCTGACCTTCATCCGCGACAGTTCGGTCAACCACGAGTCGTTCACTGAACGCGCTCCCAAGCTGGGTGGTCTGGTCGAGTTCTACCGCTCGCCTGACCGTGTGGCATGGTCGCCGACCGGCATCAACGTGCCGGATTATCCGAAGCTGGCCCAAATCTGGTGGCAGCAGATCGGTGACGTGAACTCGGGCGCCTTCACCCCGCAAGAGGCGATGGATCGTCTGGCCGAGGAAATGGACATCACCATGGCCCGTATGCAGGCCGCGGATGAAAGTGCCGGTGTCTACGGTGGCTGCGGCCCACGTCTGAACGAGCCGCAGGATCCTGCCTTCTGGCTGGAGAAAGAGGGCTCGCCCAAGGCCAAGCTTGAGAACGAAAAGCCGCAAGGCCAGACCGTCAACTATGACGAACTGGTTCAGCGCTGGCAGTCTCAGTAAGCGATTGAAACCGGGGGTGCCGATTGCGGCATCCCCATCCCAAGACCAAGACAGCGCATGGCGCTGCGGGATCGGAATTCACGGACATGATCGAACTTAAAGACGCGACCAAACGGGTCGGGAACGTCATCCATATCAAACCCACATCCTTGACGCTGCAGACCGGCCATTTCAATGTGCTGCTGGGGGCGACGGGATCGGGCAAGACCTCTCTGATCAAGATGATGGCCGGGCTGGACCCTATTGCCTCGGGCAAGGTCTTTATGGACGGGCAGGACGTCACCAAGCTGAACACGCAGAAGCGGCAGATCAGCCTGGTCCACCAGTTCTTTGTGAACTACCCGCATATGACCGTTTTCGACAATATCGCCTCACCCCTGCGCGTGGCTGGTATGGCGAAATCCGAAATCGAAGGCCGCGTGGAAGAGGCTGCCGATCTGCTTCAACTGCGCCCGATGCTGCATCGCCGCCCTCACGAGCTGTCTGGTGGTCAGCAACAACGCACCGCCTTGGCCCGCGCGATTGCGAAAGAAAGCCGCGCCGTCTTCCTGGATGAGCCGCTGGCCAACCTCGACTACAAGCTTCGTGAAGAACTGCGTGAGCAATTGCCTGATCTGTTTGCCGGGCGCGGAGCGGTAGTGGTCTACGCAACCTCGGAGCCCGAAGAGGCGCTGTTGCTAGGCGGTCATACCGCGCTGATGGAAGACGGGTATGTGACGCAGTTCGGCCCAACGGCTGATATCTACCGAAATCCCGAAAATCTGGCTGCAGCACGCGTATTCTCCGACCCCCCGATCAACGTCGCCCGCATCACGGTTTCCGGCGCACAAGCGCAGCTTGCCGGAGGCGGTGGCTGGGCGGTACAGAACATGGCCGATGGCGAATACATGGTGGCTGTGCGCCCTCATCGCGTCACACCGATCCGGACATCTGAGGCTGACGTTGAACTGACAGGCCGCGTGATCGTGACCGAACTGTCGGGCTCGGACTCCAGCGCGCATTTCCGGCATGGCTCGGACGACTGGGTGTCTTTGGCGGCAGGGGTTCACCCCTATCAGGTCGGTGAGGATCACAGTTTCTACATGAACCCGGCGCATTGCCGGTATTTCGGCCAAGACGGCCAAAGGGTGGCCTGACATGGCACAGATCAAGCTTTCCAACCTGCGACACAGCTACATGCCCGCGCCGAAAGGCCCCGAGGACTATGCGCTGAAAGAAGTCGATGTCACGTGGCGCGACGGCGGTGCCTATGCGCTGCTGGGGCCGTCTGGCTGCGGCAAGTCCACTCTGCTGAATATCATCTCGGGGCTGCTGACACCGTCTGAGGGTCAGATTCTGTTTGACGGTCAAGATGTTACGGCCCTGCCACCCGATCAGCGCAACATTGCGCAGGTGTTCCAGTTTCCGGTGATCTACGACACGATGACCGTCGGTGAAAACCTGGCCTTTCCCCTGAAAAACCGAGGCGTCGACCCCGCCAAGATCAAACGGCGCGTCGATGAGATCGCCGAGATGCTGGACGTCACGGACATGCTGAACACCCGTGCCAGCGGCCTCAGCCCGGACAACAAGCAGAAGATCTCGATGGGGCGCGGACTGGTGCGCGACGATGTGAACGCGGTGATGTTTGACGAGCCGCTGACCGTGATCGACCCGCATCTGAAATGGAAGCTGCGCTCAAAGCTGAAAGAGCTGCACCAGAAAGTACAGGCAACCATGATCTACGTGACCCACGACCAGACCGAGGCGCTGACCTTCGCGGATGAGGTGGTCGTGATGCAAGACGGCGAGGTCGTTCAGATCGGTACCCCTGTTGAGCTGTTCGAGCGCCCGCAGCACACCTTCGTTGGCCACTTCATCGGCTCCCCCGGCATGAATGTTCTGCCCTGCGAGGCCAAAGGCGACCGGGCCGTGTTCGAGGGATATGAAGTGGTGCTAGAAGGCCCTACTCACGGCGACGGAGGACGCACCGATCTGGGTATCCGCCCGGAATATGTGGGCTTCGGCGATACCGGCATTCCGGCGCATGTCACCAAAGTGTCCGATATCGGCCGCCACTATGTGGTCAGCGCGATGGTCGGCAATACGGCCCTCAAGGCGGTGACCGAACATAGTGTGCCTGAACCGGGCTCAGAGGTCTTCCTGCAATTCAAACCAGAACAATCTCGCGTTTACCGCGACGGCTGGATCGCAACCGAGGAGCGCAGCTGATGAGAACGGAAAACCAAAAAGCCTGGTTCTTTGTCCTGCCGGTGTTGGCACTGGTCGCGTTCAACGCGCTGGTGCCGATGATGACGGTGGTCAACTACTCGGTGCAGGAAACCTTCGGCAACAACCAGTTCTTCTGGGAGGGGCTTGGCTGGTTCGAGCAAATCCTGCGTTCGGACCGCTTTCAGGCCGCGCTGGGACGGCAGTTCCTGTTTACCTTCCTGATCCTTCTTATCGAAGTGCCTTTGGGTATCATCGTCGCGCTGTCGATGCCGCGCAAAGGCTTCTGGGTGCCGGTCTGTCTGGTCCTGATGGCCCTGCCGATGCTGATTCCTTGGAACGTGGTTGGCTCGATGTGGAACATCTTCACGCTGCCCAAGATCGGCCTGCTGGGCTACTTCCTGAATGACGTTCTGGGCATCAACTATGATATGACGCAACAGCCTCTGTCGGCTTGGATCACGGTCGTTGTCATGGATGTCTGGCACTGGACGTCGCTGGTTGTGCTGCTGTGCTATGCGGGCCTCGTGTCGATCCCGGACGCGTACTATCAGGCCGCGAAGATCGACGGTGCCAGCCCTTGGTCGGTGTTCCGCTATATCCAACTGCCCAAGATGAAAACCGTCCTGACCATCGCCGTTCTGCTGCGCTTCATGGACAGTTTCAACATCTATACCGAGCCTTTCGTTCTGACAGGCGGCGGCCCGGGCAACTCAACCACCTTACTTTCGATCGACCTTGTGAAGATCGCACTGGGACAGTTCGACCTTGGCCCTGCAGCTGCGATGAGCCTGATCTACTTCGCCATCACGCTGTTGGTCAGCTGGGTCTTCTACACTCTGATGACAAAGGATGACGCGCAATGAAGAAGCGGTCTCTTATCCCGATCCTCTATATCGCGTTCCTTATGCTGCCGATCTATTGGCTGGTGGCGATGTCCTTCAAGACCACGAACGAGATTCTGTCGGGCTTTTCTCTGTTCCCTCAGACCTTCACGCTGGAGAACTACACCACTATCCTCACCGATCCGACGTGGTACTGGGGCTATATCAACTCGATCATCTATGTGACGATCAACACGGTGCTGTCGGTCTGTGTGGCCTTGCCTGCGGCCTATGCGTTCTCGCGCTATCGGTTTCTGGGCGACAAGCAGCTCTTCTTCTGGCTGCTGACCAACCGTATGGCCCCGGCGGCTGTGTTCGCGCTGCCGTTCTTCCAGCTCTATTCCTCCATCGGGCTGTTTGACACCCATTTGGCCGTGGCTTTAGCGCATACGCTGTTCAACGTGCCTTTGGCGGTGTGGATTCTGGAAGGGTTCATGCGGGGTATCCCGAAAGAGCTGGACGAGACTGCCTATGTCGACGGCTATTCCTTCCCGCGTTTCTTCGTGACGATCTTCCTGCCCAACATCAAAGCGGGTGTGGGTGTTGCAGCCTTCTTCTGCTTCATGTTCTCGTGGGTCGAGATGCTCTTGGCCAAGACGCTTACGGCTGTGGAAGCCAAGCCCATCGCCGCCGTGATGACTCGTACTGCATCCAGCGCGGGGTATGAATTGGGCCTGCTGGCAGCCGCCGGAACACTGACCATCATTCCCGGCGCCATCGTCATCTGGTTTGTCCGCAACTACATCGCGCGTGGTTTCGCGATGGGACGTGTATGAGGTTCGATATGCGCAAACTTCTTATCATCCTTCCCTTCCTGCCCTCTGCGGCATTTGCCCAGCAGGCGGGTTGGGGCAGCGTCGGCCAGCAAGAGGAAAAAGGCTTTTCATGGACCGATCCGCTGTGGCCTGATTTCTGGATGGCTTGGACGCCAGCCACGCTGGCTTTGTTCGTCGGCATCTTCTCGGCCATTGCACTGATCGGCGTGCTGGAAGGGTTCAAATTCCGCGATGGCATTGAACGCAAAGGCGTGCTGGGTCTGACCACAACGCTGGGCGACCGCCTGTTCATCACGTTGCTTGGCTCGGCTTACATTTTTCTGGCTTGGCTCGGCTTCGTGGGCCAACCGGTCTGGACACCGTTGTTTCTATCAATCGGCTGGGGTTTCTTTGTTTTCTGGAAAGTTTAGGCTTTGACAAAACGCGAAAGGATGCTTGTCTGACAGGCACACCAATCATGACGACCCCAAGAGCGATGCGAAAGAAAAAGACGACAAATTTGCTGACCGAGGTTGAACTGGAGTTCATGAACGAGCTTTGGGCCCTTGGGGAAGGCTCGGTGCGTGATGTATTGGACCGCCTGCCACCGGAACGGAATCTGGCCTATACTTCAGGTGCAACGATCCTGCGTATTCTCGACGAAAAAGGTTTTGTCGAAAGTCGCAAGGACGGAAAAACCCTGATCTACAGCCCGCTTCTGGACAAGGATCGGTATCAGGCTCGCTCGCTTCAGAATCTCTCGCGGACGTTGTTTGACAACACACCAGCCTCGCTGGTTGCGCGCTTGGTGGATGATGCGGGTCTGAGCGAGGCGGATCTTGAGGATATTCGGGCATTGGTAGAAAGGAGACTGCAAAATGACAGCGGTTAAGCCGGTTCTCGATGCCTATCTCGAACTGAATTTTGTTCTGATCCTATCGGTCGTGTTGTGGTTTGCAGCCCGATTTGTCCTGTCGCGAACCTCGATGCGACTGTCCTTTTCCGATCAGTTTCGCCTGCTCAGGGCGCTAGTGCTTTGCCTTATGCTCAGCCCGGTGCTGGCCTTTGGGGTGGCGCATCTGTTCGAATTTATCTGGCCCGGTCAGCCGATGGCCATCGGCGACGTGGCCGTTGCGGCCTATCTGAGGGGTGAGATCGCACTGCCTGCAACCCAGTTTGAGACGCTGCTGAACACGCGCCAGCGCTGGGTCGAGGCCGCATTGGATGGTAGCTCAGTCTGGGCCATTGCTGCACTTGCGGCTTTGGCATTGGTATCGGCCACGCTGGTCGTCCGCGTGATCTGGGCTGCGCTACAAATTCGTCAGACGGTCTTGGACAGTTTCCTGTGGAAACGTTCAGCCAAGGTGGATGTCCGTTTGTCGGATCACATCAAAGTTCCCTTTGCCGTACGGGGCCTGCGCCGTCGTCACGTAATCCTTCCCAGCAACCTGCTGAACGATCGTCACGAATTGCGGTTCGCGATTGCCCATGAGTTCCAGCATGTTCGCAGCGGCGACGTCGAATGGGAATTGGTGCTGGAGTTTCTGCGTCCTCTGTTCTTCTGGAACCCGGCCTATCACATCCTGCGCTATCAGTTTGAGCGGCTGCGCGAGCTTGGTTGCGATCAGGCCATTGTTGCCAGACGCAGACTGGATACGGTGGACTATGCCAAGTGCCTGCTGGACTATTGCGCCCGCACGGTCTCGCGCGAGCGTCCGCAGGTCCTGAATGTTGCGCTGGTCAATGGTAACAAGGCGAAACGGGTGCTGCGACAGCGTGTGATCGCTTTGGCGGACGGACCCAAAGGGGGCCATCCGCTGCATGCGATGGTCCTGTCTTTCAGCCTGATCTTTGCGATCGTCCTAGCTTGGGGCTCGGCCAGTTTGCGCGAGACCGACGGGTGGAGCCAAGACCGGCTTATGCTTTCGACCGTGGTCAACCTTGAGCGGCTGGAACGTCGCAACAGCGGCAACTGACAAGCATCGTCTCGGTCAGACCGAGACGCCTTGAAGGACTTGATCCCGTGAAACATCCTGCTTGTGGCCTTCGAGCAGGATTTCGCCACGACGCAGCACCACAAACCGGTCGGCGAGGTCGTAGGCAAAGTCGAAATACTGCTCGACCAGTAGGATCGCCATCTGGCCCTGATCTCGCAGGTGGTGGATCACTTCGCCGATCTGCTGGATGATGTTGGGCTGAATCCCCTCGGTGGGTTCGTCCAGCAGCAAGAGCCGGGGTTTCGTGATCAGTGCCCGGGCAATAGCAAGTTGTTGTTGCTGGCCGCCGGATAGATCTCCACCGCGCCGATGCTGCATCTGGGCCAGAACCGGGAACAAATCAAAGATCTCATCCGGCACGAAATGTTCAGCTGCGGGAAGGCAGGCGAACCCGGTTTCGAGGTTCTCACGCACCGTCAGAAGCGGAAAAATCTCGCGTCCTTGCGGGACATAAGCGACACCTTTCCAGGCCATCTGATGCGCAGGCAGCGGGCCAAGGGTTTCGCCGTCCAGTGTCAGCAACCCGCCAGAGCGGGGATGGGTGCCCGAGATCGCCTTGATCAGGCTGGTCTTGCCGACCCCATTGGTGCCCATCACACAGGTCACCTCACCCCTCTCGGCCTCCATCGAGATACCGTTGAGGATTTGTGAATGGCCATAGTGCAGGGTTAGATCGTTTAGTTTCAGCATCGCTCAACGCCCCAGATAGACGTCGATGACGTCCTGATTTGATGTCACGTGGTCCAGGGACCCCTCGGCCAGAACCGATCCTTCATGCAGGACGGTGACCTTGCAGTTCAGGCGGCGGACGAACTCCATATCATGTTCAACAACCACAACGGCGCGGGTCTTGGCGGCTTGTACCAGCAGGTCGGTCGTGTGCTCGCGCTCCTGCGGGGTCATCCCGGCGGCAGGCTCGTCAACCAGCAGAAGGCGCGGTTCCTGCGCCAGCAGCATCCCGATCTCGAGCCATTGTTTTTGCCCGTGGCTGAGTTCACCGGATTTACGGTCAAGTTCGTCCTTCAGGCCGATCTCGTCCGCCAGTTCCTTGACCTTTTCCAGGTCGCTGTTCGTGGGGCGATAGAATAGGACGCCTAGCCAACCGCGTTTATTCTTGAGGGCTATCAGGAGGTTTTCTCTAACGCTTTGGTCCTCGAACACGGTGGGTTTCTGGAATTTCCGGCCGACCCCAGCCTGCGCGATTTTCGCCTCGCTCATCCGCAGTAATGAGACGGATTTTTCCCCCCAGATAACACGACCTTCGTCTGGCCGCGTCTTGCCTGTGACGATGTCCATGAAGGTCGTCTTTCCAGCCCCGTTCGGGCCGATCACGGCGCGCAGTTCGGCCTCGCCGATGTGGAAGGAGAGATTGTTGATGGCGCGGAACCCGTCGAAGGTAACCGAAACGCCGCTAACCTCTAGCAGAGTGCTCATTCCGTTGCCTCCTTTTCGCGCAAAGCGCTGTCGTCGGGTCCAAGCGGCGCACCGTGACGCTGCGGTGCACGGCGGTTGGTCCAGAGGTCGAACAGCCCTCCGATACCCTTTGGTGCAAATAGCGTGACCAGCACGAAGGAGACGCCCAGCAGCACCTGCCACCAGTCGACCCATTTGATTGTGTAGAACCCAAGTGGGATGTCTGGCGCCTGTCCGCCGGTGAACCATGTGCTGAGCAGGCTGACGAAAGCCGCCCCGATCACCGCACCATACAGGCGACCACGCCCACCAATGGCGACCCAAACAGCCAGATAGATCGAAGCGATGGGGGCCATCTCTTCGGGGTTGATGATCCCAGCTTGAGGGTAGTAGAGCGCGCCCGCGATGGCGGCGATACAGGCAGTCAGGGTGAAGACAGCCAGTTTGTAGACCTCGACCGAGTAGCCGAGGAACCGCACCCGCGCCTCGTTATCGCGGATGCCGCGGATGACCGATCCGAACTTGCCCGATACGACCCACGCCGCCAGCATATATCCCAGCCCAAGGGCCAGTGCCGAGGCCCAGAGAAACCAGACCGACACCACGTCCTGCGAGGCGGTCACACCCGGCAGGTTCTGCAAGCCCGACAGGCCATTGTTGCCGCGCAATCCGCTGTCGTTCTGGAACAGGTAGAGGGCCAACGCGAGCGTCATGGCTTGGGTCAGGATCGACAGGTAAACACCCGTCACCCGGCTGCGGAAGGCCAGCCAGCCGAAGATCAGCGCCAAAAGTCCGGGCACCAAAACGACCAGTATCAGTTGCAAGGTCAGGCTGTGGGAAAAGGCCCAGATCAGAGGGAAATCCGATGATCCAACTACGCCGAAAATCTGCGTTCCGATGGCGTCCACGACCTCGGACGGGGTAGGGGGGATTTCGGCTTGTGACAGAGACTCAACCACGATCAGACGAGTTCGTTCGTACATCAGCCACATGCCGATCATGTAGCCTCCTAGCCCGAAGAAAGCGAAATGGCCCAGCGAGAGGATGCCGGTAAAGCCCCAGACCAGATCCATCGCCACGGCAATCAGGCACAGGCACAGGGTCTTGCCCAACGTCTTGACGAAACTGGTTGAGATCACGCCGATCCCGAACCCTTCGGACAGGACGGTCACGCCCAATGTGAACAGGGACAGGATGGCCAGAAAGACAAGTACGGAGGGGTTCTTGGCGACAAAGCAGCGTTCCATGGCTCAATCCCCCGCCGCGCGGCCTTTGAGGGCGATGATGCCCCGTGGCCGGAACTGGATGAAAATGATGATGAAGATGATCATGTAGGTCTGCGCCGCGAGGGTGTTCGACGGGTTCATCCACTCGATGCCCTTTTGCAGGAAGCCAATCATGCCTGCGCCCGCCAGCGCGCCCCAGATGTTGCCGACCCCGCCGACAACCACGGTCATGAAGCTTTGCACGATATAGTCGCTGCCCAGATCAGACGTGACCTTGGCGAACAGACCAATCGCAACCCCGGCGATCCCTGCGATGCCGGAACCAAGCCCGAAGGTCAGCATATTCACCCGCCCCGGATTGATCCCCATCGACCCCGCCATGCGTGGGTTCTGAGTCACCGCGCGCATTTCTAGCCCCAGCCGGGTGCGCTTCATGATGTAAAGGAAAAGTCCCAGAAAGATCAGCGCCAGAACGAAGATCGCGATACGGATATAGCTGATCGAGACCACATCGTTCAGCACCCACGCCCCGTCCAGCCAGCCGGGCGCGGTCAGCGGTCGGGCCTGCGTACCAAAGATGTTCTTGGCCAGCTGTTGGAGGGCAATCGAGATGCCGAACGTCGCCAGCAGCGTCTCCAACGGGCGCGAATAGAGCCAGCGGATCACCAACCGCTCCATCGCGACGCCCATGGCGAAGGTGACCGCGAAGGCCATGGGGATGGCGACGATGATTGAGAGCGTATGGTCGGGGATGAACTGCTGCACGACGTAGCCGGTGTAGGCGCCCATCATGATGAACTCACCGTGGGCCATGTTGATCACACCCATCACGCCAAAGGTGATAGCCAGACCGATGGCAGCGAGGAAATAGATCGACGCCAATGAGATTGCGTCCAGTGTCAGGTCGAGGGTCTGGTTCAAACCGACCTTCAGCTCGATCTGTTCCAGCGCCTTTTCGGCTGCGGTTGTGATTTCGGGTGAGGGTTCGGCATAGGTCTCAAAGAAGACATGCGTTTCCAACGCAGAATCGATGTCGGCCTCGGTGATCAAAGCAGGCACGAGGCCGGCTTCGGCTAAAACAGCGTAAGCCTGAGCACGCGTGGTGTCAGAGTTCAGCTGCGCGACAGGAATGCCCCCCACGCGGCCTCCGTCGATATTGGCGGCCAGTGCGGCGCGTATGTCGTCGGGCGATGTGCGCGGTGCGGCAAGTTCATTGGCAACCAACAGATCATATGCCTCGCCCCTCGTCAGGGCTTCTGATCCGGGATCTAGAATGGCGGCGATATTCGCATCAGAGGGCAGATCTGTGCCCGTATGTCGATTCGTCACGACCAAAGGGTTCAGAGCCGCGCGGACGTCCACCCCCAGATCGTCGGACATGTCTTCAATCGCAGCCACACGTGCTGCGGTATCTTCGTCGTAGCCGATGGTCAGCAACCGCTCGAGACGTTGCTTCTGCGCTTTCAGATCGGCATTGGGCTCGTCCTCAATCGAGGCGCGCAGCGGCACCAGCAGAGCGCCTTCGGGATCGCGTTGAATAGAAGTCAAAGCTGCCAGACGTTTTGCCCGGTCCGGGTCGGTCAGTTGGAACTGGACCAAAGCTGTTCCAATCATCGCGCGGATGCCGCTATTGGGTTTCAACTGCTTCAGGTCGGATTTCTCGAACGTTCCAACGACCTCTCCGGTGTCGAAATCGGTCAGCTCATACGAGCGGCCCTCGGCCTTTTTACCTGCAAAGAACAGGCCGTCCGACTTGCGCATCCACACGTCTTTGGCGGCCCATGTCTCAAGCATCACCTGCGCTTGCGGTAGACCGCTGCTGGCAATCGCATCAATCGCCGGTTTGATCGTCTTGCGCGAGCTTTTGGTGATGATTTCCTGATGCTCTTGCAGGATCGGTTGCAAACCGCTCTCTTGCGCATTGGCCGTTAGGCAGGCGCATAGGATTGCGAGACCCGCAAGGAATAGTCGTAACATGTGGTGAAACCCGAGGTGTCTTTAGGGCAAGGCGGGCGATGATACCCGCCTTGCGAGAAGGTTAGTAGTTCGACAGGGTCTGAACGCAGGTTTTGGTCTCGGTGTTGTACATACCGCAACCCAGGTCTTTCCAATCCGAGATCAGAACCGCCGATTCTGGCAGGAAGTCGGTCCATGCATCACCTGGAACGACGTCTGTTTCGCTGATGATATCGAACTGGCCATCTTCCTGAATCTCACCGATCAGAACCGGCTTGGCCAGGTGGTGGTTCGGCAGCATTACGGCAGTGCCACCTGTCAGATTCGGGAATTCCTGCCCGTACATGGCCGAGCGGACAGCGTCGACCTCGGTCGAGCCCGCCTCGGTCGCGGCGTTCACCCACATGTTGAAGCCGATGTAATGCGCCTCCATCGGGTCGTTGGTCACGCGGTCTTCACCCATGGTGGCTTTCCACGTCTCAACGAATTCGGCGTTCACGTCGGTATCTGCCGACTGGAAGTAGTTCCACGCGGCCAGGTGGCCGACCAGGTTGGTGGTATCCAGACCCGAGAGTTCTTCCTCACCGACTGAGAAGGCTACGACCGGGATGTCATCCGCCGAAACGCCCGCGGCCGCCAGCTCCTTGTAGAAGCCAATGTTTGCATCGCCATTGATGGTCGAGATCACGCCGACCTTCTTACCATCCGCACCCAGCGCAACAACGTCCGCCACGATCTTGGACCAGTCAGAATGACCAAAGGGGGTGTAGTTGACGAAGATATCCTCGTCCGCGATGCCTTTACCCTTCAGATAGCTTTCCAGAATATTGTTGGTGGTCCTGGGGTAGACATAGTCTGTGCCGAGCAGAGCGAATTTCTCAACACCCAGCTCATCCAGGAAGTAGTCAGTCGCAGGGATCGCCTGCTGGTTCGGGGCGGCACCGGTGTAAAAGACGTTTTTCGAGGATTCTTCGCCTTCATACTGAACCGGGTAGAACAGCAGGCCGTTCAACTCTTCGATCACCGGCAGAACCGATTTCCGGCTAACCGAGGTCCAATTGCCAAAGATCACGTCCACTTCATGCACGGTCAGAAGCTCGCGCGCTTTTTCAGCAAATAGCGGCCAGTCCGAAGCCGGGTCGACAACAACCGCCTCAAGCTGCTTGCCCAGCAGGCCGCCCTTGGCGTTTTGCTGGTCGATCAGCATCAGCATCGTGTCTTTCAGCGTGGTTTCCGAGATTGCCATCGTGCCGGACAGCGAATGCAGCACGCCAACCTTGATTGTGTCTTCAGCCGACAGTGCGGCGGTGGCCATGGCAGCAAATACCAGTGATCCGGCGAGCGTGGATTTGAGCGATTTCATGTAATCCTCCTGGGCGGGGCCGGGAGAGAGGGCTTGCACAAAGGCGCGTTTCTCTTCTACCTGATCCCCGCAACTGTTGTTGCGTTATCGTGTGGCGGTTGTGTCCGAGGTCCAATTCGCGCAGCCGTCACACACCCTTCGAGATGTTTCCCCCGACGAGCACCCATACGGTTTCTGCATCGCGGCAATCTTGGCAACCTGTCGGTCAGGTAAATGCAAAAATCAGCTGCATCTGATTAATTTTTAATCCATTGCCTGAGGGTGTGCCAAAAATTTGGTCACCTGCATCGGTTTTGTGGTCGATTGCGACACCCAAGAATGGTTTTCCGCCATCCCAGACACGAAACACAGGGCATGAACTGACGCCTCGGGGGTGCCCAATTACGCAACTTGCCCATATAACGCCCATCACGGACAAAACCCCTCCCCGTGCTAAGGGGGCCGTGTCTATCAGCACCAAACCGTTGGGCAGGCGGTCGGTTCTGGACGTATTCCGTCAATCTGGTTCTTTTAAGTGCTTGTTCCCGCGCGCAGAATCGCACGCGTTGGACGCGGTTCTGCTGAATACAGCGGGTGGCGTCACCGGTGGGGATGCGTTTCGGTTTTCCGGAACAGCGGGTGAAGGCACCACGCTGACGATAACGACGCAGGCGTGTGAGCGCGCCTACAAGGCTCAGCCCGGCCCCTATGGTCAGGTCGTTAATCATCTGACCGTCGCGTCCGGCGCTCGCATGAACTGGCTGCCGCAAGAGACAATCCTGTTCAACGGCAGTGCTCTGGATCGTCGACTATTGGTCGAAATGGAGCCGGACGCGACTTTGCTGATGGTCGAGCCTTTAGTCTTTGGGCGCGCGGCGATGGGCGAAACCCTGACGGATATCCGTCTGCGGGACCGGATCGAAATTCGACGCGTTAGAGCCCCTCTTTTCTTGGATGCAATGCGATTTGCCGGCGACCTGCACGCCCATCTCGCGAAACCTCATATCGCAGACGGGGCGGGTGCAATGGCGCTGGTCGTCTTTGCCTGCAGGTCGGCCGAGGGACAGTTGGACACGGTGCGCCAGATGCTGCCCGATACAGCGGGTGCCACGCTGATCCAAGACGATCTGCTGGTGATCAGGATGCTGGCCGAAAACAGCTTTGCCCTGCGCCGTGCGCTTATGCCGGTTCTGCGGCAACTCAACAACAACACTCTTCCCCGATGCTGGATGATCTGAGATGAACCTGACCCCCCGCGAAAAAGACAAACTGATGGTCGCCATGGCCGCCGAAGTTGCCCGCAAGCGCCTTGCCCGAGGCGTCAGGCTGAACCATCCTGAGGCCATCGCCCTGATCACCGACGCTGTGGTCGAAGGTGCGCGCGACGGTCGTTCTGTGGCTGACATGATGCAGGCCGGAGCCGAAGTGATCACCCGGAATCAATGCATGGAGGGCGTGCCCGAGATGATCCACGAGGTTCAAGTCGAAGCCACCTTTCCCGACGGCACCAAGCTTGTGACCGTCCACAACCCCATTCGCTAACAAAGGAACCAAGACATGACCCGTATGCTTTTCCCCGCCCTGATCGTTGCCGGCCCTGCCGCAGCCCATACCGATACGCATATCCATGCGCACGGCTCGGACTATGCGACCCTTGGCGTTGGTCTGGCGGTTGCCGCACTGGCCGCAATCGCGCTGATGGTAAAGTTGAACAAATGATCCCCGGAGAGCTGTTCCCGGCCGAGGGTGAGATCACCCTGAATGCAAGTGCCAAGGCAATCACCCTGATGGTCGCCAATACCGGCGACCGCCCGGTTCAGGTCGGCTCGCACTATCATTTCGCCGAAACCAACCCGGCGCTCGACTTCGACCGTGCGGCGGCACATGGGCTGCGTCTGGACATCGCCCCTGGCACCGCCGTTCGGTTCGAGCCGGGTCAGGCGCGTGAGGTCTCTCTAATCCCCATCGGAGGCGCGCGAAAAGTCTATGGGTTTAATCAAAAGGTCATGGGGTCGCTCTGATGCCAGCAACAATCAAACGTTCTGACTATGCCGCCATGTTCGGCCCCACCACTGGTGACAAGCTGCGGCTGGCCGATACCGATCTGGTGATTGAGGTTGAGCGCGATCTGACCGCTGAACGCTCGGGCGCTGCCGCCACCGGGGGGACTGGCGACAATGCGCTGCTCTACGGCGAAGAGGTCAAGTTCGGCGGTGGCAAGGTGATCCGCGATGGGATGGGGCAGTCTCAGGCCACTCGGGCCGAGGGGGCCGTAGATACGGTAATCACCAATGCGCTGATCGTTGACCACTCGGGTATCTACAAGGCGGATGTGGGTCTGAAAGACGGGCGTATCGCCAAGATCGGCAAGGCCGGGAACCCCGATACCCAACCTGGCGTAGATATCATCATCGGTCCCGGCACCGAGGCCATTGCGGGCGAGGGGCGCATCCTGACCGCAGGTGGCTTCGACAGCCATATCCACTTCATCTGCCCGCAACAGATCGAGGATGCGCTGCATTCCGGCCTGACCACTATGCTGGGCGGCGGTACCGGCCCTGCGCATGGCACTCTGGCGACCACCTGCACACCTGGGCCTTGGCATATCGGGCGGATGTTGCAGGCCGCCGACGCGTTTCCGATGAACCTGGCTTTTGCTGGCAAGGGAAATGCCTCACTGCCTGCCGCGCTGGAGGAGCAGGTCAACGCAGGGGCCTGCGCTCTGAAACTGCATGAGGATTGGGGCACCACCCCCGCCGCCATCGATTGCTGCCTTTCAGTGGCCGATGCGATGGACGTGCAGGTCATGATCCACACCGACACGCTGAACGAATCTGGCTTTGTCGAGAACACCGTGGGCGCCATGAAGGGCCGCACGATCCACGCCTTCCACACCGAAGGCGCAGGCGGTGGCCACGCCCCCGACATCATCAAGATCTGCGGCGAAAACCACGTTCTGCCGTCCTCAACCAATCCCACACGGCCATTCACCGTGAACACGGTGGAAGAGCATCTGGATATGCTGATGGTGTGCCACCACCTCGACAAATCCATCCCCGAGGACGTGGCCTTCGCCGAAAGCCGCATCCGGCGTGAGACGATCGCGGCCGAGGACATCCTCCACGACATGGGCGCGTTCAGCATCATCGCTTCGGACAGTCAGGCGATGGGTCGGGTCGGAGAGGTTCTGATCCGTACATGGCAGACCGCCGACAAGATGAAAAAACAACGCGGCCGCCTGCCCGAGGAAACCGGCGACAATGACAACCTGCGCGTTCGTCGTTACATCGCGAAATACACTATCAACCCGGCGATTGCGCATGGCCTGAGTCATCAGATCGGCAGTATCGAGGAAGGCAAACGCGCCGATCTGGTCCTGTGGAACCCGGCCTTTTTCGGGGTGAAGCCCGAGATGGTCTTGTTGGGTGGCACCATCGCCTGTGCGCAGATGGGCGACCCGAATGCCTCGATCCCAACGCCGCAGCCGGTCTATAGCCGCCCCATGTTCGGAGCTTACGGCCGGTCGGTTGAGAACTCGGCGATCACATTTGTCTCGGAGGCCGCGCAAGCGGGCGGGATCGGTGATACACTGGGACTGGCGAAACAAACCGTCGCCGTGCGCAACACGCGCGATATCGGCAAGCAGGATTTGCTGCTGAATGATGCAACGCCCCAGATCGAGGTTAATCCGGAAACCTATGAGGTCCGAGCCGATGGGGAGTTGCTCACCTGTCAACCTGCCGAAGTGCTGCCGATGGCGCAGCGCTATTTCATGTTCTGATTTGAAAAGGAGGCCACGATGACCACTGCGATCAAAACCGCCCGAATCTATCACGATCACCACCACGATCCGGCGCATGCTCAGGTCTCGCTGGACTATGACGGGCGTTTCCTGCGCCGTAAAATGCTGGCCACAGATGATGGTGAGTCCTTTTTGGTCGATCTGGCGCACACGAAATCCCTCGACCATGGTGGGGTTCTGGTGCTGGAGGATGGGCGCGAGATTGAAATCATCGCCGCACCGGAAGAGTTGCTGGAAATCAGCGGGGACAATCTGCTGCATCTTGCCTGGCATATTGGCAATCGCCACACCCCCTGTCAGATCGAAGCTGACCGGCTCCTGATACAACGCGATCATGTCATTCGCGATATGCTGTTGAAACTGGGGGCCGAAATCCAAGAGGTCGTTGAACCCTTCACCCCCGAAGGTGGCGCTTATGGTCATGGCAGGACACATGGCCACGCCCACTAATTCCGATATCCTGACCTTGGTGCAGTGGTTGTCTCCGGCCTATCCGGTTGGCGGCTTCGCATATTCTCATGGGTTGGAGGCCGCGATTGAACTCGGTTCGGTTGCCAGCCCTCAGGATACGGGCGCCTGGGTGTCGGACGTATTGGAGCATAGCTCTGGCTGGAACGACGCGCTTTTTCTGGGGGCGGCTTACGCCGCCGAAACCCCGGTCGATTTGACCGACATCGACGCCACAGCCCGCGCGTTCAGCGCTTCATCCGAGCGGTTGATGGAAACCAGTTTGCTCGGGCAGGCGTTTGGAGCCGTGACCGGGGATGTCTGGGGCTTGGACTTGCAGCGCCTGACCTACCCGGTGGCGGTGGGGCGTGCGGCACGATTGCAGAATTTGCCCCTGCCATTGGTGACAGAGATGTTTCTGCAGGCGTTCCTGAGCAATCTGGTGGCCTGCGCAACGCGCCTTGTGCCCTTGGGTCAAACCGATGCGCAGCGGCTGATACGGGATCTGACACCCCTCTGTGCAACGATTGCCGCAAAGGCGCAGGACGCGGGTCTGGAGGACCTCAGTTCGACGACCTTCCTCCCGGATATCGCGGCAATGAAGCATGAAACACAGTATTCAAGGATTTTCCGAACATGAGCAGTACGAACGGCCCCCTTCGTGTCGGCATCGGAGGCCCCGTCGGCGCGGGCAAAACCACCCTGACTGCCGCGCTTTCTGAGGCGCTACGCGATGTCTGTTCGGTGGGCGTGATCACTAACGACATCTACACGCAGGAGGACGCCGAGGCGCTGATGCGGATGCAGATCCTGCCTCAGGACAGGATCATCGGCGTTGAAACCGGCGGTTGCCCGCATACCGCGATCCGAGAGGACGCCTCGATCAACCTTGCGGCTGTGGCGGAAATGCAGTCGCGCCACCCGGAAATTGACATCGTGCTGATCGAAAGCGGCGGCGACAACCTGTCGGCGACGTTCAGCCCGGAATTGGCGGATGTGACGCTGTATGTGATTGATGTGGCTGCGGGCGAAGAAATCCCGCGCAAGGGTGGGCCCGCGATCACGAAATCGGATCTGTTGATCATCAATAAAACGGATCTCGCGCCACATGTAGGCGCGTCGCTAGAGGTGATGGAAGAAGACGCCACACGCATGCGCAAGGGTCGGCCGTTTTTGTTCGCCTCCTTGCGTCAACGGCAGGGCGTGCCCGAAATCGTCAGCGCACTGGCTGCGATTGGTGGGCTTGAAACGGCCTGAAGGAGAGCAGTCGCCGCAGATCGGTGTGGCGACTGTCATTTCTAATTCGGAGTGGGGCGCTAACTGGATGTTGGCCGGGGTAATCAGGCCCCGACATTTACCACCATCTTGCCGAAATTCTCACCGCGCAGCAGCTGGTTGAGTGCTTCGGGCGCGGTCTCTAGCCCTTCGACCATGTGTTCGCGGTATTTGACCGATCCGTCCTGAATCCAACCGGTCATATCCCGGACAAACTCCTTGTAGAGCGAGGCCGGGAAGCTGTCGAAGATGATGAACCCCTGAGCCTTCACCTTCATCCGTAGCAGCGTGCCCATGATCGCAGGCCCCATATCCGGACCGTCCGGCAAGCCAGGCAGGTTGTACCACGAGACCACGCCGCAGATCGGGATGCGCGCAAAAGCGTTCAGTAGGGGCAGGACGCCATATAGAACCTTGCCGCCGACATTTTCGAAGTAAACGTCAATTCCATCCGGGCAGGCGGCCCGCAACTGATCGGCAAAGTCGGCGGCCTTGTGGTCGATACAGGCGTCGAAGCCCAGATGTTCCACCACATGCGCGCATTTCTCGGCCCCGCCCGCAACGCCAACGACCCGGCACCCTTTGATCTTGGCGATCTGTCCGACGGTTGCTCCGACTGGGCCGGAAGCGGCAGCAACGACCACAGTTTCTCCGGGCTTGGGTTCGCCGATCTGTAGCAACCCGGCATAAGCGGTGTAGCCGGGCATACCCAGAATACCCAACGCCCAGGACGGGTTTTGGGGCGCTTTGCCCATGTTAATTACCTCGGTCCCGTCCGAGATCGCGTAGTCCTGCCAGCCACTGCCAGACAGTACGTAGTCGCCCGCTTCGAATCCATCGAGGTTCGAGGTCACAACCTGTCCCATAACCTGTCCGGTCATGACCCCGCCAATCGCCACAGGCTCGGCATAGGATTTTGCGTCATTCATCCGTCCGCGCATATACGGGTCGAGCGACAAATAGCAGGTGCGGATCAGCATCTCTCCTGCGCCCGGAGTTGGAATATCCGTCGTCTCAAGCCGCAGCGTATTGTCGTCGGGTTCCCCCTTCGGGCGTTCGTTCAGAACGATGCGGCGGTTTGTGTCTGCGGTCTGGGGCATGGTCTTCTCTCTCTACTGAGGCTGGTTTGTCGCGCCGGCACGTCACAAGGATCGGGGCGTCGGATTTTGTGACACCGTTCTGTATTTCGGGCGGCGCGTCAATCTTTTCACACCGTTCTGCCGTAGGGTTTGCGCAGCAAAACAGCAGGGTTGAAGATTGCCGCGGGTTATACGTTTTCTGGCGCGTTTTGCGTTTGACTGCACCGCAAAAAAATTTAAGCCTTCGCAAAGAGATAGCCCCCAAACCAAACCTTCCCATGCAATCCAGCTTAGAAACACCAGTGACGTTGGGCCGCCGACCCGGGCATCCTTACAGGAAGGCCTACGATTGGTGGCCGCCCCCATCCCAGCGCTGAGATTAAACCCGAATTTCAACTCAACGCGAAAGACTGACATGACAACTCAAACTCTCTCGAAACCGGTTCAGGTTGAACTGGCCGAAACACATGTGCGTATCACTTGGCCCGACCATATGACCGGGGATTTCCCATTCATCTGGCTACGCGAAAACGACCCTGCTGGGTTCCACCCACAGACGCAGGAGCGCCTGACCGACCTCACCGCCATTGCGCTGGATATCAAACCCGTGCAGGCCTTCCGGTCCGACAACAGCCTGCTTGTTGTCTGGGCCGAGGATCAGGCACCCACCATCTTTGATCTGGACTGGCTGCGCGATCGCCGCCCCGGCCAACCTGCTTTTGACCCGGCTGATACCGGTTTTGTCACATGGCGGGCCGAGCTTTCGCCCGCCGGTATCCCGCGCGCGAATGCCGATGGGGTTCTGACCCAAGACAGCGCTTTGAAGACCTGGCTGATTGCAGCGCGTCAATACGGGCTGAGCATCGTGGACCATCTAGCCGACAGCACCGAGGCTGGCATGGATGTCGCGCGCCGGATCGGCTTTCTGCGCGAGACCAATTTTGGGCTGACCTTCGAGGTCAAGTCCAAACCCAACCCGAATAACCTTGCCTATACGCCGGTCGCGCTTCCGCTGCACACCGATCTGACCAATCAGGAACTGCCTCCGGGGTTCCAGTTCCTGCACTGTCTCGCAAACGAGGCTGAGGGCGGTGAGTCGCTGTTCTGCGATGGCTATGCGGTGGCAGAGGACCTGAAATTGGAAGACCCCGATGCCTTTGACGCCCTGTGCGACATCTCGATCCCGTTCCGCTTTCATGACGGAGAAACGGACATCCGCTCGCGTAAACGGGTCATCACCTGCGATGAAAACGGCGACGTGATCGAGATCTGCTTTAACGCGCATCTGGCGGATTTCCTTGATATCGAGCCCGCTCTCATGCCGCTCTACTACCGCGCCTATCAGAAGTTCATGGCGATGACGCGCGACCCCAAATACCTGCTTCAGCTCAAGTTGAAGGGCGGCGAAATGGTGGTCTTTGACAACCGTCGTGTACTGCACGGGCGTTCGGCCTTCGATCCCAATACAGGCCACCGTCACCTGCACGGCTGCTACGTGGACCGTGGTGAATTCAAAAGTCGTCTGCGCGTTCTGTCGCGTTAAACGCCTGACAAAAGAGCAGCGCCGTCTTGGGGCGGCGCTGCCCACTACACCCTGTTGCGGAAAGCCGATGGTGTGTGCCCGAACTCAGCCTTGAAAGCGCGGGTCATGGCGCTGGCGTTTTCATAGCCCGACCGACCGGCGATTTCGGCGACGGATTGCTCGGTCTCTTCGGTCAGCCTGCGCGCAAGGTTCAGACGCAACCGACGATAGAGCGCCTGCGGTGTGGTTTTCAGGTCCGCCTGAACGCGCATTTCCAGCCGTTTCTGAGTGCAGCCCGCTTTGCGCGCGACCTGCGTGATCGACAGCGGTGTTTCCAGGTTTGCCTGCATGATTGCCAGGGCGCGATTCACCAGAGTGTCTTCGGTTTGCATCGGTAGGGCATAGTGGTCGCTTCGGCCGCGGCTCATCAGCAGATGGGCGACCTCCATCGACAACAGCGGGCCGTGATCCTTGCGGATAAGCGCAAGCGCTAGATCAAACGCCGCCATCGCGCCAGAACAGGTCAGACGCGCGCCGTCAACGACGTAGCGCTCTTGCACGACGTCCACGGCGGGAAAGGCTTCTTCAAATCTGGAAAGCTCGTCCCAGTGAATGGTCGCGCGGTGCCCATCGAGCAACCCGGCTTGCGCCATCAACCAGCTACCTGTGTCCAGCCCCGCCACCTGAGCGTGCCTCTTTGCAGCCGCCAACAGGGCGCGCAGGGTCGAGGGCGTGCCCAATTGCAAGAACCCGTAGGAGGGCATCACGACCAGAACATCCCCTCGCTGGTCGGTCAGGGCGGCATCCGGCGTCACCGCAAGCCCGCTGGAGCTGTGGACGGATTCTCCGCCAACGGAACAGAACCGCCACTCATACAAAGACTGTCGGGACAGAGTGTTGGCCGCCCGCAGAGGCTCGACCATGTTGGCGAGGCAGTGGTTCGAGAATCCATCGAACAGCAGAATGTTAAATCTGTGACTCAAAATTTTACCAACTTTGCATGATAGATGGCGAAAACTGCATGCCGTGACCATGAGGAATCTCGTTTCCTGCGTCAATCACCTATCCAAGGATATCGCGCCATGCAGTTTGGTCTCACCGAAGAACAGGACATGATCGTCTCGACAGTCCGCAGCTTTGTCGAAAACGAAATCTACCCGCATGAAGCCGAGGTCGAACGCACCGGTCAGGTGCCCCATGAGCTGGGCCAAGAGATCAAACAGAAATGCATCGACCTAGGCTTTTATGCCTGCAACTTCCCCGAAGAGGTTGGCGGCGCAGGCCTTTCACATCTCGATTTTACGCTGGTCGAACGCGAGCTGGGTCGTGGATCGATGGCTCTGACTCATTTCTTTGGCCGCCCGCAAAACATCCTGATGGCTTGCAACGATGAACAGCGCGAACACTATCTACTGCCTGCAGTGCGCGGCGAAAGGATGGATGCGCTGGCGATGACCGAACCGGATGCGGGGTCGGACGTGCGCGGGATGAAGTGTCAGGCTGTGAAGGATGGGGGCGATTGGGTCATCAACGGCTCCAAACACTTCATTTCGGGCGCGGAACACGCGGATTTCTTCATCGTCTTCATTGCGACCGGCGTGGATGAAACACCAAAAGGGCCCAAAAAGCGGATCACAACCTTCCTGGTGGATCGCGGCACGCCCGGGTTTGAGGTGCGCGAGGGGTATAACTCGGTCAGTCACAAGGGCTACAAAAACTACATCCTCTACTTCGACAATTGTCGCCTGCCTGACGCGCAGGTTCTGGGCGAGGTCGATGGTGGTTTCGCTGTCATGAACGAGTGGCTCTACGCGACTCGTCTGACGGTTGCGGCCTTCTCGGTTGGTCGGGCGCGGCGCTGTTTCGACTATGCACTGAACTATGCTGCCGAGCGCAAGCAGTTCGGCCAGCCCATCGGTAAATTCCAGGGCATTGGGTTCCAGATCGCCGATATGATCACCGAGATTGATGCCGCAGACTGGCTGACGCTGTCGGCTGCCTGGCGCCTGGACAAAAACCTGCCTTCGAACCGCGAGATCGCCTCGGCCAAGCTTTATGCCTCGGAAATGCTGGCGCGTGTCACCGACGCGACGTTGCAAATCTATGGCGGTATGGGCCTGATGGACGACTTTCCGATCGAACGCTTCTGGCGTGACGCGCGGGTCGAGCGGATCTGGGATGGCACCAGCGAAATCCAGCGTCACATCATCAGCCGTGATCTTCTGCGTCCGTTGGGCGCCTGACGATGACCAAAGACCTCACCCGGCTTTTGCGCCCGAACTCCATCGCCGTGATCGGCGGTGGTGCTTGGTGTCAGCAGGTCATTCTGCAATCTGAACGCATGGGCTATGCGGGTCAGATCTGGCCTATTCATCCCAAAGCGACCGAGATCGCTGGCCATAGGGCCTATGCCAGTCTCGAAGACCTGCCAGCACCGCCAGATGCCGTTTTCATTGGCATCAACCGCCATGCCACGAATGAGGCGGTTCGCACCCTTTCTGCCACCGGCGCCGGCGGTGCTGTATGTTTTGCGTCAGGCTTTTCCGAGGCCGTGGCCGAGGATGACACAGGGGGCGATCTGCAAGCACAACTGGTCGCAGCTGCGGGCGACATGCCCATTCTGGGACCCAATTGCTATGGTTTCATCAACGCGTTGGATGCGGCTTTGCTGTGGCCCGACCAGCACGGGGCCAAGCCGGTCGAGTCCGGCGTTGCGATCCTAACGCAAAGCTCGAACATCTCGATCAACTTGACCATGCAGAAACGCGCGCTGCCCATCGCCTATATGGTGACCTGCGGGAACATGGCGCAGACCAGTCAGGCGCAGATTGCCTCGGCCTTGCTGGACGATCCGCGTGTGACTGCCGTTGGCCTGCACATCGAAGGCTTCAAGGATATCCGTGAATGGGAGGCGTTGGCAGCGAAGGCCTATTCTAAGAGTATCCCTCTGGTGGCGCTCAAGGTCGGTGCGTCCGAGCAGGCTCAGTCCGCAACCGTGTCGCATACCGCCTCTCTGGCCGGAAGCGACGCGGGTGCGCAGGCCCTTTTGGAGCGTCTCGGCATTCCACGCCTATCCGCCTTGCCCGATTTTCTGGAGACGCTGAAACTGCTGCATTGCTATGGCCCGCTTTCGGGCAGCAACATAGCCTCGATCAGCTGTTCCGGGGGGGAGGCGAGTCTGATCGCGGACATGGCTGTTGGAACCGGGCTATCCTTCCCGCGCCTAAGCGACGGTCAGAAAGCCCACCTGCGAGAGGCACTCGGACCGATGGTGGCGCTAAATAACCCACTGGACTACCACACTTATATTTGGCGGGATGAAGCGGCGATGGCGCGGGCCTGGACCGGGATGACGGGTGATGACATTGATCTGACGTTCTCGATCCTCGACTATCCAACCACGGATGCGAGCGACTGGGTCTATGCCTCGCGTGCGGCAATGAAAGTGCGTGCGGAGACCGGCGGGCGATTTGCCGTTGCCGCGACTTTGCCCGAGTTGATGCCCGAAGATGTAGCGCAAGAGCTTATGGACGGCGGCGTGGTGCCCTTCATGGGGCTGCGCGAAGCTCTTGCCGCAACCGAAGCGGCGGGCCAGATCACAGCTCCTTCAGACACACCGGTCACACTGCCCGGAACGGCCGAGGCCAATCGGACTCTCACCGAAGGCGAGTCCAAACGCGTTCTGGCCGAGCACGGATTGCGCATCCCGCAAAACCGCACAGTCGCAGGTGCCGACCAGGCTCGTGCTGCCGCTCAGGACATGGACGCACCCTTTGCGGTCAAGGGCGTGGGGCTGGCTCATAAGTCAGAACACGCGGCCGTGCGATTGGGTGTTCTTTCCGAAGATGTGCCCGATGTCGCCGCAGATATCGGAACCACAGAAATTCTGATCGAAGAGATGATCACCGGAACAGTGGTCGAGCTTCTTGTGGGCGTGGTGCGCGATCCGGCGCATGGGTTTGTCCTGACCCTGGGCGCAGGCGGTGTGCTGACCGAAGTGCTGCGCGATACCGCCTCCCTGCTGGTGCCCAGTTCTGCTGATGACATCCGCGGTGCTTTGGGCAAATTGAAGATTGCACCGCTTCTGGCAGGCTATCGCGGTCAACCGGCGGCTGATATGGATGCCATCGTGGCCGCTGTTGAGGCCGTTCAGGCCTATGTCATGCAAAACGCCGACACGCTTGGCGAGGTCGAAATCAACCCGCTCCTCTGCACGCCCGACAAGGCGGTGGCCGTGGATGCCCTCATCAGAAAGGCCTGAGATATGGACCCGATCAAAACCCGCCGTGATGGCGCGATTCTTGAGGTCACATTGGACCGGCCCAAAGCCAATGCCATTGATCTGGCGACCAGCCGCATCATGGGTGACGTCTTTGCCGAGTTCCGCGACGACCCGGACCTGCGCGTCGCGATCCTGACAGGTGCGGGAGAGAAGTTCTTTTGCCCCGGATGGGACCTGAAAGCCGCAGCCGATGGCGATGCGGTCGATGGGGACTATGGTGTTGGCGGTTTTGGCGGTCTGCAGGAATTGCGCGACATGAACAAACCCGTCATTGCAGCCGTGAACGGCATTGCCTGCGGCGGAGGTCTGGAGCTTGCGCTGTCCGCCGACATGATCTTGGCTGCGGACCATGCGAGTTTTGCGCTGCCGGAAATCCGCTCGGGTACCGTGGCGGATGCGGCCAGTGTCAAACTGCCTAAACGCATCCCGTATCACATCGCGATGGAGTTGCTGCTGACGGGCCGCTGGTTCGACGCGGAGGAAGCCAACCGCTGGGGTTTGGTGAATGAGATTGTGACCGCGGATCAGCTGATGGATCGTGCGTGGGAACTCGCCCGCCTGTTGGCCTCGGGCCCACCGCTGGTCTATGCCGCGATCAAAGAGGTCGTGCGCGATGCCGAAGACAGCAAATTCCAAGACGCCATGAACCGTATTACCAAACGGCAGCTGCGTACCGTCGATACTCTCTATGCCAGTGAGGACCAGCTGGAAGGCGCGCGCGCGTTTGCGGAAAAGCGTGATCCTGTGTGGAAAGGCAAGTAAGCAAATCTGGGGTCTGAACCCTCTCGGCGGCTCTGTCTTTTATGGGGCCGCAACACCTAAGTAGCTGTGCCCAACGGTTCCTTGGGAGGCCAGCCAATGGATTGCGTTCGCGTGTCACAGTGCATTAGGACATGCCTGTCCCACAGGGCGTTAGCGACACAAACTGCACGCAGCCAAACTGAAATCCATGCCAAGTAATCCATGAATTGTTCAGCGCGCGACAGAAACTGTTGCCTGAATCCGGCTGCATGTGAACAATTAGACTTGACTATGTGTCATTTATTTTTCCTAACTAACCAGTCAATCAAAAAAACAGGGAGGCTCCAGTGAAAGCCCTAACAACCATTTCAACCCTTGCCATTCTGGCATCTGCCGGGGCGGCATTGGCCAATTGCGACGAGGTCGTATTCTCGGATGTCGGCTGGACCGATATCACTGCGACCACTGCCGCAACGACAACAATTCTTGACGCTTTGGGGTACGATACCGAGATCAAGATCCTTTCCGTTCCAGTGACTTACACCTCGATGGCCGAAGGCGATATCGACGTGTTCCTGGGCAACTGGATGCCGACCATGGAAGGCGATATCGCACCGTATCGCGAAGAGGGAACGGTTGAAACCGTGCGCGCGAACTTGGAAGGCGCCAAGTACACGCTGGCCGTCAACGCGGCTGCCGCCGAGTTGGGCATCAAGGATTTCGCCGATATTTCAGCGCACTCCGACGCTTTGGACGGCAAAATCTTCGGAATCGAGCCGGGCAATGACGGCAACCGCCTGATTCAATCCATGATCGATGGCGATTCGTTTGGCCTCTCTGGTTTCGAAGTCGCAGAAAGCTCCGAGCAGGGCATGCTGGCGCAGGTGGATCGCGCCTCGCGCAAGGGCGATCCGATCGTGTTCCTTGGTTGGGAACCGCACCCGATGAACGCCAATTTCGAGATGTCCTACCTGACCGGTGGCGATGAGTTCTTTGGCCCCAACTTCGGCGGCGCGACCGTGTTCACCAACACCCGCAAAGGCTATGCAGAAGAATGCCCGAATGTCGGCGCACTGCTGAACAACCTGGAATTTTCGCTGGCGATGGAAAACGAGATCATGGCCGCGATACTGGATGGTGGCGAAGACCCGGCAGATGCAGCCAGCGCATGGCTGAAAGCCAACCCGGATGCCTATACCCCATGGCTGGACGGTGTCACGACCCGTGACGGTGGCGACGCAGTCGCCGCAGTAAACGCAGCACTGGGTCAATAACCTTAAACGCCCTTCGCCGCATGTCTGTGGCGGAGGGCTTTTTTGTGGCCTGATCTCAGGCCCGGAATACTCTGAAAGGCAGACAGATGGATTGGCTGACCGACAACAAGATACCCGTCGGCAAGACGGCCCGAGCGGTTTTTGAATGGCTCCAAGAAATAGGGGAGCCATTTTTCGATTGGTTGTCCTGGGTTCTTGAGGCGCTGATTGATGGCATATTGTGGGTGCTGCAAACCCCGCATCCTTTGATCGTTGTGGGCGTCTTCGTAGGCATCACGTGGCTGTTGCAGCGGAATTGGAAAGTTTGCCTGTTTGTGGCGCTGGGGTTCCTGTTCATTCTCAATCAGGGATATTGGGAAGAAACGACGGAAAGCCTGACTCTGGTTCTATCCTCCTGTCTGGTCTGTATGGCGATTGGCGTGCCTATTGGCATCGCGGCGGCGCATAGGCCCAAGCTTTACGTGGCGATGCGGCCGGTGCTGGACCTGATGCAAACCCTGCCGACCTTCGTCTACCTGATCCCCGCGATCGTATTCTTTGGTATCGGCATGGTGCCGGGCCTGATCGCTACCGTGATCTTCGTGTTGCCCGCTCCGATCCGCCTGACCCATCTGGGTGTGTCCTCGACGCCGACCCCGCTGCTTGAGGCGGCAGAGGCCTTTGGCGCGACCAAATCCCAAACTCTGTGGAAGGTCGAGCTGCCTTACGCGCTGCCGCAGATTATGACCGGCCTGAACCAGACCATCATGCTGTCGCTGTCGATGGTTGTGATCGCCGCTCTGGTCGGTGCTGATGGCTTGGGTGTTCCAGTCGTACGGGCGCTCAATCAGGTTAACACAGCCCTTGGTTTCGAATCCGGCTTTGTCATCGTTGTTGTGGCGATCATCCTCGATCGCGTCCTTAGAGTGGAGCATTGATCCATGACCGCAGTTGAATTTGACAATGTTTCAATCGCGTTCGGCAACGACCCCAAAAGTGCGTTGCCCTTCATGGACGAAGGCAAAGACCGCGCAACCGTGAAAGAGGCCTGTGGTCAGGTGCTGGGCGTCCACAATTGCTCGCTGACCGTGCATGAGGGCGAAACGCTGGTTCTGATGGGGCTGTCCGGTTCGGGCAAATCCACTTTGTTGCGGGCGGTGAACGGGCTGAACCCGGTGATCCGCGGCGCGGTGCGGGTTTCGGACGGATCGGAGATGGTGGATGTCACCAACGCCGACGCCCGCACCCTGCGCCGAATGCGTCAGAACCATATTGCGATGGTGTTCCAGCAATTCGGACTGCTGCCGTGGCGCACGGTTCGTGAAAACGTTTGGCTAGGGCTGGAGCTGTCGGGCATGTCCCGCATTGAGAGGTTGCAGCGCACCGATGAGCAGCTTGCTCTGGTCGGTCTGTCCGACTGGGCGGATCGTAAGGTCGGAGAGCTTTCGGGCGGTATGCAACAACGCGTCGGTCTGGCCCGCGCCTTTTCCACTCAAGCACCGATCTTGCTGATGGACGAGCCGTTCTCGGCCCTCGATCCGCTGATCCGGACCAAGCTGCAGGATGAGCTGCTCCGCCTGCAGGAAAAGCTCAAACGCACGATCATCTTCGTGTCCCATGACCTTGATGAGGCCTTCAAGATCGGCAACCGTATCGCCATCATGGAGGGCGGTCGCATCGTACAATGTGGCACCCCGTCCGAGATCTACTCGAAACCCGAGGACGAATACGTGGCCGATTTCGTTGCGCATATGAACCCTCTGGGCGTTTTGCGCGCGCGGGACGTGATGGAGCCTGCAACCGGCACGCCGGATCGCTCTATAGATGCGGACACTGATATTCGCGACGTTATCCAGGGCTTCGACCAGAACAACGCACCGGTTGGCGTGACCGAGAACGGGGCGATCATCGGTCAGGTCACAAAAGACCGCGTGTTGAACAAGCTGGTTGATCCGATGGGGCAGTAACCCTCGGACCTTAAACATGGGGCGGTCCGGCACTAGAACGCCGGACCGTTTGTTCTCAATTGTTTTCGTGCCATCCCATTCGAAACCTCCTAACCTGCCTCGAGAGGTGTTGAGCTAGGAGCAGGCCGTGACAGATACCTTCCAAAGAGTTGCTGATTTCGCCCTTGGTTTAACACCCGAGGATATCCCTGATGCAACACTGAACGCCGCCGCGTTGATGCTGCTGGACACGCTGGGCATTACGATAGCGTCGGGTCCTATGGCGGCGGGGTCAATCGCCCGAGAAACGGCTTTTGCGCTCTATGGGGCAGGTGATCCGGCGCTCAGCGCGCGGATGTTGTTTGATGGCCGCCGGGTCAGTGCCGCCGGTTGCGCCTATGCCGCTGCTACGCAGACTGACAATCTGGATGGGCATGACGGCTACAACCCGACCAAAGGGCATATCGGTGTCGCGGTCGTGCCGGCGCTTTGCGCGCTGGCTGAAACGGTTCGGGATCTCTCTGGCCTCGAAGCTCTGACTGCTGTCACCATCGGATATGAGGTCGCAGGACGCGCCGGGATTTCTCTGCATGATACGGTCAGCGACTATCACACGTCAGGGGCATGGAACGCTTTGGGCGTCGTCGCCGTCGCGGCTCGGATGCGTGGGTTGGGAGTGGACCAATTGCGGCAGGCCATGGGCATTGCCGAATATCACGGCCCCCGCAGCCAGATGATGCGCGAGATCGCCAATCCCACCATGCTACATGATGGCTCGGGTTGGGGGGCTTTGGTCGGTGTGTCTTCGGCCGTTTTGGCTGAGAATGGCTTTACCGGCGCGCCCGCAATCACAATTGAAGCCGAAAAGGTCTCGAGCCACTGGCAGGACCTTGGCCAGTTTTGGCAGATGCAGTATCAATATGTGAAACCCTACCCGATCTGCCGTTGGGCGCACGCCGCGATCGACGCTGTCCGGCAGCTCATGCGTGAACATGATCTGAGCCATGAAGACATCGCCTCGGTCCAGGTCAATACGTTCCGCGAGAGCGCTTGTTTGTTTCAGGGCATGCCAGACGACACCTCAAAGGCACAGTATTCGCTGCCATTTGCGGTGGCAGTGATGATGGCCTATGGGCGGATCGGGGTCGAGCATATCTCGGGTGCGGGTCTGTCTGAGCCTTTGGTGGCGTCTTTGTTGGAACGTATTTCCGTTGCCGAAGACGAGCGCCATTCGGCTCGGTTCCCCGAGTGCCGCATCGCCGATGTTTCGATCCGCTTGCACAACGGGCGGGTGCTGGAAACTGGCGACGTCCATGCGCGCGGCGGCCCCGAGGCCCCGATGGATCAAGCCGAAGTGGTCGCGAAATTCATGGAGTTCGCAACGCCTTCGCTCGGCGAAACAAGGGCCTCCGCCATACGAGACGCCGTCCTGGGATTGAGAGATTCGGTATCGGCTTTCTCGGATCTTGGCGCGTTGATCTATGACGCTCCGTCCGAGTCCTAGCCCCTTAAACGCAGTCGAACAGCCGCCCCGGTAACCCCTTATGCGGTGGTAGCCCGAGTTCGCGCAGCAAGCAGAACATCATCGCCTGGTTGGACGTGACAACGGGTTTGCCCAGCGCGGCTTCAATCTGTTCGATGGCCTCAACGGACCGCATATCGGTGCAACTCAGAACAATCGCCTCGGCCTGTTGGTGGTCGGCCTGGCAGGCGAGGTCGAAGACTTCGTTCGGGGTCAATTCTCCCTGACCGTAGTTTCCCAGTTCCCGGCCCACATCGGCGCATTTGACCGTTTCGATCTCATTTTGGGCCATGAACGCGATGGCCTGCGTATTGATCTCGCCCAGATAGGGCGACGAAAAGCCGACTTTGCGGACTCCCAACGCCTGAATGCCCGCAACCAACGCGCTGGCGGCCGTGACTGACTTGGCATTGGCACCGGATTTGATCTGCTCGGCCAGCTTGGCGTCAAAAGACGGTCCATGGGTCAGCGTTGCCGAGGTGCAGCCGTAAAGAACGATGTCGGGCCGCACGCCTGAGATCATCCGCAAATCATGGCTGATATCCGACGCGCCCAAACCGGCCATCTGATCTGAGCCGGGGATTTCGTCCACGTCATACCCGCCCATGCGCTGGAAATGCAGTGTGGTGTTGGGCGGGCGCATCAACGCCAGATCCGGCTCCAGATTTGTGTTGGTGAAAGGCACCAGAACGCCGATCTTGGCTGCAGTTCGGGTCTCGGTCATGACAGCACTCCTTCCAACACGTCGCGGGCGCGTTTCATGACGCCCGGCGCGCAAATCGTGGCGCGCAAGCAATCGCCAAGGCCATAGCCGCCCATCCCGCGCATCAGCAAGTTTTCTGCGCGCAAAGCGGCATCGGCCCGCTGCGCTTGATCAACTGAGGCAAAACGCAGCAAGACGAAGTTTGTGTGGCTTTGCGGGACGGTTAACCCCAGAGCGCGGCCGTTTTCGGTGAACGCGTCGCGGATGTTGGCAGTTTTTGCCACAACCTCTCGCATATGCGTCTGATCACGCATTGCAGCGGCAGCTGCAGCCTGCGAGGGGATCGAGACATTGTTTGGGTTTAACAGCTTGCGCAATTCTGCTCCGATCTCGGGTGGAGCATAGGCCCACCCGACCCGCGCGCCTGCCAGCCCATAGGCTTTGGAAAACGTCCGGGTGATGACCGTATCGCCGCGCTGAATCATAGCGAATACCTCCGCCGGATCATGTTCGGCATCCGAGAATTCGGCGTAGGCTTGATCGACGACCAGCAGAACTTTCTTGGGAAGGCTGGTCCGCAGGCGCACGATCTCAGCGTTTGGGATCACCGTTCCAGTCGGGTTGCCCGGATTGCAGACGAAGACTATGCGGGTTTTTGGGGTGACTGCGCTCAGAATGTCATCCACCGAAATAGTTAGGTCGACCTCGCGCGCTTTGACATAATCCGCCTGCACCTGCGCGGCCGCCGAGGCGACAAAGGCGTAGCCGTACTCGGTACCCAGCACACGGTCTCCATGCTCAGCGTAAGCGTGGATCAGGCAACCGATCAGCTCCATCGATCCCGCGCCACAAAGGATGTTGCTCGGGTCCAGCCCATGCACCTCGGCTATCGCTGCGCGGAGGTCCGGCCATTCCGGATCAGGATAGAGCGGCATATCTGCCATCGCGGCCTGTCCGGCGGCAATGGCGGCAGGGCTGGCGGGAAAGGCGCTTTCGTTCTGGGCCAGTGAAATCGTCTGAGGACCGCCAAGATCGGCCAGCGCATAGGCGGCTATAGCGCCAACATGAGGGATAGGCCGGATCATGTGGCACCTCCGAAGGATTTAGCACCCTCGGCGCTGATCAAACCGCGTTTGAGGTCCAGCGCAAGTGCGTCAGGGTCGCGATCCACGGGATCGCCGAAGCCTCCTCCTCCGGGGGTTTCAAAGATCAGGTAGTCGCCGTCTTCGACCCGCAGCTTGCCCTTGCCGGGGATGTCAGCGTCGCTGTCGCGGAACCGAATACGCCCGGGTGCTCCGGGTTGGCCACCCATCCGACCAAGCGCGGGGAATTTCAGCCGCTCGACCGAGAGGAAGACGATGAAGGGCGCGCCGTTGGCCGAGGTCATCTCGATCCGTTGCCCCAACCCGCCGCGGTACTTGCCCGCACCGCCCGAGTCCGGCCGAAGCTCGCGCCGCCAGATCGTGACGGGGGCGACGCTTTCGGTGATCTCCACCTGGCTGCCGAACACGCCTGAAGGGTAGGCCGTTGCCGACAACCCGTCCGCATGAGGCCGCGCGCCTGTGCCGCCGTTATGCACAGGCTCCACCGCGAATTCGCGCCCTCCGTCACGGGCGACCTCGGGCGCGTGACGCATGGGCAGATCGAACATGCAGGATGCGCCCTCGGCCGGGACCTGATCGGGCAGGGCCTGATGCAGGCAGCCCAGAACCAAATCAGGGGTGACCTGACCCAGCGTGTGACGCATCGCTACGGGTACAGGGCGCTGCGCATTCAGGATACAGCCTTTGGGGCCATCGACAGTGAACGGATCCAGTGAGCCTGCATTGTTGGGAATGTCCGACCCGACAATGCAGCGCAGGGCAAAAACGGTATAGGCAGTGGCATAATTCAGTGGCACGTTGATACCTTTGCGCGAACAGCCGGAGGTCCCGGTGAAATCCACATGCATCCCGTCGGCGCTGACGGTCAGGGTGGCGTGCAGTTCCAGTTCACTCTCATAACCGTCCATCTTCAGGACATTCTTATAGACGCCAGCAGGCACCTCGGCGATGGCGGCCAGAGTGCCCCGGCGCGAGGTGTCGATGATATAGGCACCCAGCGCGTCCAGATCGTCGATGTCGAATTCCTCCATCATCGACACCAATCGGTTCACCCCCGCCTCGCAGCAGGCGATCAGGGCATAGATGTCGCCCTCATTGGCCACGGGTTCGCGGCTGTTGGCGCGGATGATGTCGATTAGAAGGGCGTTCAGCGTGCCTTCCTCGACCAGTTTGCAGGGCGGGATCAGTAGGCCCTCGTCGTATATGTCCGAACCCTCAGGCCCCATGCCCAGCCCGCCCAGGTCAACCAGGTGCGAGGTGCAGGAGGTGAAGCCGACCACCTTGTCATCCTTGAACGCAGGCATCATCAGCAGGAAGTCGTTCAAGTGACCCGAGGCGAGCCATGGATCGTTCGTCATATAGATGTCGCCGGGTTTCATCGTCTGAACCGGGAAGGCGGCGCGCAGATGCTGAACGGCTTCGGCCATGGTGTTGATATGGCCCGGCGTGCCAGTGACGGCTTGCGCCAGCATCCGGCCGTTCACGTCGAAAATCCCGGCAGAAATGTCGCCGCATTCTCGTACAATCGGGCTAAATGCGGCGCGGATCAGGGTTTGACCCTGTTCTTCGACAACTGCCAGCAGCCGGTTCCACATTACTTGTAGTCGGGCAGGGGTCATTGCTCGCTTCCTTTCTGGTCGCGGATCAAGACGAGGTTTCCGATGGCGTCCACATGGGCCGAAAAATCGGCTGAGACGAGTGTCGTCGTCTGTCGTTCATGGATCAGCGCAGGGCCGCAGACGCGGTCGCCGGGGTTGAGATTGGCGCGAGCCACAAAACCAGCCTGTTTCCTCTGCCCGTCTACGTCACAAATGATGGGTCGGGTTTCTGAAGGCGTCATCGTGGTCACCGCCGGACTGGCAAGCAGTTCGGGAACGACAGCGTCCGGAGTCGCGACTTGCACGGCCCAGTTCAGTATCTCGATCTGCATGCCCGGAACGGGGCGCGAGAATTGTTTGCGGTACTCGGTTTCAAACGCCTCGGTAAGCGGGGCGAGGTCTTCGGGGGTAAGTGTGCGGTCGGGCAGCGAAATCTCAATCTCATGCCCCTGACCGCTGTAGCGCATGAAGGCTGTGCGTCGGATTTCGGTTTGGGCATCTCCGGCACCTTGGGCAACGACGGCGCTGGCCTCGGCAATCATATCGTCAAAAAGGCCGTTGATCGCCGTGAAATCCAACGTACCCAGTAGAGAATAGTACGAGCGCACGATCTCAAACGAAACGGGCGCGAATAGAAAGCCCACGGCTGAGCCAACACCGGGATTTGGAGGCACCACGATGCGGTTAACGCCCGCAGATCGAGCCACGCGGCTGGCATGTAGCGGGCCGTTGCCGCCAAAAGCGATCATGGTACGCGGCCCGAGGTCTTTGCCAGACTCCACTGCGTGCATCCGCCCTGCACTGGCCATGCTTTCATCCACGATGCGGCTGACCCCATCAGCGGCCCCTGTCGCGTCGGTTTCAAGCGCCTTGCCGATCACGCGTTGCATCGCGCCGTTTGACGCCTCAGGGTCAATCTTGATGAACCCTTCGGCAAATGTGTCGGGCACGATGTAGCCCAGAGTGATATCGCTGTCGGTCACAGTCGGCTCGGTTCCGCCGCGCCCAAAAGCCACCGGGCCGGGCTCCGA
This sequence comes from Ruegeria sp. BG11, assembly GCF_056538565.1. Taxonomy (NCBI): domain Bacteria; kingdom Pseudomonadati; phylum Pseudomonadota; class Alphaproteobacteria; order Rhodobacterales; family Roseobacteraceae; genus Ruegeria; species Ruegeria sp. BG11. Next base: position 222,675 of record NZ_JBQFTH010000004.1, on the reverse strand, counting down.
GCCTGCCGATTTTGGCCCAACGGTCAGACGGCCCAACCGGTCCACCCCGGCGATGGAGCCTCCGCCCGCGCCAATTTCGATCATCTCGATCACAGGGATACGCACCGGCATGCCCGAGCCTTTGATGAACCGTGCCGCCCGCGCGATCTCGAATTGGCGCGAGGTTTGGGGTCGGGCATAGTCGATCAGGCAGAGCTTGGCGGTCGTGCCACCCATGTCAAACGACAAAACCTGATCCAACCCGGCCCGAGCAGCGATACGCGCGGCTAGAATTGCCCCTCCGGCAGGGCCGCTTTCGACCAGCCGGATCGGGAAACACATGGCCGTTTGGACGGTACTCATCCCGCCACCAGCGGTCATCATCAGGATCGGACATGTGACCCCTTCGGCTTCGAACTTTTCGACGAAGCGGGTCAGATAGGTCTCCATCAACGGTTGGACATAAGCGTTGGCAACCGTGGTGCAGAGCCGGTCAAACTCGCGCGCCTCGGGACTGACATCGGATGAGATCGACACGGTCAGTTCGGGGCGTCGTTCGGCAAGAGCATCGCGCAACCGGCGTTCGTGCATGGGGTTCGCGTAGGAATGCATGAGGCAGATCGCAACCGCATCCGCCCCGCTGGCGTCGATTTCAGCCAGAAGCGCGTCAATAGCGCCTTCTTCCAGTTCGATCAGAACTTCACCGGTCGCGGACATTCGCTCTCGAACGGTCAGCGAGCGTTCACGCGGGACGAGAAGGTCGGGTTTTTCCAGGTTGATATCGTACTGCGCATAGCGCCGTTCGTAGGCGATTTCGAGGATATCGCGGAAGCCTTCGGTCGCGACAGTTGCCACGGTGGCCCCGCGCCTCTCGATCAGAGCGTTGGTGGCCAGTGTGGTGCCGTGGATGAAGCCGGTCACCTCAGCCAGGGACCGTCCCGCGCTTTTCATGACGCGTAGCGCCCCTTCCATTGCGCCTTCGGCCGGATTTTGGTGCGTGGTCAGGGTTTTGGTCGAGGCCAATATCGTCTCATTGCCTGAAACAAGGACGGTATCGGTAAACGTGCCGCCAATATCTATGGCAAGGCGCAGAGCAGTTGTCATGGAGGGGTCCGTTGTCGTCAGTAACAGTTTGGGCATGGCGCCCGTTCGGCCTGTTACCGACGCGGTGCCACCAAGTTGCAGCCGGTGGCCCGGCGATCCATACGAGTTGGGATGCACTGACAAGTCATGAGGAATTGTCGGGCGGTTTTTACGTCACTGCTAGCGCATTTGCGACATCGCGGCATTCCAACGACGTAAAAACCTGAACTTCGCTGCAGGGCTTATCCCGACAGCCGCGCCAAATCCGCACTTAGCGCGCGGGCCTCAGAAATGCTGCGCTGCAAGGCCTGCAATTGCGCTTCGGCAGTGGTGCCTTGGGGCTTTGCGTTAAGCACCCTGTCGATTCTGGCGGCTGTGGCGGGGTCTCCGCCGCCGATGGCATCGCGCTGTTGCAGGATTTTCAATTTCAGTTGCGCCAGTTCCGATTCCGAGGATCTGATCTGCGCGGCCAACGCGTCGTTGCGGGCCTGAGCTGTCGCCACATCGCCCTCGGCGGCCTCGATCCGGTCATCATAGGCCCCGGTCGCAATGCCGGATACTCCGGCGAAGAACCCTCCTTCCGCCGGGTCTGTCGTGGTTTGGCAGGCGGCCAAAAGCAAGCAAGGCAGAGCAATGCGTGTGATCATGTTTTGCCCTGTCACAGCGACGACGCCAAATCGCTGGCGATCCCGCGCATCTGCGAAATCTGGTTGGACAGAGCCTGCAGATCACCGTCAATGGGCGAAGTGGTTTGGCGGCGCTTGATCGTCAGGCTGCGCGCCTCAGCAAATTCGGCCTGCCGTCTGGTTGCCCCGTCGATGGCCAGTTCCATCTGTTTCAGATTGCCATTGGCCTCGGTCAGTTCGCGTTGCAACTCGGCCTGATCCACGGTTCCCGCTGCGGCGCGGGCGTTCAGTGCGTCCAACTCAGCCTTTTGAGCCACCAGAACTTCGTTCATCACGTTCAACGTGGTCTGCATTTCGGCGGCGTTGCGGTCCAGATCGGATTTGATCTGACGCAACCGTCTTTCGCGCCCGGCATAGCTGCGCTGCACATAGGCCACATAGGTGCCTGCCAGAGCGCCAGCACCCAATCCGAGGGCGACGCCTGTGCCTACGTCGTCAGAACCGCCCAGCCCAAAGCCGATCGCGCCCCCCGCTACACCACCTGCAATCGCCCCTTGCAGGATCGTCTTTTGCAATGCTGCGGCTTGTTTCGCCAGATCGGCCTCGGCCTGGCTTGATCCAGCGCCTACGGATCTCAGCGTTTCCGGCTCGCTGCCGCCACCGCAAGCGGATAGGGCCAAAGATGCCCCTAACACGGCGGCGATCAGCCGGGTGGAATAAGATCTGCCAGCCATTGATAACTCCCTTTTTTACTATCTTCTGCCTGCGCCACATGGCGCAGAAACAATGCGGCATCCTCGCTCAGGCGCGCGTGGGCTTGCCCGAGGTTACGCGAAGTTGCCGCAGCGTCAAAGAAATCTGCACCTGGCTCGGATGGAAAGAACACCACGGCGCGGGTCAAAAGTTCATCGTAGTAACTGCGGCTTTGATCCAGCCGCCTTAGAATGACACCGCGTGAGCGATAGATGTCGTAGATATCATTGCGGGCCTGTTGTAGCACCGGCAGCGCGGCAGGATCCGAACGGGCGATCTCTTCGATCTGGCCCAAGGCGTTTTCAGCAACAGCCAGAGTGCGTTCGACACTGCGCAGTGCAACGATATCTGTGCGCAGGCTCTGCAATGTCGTGGCGGCCAGAAAGACCGAGACTTCGGCGGCGTCTTCAAACAGACGCTCTGGCGTTGCGGTTTCCTGCAGCGGCAAGCGACGGCGATACTGATCGAGGGCCGGTTCCAGGTTCCGGCTTGGCCCATCTGGCATCAGCCCAAGGGTGGAAAGGGCTGCGGCCAGCTTATCGGGTTCCGCAGCAGCCAGCGTTGCACTGATCGGCGCGGCTGGGGCGGTTGCGGTGTTCCCCAGCAGCTCAATCCGGTCACGCGCGAAAGCGGCGAACAGGCCGTCGGGATAGGTTTGCAGATAGTCCTTGAAGTCAGATTGATCGCTGCTTGCGGAAATGCTTCGCCAAAGGGCCATATCGGCCTCAAAAGCGTCCGTGGGACTGGCCGAGGACAAACCCGGCGCAAAACTATGTTCATCCAGAACGGATTCTTCGACCCATGGGATCTGGCGGCCTTCGGTATCCAGAACCACTTGCTGACGCACCCGACCGAGCATCAGCCGTACATCCAGATCGGGCGTTGCAATATGATCCAGCAGGCTCGAGGTGAAGACACTGTTGTCGCCCAGCCCGTCATATGCCACGTTGCCGGGGTCAGTGGCATAGGCGATCAGCAAACCTGCACCGCCCCGGATGCGGACGAGGCCCTGTTCGACGATCCCTTTGTCCGAGAACGGGTTATTGCGACAAGCGTCGAGCAGAAGGATGCCGACATCCGGCCCAGCCTTGGCAAGCACATCGCGCACGCGGTCGATGGTGATCGAACTTCGGCTGAGGGCGGTTAGGTCATTCCCCGAAAACTCGGTGCCGATCAGGTGGTTCTGACCGCCGATCTGAACCCCGTGACCAGCATAGAAGAAGACAGCCATTTCAGCGCCCTGCGCCGCCTGCCCAAAGGCGTGGACCGCACGATCCATCGAAGCTGCGTTCTGATCGGTGGCCTCGGTCACGGCAAAGCCAAGCTCGCGTAGCGCTGCGCCTAAGGCCTCAACATCGTTGACTGGGTTGCGCAAGGCCATATCCGGGGCGCGGTAGTCGGAATTGCCGATAAGCAAGGCCACACGATCAGCAGCCCGGGCCGAGCCTGTCGCCAGAATCAGACAGGACACTATGCAAACCAGCAAAAATCGGAACCGAGTCATACCCGTCACCTTAGCGCATGGGTTTTGGACTGCACAGACAGATTGGAGCTCTATAGCCTGCCCAGTCGATCCTCATCGTCCACAACGGTCAGCCGCGTATCCGGCCCGCTCCACCGCCAAAGGACGAGGTTGAGGTTTGCCGGTGTCGTTCCCGGCGCGAAGCTGCGCACCAGCAAACCGAAAAAACCGTCCTTGATCAATTGCGCGGCCAGGTCTTGCGTCGGAACTGTGCGACGGTCCAGCATGGCCGATCGCCAACCGGGATCGGCCATTGCGGGCGCGGTCATTCCGTATTGGGCCAAGGCGGCCTCGTCTCGGGTGTCGAAGATCGGGCCTAAATCAGCGTGGTAAGACACCAGTATCGTCGGCTGCAAATCCCCGACCTGATTGGCCTCACGCAGGGCCGTGGCCGGGTCCAGCGCCGTATAGAGTGCTGGTGTTCCCTTCGTGTTGAACCGACCGCTATACTTCTCAGCCCCGCGACCCGAGAGGGGTTCGCGCGCGTAGACCGGGTTTAATGCGCGAAAAAGCGGCCCGCGATACCAGCCCTCGTCAAGCGGCATCAGGCATAGACACCGGCATCGACGGCATCAATGTACTCCAACACCTGCTGCGCCTTGCCCTCCTGCACCAGCTGCATGGCGGTACGCCCGTCAAAGCCGGGCAGGGGTTCCGAGCGATACCAGGCATAGGCGATCAGATCCGAGCCAAAACGCGGTTGCACCTTGTTGAGAACCTCGACCAGTTCTCGCAGGCGACGTTGGGTCTTGTCGGATTGAATGCGCGTGCGGCGTTGCAGGGCATCCTTGCCCAACCCCACTGTCAAGGCCACCTCTTCGGCGGATGTACGCAGAGCCGCCGCGATTTTCCGAGGCTCAAACAGCCCGCCTTCGGCGAATTGAGCGATCTGCATGCTACCCTCCAATCCTGTCACTTTGACGGTATATAGCGTCACTATTGCTGATTTTCAAGGGTTCATGCCGTGTTGCTGTGTTTTAAACCTCACCAAACCCCTTGGCAGACGACATGATCCTCACCAACTTGGGACCACCCGTTGATTGACGACAGCCCGAGCGGCCCTTTTACCTGTTCGCAGCCTCGGGTATGAGGTCTCAAATGGCAAGAAAACAGCAGGAGCCCGTCCATGTCGTATCATCGCACCGCTTTTGCGGCATTGTTCGCGGCCGTGTTGCCAGCCGTCAGTTGGGCGCAATCAGAAAGCGCACCGTCTGAGGCGCTGTCCGTCGAATTGAACACAGCGCAGAATGTGGGCAATGCCTGCCGTCTGACGTTTGTGGTGCAGAACGGAACAGGGGTCTCAATCGACAAGGCCGTGTTCGAGACTGTGATTTTCGACACGGAAGGCGGCGTGGTCAGCCTGTCTCTGTTCGATTTCCGAGATCTTCCGGCGGATCGCCCGCGCGTACGGCAGTTTGATCTGCCGGGAAGGGATTGCGCGCAGGTGGGCCGAGCCTTGATCAACGGTGCAAACACCTGCGTGGTCGACGGTGCGGATAGCACTATCTGTCGCGATACGCTCAGCCTCAGCAGCCGGGTCAAAGTGGAGCTTTTGGGATGAACTTCTTGGGCACTTTGCGTGAAATTCTGGCGCTCGGCGGGCCGGTGGTTGGAATCTTGATTGTGATGTCGGTTCTGACGCTTTCGGTCACGCTGTATAAACTGTGGCAGTTCGCGGCTTGTGGCGTTGGTCGCCACAAGGTTCTGTCCGAAGCTCTGGCCGCATGGGACGCAGGGGATCGCGCCGCGGCGCGCACGCGGTTGAACGACAGCAGCAGCTACCTTGCGCCCATCGTAGGGGCCGCGATGGATGGGGTGGACGTCCCCGGCGTGGATGACCGTCTCGATGCCGAGGCCGGTCTTGCCCTTGCCGGGTTGGAGCGCGGCTTTCGACTGCTGGACACGGTGGCGCAGCTTGCCCCGCTGCTTGGCTTGTTTGGAACAGTGCTTGGCATGATCAACGCGTTCCAGAGCCTGCAAACCGCCGGTTCCTCGGTGGACCCGTCGCTGCTGGCCGGTGGTATCTGGGTCGCCCTTGTGACAACGGCTGTAGGACTTGCGGTGGCGATGCCGACCTCGATGGTTCTGTCCTGGTTGGAAAGCCGCACATCGCGTGAGCGGGTCTTTGCGGACAAAGCGCTTCGGACGATTCTGGTGCCCGGTCACGCGCTGCAAACAGTGTCCGGGGCACGGACCCAGAGCGCCGCCGCCCCCGAACATGCGTAACACGGCGCCCTTTGTCAGACGCCCTTTGTCGATGACGCCGTTAATCGACGTCATCTTTCTGTTGCTGCTGTTCTTCATGCTCTCATCCACATTCTCGCGATTTGCTGAGATCGAATTGACGCAGGCCGCCGCAGGTAGTGGCGCGGGCTCGGTACCGGCGGACAGAGTGTTCCTGCAGCTTGGCCCGGATCGGTTGGTGCTGAACGGGGCCTCGATCAATCTGGATGATCTGCTGACGCAAGTTGAAACCGGGCAGGTTCTGATCAGCCTCGACGCTGATACCTCGGCGCAGCGTCTTGTCGATTTATTGGTCCCTCTGCGAGGCCGCGACGGGTTGACCGTCACGGTGTTGGAGTAGGCCGATGATCCGCCAGACACCACAGCGCCGCAGACGCGACTCCACAATCCCGCTGATCAATGTGGTGTTTTTGATGCTGGTCTTCTTCCTGATCGCCGGCACGGTGGCTCCCCCTTTGGACCCCGATCTTGAGCTTGTGGACACTGCAGAGTTGGAGGGGCGTGAGCCGCCGGACGCGCTGGTCCTGCATGCGGACGGATCGCTCAGCTTTCGCGGGCAGGCCACTGATGCGGAAACATACATGGCGGATCATGAAGGCGAAGAGGTCCGCATCGTGCCGGACCGCGCGGCCTCGGGGCAGCGTCTGATAGAGGTGACGGGAACGCTGCGGCGGGCAGGGGCGAAGTCGGTCTTTCTGGTCACCCAGCAGGCGATCGAATGATCCGAACTTCGGCCATCATCGCCGCAGTGGCCGTTCTGGTTTCGCTCTTGGTGCATATTCTGGGGCTGAGCATGACCACTGCCAGCTTGACCCATTCGCCGAGCATTGCGGGCGATGACGAAGATGCGGTGACTCTCGGCACGGCCTTTGAGGATTTGGCCGAACGGGTACCCGAGCCGATCGAGCCAGAAGAAGCGGAGGTGCCCGAACCTCCGGTCGAAACCTCGCCTGAGCCTGAAGAAGCGGAGATTCCGACAAGCGAAGCTCTGGTTGCTTCGCCCGATCCGCAAGAGCAGACTTTCGCGCCCGACACCGGCGCCTCCAATGGCGGTCAGGCCGAGGTGCCAGAGCCGGAGGTGACCGAATCCGTTGACCAGTCGGAGACGCAAACGGCAGCAAGTGATGAGGTCGACGCAACGCCCTTGGCCGAGCCATCTGATGTCGTCGAAATCCCGCCAGCCAGTGCCGCAGAGCCGGTTGAGCCGGTCGAAACGCCAAAGGCTGAGCAACTGGCCGCGTTGCCGCCCGTCGAGGTTGCGCCTGTGCCGCTGGAACAAGAGGCTGTTGAGCCAGAAATCGCGGTGGAGCCTTTACCGGAAGAAGCCGAACCTGTGGAGGACAGCGAAGGCACCGAGCAGGCGGTGGCAACTTCCATTCGACCGCGTTTGCCCAATCGGACGCCCCCGGACGAGGTTCAACCTGCGCTGCCCGGCACGCGGAATTTCGATAACCTGAAATTCCCAGAACAAACCATTGAATCCCCACTGGCGGCCTATCAGCGCGAAGGGGTTGACGCGTTCACCCGCAATGACCGGGGCAACCAGTCCGGCGGGCGAGGGCCGGGCAATTCCACCACGACCAACTATGCCGGACAAGTTCTGGTGCATCTGAACCGCGCGCCTCAGGTCTACGCGCCGGTTCGCGGCTATGCGCAGGTGTTCTTTCAGATCGACCCGGATGGCTCATTGGCCTGGGTCGAGGTCATCACTAGCTCGGGCTCGGACCAGGTGGATCGGGCTGCGAAGGAGCAGGTCAGGGGGGCCGCACCTTTCCCGCCGCCGCCCGGTGGCGTCAGCCGCAAACTGTCCTTTTACTACCAGAACGGCTGAGCCTAGCGCGGTCCGCGCCGTTGCTGCGCACCGCCATCTTTGCGCATGGTCAGGCCAATCCGTTTGCGGGGGACGTCAACCTCGACAACGCGTACCTTCACGACCTGACCGGTTTTGACAACCTCATGCGGGTCCTTGACGAACCGATCCGCCAATTGACTGACATGGACCAACCCGTCCTGATGAACGCCGATATCCACGAAGGCCCCGAAAGCGGCTACATTGGTTACCGTTCCCTCCAGCAGCATGCCAGGTTTGAGGTCGGTGATCTCTTCTATGCCGTCCCGGAACGAGGCGGTGACGAAGCTGGGGCGCGGGTCACGGCCCGGTTTTTCAAGCTCGGCAAAGATATCGCGCACGGTGGGCAGGCCGAAGGTCTCATCGGCGAATTGTTCAGCCCGCAAGCCCTTCAGCGCCCCGTCATGCCCCATGATCTGACGGATATCCCGACCGCGGGCAGCGACCACGCGGCGGGCGACGTCATAGGCTTCGGGGTGGACTGAGGACGCATCCAGCGGTTCCACTCCATCGCGGATGCGCAGAAAACCTGCGCATTGCTCAAAGGCACGTGGGCCAAGGCGGTCGACCTTCAGCAAGTCTTTGCGGGACTGGAATGCACCATTGTGATCTCGGTGCTGCACGATGGCCTCGGCCAAACCGGGACCAAGGCCCGACACATGCGACAGCAGTGGGGCCGAGGCGGTGTTCAGGTCGACACCAACCGCGTTCACCACATCCTCAACGACCGAGGCCAGCGACTGGGACAGGCGATGCTGGTCCACGTCATGCTGGTATTGCCCGACGCCGATGGATTTCGGTTCGATCTTCACCAACTCGGCCAACGGGTCTTGCAAACGGCGCGCGATTGAGACCGCGCCGCGCAGGGATACGTCCAGATCCGGGAACTCTCGCGCGGCCAGTTCCGACGCGGAATAGACCGAGGCTCCGGACTCGGACACGACCGTTTTAGTGGGGGCTTTGACCGATTTGGGCAGCAGGCTGAGCGTGTCTGCGACCATCCTTTCGGTTTCACGGCTGGCGGTGCCGTTGCCGATGGCGATCAGTTCGATCTGATGGGCCGAGATCAGGTTGAGGATCGCCGCCTGCGCCCCCCGCAGATCGTTTTTCGGCTGAAACGGATAGAGCGTATCCGTTGCCACAACCTTGCCTGTCGCATCCACCACGGCGGCCTTGACGCCGGTTCGAATGCCCGGATCCAGACCCAGCGTGGGCCGCGCGCCCGCCGGGGCCGCAAACAGAACATCCTTGAGGTTGCGCGAGAACACCTGAATCGCCTCATCCTGCGCCCGGCTGCGCAGGTCGGCCATCAGCTCAACCATCATGGAAAGCGACAGCTTGACCCGCCAGGTCCATCCTGCAACCTTGCGCAGCCATTTGTCGCCGGGGCCGTCGCCGCGGGTCTGCAAGTGCGAGGCAACAATCGCCTCAGCCCGCGCCGCGCCCGCCTCGGGCTCAGGGGCGATATCCAGCGTGACGATCCCCTCTTTCGAGGCTCGCAACATCGCCAGCGCCCGGTGCGAGGGGGCGGTCGCCCAAAGCTCAGCATGGTCAAAGTAGTCGCTGAACTTAGCGCCCTCTTTTTCTTTTCCCTCAACGAGTTTTGACGACAAAAGCGCCTCTTGCTGCATGAAATTGCGTAGCTCACCCAGCAGAAGGGCGTTTTCCGTCAGCCGCTCGGTCACGATGTCACGGGCGCCGTTCAGTGCGTCCTTGGTCGTTTCGACAGCCTCGGACAGATAGCCCTGAGCAAGGGCTTCCGGGTCGGCATTGCGGTCGGTCAGAATAGCGTCGGCCAGCGGCTCCAGCCCGTTTTCGCGGGCGATCATCGCCTTGGTGCGCCGCTTGGGTTTGTAGGGCAGGTAGATATCTTCCAGCTGCGCCTTGGTCTCGGCCCCGGCGATGGATTTCGCCAGATCGTCCGACAGTTTTCCCTGATCCTTAATCGACGTCAGGATCGTCTGCCGCCGCGCCTCTAGCTCTCGCAGATAGGTCAGCCGGTCCGAGAGGGTTCGTAGCTGCGTATCGTCCAGCCCGCCTGTCGCCTCTTTGCGATAGCGGGCCACGAAGGGCACAGTCGCGCCTTCGTCCAGCAACCGAACGGCGGCTGAGACCTGATCCGCGCGCGCGTTGATTTCGGTGGCGATTGTGCGGGCGATACGGTCCAAGGGGGCCTCCTGATACTGGGTCGGAAGGACTTCTTAGACAGCGTTTTGGCAGAGGGGAAGAGGGTCAGTGCATTGGGGCAAGATTTCCTGAAACGGTCTGCCCCTTCGCCTGCGTGCGAGGCCCGGCCGCTGATCCGGCCGGGCGTTGGTGTGCCTTAGAGGCACTCAGCCAATGTGTTTGCCATATTGCGCAGAAGTTGAGGATAGAGCGCCGTGCCGGGTTCAAGTTCGGCGCCAAGTGGGTCGATCACGGCGGTGTTGGCCTCGGACCCTTCCATGACTGTTGCGATCAGGCCGGGGTTGAACTGCGGCTCGGACAGAACGCAATCAATCCCTTCCTCTTTGATGCGTCCCTGAATTTCCGCAATGCGTGCAGGGCTTGGATCGGATGCATCGCCGATCGAGATCGCTCCCGAGGCCGAAAAGTCGAACGCGTTTTCAAAATACTGGTAGGCGTCGTGGAACACAATGAAGTTGCCGCCTTTGACGGGGGCCAGCGTTTCTGCGATTTCGGCTGAAAGCGCCTCCATCTCTGCTCGCGCAGCGGCTGCGTTTTCAAAGTACTTACCAGCGTTTTCAGGGTCAGCAGCCGAGAGTTGAGCGGCAATCACGTTCAGCCATGTTCCGGCGTTTGCAGGCGACAACCAGGCATGCGGATCGTGTTCGCCATGCGCGTGACCTTCGTGGTCGTCATGATCATCATGGTCTGCATGCTCTTCATGGCCATGGTCGTCATGCGCGTGGTCATCTTCCTTGTCATGGTCGTGATCATCGTGACCATGTTCATCCTTGTGATCGTCGTGATCGTCATGCGCGTGTTCATCTTTGTGATCGTCATGATCATCATGCACATGTTCGTCTTTGTGATCATCGCCACGATCTTCATGACCTTGATCGTCATGATCCTCGTCATCGCCGTGATCATGCGCTTCGAACAGCGCGTCCTCGCGGAAGTCCAGTAGAGTGGTTCCGTCCGCGTCCAACAGCGTTGTTACAGCCGCGCCGCCAGCGAGCGTTTCCACGGCGTTTTCCATCCACGGTGTCAGATCTTCGCCGATCCAGAAGACCAGATCCGCCTCTTGCAGAGCTGCCGCCTCGGACGGGCGCAGGTTGTATTCATGGGGCGAGGCACCCGGCTGAACAATCAGGCTGGGTTCGCCCACGCCGTCCATCACACGGGCCACAAGCGAATGCACCGGGGCAATGTCAACGGCCACATTCGGGACGTCAGCCATGGCGGTTCCACCCAGCAATGTAGCGGTGATCGAAATGGAAAGGAGGTTTCTGGACATTGGACCCTCTGTGTGATTTTATAACATTTAATCGCGGCATATATGATATAAGATAACATGACAAGTCAGAGGCAACAGAACTTGACCAGCGAAGCTGCGCCCGTGGGGTTCCATGATCATGACCACGTGTCCTGCGTGGAAACCGGCCTTGCCATGGCCGAGGCAAAGTGCAGCGCCGAGGGGCTGCGCCTGACACCAGTGCGCCACAAGGTGCTGGAAATGCTGTTGCAGGAACACAGGGCACTTGGCGCCTACGCCATCCTTGATCGCTTGCGGGACGAGGGGTTCGGCTCGCAGCCGCCCGTGGCCTATCGCGCCTTGGATTTTCTGGTCGAAAACGGGTTTGTCCATAAGATCGAACGCCTGAACGCGTTTGTGGCCTGCGCCCATCCGGGGGCGACGCATTCACCTGTCTTCATGATCTGCCGTGGCTGTGATGCGGTGGCCGAGGCATCCTCGGCCGTCGATAGCGGGGCCCTAGGCGATGCCGCCCGCGCCGTGGGTTTTGAAATCGAACGTACTGTAGTAGAAGCCGAAGGTCTCTGCTCTGACTGCACCGAAAAGGCCTAGCAATGTCCCTTGTCACCGTTGAAGACCTGAGCGTGAGCTACGGGGCCAATACCGTGCTGCGCCATGTCCATATGATCATCGAACCCGGTGAGATCGTGACAATTGTCGGGCCGAACGGGTCCGGCAAAACAAGTTTGTTGCGCGCAATTATCGGGGCCATCAAACCTGCAAAGGGGCGCATTACACGTAAACAGGGCCTGCGGATCGGTTACGTTCCGCAGAAGCTGCATATCGATCCGACCCTTCCCATTTCAGTCGAGCGCTTTATGCGCCTGACCAATCACGTCAGCCGCGCCCGCTGTGCAGAGGCGCTTGAGGAAGCAGGCGTTCCCGATCTGTTGAAGCAGCAGATGACTCAATTGTCCGGCGGGCAGTTTCAGCGCGTGCTGCTGGCGCGTGCCTTGATCAACCACCCGGACATCCTTTTGCTGGACGAAGCGACACAGGGTTTGGATCAACCGGGTTCAGCGGCCTTTTACCGGCAGATTGAAACCGTGCGCCGCGAGACCGGCTGCGCCATTTTGATGATCAGCCACGAATTGCACGTGGTCATGAGCGCCTCGGACCGGGTGATCTGCCTGAACGGTCATGTCTGCTGCGAAGGCTCGCCGGCTGTTGTGGCCTCAGCCCCTGAATATCGCGCCTTGTTTGGGACAGGGACCGGAGGAGCGCTGGCGCTGTACCGACATGACCACGATCATCATCACGACCACGATCATAGCTCTCAGGACGCTGCAGAATAATGCTGGATGACTTTATGACCCGCGCGACACTGGCCGGGATTGGTGTGGCTTTTGCGGCGGCTCCGCTGGGATGTTTCGTGGTCTGGCGCCGAATGGCCTATTTCGGCGACGCAACCGCGCATGCGGCCATTCTGGGCGTTGCGCTGTCGCTGACCTTCCAGATGTCTATTTTCGCGGGCGCATTGGCCGTAGCTCTGCTGATGGCGTTGACGGTTACGTTGCTGTCCGGGCGGGGATACGCGATGGACACACTATTGGGCGTTCTAGCTCACTCTGCACTGGCCTTTGGCTTGGTTGCCGTGTCATTCTTATCGGGAGTCCGCATTGACCTGATGGCTTATCTTTTCGGCGATATTCTGGCCGTTTCGCGCACGGATCTCGCCGTGATCTGGGGCGGGGCGGCACTGGTCGTTGCCTTGATCGGCTGGCGCTGGTCGCAGCTATTGACCGCGACCCTGAACGAAGAGCTGGCCTATGCCAGCGGCTATGATCCAAAGCGCGAGCAATTGATCCTGACCTTGTCTCTGGCGGTAACCGTTGCGGTGGCAATCAAGGTCGTGGGCGTTCTTCTGATCGCAGCTTTGCTGATCATTCCGGCGGCCGCTGCGCGCAGCCTTGCCCGATCGCCCGAGTCCATGGCCTTGATCGCCGCGGCCATCGGAGCGGTTTCCGCCGTAGCCGGTTTGCGGGCGGCTTACGTGTTCGACACACCTGCAGGGCCGTCAATTGTGTGCGTCGCGGCAATCCTGTTTGCCTGTTTCAGCCTGTTGGGATGGAAAGGTCACAAGCGCTAGAGCGCCTTACCTTTCATTGAAGGCCCGCTCCAAAGTCAGTTGGACCGGTTTCAACAGATAGCCGAGAAGCGTCTGCTCACCCGTTGTCATTTCAGCCACCACGGTCATACCCGCCTGCAGCGGACGGTTGAACGCGCCGGTGCCGATTGTTGAGCCAGCCAGGACGAAGGAGGCTCGAAAATAGGTCTCGCCCGTTTGTTCGTCTGTCATGGGCAGGGGATGAACCGATTGCAACCGCGCCTCGACCTTACCAAAGCGGCGGACATCGAATGTATCTATGCTGATCGCCACCGAGTGTTCCAGGGCCACATGCCCAACCTCGGAATTGGGAATGCACGCCTCGACCATCAGGGTCTGCCGGGTCGGAAGCAGTTCATTTAGGGTTTCACCGGGGGCAATCACCTCACCGGAATTGGGCGAGGCCACCGACTGAATCACGCCACGCACCGGAGCGATCAAGCGCAGGTCGGCAAGCCTGGCCTCTACGAGTTTCTGTGAGGTCTGCAACTGGTGGCGTTCGTGTTCCAGCGCGTTGATGCGGGTCAGCACGTCCTCTCTCAGCGTCAGCGCCTCTTCTGCGAGGGCCGCCTTTGCAAGGGTCAAAGTGTTTCGTGCCTCGGCGGCGCGGACACGGGCGTCCTCGGCAGCGGCGCGCATGGCGTCGACTTCGTCTTCTTCTTCCAGAAAATCATTGAGAGATTTCAGTCCCTGTGTCTGCAGCTTCGCGTAGCGATCCAGACAGGCCCGACATGTCGATCAGCACCGGGTTTCACGCCAAGTACTTCGAAGCCGACCACAGCTTGACGCGACTTGAGGATGCGAATTGGGACGCCCCCGCCACGCATCAGGAGGGCACAACGGAGATTAACTACGAAGTCACCCACGGATCCTTTTGGAAAGATGGTTCGCTAAATACGTTCGGCGTTGAGATAACCGTGACGGTACAGGTTTCGGAGGGCGGGACGTTCTCCTTCCATCTCGGTGCGGACGAAGGTGCGGTACTTTTTGTTGATGGTGTGCCGGTCATCAATGATAAAGATTCTCATGGATATCAAACGCGGTCGGGCCAGATTGACCTTGAACCCGGAGCGCACACTATCGAGGTTCGCTACTTTAAGAATTCGGGCCAAGCAGGCCTGAAACTGGAATGGGACGGTCCCGGCCTTGACGATCGGCAGCTTGTTTCGGCCCCGGATGTCGCGCAGGCGCAGGTTGTGGTCGGGACTCCGCTGGCTTTCGATATCGACACAGCAGCTTTGGAACTTGGCCATGATAGCCTGTTTTCCCTGAACGGATTGCCACCGGGAACGCAGGTTGAAGTAGATCGTCAGACCCATGTTGCCGGTGCAGGCGGCAACTTGGAAATGGAAGGTTGGCAGGGGGACTTGCTGATAGTACAGCCTGCATTCGATTTCTTGGGCCCTATTGATGTGGCGGTACGTTCCTCCACACCAACCGAATTCGGTGGTAGCCAGAACGCTGTCCAGACAGTGTCATTCGAGGTTCATCCGCCGCAGGTTTTTGCCCCGACTGCGCAAGTGAATGGAGGATTTCAGGCCAGTTACTTCGACGTGGAAAGTAGGTTGTTGAAATTGGACGACATTGATTGGAGTGCCGACCCGACACATCAGGAAATCGTCTCTGAAATTCACTACAAAAACAGTGCCGACTCGTTCTGGGAAGGCGGGTCGAAAGACACATTTGGCGCCCGCTTGGAGGGGCGCGTTTCGGTCGAAGAAGGCGGCACCAACACTTTCTTTGCCGGACGGGATGATGGCGTCGTATTGTTCGTCAACGGTGTCGAGGCGATCGAGAATGATGACTTGCACGCTTATAGGACCCGAGCCGGTCAGATCGAACTCGACCCCGGCACCCATGATATTGAGGTCAGGTAATTCGAAAACTACGGGCATGCTGCGCTAAAACTGGAATGGGATGGCCCTGATACCGAGGGTCGCGCCTTGGTCCGGGCGGACCCTGGGCTGACGATTGAAGAAAACGGGACCTTGGCGCTTGGCATTGACCTGACCGATGCCAGCGATCAGGCGGCTGCGGCAATTGAGGGGTTGCCCGCCAACAGCCTGATTGTCGGCGCCGAGGCGGCGGTGATGTCGGATGGTGGGCCGGTTGATGTGAGCGGTTGGGATATCGGTTATCTTGAAATCTCGCCGCCCCCGGGGTTTGAGGGCGCAATTGATGGCCAGATCGTGATCTCGGATACCGGCTTTAACGGCGCGCCGGTGACATCGACAACCGCATTTTCGATGGATGTTGGTGATGTTGATGCGCTTACGAAACTCGATGCGCCGGATGAATTCGCGTTTTTTGCGAATGCCTCGGGCAACGGGGACGTAGCATCTTGGGATGCTGATTCATCCGATGCTTCGCAAGACGACACAGACGATGTTCTGAATGAGGTCGTAATCTTGCCCTCACACGCCGAGATCACGAGCGTCGAGACGGAGGCCTATGAAAGGGTCGATTGGTGGTACGTGGCTGGGTTATTCAGACGTGGTTATGAAAAAATAGACCCATTCGCCTTTGAATTCCGGGTCCTTGGCGCGGGCGTCGGCGACACGATCTTTGAGGAATTCAAGGTAAGGTCCCGCCGGTTCGATCAGGGGTCTTTCCTCGTCAAAGAGGGGCCTCGACGCCGCAAAGGCCACCGCGATCTCTTGTCCGTATGGAGGGCCGATGGTGATGAAAAGGCCGGGGTCGCCTTGTTTTTCAGCGCCAACTTTAAATGCAGACTTGGCGGGTGTTCTGGCAAGCGGGACCGATGCGTTTGGACTTAGGTGTATGACCTGACCGTCGGCGTCGAAATAGTCGACATAAACATAGGCGTCGTAGTCGGCCCCGGTCAGATCAAGGACCAGTTGCTGACCTGAAGCGTAGCGAAACTCTCGCGTATGTATATCATCGCCCACCAGCAGGGGGTTGGTGATCTGGTCGGTCGATTGTGGCAAGCCCACATCCACGATCCCGCTAAGCGCGCCGCATTGGGGTCGGGGAAGGATCAGCAGATTGTCGGTGACCTGAATATTGGCCCCCATCTGCGCCTGAAGCGCCGACATGACAGGCCCGCGAAGGCCGTTTTCTGGGATATGACCGATCAGTTCGAGGGTATTTGTTTCTGGGCGGAACTGCACCTGAAGGCGTGAGCACGGTACCTGGGCCAGCAGGCCGTCTATACCATCACGCAGGTCTTCAGCCGCCTGGCCCGCATCTTCGGGGCGCGTGAAACTTTGAAAGGCGGCGAGGCTTGCGGGATCAATCGGGGAATCGCCGGTTGCTGAAAACACATCGGCCGCCTTGGCCTTTGGGACGTCCGGTTGGGTTTGGGTCAAAGCGACGGGCCGCGCCTGTACGGCCTGAGCGGCATCGAAGGAAGGTTGTGTCAACGCCACCGTATCCGTTGGCGCGCGGTTGGATGACAGCGTGGTCGTCGGCAACTCGGCCGAGGCCAGAGTTACCGGAACCGCCTGTTTGGCAACGACAGACTGCGGCTTGTCCGGAACGGCCGCCAGAGCCTGTGTTTGGCTGGCCACCTGGTCGCTGGCCGCGAGGCTTAGGGCATTCGCGGCAATCTCTGGGGCCGAGGATTGAGGAATAGCGCCCTGCGCCAATTGCGCGCCGCTTGTTTCTTCGGTTGAGGTCGCCTTTGCATCCGGTTGCGCTTGCGCGGCGGTGCTTTGTTTCACCTGATGGGCCGAAAGCTGCATCCGTGTCTCCGGTACGGGCTGCTCGATCACGGGTTCAGGCTCAGTGGCCCAAAGCAGAACGACCGCAGCCACGGCGTGAATTGTGACCGAGCAGAACAGCGCGACGCCCCATATCAGCGGAGTGCGCGTCACCGGACCGGACCCGGAGGTGTAACGACCAGCACCACATCCCGTGCGCCCATCGCCTCGAACGTGGCGATTAAGGGCAAGACCTCGCGCAGGGCGGCATCCTGATGGGCGTTGATGCGGAGCAGCAGGTCGGGCTGTTCGGACAGCGCCTCCTCGACCGATAGCGCGATCTGATCCGCGGAAAGTTCTGTTCCGTCCAGGGCCAATTGGCCATCAGCGCTGACCGACAGGGTCAATCCACCAGCTGGCATATCCGCTCCGGATTGCGACACCGGCAGGGTCACGTCGAATGGCGCGGTGGCGTCCATGCGTCCGATCAGCATGAAGAAGACCAGTAGGAAAAAGACGACATCTATCAGGGCGATGATGGTTTCGGGGTGATGGCGCGGGGCGGGACGAGTGATCCTCATGGGCGCGCCTCGAGCCGGACCACGCGCATATTGGTCACGCCTGCGCGGGTGACTACGTCCATGACGGTGACCAGCGCCTGCATGCGGGCGCTGCCGGTTGGTAGAACGATCACCGGAGTTGCCGGGGCCTGGGCTATTCTATCGGACAACAGTGCCTCAAGGTCTTCAGAGGTCAGCGCCTGCCCGCGGAAATAGGGCGCGCCGTCGCCTCCGATCCGGATCACTACGGCGCTGGCGGGTTCACCTGAGGTGCCGGAAGGTGCAGGGCGATCCGATTGAGCCAATGCCGGGATCATGTCGAGGTTCAGATAGGTCGAGGTCACCATGAAGAACACCAGCAGGATCAGCATCACGTCGATCATCGGCACCAGCGAGATCAGGGGCCGTGTCGGTCTGCGTCTGTTCAGGCTAAGCTCGGCGGACATGTGTTATCCCCTATTGCGTGCCGCGTTCCTCTATCACCATCAGCTGCCCGACCGCGTTCTCAATCGCCTGAGCGCCCGCTTCTGCGCGGCCCGATAGCAGCGATGCGCCGACAGCGGCGGGGATGGCGACCAACAGACCGGCGGCGGTGGTCAGCAAGGCCTGCCAGATCCCGCCCGCAAGGACCGAGGCATTGGCCGCGCCTTGCGCCAGCTCCAGCTCCTGAAACGACTGGATCATACCGGTTACAGTCCCCAACAGACCAAGCAGGGGTGAGATCATCGCGATCAGCTCCAGCACGCGAATCCATGTGGTCATGGCAGCGAATTCCTGATTGCCGCGACGTGTGAGTTCGGCCATCAAGGCGGGCCCCTTGAACCCATCGTTCAGCGCTTGCATAGCATAGGCGCAGACGCGATCAGCCGGAGACTTCCCCGCAGCGACGGCGGCCTGTGCCGCCTGCTTGTCGCCCTTGGACCATTGTACCAGCGCCGTGTCTCTCGCGCCTCCGCCGGACCGAACCGGGGCCAGTTGCATCGCTTTGATGACAATCAAAGTGACCGAGAGCAGCGACAACGCGCCAAGAATTGCGATGATTGGGCCTCCTGCGCCCAGTGTCTCAAGCCCGAACATGATCTATTGCGCCAGATTGGCTGAGGTCTTGCTGCCCAGCGCCAGCAGCGGGAAGCAATCCAGAGGCTCGGCGTTCTGGGGCTTGCAGGCCGGCAGGTCATGCAGCAGCACCTCCGAGATATTGGAGCATTCAATCTCGGGGATTTCGAACAGTTTCAGTACGGTGCGTTGAACGGGCAGGGGGGCCGCGTCGATGGACAGCAGCCGGTCGATCACACCATTGCTGTCGAGGATGGCCAGCGACATCTCGAAGTCTTCGAAACTGTTGTCCGTCTGGTTGCGGAACAGGAAGAACGCGCGGCATCCTCCGCCATCGGCGGGTTCGAATTTGTTCAGCTCGATGCCAAGGCGGCCCTCATCGGCCTGCGCGGTTGCGGCCATCAGTGTTAATGCAACTGCGCCGAAAAGCGATTTTTTCATCTTCCTACCTCTGCTGCCGGTCGTTGAACCCAGATGCAATGTCTCTTGCCCGTGGGTCTTTGCCCTGAACATTGCAACAACGGGGGGCATGCGGGAAGATAATTTTTTGTTAGGTGGCATTCGCAGTGGAAAATTGGGCTTGCACCAACGTAAACAAACGGTACGACCGTTCGGGAATATGTGTATATTGGGCGCGACCTGGTCTGCGCATTGCGACCGATTAACCACACAAACCGCAGAGGAAACTGGAAGTGTTTGCGAGTTTCGCCATCATGTGAACTAATTCATACACAAGATTGCAGGCGCTGCTGTAAGCGATTCAACAAGAACAACAAGCTGCGATCGAACAGGACGGTATTGGGAATAAAATGGACCTTTCATCTTATCTGGAGCCCAGAGACGACGAACCCCCCAGCGGAGAAAATCTGGAATACGATCCGGCCTTTACGGACCTTGAGATCGCGGCTCAGCCGGGCGAAGAGCGTCAGATGGGCGATGAGGTCGTCGCGGCCGAAGAACAGGACTGGCGCGATGTCGAGGAGAAAGCCCTGGCCGTCATGGATAAAAGCCATGACATTCGCGCCGCGATCTATCTGGCCGAGGCTGTTTTGCACACCAAGGGTCTGCCCGCCTTTGCCTCGGCCGTGGGCTATGTGAAAGCCCTGCTGGAAGACAATTGGGATACCTGCCACCCCGAGCTGGACGAAGACGACGGTGATGCCACCATGCGCATCAATGCGGTGCGCGGTTTGGCATCGTCTGATCGGATGGTGCGCGCCTTGCGTCGGACCGCTTTGACAGACAGCCGCATGTTCGGTCGGATGACCCTGCGCCATCTGGATGTTGCAGAGGGTCGCATCAATATGCCCGCAGATCTGGACGACGCGCCGGATGAAACCGGGGTTGCCGCAGCGTTCAAGGACACGGATGACGAGGTGTTGGAGGCAAATGCCGATGCGGCGTCTACGGCTCTGGACGATGTCGAGGCAATTGATGCTGTTTTCGGCGACAAGACCCCCGGTGAAGGTCCGGATCTGACGCCTTTGTCTGATGCGCTGAAAAGCATCAAGCAGGCGTTGGCCAGCTATGCCGATGTGGGTGAGGCTGAAGAAGACGATTCCGGCGACGATGACAGCCCAAGCAGCCCGTCAGTTGCCTCTGCTGCGCCGATGGCGTCGGGCGGCGGTGGCGGTGGGGCGATCAACACGCCCGAGGATGTCACCCGGATGCTGGAACGCATCATGGACTACTATGCCCGGTGCGAGCCCTCCAGCCCGCTGCCTATTCTGCTGGAACGCGCCAAGCGCCTTGTGAATGCCGATTTTCTGACGATTATCGAAGACATGGCAAAAGAGGGTCTGGACGAGGTGCGCCAGATCGGCGGCATAAAAGAAGACGACGATGACGATTATTGATCCGTTTGGGCGCAAGCCGAAAACCGGATTTAAAAGAAACACTGATGGATGAATCGAGGAGCATCAGATGGCTGACAGTTCACAAAAATTTATAGCCCGGAACAGGGCTCCGAGGGTTCAGATCGAATATGATGTTGAACTCTATGGTGCCGAAAAGAAGGTCCAGCTGCCCTTTGTCATGGGCGTCATGAGCGACCTTGCCGGGAAATCCGAGGTCGAGCAGCCCGCCGTGGCCGACCGCAAGTTCCTGGAAATTGACGTCGATAATTTCGACGACCGGATGAAGTCGATGGCGCCGCGCGCGGCCTTTACCGTGCCGAACACCCTGACGGGTGAGGGCAATCTGGCTGTCGATATCACATTTGAAAGCATGGATGATTTCAGCCCCGCCGCGATTGCAGCGAAGGTTGAACCGCTCAAAGAGCTGCTGGATGCGCGCACTCAGCTGTCCAACCTGATGACATATATGGATGGTAAAACCGGGGCCGAGGATCTGATTACGAAGATCATGCAGGACCCGTCGCTGCTGAAGACATTGGCAGCCCAGCCCAAGCCGGGCGGTGATGCCGCCGAGGAGGAGTAAAAGATGGCCGAAGAAGAAGCCAAGGTAGAAGCCGCCGAAGGCGCAACAGCATTTGGGTCCTCGGAATTCGAGGCGCTGTTGACCAAAGAATTTCGCCCCAAGTCGGATCAGGCGAAAACCGCTGTTGAAAGCGCGGTCAAGACGCTGGCCGAACAGGCGCTGGCCAATACTGGCCTGATCTCGGACGACGCTTTGCGGTCGATCGAAGGTATCATCGCCGAGATCGACAAGAAACTGACCGAACAGGTCAACCTGATCCTGCATCACGAAGATTTCCAGCAGATGGAAAGCGCGTGGCGTGGTCTGCATTATCTGGTGAACAACACCGAAACCGACGAGATGTTGAAAATCCGCGTGATGAACATCTCGAAGAAGGACATGCACAAGACCCTGCGCAAGTTCAAAGGAACTGCATGGGATCAGTCGCCCATTTTCAAAAAGCTCTATGAAGAAGAGTTCGGCCAGTTTGGTGGTGAACCCTATGGCTCGCTGGTAGCGGATTATCACTTCGACCACAGCCCGCAGGATATCGAGCTACTCGGCGAGATGTCCAAGATCGCCGCAGCCGCGCATGCGCCGTTGATCACCGGGGCCAAGCCCAGCCTGTTCCAGATGGACAGCTGGTCGGAACTGGCCAACCCGCGTGATCTGACCAAGATCTTCCAGACACCGGAATATGCCGCATGGCGGTCGCTGCGCGACAGTGAAGATGCGAAATATGTCGGTCTGGCAATGCCGCGCTTCCTCGGTCGTCTGCCTTATGGCTCGAAAACCGAACCGGTTGAGGAATTCGCGTTCGAAGAAGACACCAGCGGTGCAACCAGTGACAAATATAACTGGGTCAACGCGGCCTATGGTATGGCGGTGAACATCAACCGGTCCTTCAAGGAATACGGGTGGTGTTCGCGCATTCGCGGCGTGGAAAGCGGTGGCACGGTCGAGGGCCTGCCCGCGCATACATTCCCGACCGACGATGGCGGCGTGGACATGAAATGCCCGACCGAGATCGCGATCTCGGATCGTCGCGAGGCGGAACTGGCCAAGAACGGCATGATGCCTCTGATCCACCGCAAGAATAGCGATTCGGCGACCTTCATTGGCGCGCAATCGCTGCACAAGCCGGCGGAATATGATGATGCGGATGCAACCGCGAACGCCAATCTGGCCGCGCGCTTGCCCTATCTGTTCGCGACCTGCCGATTCGCGCATTACCTGAAATGCATGGTGCGTGACAAAGTTGGCTCGTTCAAAAGCCGTCAGGATATGGAGTCTTGGCTGCAGGGCTGGATCAACCAATACGTGGACTTCAACGCCGATATCTCGGCCGAAGCGGAAAAAGCACGTAAGCCTTTGGCCTCGGCCGAGGTGGTTGTGGAAGATGTCGAAGGCAATCCAGGCTACTACACGTCCAAATTCTTCCTGCGCCCGCACTATCAGCTGGAAGGCCTGTCGGTCTCTCTGCGTCTCGTATCGAAACTTCCGTCCGAAAAAGCTGGATAAAGGTCAAAAAAATTGGCGGCATGTGATGTGTTTCACTGCCGCCGTCACGACCCTCCGGTAAACCGGGTTTAGAAACTAGAAAAGAGGAAGGCTAAAATGGAAAACGTATTTGTACAGATGGACTTCCCGGGCGAAGCACGGGAAAAGCAGCACAAAGATTGGATCGCGGTTAAGTCGATCTCGTGGGAGGTTGAGCGGACGCTGGACATGTCCGACATGGGTACCACACAGCGCGGCTATGCCAACGCGAATTTCGGCAAAGTGACCCTGAACACCGAGCTCAGCAAAGCGTCCGCCAAGATCATGACCTATGTCGCGTCGGGCAAGTCGAACTCGGAAATGCTGATCCATATGTGCCGGTCTGGCGATGACGAAAAGAAAGGCATGGAGCCTTATCTGATCATCAAGCTGCGTGACGCGATCGTGGACAGCTACTCGGTAGATGGCGGCGAAGATTCGATCCCGTCGGAAACCTGGACCGTCGCGTATCGTGGCATCTCGGTTAAGTACAAGATCGCCGACTTCAAAACCGGAAAGCTCAGCGACTGCAACGAGTTCCTGTGGAACCTGGAAACCGGCGACGTCAGCTAACGTTTCAAACGACTACAGGTCCCGGTGGCATTGGCCGCCGGGGCTTTTGCACTTTTTCCATACTGACTGCGCGAGGGTTACATGACGCCGGAAGAGCATCTTAAATCAGGCGATCTGGCGGCCACATTGGCCACTCTGCAAGATAAAGTCCGTGCCAATCCCGCAGACGCCAAGCTGCGGATTTTTCTGTTTCAGCTGCTCTGTGTAATGGGCGACTGGAAACGCGCCATCACCCAGTTAAAACTGAGCGCGGAGATGGATGAAGCGGCCACGATGATGGCCAAAACCTACCGCGAGGCCATAATTTGCGAGGTTTATCGCGAAAAGGTTTTCGCGGGTGAAAAGACCCCGATGATTTTTGGTGAGCCGGAAGAGTGGCTGGCCCATCTGATCGAGGCACAGAAACTGACAGCTGGCGGGCATTTCGACCAGGCCGCCGAGCTGCGCGCAAAAGCATTTGACGCTGCGCCCGCGACATCCGGTACGGTTAATGGCGAAGCGTTCGAATGGATCGCGGATGCCGATATGCGGCTGGGGCCGGTCCTCGAAGTGATTGTGAACGGCCGCTATTTCTGGCTGCCGTTTTCCCAGATCGTACGGATCGACATCGAGCCGCCCAGCGACCTGCGTGACGCGGTCTGGACAGCCTGCACGCTGACGGTTGCCAGCGGAGGGGAACTCGCTGCCCTGATCCCAACACGCTATGCCGGGTCGACCGAGCAGGGCGATGATGCTGCCCGTCTGGCACGGGCGACCACTTGGGTCGATGCCGGCGGTGAAACCTTTGTCGGGCTGGGCCAACGTTTGCTGACAACAGACGAGTCCGACATCGCGCTTCTGGATATTCGCGAACTGGTTCTGGACGTGGCGGCCGGTGCCGGGGAAACGGCGGGAGATGGCTGAGAAGACCCTTGCCGAACGCCTGCAACCCTCGCTTCTGGATCGTTTGACGGATGACGCGCCGGATCAGTTGAAAGAGGGGCGGGATACCCGCGTGATCGACGTCGGGCGCCTGCGCGAGATCATACAGCGCGATCTGTCCATGCTGTTGAACACTACCGATCAATCCGATCTGATTGATGAGGATGTCTATCCTTATGCCTCCAAGTCGGTCCTGAACTACGGCATCCGCCAGACTTCGGGCTCTTTCTCGACCCTGCGACAAGCCCAGCGCATTCAGAAGTCCATTGCCGATTCTATCGAAGTGTTTGAACCTCGGATCGTGAAAGGCTCGGTCGCGGTCGAATTGCGCTCGGAAAAGCAATCGGGCGAGATGCATGTGGACTATGACATCCGTGCGGTGATGTGGGCACAACCCATGCCTCTGGAATTGTATCTGCGCAGCCGGGTCGATGTGACCACCGGCGAAGTCTCGATCGAGCGGAGCTAGGCGCGATGGATACACGGCTTCTGAAACACTACGAAACCGAACTGGCTTTCCTGCGCGAAATGGGGGCCGAGTTTGCAAATGCCTATCCCAAGATCGCCTCTCGTCTGGGGATGGAAGGGATCGAGGTTGTCGACCCTTATGTCGAACGTCTGCTGGAAGGCAGCGCGTTTCTGGCAGCTCGGGTTCAGCTGGAACTGGACATGCAGTTCCCAACTTTCACCTCGAACCTGCTCGAGATTGTCTATCCGCATTACCTGGCCCCGACACCGTCGATGATGGTAGCGCAGATGGAGCCCGACATCGGGAATGCCGCCCTGAAAGAAGGCTACCCGATCCCGCGCGGCACCACTTTGCGCGCGCGCCTGGCCGAGGGCGAACAAACTGCGTGTGAGTTCACCACCTCTTCTGACCTAACCCTCTGGCCGATTGAAATCACCGAAGC
This sequence comes from Ruegeria sp. BG11, assembly GCF_056538565.1. NCBI lineage: Bacteria > Pseudomonadati > Pseudomonadota > Alphaproteobacteria > Rhodobacterales > Roseobacteraceae > Ruegeria > Ruegeria sp. BG11. The sequence continues at coordinate 197,394 of NZ_JBQFTH010000004.1, read as the reverse complement.
CGAGTACATTGACGGCCGGGGAGAGCTGGTGGCTGCCGGGGTGGCGCGCGACACTGACGCGCGCGCTGGTATTCGCCTGCGTTTGAATCGCACCGACGGTGAGCCGATGGCCGAACTGGGAATGGACAGCCTTGTGCTGCATCTGGACACCCAGAGCGGCAAGGCTTGGGCCCTGCATGAGTTGCTGGCCACCCAATGTGTTGGGCTGACGGGGCGTTCGACTGACCGCCGCGCGGACTGGACCACCCGGCTGACGACTGCGGAAGTCGTGCCCAAAGGGTTTGACGCGGATGAGGCCCTGTTGCCAACCCCGCGCCAGTCCTTCGACGGTTATCGCCTACTGCAGGAATATTTTGCGATGCCGGAACGGTTCCTCTTTGTGGAACTGACCGGCCTGCGACCCGCGCTCGAAAAATCGGCGGGCACGGATGTGGATATCTACATCCTGTTGCAGGACGGGATGCGCGATGTCGCCCCCGCCGTGACCCCTGCGGCCTTTGCCCTGAACGCGGTGCCTGCGGTGAACCTGTTCCACCGCCGCTGCGACCGGGTGCATATCACCCAAATGGACACGCAGCATCATGTCGTTCCGAACCGCACTGCGGGTCTCGACTATGAAATATTTGGGATTGAACGCGTCACCGGTATTCAATCGGATGAAGAGGGGGATATTCCTTTCCGCCCTTTCTATAGCGACACTGACCTGACGGCTGCGGGCGACAATCACTCGGCTTATTACACGATCAAACGCCGGATGCGGCAGCGTAATGAAAAGGAACGACTGCGGGGCGTGCGGACCTCGTATCTGGGGTCTGAGGTTTACCTGACTTTGGTTGACCGGGCGCAGGCGCCTTATCCCGGATCGTTGGAGCAATTGGCGGTTGAGGCGCTATGTTCCAACCGTGATTTGCCCCTCTTGCTAGCCGCAGGCGGCGATGACGTCTTTCACCTGCCGGATGGTGGTCCGGTAAAGACAATCCGGACGCCGGTGACACCCACGCGCCCGCATGCGACCTTGGCTCAGGGTGATGCTGCGTGGAAACTGATCAGCCATCTCAGCCTCAATTACCTGTCCATTGCCGGCGACGGGAAAGAAGGTGGGGCGGGCGCTTTGCGCGAATTGCTTGGTATTTATGCCCCGCTCGGCAACCGCGTGACCGAGAAACAGCTTGAGGGCGTAGTCTCGGTCACCAGCCGGCCCATCGTGCGCCGGATGAGCGACGAGGTCCTCAGCACGGCAGTGCGCGGGTTGGAGATCACGCTGGGATTTGACGAAAGTTTCTACGAAGGCACCAGCGTCTATGTGCTGGGCGCGGTGCTCGAGCGGTTCTTCCGCAAATACACCACGATCAACAGCTTCACGGAAACCGTGCTGAAAACTGAACGACGAGGAGAGATTGCCAGATGGCGACCAGCGGCCGGACTGGGCAGGATCATCTGAGCCTGCTGGCCGCGCTGGCGGCTGATCCTGAAAGGCATCACGTCTTTCAGGCGTTACGGGTGATCGAAGCGCATTATGCGGATGCGCCGCGCCTGGGTGAATCGCGTCGCCCGCGCGAGGATCGCGTGCGTTTGGGGCAGGATGTCTCACTGGCCTTTCCGCCCAACACGCTGACGCGGTTTGAACCGGCGACCGACGGCGCGCCGGGCAAGCTCAACAATCTGTTCTTTGGCTTTTTTGGTCCGCAAGGCCCTCTGCCTCTTCACCTGACTGAGTTCGCCCGCGACCGCCAGCGCAACCACCGTGACCCGACCTTTGTGGCCTTTGCCGATATGCTGACTCACCGGATGATGAGCCTGCTCTATCGCGCCTGGGCCGCGGCAGAGCCTGCCCCCAGTTTTGACCGGGGCGATGATCCGTTTGAACAGCGCGTGGCGGCGCTGGCTGGATTCAAGGGTGCGGACTATAGCGACCGCGATGCGATGCCAGACATGCTGCGCCGTTTCTTTGCGGGGCATCTCGGGTCAGGGACGAAAACAGTCGAAGGCCTGATCGCGATCCTGTCAGACTATTTCGGGGTCGAATCTCATGTGCAGCAATTCGTCGGCTCGTGGTTGGAGTTGGAGCCGGACGACACTTGGCAGCTCGGCTCTCCAGCGCGATTGGGGCAATCCACTAGCATCGGCAACCGCGTCTGGTCGCGCGCGGCCAAGTTCCGCATTCGCATCGGGCCTCTGTCGCTTGAAGACTATAAACGCCTGTTGCCCGGCGGTGTTTCTCAGGAACGGATGGAGGCGATCATCCGCACCTATGCCGGTGACACGTTGGATTGGGAGGTCAATCTGGTGCTGGCCGGTGATGAGGTGCCGCGCGCCTCGCTGGGTGGAACGACGCAGCTGGGTCATACCAGCTGGATAAGAACCCGCGATGATCCTGAACAGAACCGCCCGGATGCGGACGATCTGATCCTGTATCCCGGATATGTATCACAAGAATTCGAGGCCGAAGAACTGGCCCATAACGAGAGGTATTGAAGATGACGGAAATCAGCCGCGTATCGCTGTTCGGCAAGCTGAACAAGCTGGGCTATCAGGCCATTGAAGGGGCCACCGTATTCTGCAAGATGCGGGGCAATCCGTATGTCGAAATCCAGCATTGGCTGCATCAGATTCTGAACGGCCAGGATAGCGACGTTCACCGCATCATCCAGCATTACGATCTGGATCCGGGCAAGATTGCATCGGAGCTGACGCGCAGCCTGGATATGTTACCGCGCGGGGCGTCCTCGATCTCGGACCTCAGCGATCATTTGATGGACGCGATGGAGCGCGGCTGGGTTTGGGGCTCGCTTTTGTATTCGGACAGCAAAGTGCGGACCGGGTATCTGATCCTCGGCATGCTCAAGACGCCTGCTCTGCGCAACATTCTGGCCAGCATGTCGCCGGAACTGGCAAAGATTGGTGCCGATGATCTGGCCGAAAGCTTTGGAGAGGCCACGGATGGCTCGCCCGAGGATACGTTGGGCGCGCAGGATGGCTCGAACGTGGGCGGTGGCGCCGAGCCCGGTGAGGCCAGCGGCGCAATGGCCCCCGGCGCGATGGGCAAGGGTGAGGCGTTGGAGCAGTTCTGCACAGACCTGACCGAACAGGCCCGCAATGGTGAGATTGACCCGATTGTGGGTCGGGACGAGGAAATCCGCCAAATCGTCGACGTGCTGATGCGTCGCCGTCAGAACAACCCGATCCTGACCGGTGAGGCGGGCGTTGGTAAGACCGCCGTGGTCGAAGGGTTTGCTCTGCGCATTGCGCGCGGCGACGTGCCGCCGGCGCTGAAAGATGTGCGCCTGTTGGTTCTGGATGTGGGTCTGCTGCAAGCGGGCGCGTCAATGAAGGGTGAGTTTGAAAACCGCCTGCGTCAGGTGATTGATGAGGTTCAGGCCAGCCCGACTCCAATTGTGATGTTTGTCGATGAGACTCATACGTTGGTCGGGGCTGGGGGCGCTGCCGGAACGGGCGACGCGGCCAACCTGCTGAAACCGGCGCTGGCGCGTGGCACGCTGCGCACCATCGGCGCGACCACTTGGGCCGAGTACAAGAAATACATCGAAAAAGACCCGGCTCTGACCCGCCGTTTCCAAGTGGTGCATGTCGAAGAACCCGATATTCCAAAAGCGGTTCTGATGATGCGCGGCATCGCCTCGATGCTGGAAAAACACCACCGCGTTCAGGTTCTGGACGAAGGGATCGAAGCGGCTGTGACGCTGTCCGCGCGCTACATCCCGGCGCGGCAACTGCCGGACAAATCGGTCAGCCTGTTAGATACGGCCTGCGCGCGGGTCGCGGTATCTCAGCACGCGGTTCCGGCCGAGGTGGACGACAGTCAGCGCCGGATTGAGGCGCTGACCACCGAGTTGGAGATCATCGAACGCGATGAGACCGCAGGCTATGACGTGGCTGACCGGCGCGAGGCCGTGAATACCGCGAAAGAGGCGGAAGAGGCGCGGTTGGCCGAACTCAACGGGCGTTGGGAGGCTGAAAAGAAAGTGGTCGAAGAAATCCTCGACCTACGCGCCAAGCTCCGCGCTGGCGGGCAAGAGGTCGAAGGCACCGGCACTGCCGAAGGCGAAGCCGCGACCGAAGAGGCTCCAGACGCACAGCCCATCGACCGTGATGCTCTGCTTGCCGAGTTGAAAGCCAAGAACGCCGAGTTGGAAGAAGTGCAGGGCGATAGCCCATTGATCCTACCCATCGTCGATCATCAGGCGGTGGCGAGCGTTGTTGGCGACTGGACGGGTATCCCCGTGGGCCGCATGGTCAAGGATGAGATCGAGACGATCCTGAACCTCGAAAACCGTCTGGCTCAGCGTGTGATTGGTCAGGATCATGCGATGAAAATGATCGCCAAGCGGGTTCAGACCAGCCGCGCGGGGTTGGACAATCCGAACAAGCCTATCGGTGTCTTCATGCTGGCAGGCACCAGCGGCGTTGGTAAGACTGAAACCGCTCTGGCACTCGCCGAGGTGCTGTATGGCGGCGAACAGAACGTCATCACAATCAACATGTCCGAATACCAAGAGGCGCATACCGTAAGCAGCCTGAAGGGCGCCCCTCCGGGCTATGTCGGCTATGGCGAAGGTGGCGTGCTGACCGAAGCGGTGCGGCGCAAACCCTACTCCGTCGTGCTGCTGGATGAGGTCGAAAAGGCCCACCCCGACGTGCATGAGATCTTTTTCCAGGTCTTCGACAAGGGCGTCATGGAGGATGGCGAGGGCCGCGTGATCGACTTCAAGAACACGCTGATCCTGCTGACTTCGAATGTCGGTACCGAGATGATCATGGACATGTGCGCCGATCCGGACTTGATGCCTGATCCGGAAGGCATGGCCAAGGCACTGCGCGATCCGCTGCTGAAGGTGTTCCCACCAGCGCTGTTGGGTCGTTTGGTGACGATTCCCTATTATCCGCTCAGCCCCGAGATGCTGGGCGAGATTACAAAGCTACAACTTGGCCGAATCAAGAAGCGCGTCGAATCTGCTCATGGTGTACCATTCGAATACACCGACGCCGTGGTGGACGAGATCGTCAATCGTTGTCAGGAGCTGGACAGCGGTGGTCGTATGATCGACGCGATCGTGACCAATACAATGCTGCCGGATATATCGGCAGAATTCCTAAAAAGAATGATGGAGGGCGAAGAAGTTTCCAAAGTCGTGATCGACGTCACAGACGGGGACTTCACTTACGGGTTTGATTGAGCGCAACGCATGATGCGTCTGACCGAGAAAGGGGACACTTTATGAAGGCGACTATGACACCGGAACTGGATCAGAAATGGTGGTCCAAGAACAAACCGAAGCTGATGAAGAAAACCGGCCTGGGCGATGCTTTGAAAGCATACCAGGTCGCCGAAGATCAGATGGATTGGGACAAGACTTTGAAAGCCTTGTCCAACGTCAAGCGCAAGGTGGCCGAGGCTGTGAAGCTCGCAGGCAGCAAGCACTCGGATACTGTGACGGTCCTGAAAAAGTACCCCAAGATCATCGACAAGAAAGAAAAGGAACTCGAGGAAAAGAAAAAGGACGCAGCGGCTCGGGCCAAGTCGGCCTCGACCGATGCGCCCAAGCAGAAACTGGGTAAGTCGGTTGTCATCTGGAAGAAGGATCTGGGCACCGAGATTACCAAGAAATACAAGCCCGACTGGCTGAAAGAGCTGAAGGGCTATGCGTTCCAGTTGAAGCTGAACGATGATCTTCTGGATGTTCTGGAAGACGAAGGCGACTATGTCACGCCGCAGCAGATGGTGGATGACGCCAATGCTGTGACCGACAAGTTGGTCGCCTTGATCGCCAAAGAGCTGATGGCGACGGATGCGGCGATCAAGAAAGCCAGCGACGCAAAGAAACGCGCGGCGTTGATCAAGGGGTTCGACGACAAGCTGGCGACCATCATGAACGGCGCCAAAAAGCACTATGAGTCGATTCCCGCCAAGCGCTGGCAGGCCTTTGTGAAGCGCAAGCAGCAGTACAAGGACTATAAGGTCAAAACCGGCTTTGACATCACGCTTGGCGTGTTGGGTGTCGTCGGCGGGGCCGCGGGCGTGGCCGGTGCGGCCGCAACAGGCGGCGCGTCGCTGGCCTTGGGGATCGTCTCGCTGGTGCGGGGCGTTGCGCAACTGGCCGATAAGATCAAGGACGCCGCGCAAGAGGCCGAGAAGGTCGAAAAGAACCTCAAAAGCGATCTGGACACGCTCCTCAAGCGGTATCGCACCGCGGAAGGCGAGGCCAAAAAGCAGGTTCAGGGCGGTGCCGAGGTTGGTGCCTCAGTCCTAAAGGGTATTTTGGGCACCGATACGCCGTTTCTGGCCACTCTGCCGAAATGCGACAAGAACTATGGTCTGTGGCAAAACAAAGTCGCCGGGCTTGAAGTTGGCGGGCGCAAACTGTCTCAGGCGATCATGAAGGGCCTGCAGGAATGCGACAAGCTTGAGAAAGCCATGAAACAGGCTGACGCGAAGAAGGCCGGTAAGTATCTGGACAAGCTCAAGAAAGCCCGTGCCTCGTTGCAGAAGGGTTTGGATGGGTGTTCGGATATGATGAAGCGGGTCTCGGACGCGGATAAGAACGCGCCGAACCTCAAGAAGATGCTGGATGCGCTGAATTCGAGCAATCCGAAATACGCGCAGATCTTCGACAAGGTATTCCCGGTTGTCGTCAACCTGACGCTGGCGGGTGCAAATGCTGGGGTTGGCTTTAAGGAAGCATCGAGCACGCTCGACACGGTCAACACGGCGCTTGGGCTGTTCAACGACATTGCCTCGGAAGGCAAGGATCAGCTGGAAGAAGCGATCGGCTAAGCGGCGGGGCGGCGCCCGTGGCCCAAAGCCACGTGGCGCCGACCTCATCCGGCAGGAACGAAACGGAATATAGGCGCGAAAAAAATGGCAAAGCAGACAGTTACACCTCACAAGTTTTACGTGGTCGATCTCATCCGGTCGAAGCCCAAGCTTCAGTATATTGAGATCCCCAGCTACCGCGTTGACGTCAAATTCGAAGTCACGGCCAAAGGTCCGGTGCCGTCGACCACGCTGAAACGTCTTGAAGCAGCCGGTATGAAAGAGCTGGAGCGCTATGAGACGGTGATCAGTCAGGAGGCGGTCAAGCTCGACAAGAAAGTCGCCGAGCTGATGAAGACGCCGGGTCAGAAATCTCAGGCTGAAGCTGAGAAGATGATCCAGGCCACCAACCAGATGATCAAGAACGCCTTGCGGTCGGCCGAAGGAGCCGCTCAGGTTGCGATCGAAAAGCAGATCAAGGTTGAGGCAAATAAGGACAAGCTGCTGAAAGAGGCGCGGGTCAAGACTACGCTGAAGGTCACCGCCGGTGTGATTAAGATCGGAACAGCTGTCACGCGGCTTGTGGCGACCTCGGGCGCGGATGTCATGGCCTACAAGACCATTGTAAAACAGGTCTACGATCTGGGCAAAGAAGTTCAGCAGCAGTTGAAGGGTGAAGAAAAACTGCGCAAGGATTTGGAAGGCGCCATCCAGAAATACATCAAGCTCCGCGGCACCTCGATCATGCAGGCGGCAGAGCGGCAGGGGATTACGGATACTTCCGGTATCTCAGTCAAGAAGCCGATGGAAGCAATCAAGAAACTGACTGCCAAGGCCCTCGCCATGGGGGATGAGGTCACCAAGGGCCGGGACGCCAAGAAGATCGCCAAGGAAATCGCGGATTTCGCGATCAAGGGCTATCAGGTCTATCAAAAGGACTCGAACAAGAAACGCGCGCTCTATCGTGAGCATACGACGAAAACGCGCCACAAGGTCGATGATCTGGGCAAGGCCGCTGACAAGCTAATGAAGGCTGCGAAGTCGCAGAAAACCTTGAAAGAGGGCGTCAAGCTCGGGGCCGAATGTATGGCCGTCAAGCGTGAGGCCAGCGCCATGGCTGCCAAGCTCGAAGAACGTCAGAAGTTCCTGGCCGAGATGGAGGCTCTGATGGAAGGCAACGGTCTGAAAGTGGATGACACCACGATTATGGACAAGCTGAAGAAGCTGGACAAGATGACGGTTCTGAAAGAGACCAAGACCATGTTTACCTCGGTCAAAGGGGTCTACAAACTGGTGGACGGAATCAGCGACGTCGTTGGTTAAACACGTAAATCTTCGGGTGTGGGTTGCCGCGCCCGACACCCAAAGCAACAGGAGGTGTTGGTGGAACCCGGTATCGAGAAGAGCGAAACGCTCCGCGACACCGTGCGCGAGTTTGTCGAGCGTAAGGCTGTGACCAACACCATTCTTGGTGTGATCATTTTCAACGCGATCACGCTGGGGCTATCAACCTCTCCTTCGGTTCAGTCTAGTATCGGCCCGACTCTGGTTGTGATCGACAAGATCGTGCTGGGCATTTTCGTGGCCGAGCTGTTGATGAAATTCTATGCTTACCGGTTCAGCTTCTTCAACAACGCCTGGAACATCTTTGACCTTGTTGTTGTTACGCTGGGTTTGCTGCCCAACCGCGACGGGCTGTCCGCGCTGCGTGGGTTGCGGGTCATCCGGGCGATGCGTTTGCTATCGGTCATCCCGCAGATGCGGGCGGTGGTCCAGGCCTTGCTGGACGCGCTACCAGGTATGGGCGCGGTGATCATCATGATCTCAATCGTGTTCTACGTTTTTGCCGTCATGGCGACGCTGATGTACGGCCCGGATTTCCCGGAATGGTTCGGATCCTTGGGTAAATCGCTCTATTCGCTGTTCCAGATCATGACGCTGGAAAGCTGGTCGATGGGCATCGTCCGCCCAGTGATGGAGGTTCATCCCACCGCCTGGATCTTCTTCGTGCCCTTCATCGTTATCACTGCCTTCTCGGTTCTGAACCTGTTCATCGGTCTGCTGGTCAACACCATGCAATCCGCAGTGGAGGACGAGTCGGTTGAAGAGTTCTCGCACCTGCGCGAACTGGTGCGAAGCGAGACTGATATCGTAGACGATCGCGTCAAGGAACTGTTGGTCGAGGTTCGCGCCCTGCGGAGTGAAGTGGCCGAGTTGAAAGGTCAGGCCGATGGCTGACAGCTCTCAGAAATTCATCGCCCGCAATCGGGCTCCGCGCGTTCAGATTGAATATGATGTGGAACTCTACGGGGCCGAGAAAAAGGTTCAACTGCCCTTTGTCATGGGCGTGATGAGCGATCTCTCCGGCAAGTCCACGGTCGAAACGCCCGCAGTCTCGGATCGCAAATTCCTTGAGATTGATGTCGACAATTTCGACGACCGCATGAAGGCCATGGCCCCGCGTGTCGAATTTGCCGTGCCCAATACACTGACAGGTGAGGGCAATCTGGCCGTCGATCTGACTTTCGAGAAAATGGCCGATTTCACCCCGGCCCAGATCGCGTCAAAAATCGAGCCTCTGCGTAAACTGCTTGAGGCCCGCACGCAATTGTCGACCTTGATGGCCTATATGGATGGGAAGACCGGGGCCGAGACACTGATCGAAAAAGTGCTGGCCGATCCGGCCCTTCTGGGTGCCCTTGCGGGCAGTGCGCTCCCCGAGCAGGACAATGAGGCCACGTTGGACGCCTTGCGGGATATGATGCCCGAAGATGCCGCAGCCGACAATTCGGTGGAGGATGCGCTTGCGTCTTTGCCCGAGGTTGAGGCTGCCGAGGAGCAAGATCAATCGGATGACATCTTGTCCGATCTGGCGGCTGACGCTCCGGAGGATGCGCCTGAAGATACAGCCGTTGCGGATGCCTTGTCCTCTTTGCCCAGCTCGGTTGAACCGGAGGCGCCTGTAGATGACAGCGCGGATGTTTTGTCCAATTTAGCGGCCTCCGCACCCGAGGAAACGGCTCAGGATACCTCTCTCACGGACGCTTTGTCTTCGCTGCCTGAAACCGAGGTTACTGAGGTAGCCGACACGTCAGGCGATATTCTCGCGGAGTTGGCCGACGCCGCACCTGCGGATGAGGTTGAATACACCGCCGCAGATGACATCCTGTCCAGCCTGCCAGATGTCGAGCCTATGGCGGAAGAGGACGCATCGGATGATATCTTGACCGATCTGGCCAGCGCTGAACCTGACGATGAACCAGAGGATACGTCGGTCGCGGATGCTCTATCTTCTGTTCCAGAGGTTGAGCTGCCCGACGTTTCGGATGCCTCGGCGGATGTTCTTGCCGACCTAGCCGATGCCGCGCCCGACATGGCCGAGGGTGAGGATGTGACCTCCGATATTCTATCTGACCTCAGCGATCTGGACACGGAAGAGGTCGAAGACAGCTCTGCGTCCGATGCCCTGGCGTCTCTGCCCGAAACTGATGTCGCGGATGAGATTGATGGGTCCGATGACATCCTGTCGGACCTTGCAGATGCCGCGCTGGACATTGAGATCGAAGAGGACACGCTCGGCGATGTTCTCGCCTCAGTGCCCGAGGTTGAAGCCGCATCCGAGACGGATCAGAGCGATGATATCCTCTCTGAACTGGCCGATCTGGAGCTGGAGGAGACGGAAGAGGACGGCGCACTGGATGCGGCGTTTTCATCGCTTCCGGATGCCGATGAAGAGGTTGCAGAAGATCATTCAGACATTTTGTCCGACCTCGCCGACACTGCCCCAGATGAGGTGACGGACGACGTGGACCTGGACGGTCTGCTGGATGATCTGGCGGAGAAGGCTCCCGATGAAGCTGATGAGCCTGCTGCGGATGACATTCTCGCCTCGGTGCCCGAACTGGACAGCACGGATGAGGCAGATCCGTTGGAGGACATCCTTGGTGACCTGGCCAGCGAGGATCAACCTGATCCAGAGGCAGATGCGTCCGACCTAGATGATTTGCTTTCCGATCTGGCGGATTCTGTTGACGAGGCACAGCCGGAGGAGGATGTTCTGGATGACATCCTCGGGGATTTGGTAGAACCCGAAGCTGATGAGGTTGACGAAGCCGACATAGAAGATGTTCTTGCAGATTTAGCGGAAGAGCCTGACGGCGATTTGGATGATCGTTTGAATGACCTTGGTTCGGATGAGGATGCATCCGCATCAGGTGATGAAGCGAGCGATGATCTAGACGATCTGCTTGGTACTCTCGAAGAGACCTCAGAAGATGCTTCGGACAATCTGGATGCGCTTCTAGGTGATTTGGAATCTGACCAGGAAAGCAACGCTAGTTCAGACGATTTGGACTCCTTGCTGAGTGATCTTGAAGGCGATGATGAGGCTGAGGACGCGGATAACGATGATCTCGATGCGCTTCTGGCGGACCTTGGCGATGATGTTGAGGATGAAGATTCCGGCGCGGACGATCTTGACGCCTTGCTGGGTGATCTTGAAGGCGGTGATGAGACCGAAGACGTGGATACAGATGATCTGGACTCGCTGCTGGCAGACCTTGGCGACGACGTTGAGGATGAGGATGCTGGCGGGGATGATCTGGACGCCTTGTTGAACGACCTGGGGTCGGACGAGGACAGCCCGTCAGAGGAGAGTTCAGCAGATGATCTGGACGCTCTGTTGGCGGATCTTGGCGACGACGAGAGCGGTTCAGACGACCTTGATGATCTGTTGAACGATTTGGGCGCAGATGAGGATAACGGGGAATCCTCTGACGAAACGACAGATGACTTGGATGCCTTGCTGGGCGATCTAGACCTGGACGACGAGGGCGGATCTGATGATCTGGACGCTCTGCTGGGTGAACTTGATGCCGATGACGCGTCAGAAGCAACAGCGGAACTGGACGACGAGCCGCAATTGGCCTTTGGCCGCATGAGTGCGGACCGACCTGACCCGGAACGGCTAAAACGCACCCGGTTCCGGATTGCGATCTTTGGCGATTTCTCGGGCCGCGCGGCGCGCGGGCAAATTGAGGTCGGCGACGCCCTAGCCGCACGCAAACCTATCATTCTGGATCCCGATACGGTCGAAGAGGTGATCGAGGGCTTCGCAACCGATCTTGTGCTGCCGATTGGCAAGGACGGGGCCGGGATCGAAGTGAAGCTGAAAGAGCTGGACGATCTGCATCCCGACGATCTTTTTGAAAAGGTTGAACTGTTCGATGGCCTCTCGGGTCTGAAAAGCCAGCTGAGCGCGGGTGGGACTGCAGATCACGCCGCCAAACAGTTGATTGGTTGGGGGGAAGAGTTCGGGCAGGCGGTTGTGCCGCCGCGCAAGACTTCGGGCGGGAACACGGTTCGTGCTGACCTGAAGCTCAGCGATTTCCAGAAGCTGATCGGCGATACGTCGGGAGAGCTGGCGCAGGCCTCACCCGTTGATGACCTTCTGAAACGCGTGGTCGGCCCGCATATCCGCAAACTGCCCAGCCCCGATGTGCAGGCGATGCAAAAGGCCGTGGATGAGGCGCTGAGCGCAGCCATGCGCATGGTCCTGCATCACCCGGAGTTCCAATCCGTCGAAGCGCAATGGCGTAGCCTTGATCTGATTGCACGCAGTGTCGAAGATGACGATACGCTCGACGTGGTTTTGTATGATGTCTCGGCCGAAGAGATCGCAGCGGATCTGGCCGCTGAGGAAGATTTGGCGAAAACCGGTCTGGTTCGGTTGCTGACTGAAGAACCACTGGACGAAGAAAACGGGCGCGGCGGGTATTCGGCGCTGATCGGGCTTTATACCTTTGAAGAAACCCCGCCGCATGCGGAACTGTTGGGCCGTATTGGCCGTGTTGCGGCCCATGTGGATGCGCCGTTCATCAGTGCAATCACCCCGGCCTATCTGGATGTGAAGCCCGAGGATCGCCACCCGCTGGTGGTCGAAGCCTGGGACACCCTGCGCGCGATGCCCGAAGCCGGGCATGTCGGCCTGGCGTCGCCCCGGTTCTTGCTGCGGCGGCCTTACGGCGCCAAGTCCGAGCCGATCTATGAGTTCGATTTTGAGGAATTCACCGAGACTGAGGGTCTGCGCGGTATGCTTTGGGCCAATCCGGCGGTTCTGGTGACGATCCTGTTGGCGCGCTCCTTCAAACAAAATGGCAAGGCGATGAATTTGGGCTCGGTCATGAGCTTGGGTGGCATACCTTACCATTTCGTAAATGACCGCTATGGCGATCAGGTGGCGCTGCCCTGTACGGAACGCAATATCACGTTGGCCAAGCACGAACACTCGGTCCAGCGCGGCTATATGCCGGTGCTTTCGGTCAAAGGCCGCGATGAAATCCGGCTGGGCTCGTACAACTCGGTCGCCGGGCAGGAGATTCTGGGCCCGTGGTCCGGTATGCCCGCGCCTGCGCCGTCGCCGGATGTGCCAGCTGCGCCCGAGGCCGATGAGGATGACGATCTGGATTTGGATCTGGATCTCGATACAGGCGACGACGATGATTTCGACCTCGATCTGGACCTTGGAGATGATGACAGCGGCGATCTTGACGATCTGCTGGCGTCATTCGGCGACGATGATGACGGTGACGATAGTGATGATGAAGATATGGACCCCGAACTTGCTGCACTGCTGAACGATTTGTGACGGCGCGGTGAACGAGAATTGGAAGGAACGGTAAATGGCTGAGAGTCTGCAAAGTAAAGAGTGGCCGCTTCGGATAACGGGGTCGTATAGCTATGGTGAGGATGATCTTGTCATCAGGCGGGCCGTCGTCTCGGAAGAACTGGGAAAACTGACCGAAATTCAGGTCGAATTCCTGTCGGAAAAGACGACGATTGCGTTGGACAAGCTACTGGGCAAGGTGATGACCATCCATCTGGCTGCTGACGGGGCCGAGCGTAAATTCACTGGCACGATCGTGAGGGTGGAGCGGCTGGCGCTGCGCGATGGCTATGTGCAGTTTCTGGCCGAATTGCGCCCTTGGTTCTGGCTGCTGACGCAGACCACCGACAGTCGCATCTTTCAGGAAATGACCACCGTGCAGATCATCGAAAAGATTTTCGGTGAATACGGGCTTACGGATTTCAGAAAAAGCCTCCGCGCCACTTACCAGCAGCGCGAATATTGCGTGCAATATCGCGAAACAGATTTCGACTTTATCTCGCGCCTGATGCAGGAAGAGGGCATTTACTACTATTTCGATTACACGAATGCCAAAGACAAGAATGAGACGCTGGTCATGTGCGACGGACCAAACGCGCATACGCCGATTGCCGGGGACGCAAAGGTCGAATTCCGGGGCGGGGATGATTACAGCCAACGTCTTGGTGACTCGGTCACCGAATGGGCCGCGTCCGAGACGATACGGCCTGGGGTAGTTTCGCTCGGCGATTTTGATTTCGAAAAGCCCAAAGCGTCACTGGATGCGCGGGCTAAAACGCCGACCGGCGCAAAGCACGGATTCAAGGACAAGCTGGAGCTTTACGATATCCCTGGTCACTACAAGGAAACCGGGCCGGGCAATACGCTGGCCAAGGTGAGGATGACGGCCGAGGACGCTCTGTTCGACCGGCGGCGTGGGCGGGCATCGGTCCGGGCGCTGGAAACCGGGCGCAAATTCACGCTGAAAGATCATCCCGACAAGGCAGAGAATGCGGAATACCTGATCACCAAGGCGCGGTATTTTCTTCAGACCACCGAAGGTTATGGATTTGCCAAGAACGACAAGGATCTGGACACCGGCGCGCTGGAGTTTCCCGAGGACAGCAATGAGATGTTCATGGTCGAGTTTGAGGCCCAGCCCGGCAAAACCGAATTCAAATCGCTGCGCACGATCCCGTGGCCCGAGATCTCGGGTCTGCATACGGCCATCGTGACCGGCAAGGCTGGTGAGGAAATCTGGACCGACAAATACGGTCGCATCAAGGTTCAGTTCCATTGGGACCGCGAAGGCAAGAAAGACGAAAAGACCACCTGCTGGGTGCGGGTTGTCACCCCTTGGTCGGGTAAGAACTGGGGCATGGTCAGTATCCCTCGGATCGGGCAGGAGGTTGTCATCCAGTTCGAAGAGGGTGATCCGGATCGGCCGATCTGCACGGGTATGCTCTATAATGCCGACACCATGCCGCCCTATGCCTTGCCTGCAAACCAAACGCAAAGCGGGATCAAGACGCGGTCCTCGAAACAGGGCAGCGCCGAGACGTTCAACGAACTGATGTTCGAGGACAAGAAAGACGCCGAACTGGTGCGCTTTCAAGCGCAGAAGGATCACGAGAAGCTGGTCAAGAATATGTCCACGATTACCATTGGCTATGACAAGCTGGACAAGGGTGGCAATGGCGGTGACGGCTGCCTCAGCCAAGTGGTCAAGAAGAACGTGGATGAGACGATCAAGGAAGGTGACCATACTTTCACCATCGAGAAGGGTAACCAGACGGTCAGCATCAAGACTGACCAGACCGAGACTATCGAGGGCAAGTCCACCCGCACCGTCACAGGCAATCACGCCGAGACGATCAAGGAAGGCGACAAATCCACGACGGTCAAGATGGGTGACATTCAGGTCGATGCCAAAATGGGCAAGATCACAATGACCGCAATGAAGTCGATCGAATTGAAGGTTGGTGGCTCATCGATCAAACTGGACCCGACAAGCATTACGATCAAGAGCACGATGATCAAAGTCCAGGCCAATGCCAAGTTGGATGCAAAAAGTCCGATGACGACGGTCAACGGTGACGCCATGCTGACCCTCAAGGGCGGCCTGACAATGATCAACTAAGGGGGCGACGCGATGACAGACCGTTTTTCCGGAATGACCAAAACGCCCCAGATGCCCGCTGCGCGCATGCTGGCCGATGCCAATGCTCGTCTGAGCGTCAAGCTTGAGGCCCCGGCCAGTGCGCCCTTGGATGTGGTGTTGACTGAATTGGAAGAGAAAGGCGCAGTGATCGACATCCTGCGCCTTCTGGGGGTGGCCTTGCCTGCCCGAGAGCGCGTGTGGTGGTCTTGTCTGGCCGCGCGTGACTATATCGGTGAGGCCCCGGACAATAACACACCCGCGCTGGCGGCGTCCGAGGAATGGGTGTTTCGTCCTACGCCAGAAAACCGCGACAAGGCGGGCGCGACGATTGATCTCGCCGAACCAGATGATGAGACGGTAAACTGCGCCATGGGCGTGTTATACTCAGACGGGACCTTGGGTACGGGTGATCTGGCGAACGTTCCGGCCCCTCTCGGCGCGGCCGAAGTTGTGGCCTTTGCGATGAATGTTGTTGCAATGGACAAACATGAAGAGGATTTTGACTCCTACGTGCAGTTGCTGATTGACCGTGGGGTCGATATTGCTCGGGGTGGAAATGGTAAGCTGGACCGCGAGAACGCCAGCGCTGAGACAGAGGAGTAAGCATGGGATTCCCGCAAGCACGAATCTTGGATTTGCATGCGTGTACGCTGCCTGCTCCTCCGCCAGCCCCGCCACCGCCAGCTCCGGTGCCGATGCCGATCATGCCACCATGCTGTACGACGGTTCTAGTCGGGAAACTGCCCGCAGCGCGTCTTTCAGATATGGCGACGCCGGCATTTCCGCACCCGATCATCAAGGGCTCGGCCACCGTTCTGATCGGCAAGCTGCCTGCCGCCCGTGTGACGGATACCTGCGCTTGTGGTGGTCCGATCATCAAGGGCGAGTTTACCGTACTGGTCGGAGGATGAAGACAAACGAATGACGGTCACTTTGAAATTCCAATCCACCGGCGTGGTGCCGGGCGACGGGCGCCCGGTCTCGATGCAGGGGGGCTCTTTGACCGTGGGGCGTGGGCCGGCCAATGATCTGGTTCTGCCTGACCCTGAAAAGACGCTGAGCAAAAGCCACTTCGTCATTGAAGATCACAATGGAAACGTCGTGATTGTTGATCTGTCGACGAACGGAACTTTTCTGAACTACTCGAAAATCCCACTAGGTCGGACACCGACGCCGCTCAACAATGGCGACGTGCTGGTCGCGGGTGGGTATGAGATGGTTGTCGAAATCGGGGCGGACCTGCCCAGTTTCGAAGAATCGATCCCCCAGCCTGCGCAACAGGCGGGGGTGTCTCCGGGTCTGTCCCAGAACGCGCCGGATCCGATGGCGTTGCTGGACGATGCCGCTCCAGGCGGGGATTTTCTGGATGATCTTTTGGGCGGTGAAGCCAAAGGGCCTGGGCAGATTTCCACGCCCGACCCGATGGATGAACTGCTGCCGCCCTTGGAGGATGACGATCCGTTCTTTGCAAAGCCCAAGGACGTGCATGCGGATATGGGCGCAAGCGATGCGATGCATAACCCCTCGGCCAGCGACGCGTTTACCGCACCCTCCGCAGGCGGAGCGAACCTGATCCCTGATGACTGGGACGATGATCTGCTTTCGCCCTCGGGCGGCTCTGCCTCGGATCCATTTGCCGCGCCTGAACCGGCGCGTCCGGAACCCACCGCGCCGCCTCCGATCAAGCCAAAGCCGGGTGGGCAGGCTGATGTTGCTCCGCCCCCCGAACCGGTTGAGGCAGAGAAACCCGTTCCGACCGGTGGTGGCGATCAATCCGCTGCCCGTGCCTTGCTGGAGGCGTTGGAGGTCGACGATCTGCGCATTGACGACGCCGATCTGCCTGCCACGATGGGCCGCATGGGTCGTGTGTTGCGGGTGATGATCACCGGCTTGCGGGAAATCCTGATGACCCGCACCTCGATCAAGTCCGAGTTCCGTATCGAACAGACCATGATCAATGCTGGCGGCAACAACCCGTTGAAGTTCTCGATCAGCCCCGAACAGGCGATTGAGGCGTTGGTCAAGCCACGTGTCAAAGGCTACCTAGCCTCGGAAGAGGCGACCGAACAGGCGCTGAACGATATCAAGGCGCATGAGGTCGCGATGGTCACGGGCATGGAGGCCGCTCTCAAGGGCGTTCTGGCTCGGCTTGACCCCGAGGTGCTGGCGGGAAAAATTGAAGGTTCCGGCAAACTTGGGTCACTTTTTAAAGGTAAAAAGGCCCAATACTGGGAAGTGTACGAGAAGATGTATGCCGATATCTCGGATCAGGCAGAGAACGACTTTCACGATCTCTTCAGCCGGGAATTCGCGCGCGCGTATAAAGAACAGCTGGAAAAGCTGAAGTAACGCCCCTTCGCGGGCGGCAAGAACAAGGGAGGGCAGCCATTGTCCTGGGACAGCAAGGTGCTTTGGACCGAAGGGTTGTTTCTGCAGCCCCATCACTTCCAGCAGGCGGATCGGTATACCGAAGCGCTGGTGGCTGGTCTCGCACGCCGGGTCACGCCTTATGCCTGGGGTGTCAGTGCGTTAGAGATAGATGATGAAGTGCTTAAGGTCGGTCAGTTTGCCTTGAAATCCTGCTCGGGGCTGACGCCTGACGGGCAAGTATTTCGCGTACCGCAGGCCGAAGATCACCCTCCTGCGCTGGAAGTGCCCGAGACGATCAAGGATTGCGTTGTTTACCTGACGGTTCCTCAACGGCGGCAGGGTGCCTCAGAGGTGGATCTGAGCGGGGCCGAACAATCGGTCAGCCGACTGCGTCCGGCCGAGCAGGAAATCACGGATGTGATGAGCCAGCAAAAGAAACCTGTCACATTGGGCGTGGGTAAACTCCGCTTGCAGTTCGCGTTGGAAGTGGATGATTTGGCGGATAAATTGGCGATCCCGATTGCCAAGATCATCGAAGTGCGTCCGGACAAAGAGATCATCCTGGATCGCGGCTTTATCCCATCGGTGTTGGACGTGCGAGCCGCCGCCGCGCTGGCCGGTTTCATGAATGAGCTTGAGGGGATGCTGTCGCACCGCATGCAGGCCTTGGCAGGGCGTCTTTCGGATGGCGGACCGGCAAAGGGGGCTGCCGAGATTTCGGATTTCCTGCTGTTGATGACCATCAACCGCAACCTGCCCTTGGTGCGCCATTTCGCCAATATAGAAAACGTGCATCCCGAACATGTCTACCGTGTCTGCGCCGCGCTCGCCGGTGAGCTGGCGACCTTCATGAGCACCGAGAAAGAGGCCGTGCAATTCCCGGCCTACCAGCATGACGACCTGACCGCTTCGTTCGCGCCGGTCATTCGGACTCTGCGGCAGTACTTGAGTTCCGTATTGGAGCAGACGGCGGTTTCAATCCCGCTAGAGGCGCGGAAATACGGTATCAGCGTGGGCGTGATTGCCGACCGCAAGCTGATCGGCAACGCCGGTTTCGTTCTGGCCGTAAATGCGGATATCCCGGCTGAGGACGTGCGCCGTCATTTCGCCGGGCAGGCCAAAACCGGTCCGGTTGAGGAAATCCGTCAACTGGTAAACTCGGCGCTTCCCGGTATCACGCTCCGTCCGTTGCCCGTTGCCCCGCGGCAGATTCCATATCACTCGGGTGTAGTCTATTTCGAACTGGATGCCGCCAGCCCATACTGGGGCAAGATGACCACCTCGGGTGGGATCGCGGTTCATGTTTCGGGACAATATCCGGGTCTTGAGATGGAGCTGTGGGCGATCCGCAACCAATAAGAGTGAACGTGATCACTGGCGGCGCCAAAACAATTTGATAGGGCTTGATATGTGGGTCACACTCGTGACGCGGAAGCCTTAGGGGAACAGGTCAAAGAATGTCCGACAAAGATCCATTTGCCGAACCGGACGACACCGACAAGACGGTCATTCGCCCCAATCCCGGTGGGCGACGTCAGGCGGGTGGAATGCCGCAACAGCCGACTCCGCAGCAACCGGCCGGATATACCGATCCGATGCAGGCGCCACACGCCGAGCCCATGGCGCAACCTGCGCCGGGCGGCGCTGGATACGGGGTGCCTCAATCCCAGACACCCCAATCCCGGCCTGCGTCGGGCGGGGAAGAGGTCGCGACCACCGGTATGAACCGGCTGAATGCCTGCGCCGCGTCGCTGTTCTCGTTGATCAGCCGCATTCGCAATCGCGCGCAGCATATGGATCCGGACAAGCTGCGCCAAAGCGTTGTGGCCGAGGTGCGCGCGTTTGAAAATGCCGCTTTGCAGGCGGGCATAGTGGCGCAGACCGTCAAGATCGCACGATATGCACTGTGCGCGACTTTGGACGATGTTGTTTTGAATACACCGTGGGGTGGCCAATCCAGTTGGGCGACCCAGTCGCTGGTGGGCACCTTCCACCGAGAGACCGTCGGCGGTGATCGCTTCTATGACCTGCTGGCACGTCTCGAACAGGACCCGGCCAACAATATTGAGCTGCTGGAATTCGTCTACATGTGCCTCTCGCTTGGGTTTGAGGGGCGCTTGCGCGTCGAACAGGGCGGCGCTGACAAGCATATGCAGATCCGTCAGGGCCTGGCGCGGATCATTCGCGCTCAACGAGGTGACGTGGAACGGGACCTCGCCCCGCATTGGGAAGGGGTGGATAAACCCTACCGCGCCCTCAGCCTGTGGAAGCCGGTCTGGATCGCTGTTGGCGTGACCGCGCTGCTGCTGCTGGTCGAATTTGGCGGGTTGTCTTATCTGCTGTCCAACAAGACGGAAAACCTTGTGGGACAAATGTCGGTGATTGATGCTGGCCGGGTGACAGAGCTGCAGCGCCGCGCGCCGCCGCCTCCTCCGCCACCGCCGCAAGCCCAACCGCAGGTCGAAAAGGTCGTTGCTTTCCTCCAGCCCGAGATCGACGAAGGGCTGGTTGAGGTCTTTGAGAAGGGCAACACGCTGATTATCCGGATCAAGGGATCGGGCATGTTCGGGTCGGGTTCGGATCACCTGCAGGATAAATTCAAGGAGCCGGTGCGCCGCGTGGCCGTTGCGTTGGACGGCGAACCCGGAGGGGTCATCGTGACTGGGCACTCAGACAATGTGCCGATCCGCTCATCGCGCTTTCCGTCCAACCTCGCTCTGTCTCTGGCACGGGCCAAATCGGTGATGAACCAGATGGCGGGTGAGATTTCCGATCCCGACCGCCTAAGCGCCGAAGGCCGCGCCGATAGCGAACCGATTGCCGACAACTCGACCCGCGAAGGGCGGGCCACGAACCGCCGGATCGAAGTCCTGCTGGTTCAGGAGGAGAACTGATGATCCGCCGCGTTCTAAGATATGTTTTCATGTCGATCTACACCGTGCTGTTCTTCACGGCGACGGTTCTGGCCGGGTGTCTGTACTATTTCGGCCCGTGGATAGGCTCGGATGAGTGGCGGCCGCTGGACGGGGTCGGAACCCGCCTGATCTGGTGCGGGGTAATCTATCTGGTCTTCTTCCTGATAGGTCTGACCATTTTCCTGCTGCGCCGACGTCGCGAAAAGAAACTGACCGAAGAGATCACTGAATCCGTCGCCGATGGCGGCGACATGATCGACAGCGAGATTTCCGAGCTTCGCGGCAAACTAAAAACCGCGATGGCGGCTTTGCGCAAATCAAAGAACGGTCGGCGCCATCTGAATGAGCTGCCGTGGTACGTCATGATCGGCCCTCCGGGTGCTGGCAAAACGACAGCGATTGTGAACTCGGGCCTGAACTTCCCGCTGGCTGATGAGCTAGGCAAGACTGCGATTGGTGGCGTCGGAGGTACGCGGAACTGTGACTGGTGGTTTACCGAGAACGCCGTTCTGATCGACACGGCCGGGCGTTACACGACGCAGGAAAGCGATGCCGAGGTCGACAATGCGGCTTGGATCGGGTTCCTAAACCTGCTCAAGAAATACCGTAAGCGGCAGCCGATCAATGGCGCGATGATTGCGATTTCGCTGTCTGACCTGTCCTTGCAGGACGAGGTCACGCAAAAGGAACACGCAAAGGCCGTCCGTCGCAGGCTGGAAGAGTTGCGCGAAAAATTGGGCGTGCGATTCCCGGTTTATATTCTGTTCACCAAGGCTGACCTGATCGCAGGTTTTGCCGAATTCCACGACAATCTGGGCAAAGAAGACCGCGAGCAAGTCTGGGGCTTTACTCTGCCATTGGACAAGTCGCGTAGCGAGCAATCTCCGGTCGCGGCTTTTGATGAGGAATTTGCCCTGCTTCTGGGCCGTCTGAACTCGCAGTCGTTGGAGCGGATGCAGACCGAGACAGACCCGCAGCGCCGGGCTCTGATTGCCGGGTTCCCGATGCAGGTCGCCTCGGTGCGCAAGGTGGCGCATGAGTTTCTGACCGAGGTGTTTCAGGACAGCCGCTATCAGCATCGCCACATGCTGCGCGGGGTCTATTTCACGTCTGGCACGCAAGAAGGCACGCCGATTGACCGTCTGATGCTGGGCATGGCGCGGACCTTTGGGATTGGCCGTCAGGCCATCGGCTCGGGGCAGGGATCTGGTCGCTCCTATTTTCTGACGCGCCTGTTCGATCAGGTGATCTTCCGCGAAGCCGGGCTGGTCAGCGCCGATGACAAGGTCGAAAAGCGCTACAAGATCACCAAATGGGCCTCGATTGCCGCGACTGTCATTGCCGCCGTCACGGTCGGGGCTTTGCTGGTGCGCAGCTTCATGGGCAATACCGACCTGATCGCCGAGGCGCAGGAGGGTGTCTCGACCTATCAGGCCGCCGCCGCCACCTTGCCGCCCAGCCCCGTTGGCGACACCGATCTGGTTCCGGTTGTGCAAGCTCTGAACACGTTGCGCGACCTGCCAGCAAACCCGACTCTATCGGATCCTGAGCCTGAAACACGTTTGACCTACGGCCTCTATCAGGGCGACGTGATCGGCACACAGGCGGCGCAAACCTACCGTGCTGCGTTGAACCAGCGCCTGTTGCCGCGCCTTCTGCTGCGTCTGGAAGAGCAGATGAGCGCCAACATCAACAACCCTGATGTGCTCTATGAGGCGCTGAAGGTCTATCTGATGCTGGGTCTGCAGGGGCCGATGAACCAGGATTTGGTCAAGGAATGGATGAACATTGACTGGAGCGTGTCCTTCCCCGGCCCATCGCGTGAGGAATTCCGTGCGGATCTGAACGATCACCTCGACGCCATGCTGAGCCAACCGATGCAAGAGATCGCCCTGAATGGTCCAATGGTCGATCAGATTCAGGGTATTCTGTCGGAACTCCCGCTGGCGCAGCGTGTCTATAACGGCATCGTTTCCAGCCCCGCGGCCACAGCGCTGCCGGAGTGGCGGATCACCGAAGTGGGTGGCCCCGCTGTTGGTCGCGTTCTGGTGCGGTCCTCTGGGAAACCTTTGAACGACGGGATTGAGGGCATTTTTACCTATAATGGCTTCAATAACGTCTTCCTTGGAGAGGCGATCGGTGTCGCCAAACGCGTGCAGAAGGAAAGCTGGGTTCTGGGACCCCGAGGTGAGGCTGAACAGACCGAGCAGGCTCTTGCCGCCCTCAGCCGTGATGTTCTGGACCTCTACTACAACGACTACATCGCGCGCTATGACGCCATGCTGGGCGATATCGACATCGTACCGATGGAAAGCCTCAGCCACGCAGTTGAGGTCACTAATGTGCTGTCAGGCCCGACCTCGCCTATCGTGAATGTCCTGAATTCGATCTCGGATGAGACGAAACTGACCGAAAACCGGTCAATTCTCTCGGGCAACGATGCGATCAGCGAAGGCGTTTCCGGTGCCGCCGCGATTGAGCTGCAATCCGCGACCTCAGCGCAGACACAGATCCTGTTGGAAGCCTTGGCCAAAACCAGCGGCGTCAATGCCGGTGAGCCTGTGCAGGCACCGGGGCAATATGTCGAGGATCGCTTCGATTGGCTGCATCAGCTGGTTGAACGGCAAGAGGGGCAGCCTTCTCAGTTGGACATGCTGATGGGGTCGCTTACGAGCGTGTATCAGGAGCTGAACAAAATGTCGTTCAGCGGAGTCTCGGGTGGCGAAACCGGGCAGGCTCTGCAGCAGTTCCAGCAAGAGGCCGCCCGTATTCCCGGCCCGATGGAACGCTGGGCCCTGCAGATCATCGATGGCTCGTCCGGGATTACTTCGGATAGTACCCGTTCGTCCATCAACGCGCGGTGGCAATCGACTGTTCTGCCGTTCTGCGAGCAGGTTGTCGGGGATCGCTATCCGTTCAACCGCCGCTCGGGCGCGGATGTCGCGATGGGTGACTTTGGCAAGTTGTTCGGCCCGCAAGGTCTGATCGACTCGTTCTTCAACGAAAACCTCGCCAAACATGTGGATATGCGCACGCGGCCATGGTCGTGGAAGTCCGGGGTCAATGCGACCGATCTGGGCATCAGTCAGGCGGTTCTGACCCAGTTTCAAAATGCCGCCGAGATCAAGGAGGCGTTCTTTGCGGCGGGCCCGCAGCCGCAAATACAATTCCAGATCATGCCCGAGGCACTGGACCCAAAGGCCAAAGGCGTCAAGCTTGAGATTGATGGCCAAGTGCTGGAGTTCAAACATCGCGGTGGGCTGCCCTCACCCCTCGCTGTGACATGGCCGGGCTCGGTTGGGCTGGCGCGCGTCAGCTTTGAGCCGGAAAAGCGCAATATCGAAAGCGTTCTGTCCAAGGACGGCCCCTGGGCCTGGTTCCGCCTGCTCGACGCGGCCGAGGTAAGGCGCACCAATGTGTCTGACCGCAAGAAGGTGATCTTCAATGTCGGTGGTCGCATCGCAATCTTCCAGTTGCAGTCAGGGTCGGTCATCAACCCCTTCGCCCTGCCAGCGCTGCAGAAATTCAGCTGCCCCAAGTCGTTCTGATGCAAACAGGCGGGTTTGGTGCATTCGGCAAGATACCCTCGGTCGGAGATTTCTTCCGCCTCGGGGTGTCACAGGCGTTTGTGCAGCCGTGGGATGAGTGGATACAGCGCAGCATGTTGGCCGCGTCGGAAACCTTGGCTGAGGCGTGGGATTCTCACTACATGTCTGCTCCGATCTGGCGGTTTTGCCTGTCGCCGGGGCTGGCCGGGCCGCAGAAAATGCTGGGGGTTCTTATGCCTTCGGTGGATCGGGTCGGACGGCGGTTTCCTTTGACCTTGATTGCCGAGGTCTCGAACGAAGGGTCTGCTGCGTTGGCGCATTTCCGGGCGGCTGAGGTCTACCGGCAGCTTGAAGATCTGGCGCTTGCCGCGCTCGAAGATGACATGACGCGCGACAAGCTGGCCGAAGGTCTGGCCGCTTTGCCAGCTCCAACGCAGCAACCGACGGCGCCTGTGCGCGCCCATGGGAACACGATGGTTTTGACCCGCGGGGAAGTCTCCGACAGCCTTTTACCCGATCTGGCGGCGGGGTTGATGTCGCAAAGATATCGCACCCCAAGCGTTTGGAGCACCGAAATCGGCGGCGTCCCCCGAATGATGATCTGCGAAGGTTTACCGGATGGGGCAAACATGCAAGGCTTGTTCAACCTACACGCCGCATTGTGGACCGAGGCACGACCAATATGAATTCAAGTCACCGCGTTCGGTACAGCGCACGCAGCCATGTAGGCCTCAGGCGTAAGGTCAACGAAGACGCGGTGTTGGCGCTGCCCGAAGAAAGCCTCTGGCTGGTGGCTGACGGTATGGGCGGGCATGACGCGGGTGACTATGCCAGCCGATTGGTCGCGGATATGGTTGCCGCAATCCCGCCCGGTTTGGCCCCAGCAGATAGGTTGACCGCATTGCGGGACGCAATCCAGCGCGCGCATGCCGTGATCCGACAAGAGGCAGATGCCCGAGGTGGCGGCACGATTGGTACGACGGTTGCGTGCATGATGCTGGCCAATGGGCACTTTGTCGGGCTTTGGGCTGGGGACAGCCGTATTTATCTGCTGCGTGAGGGCAAGATCCAGATGCTTAGTACCGATCACTCGGTCGTGGCGGATCTGGTTCTGGCCGGTCAGATGAGCTGGGATGAGGCAGAGCAGCACCCTCAGTCCAACGCGATCACACGGGCCGTGGGCGTTGGGGATGTTCTTGAACTGGACAAGGTCCGTGGCGAAGTTCAGCCCGGCGATCGTTTTCTGATCTGCTCAGACGGCCTTAGTAAATACGCGACCTTCCCGATGCTGGAAAAAGCACTGTCGGATATGCCGATTGAGACCGTCTCGGATCAGTTGATACAGGTCGCGCTGGATGGAGGCGGGGCCGACAACATTACCGTGATTGTCGTCGACATCCTTTAACTTCACATTTTGACGCAGGAACGCCGCCGGAGCCTATTGCTCCAGCGTTGTCAGAATGCGGCTGTCCAGAGATAGAATTTGCGTTTCAACATTGCGGTCCTGCTCGCGCAAGGCCTCGGCATAACCTGCAGCGGATTCTGCCGTTGGGCGTATGGTGCTGAACAGTTGATTGTCGGTATGCAGAACGATCACCTTGCTTTTCCCCAGCGCGGTGTCATCGACCTGAAAGGCGATGCCGCCGTTGTCTTGGCTTTCATCAATCGAATAGGCCACACGGACGGAAATCGGCCCGGACTCTCCGTCGCGCAGAGAGGCGATATCGTTGTCTTGGCGGGTGACGTTGGGCAGCAGGTGGAACACATTGCCGGACACATCCAAGACCGAGACGGACAGATACCCATCCTGAACATCGTCGGGCAGGTCGACATCAATGACCGGGTTTTGCCCGACAATGAAGTCTCCGGTCGGATTCGGCGCGTTGCCTTGCTCTCCGTTGAAGAACGCAATCGAGATATCGCTGGTGGGTGCCGAGGGAAGGAAGTTCTCGATCAGACACAGCGTCGGGTTCAGCAGCGTGACTTGCTCAAGATCGATAGGGCGGGAACCAGCGAGGGCTGTCAGCGCGGTGTCCAACCCGACCAAACTGTCCCTTGAGGCCAGCGTTCCGCCAACCTTGATCGGTGTTTCGGGGCCGTAGCCCGTGCTGGGTGCGTCGATCAGTTTCAACGCGCCGCAATCGGCGAGACCGGACAGGATGGGTCGGACCTCATCTGCGGACAGGAACAGTGATTCCAGCTCGATATCTGCAGTGCCTTGCAATCCGGCGGGCAGACCGGCGGAGTAGAGCTGCTCAAGCTCGGCATGTAGTGCCTGATCGGTGGTTTGTCCGGTCAGCCGAGCCTCATTGCCTTCGACCACGAAACGCCACTCGTCCAGATCCATGGCGGCGTCGATGACGCCGGTCACCGCTGTCCCCCAAGTGTCGGAAATGTCACCTGAGGCCAATGTAAGATCAACATCGCCCCCTTCGGATGTGATCTCGCCGGTCATGGCGTCCCGCACGGTCTCGGACGGAACAAAGCCTACGGCACGAGGGGCCTGACCGGGTCGTTTATCAGCCACCAGAGTATAGGGCGATACGGTCGGGTATTGCGGTGCAAGGAAACTGTCGAACAGTCCGCCGAAATAGCCGCCTGCGCCAATGCCAACGACCGCAAGCACGCCGACTGCAGCCACCACGCCTCCACGCGAGGATTTGGCAGGCTCAGCTTTGGCAGGAGTTGCCTTGGGTTTCGGGTCCGGCTGCGTAACCGGGGCGACAGATGGCGTGGCAGCAGGGGCCGCGCGCGGGGCGACTACGGTCGCATCGTCTAGATCGTCTTGAGGGGCAGCCGATCCGTTCCGGGCAGCCGCCAGGGCGCGAAGGACATCGCCAGCGCTTTGGTACCGATCATCCGGGTTCGGAGCCGTCATTTTGTCGAGGATCGACTTCAGCGGTTCCGGTACGTCCTTAGTGTTCAGCGGCTCTTTCTTGTTTTCGACGACTTCAAGCAGGTTGCGCCCGGCATCGGCTTTTTGCCCCCGGAAATTGGCCAGCAGCAAGGCGCCCAGAGAATAGATGTCGGTGCGCTGGTCGGTTTTTCCGGAAAGCTGCTCGGGCGCGGCATAGGCGTATTTCCCGGCGAACTCACCGCCCACAATGGTTTCGGCCCCGGGGTTGGTGTCCTTTGCGATGCCGAAATCAATGATCACGGCCTGTGCCGGGTCGCCATCGCGCAGAATGATATTGTCGGGGCTTAGATCGCGGTGGACGATGTTGCGGGCATGGGCGGCCTCAAGCCCCTCGCACACCCGTTTACAAACGGTCAGCACATCGCCTGCCGACATGGGGCCGGTTTTAAGCTTCTGGTCGAGGCCCGGTCCATCGACATAGTCCATCACCAGATAGACATGCCCGTCTGCGGTTCGGTTGTTTTCTGAATAACGGACAACCGCGTCGTGGCGGATGTCACGGATTTCTTCCTCGCGGGTCAGCAGGACCAGATAGTCATCATTGCTGGAAAACTCCGCTTTCAGAACCTTCAAAGCGGCAAGCCGCCCCGAAATCTCGGAGCGGGCTCGATAGACGTCAGAAGTACCGCCCCGCCCAAGTATCGCTTCGATCCGATAGGTATTGTTCACCAGATCGCCCGGCTGAAACAGGTCGCCTGCGCGGGAGTCCGTCATGCTGTCCTCGGTTTAGTTAGAGTGGTGGTGTAATCAGCCGAGGGCCTGGAATTCAACGCGACGGTTTTCGTCGGCGCGCGGATTGTCCTTGTTCAGAGGTTCAGCTTCGCCCACGCCCAGTACCTCAAGCCGCTGCTCTGAGATACCACAATCGCCGACTAGAAAGCGCTTGACCTCTTTGGCGCGCAGCAGCGACAGGTTCTGGTTGTATTCGGCGGAGCCTGCACTGTCGGTATGGCCGATGATCTGGAAAACGTTCACATCCACGTTCTTCATGGCCTGACACAGCGACGAAAGCTTTGGCTTTTCATCCTCACGCAGCGCGGCAGAGGCGAAATCGAAACGGATCTGGATATTGACTTGATCCTCGCTTGCGACCGGCTGGTATTCCGTCGGTGCGGCGGCGACGGTGGTTTCAGCTTCGGTCTCAGCCGTTTCGCCGGAATTCGACGGCACGATGACTAGACCACGCGTCTTTTGCTTGTTGAACGCGTCGGTGATTTCGTCTGCCGTCAACTCGCCTGACTGTGCCAGAGCAAACTGAGCGGTACACAGGACGGCAAATGCCGAGGCCCCGATGAACTTCCATGATGCAAATGCGGACATAACCCTAACCTTTCCGTGTTTGAGGGGAAGATTAGCCCCCCACCAGACGACCGACAATGAAGAATGTCACACAAGCGCTGGACATTTTTAGGTCAATAGCGTGACATCATGCGCCCAGCCTTTTAAGTTCATCTTATAAGGTGGCAGAATACAGGAAACATCAGGCAAATGCGCATCGTTCCGGCGATCATTCTGGGAGTGGCCATCATATTGGCTCCGATCATCTGGTACGTCTTTCCTTTGGTCGTTCCACTTGACGAGAATTTCGAAGGTCCCGCCATCGACTCGGGGGCCCGGATCGAGATTGAGATGCTCAGCCAGCAGCTCGACGATATGCGCGAACAGGTTGAACGCCTTTCGCTTGAGGTGTCGCGCACCCAGAATGGTGCCGGGGTCGTCCCGCAAGACAATTCGGCGGCGGATGACTATGGGTTTGACCGCTCGTCGCCCAATGAGATCATTGACGCTTATGCGCAGGTCGTCCTGATCGCCAATCGCAACAAGGTGAACCGGGAGCTGGACTTGGCCGGGTCGTCTTTCTTGCGCGAAACATTCGGCCTACCGCGCGAGGATTTGACGGATGAATGCCAGTCGATGACCAACCCGCGGCTTGAGGAGCTTCTGGTGTTGGAAGAGGTCGGGCCGGTTCGGGTGCGGATGTTGAAACCTGCGGTTGATTCACTGCGGGCTGTATTTGAGAACATTCAACGCACCGACCCCGACCTTTATGCGCGTATCAATACGGCCGGGTCGTTGTGTGTGCGCCGTATTCGCGGGGCGACGTCTTCGGCTTCGGCCCATGCTTACGGTCTCGCGGTTGACCTAAATATCGACGGTGTTCTGGATACACTCGGCGACGGAAAAACTCAGTTGGGTCTGACGATCCTTGCCGATTTCTTCCGCGAGGAAGGCTGGGTCTGGGGTGCTGCCTGGGGCCGTGAGGACTCGATGCATTTCGAGGTTAGTCGCAACAAGATCGAAGAGTGGCTCGAGGCCGGGATGCTCTGACCGCGCCTTTCTTGCGCTTTGTGAAGTCCGTCACAGACGCAATAGGGTGCAAAGTAAATAAAGTGTTATCTATTCCAAAGGGGGCTACGGAATGTTGAGAACGACCTTGCCACGGTCCCATCGATGGGATTTCCTTGATACGTTGCTGGCCCATTGGTTCGGGCCGGTACGCGTGGAGGGTGTTTTCTGATATGACGCGGATCTGTCGTTTCCTGGTTTTGGCTTACTGCGTAGTGATCGCGTCGATTGTGTTCTCCGTGGCGGCGCTGGCGCAAAGCGCGTCGAACCTTGCCCCGTCCACCTTTCAGCCTCAGAACCAGCGCAGTACTGGCTCGGTAACCGTAGCGCGCGATCCGGGCGCGCCGGTGCCCGAAGGCGCAGACAGGCTGTTTGTGACCGTTGGTCAGGTGCGGATCGAAGATGGTCTGCCTCAGATGGAGGCGGCAAATGCGGCTTTCATTGAGCGACTGACCGGCAAGCGCGTAGCCGTGTCCGAGATTTTTGCCGCTACCAACCGATTGGAAAGCGCCTATACCAACGCTGGTTTTGTGCTTAGCCGAGTGGTCCTACCTCAGCAGACCCTGCGAGATGGGGGCACGTTACGCATCGTCGTGATCGATGGGTTCATCGAACGCATTGATGCCGAGAAAGTGCCTCAGCAGGCGCGTGAGCGGGTGGTGATGATCACCAAACCTCTGATCGGCAAACGGGGCATCAAACTGCAACAGATCGAACGTGCGCTATTGCTGGCTGGGGATACGTTTGGCGTGCGACTGGCCTCGACCCTGTCGGCGGGCGATGCGCGGGGCGGTACCATTCTGACGCTGGATGGTGAGTTCAAAGAGATCACCGGCTCTTACGGCTTTGACAATACACTGTCGGATGAGCTTGGCCCGGGCAACCTGAACCTCGGCCTTGAGGTCAACGGCGCGCTGGAGATGGGAGAGACCTTCTATTTCCGCGTCGGCGGTTCGCCCAAACGGTTCTTCTCAAGCGAGGCGCAATACCGGATTGCGGCGGCAGGGACGGTTTTTCCGATCGGTTACGATGGGATGACGTTCAACGCCGAATACACGCTGAGTGAGGCGCAACCGGATGCCGAGCTGGTACCAAATACAAGTAAATTCGAACGCTTTTCCCTGCGTCTCTACTATCCTTGGGTGCGCACACGGCGTCACAATCTGTCGTCGCAACTGATCCTGGACCGGATCAGCGACTCGCAGGATCTGATTGCCACCTCAGGGTCGCTGCCGGTTTATGACGATGACCTCAGCGTCTTGCGGGCAACGCTGGATGCAAGCTGGACCTATGACAACGGCTCGTTTCTTTCTGCCGGGGCTGTTCTGTCGCGCGGGCTGGATGCATTCGGTGCCAGCACCTCTGTCGGGGCGGGGGATACGCCCTTGTCGCGGCAAGGCGCCAGTGCGCAATTCACCAAGCTTGTGCTGTCGGCGCAGTACCAGCGCCCGTTGAACGCCAATTGGTCCGTGAGCTTGAATGGCCGAATTCAAACTAGCTTTGGCGATCCGTTGGTCACGTCGGAACAGTTCAGTGTTGCCAGCTCCAGCGAGCTATCGACCTTCGACGCGGGCGACCTGCGCGGAGATGACGGCTGGGTCGCCCGGGCCGAGCTTGGCCGGTCGCAACAGACACAACTGGCCGGCTTTCCAATCCTTTTCAAACCCTATGTTTTTGGGGCTTACGGCGTGTTAGGTTTAGAACAACCCACTGTTCTGGAACAAGGCACAACCCGGGCATATGCCTACGGTCTGGGCTTTGATGTGTTTACGATTGAGGACTCGACCTATCGGTCCGGGTCAGTACGAGTGGAATATGGGAGGGGGGAACGTGATGACCTTGGGGAAGATGGAAACCGGTTTAGCATCACTGCCAGCCGCCGCTTCTGATGGTAGCGCAGCCATGACAGTCTCACGCCGCATTCTTCTGTCGGCCTCGGCCGTGCTATGGGGCACGACCGCGCTGGCGCAATCCCTCCCGACCGGAGGGACAGTGGCTGCGGGTGATGTCGCAATCAGCCAACCTAGCGGCACTCAGTTGAACATCACGCAAGGGTCGAATGCGGCCATCGTGAATTGGAACGGGTTTTCGATTGGCTCCGGCTCGACCGTGAATATCAATCAGCCGGGTGCGCAAAGCGTGATCCTGAACCGGGTCACCGGGAATACGACCAGTCAGATTCACGGCCAACTGAACGCCAACGGGCAGGTGCATCTCGTCAACCCGAACGGCATTTTCATCGGCCCGAACGGCCATGTGAACACCGGCGGGTTTGTGGCCTCGACCCTGAACATCTCGGACGATGACTTTCTGAACGGCCGTTATCGCTACAACGGCAACGGGGCCTCGGCCGGGGTCGAGAACGTGGGTACGATTCAGGTTGTTCCCGGCGGTTACGCAGCCTTGATCGGCGGCAAAGTGTCGAACTCGGGTGTGATCCGGGTGCCGATGGGCAAGGTGGGACTTGGCGCGGGTGAGCAAGTGACGCTCGACGTGTCCGGTGATGGGTTTCTACAGGTTGCGGTTCCTTCAAACAGTGATGACGCCGCGATGGAGGCTTTGGTCACGAATTCGGGCCGCATCGAGGCGGATGGCGGTGTCGTTCACCTCAAGGCCGCGAGCGCCCGTGATGCGGCGCGCCGGGTCGTGAATATGTCTGGAGTGATTGAGGCGCGCTCGGTCGGTGGAGTGTCCGGAGCAGTTGTTCTGGGCGGTAGTGGCGGGGCCGTGCAGGTGTCGGGCCGCATTGATACCTCGGCGCGGGTGACACTGGTCGAGACCTCTCCGCGCCCGGTGGCCCGCGACCAGAACGGTGGGTCGATCACGATTACCGGTGAAGCCATCGAATTGGCCGGAGCGGCCCTGAGCGCAGACGGTGCAGGCACCGGAAATGGCGGAGAGATCCGCGTTGGTGGTGACCTGCAAGGCGGCGGCGATCTGCAACGGGCCAGCGCCACGCTGGTCGACGGCGCAACGGTAATCAGCGCCGATGGCGGAGATCAGGGCGATGGCGGTCTGATCATCGTCTGGTCGGATGACTACACATCTTTCTCGGGCTTCAACTCGGCCCGTGGGGGCAACTTGGCCGGAGATGGTGGTTTTGTTGAAGTGTCGGGCAAGCTGGCTCTGAATTACGATGGCCTGACCGATACGCGGGCACCGTTCGGTGCATATGGCACGTTGTTGCTGGACCCTACGAATATTACGGTGTCTGACACGGCAACGGGTCCGGGTTCGGTCACGCCCGATACGATTGAAACAAACCTTGGTTTCGGCAACGTCACTCTGACGACCGCGGGAAGTGGCACTCTGCAGCCGGATGGAGACCCTATCGACCTTGGTGGTGATGACTCACAGGTTGGCACGATCACCGTCGACGATCCGATCACGTGGGGCAACGGCTCTCGGTTGACGCTGCTTGCCAATGATTCGATCACGATCAACGCAGCGATCACCGCGGCCAGCGGCGAGTTGGAGCTGAACGCCGCCACAACGATTGGTACCGGCGCAGGTGGTACAATCAACGTCGATACCTTTACGCTTACGAATGGCGCCTGGTCACAGGTAAGTTCCACGCTCCCGAGTTTCTTAGCGGGAACGCTTGATATTGCGTCCGGCGCAACATTCACCCGTGCGCTCGGTGGCACGGGTGCTGCCGGGTCGCCATTTCTGCTGACGGATGTGTTTGGCCTTCAAGGCATCACGGACGGCAACAACTACGCCCTGGCCAATCCTATCAGTGCCGCGCCACTCAGTTCTTTCGATCCAATCGACTTTGCGGGTGGCACACTCGAAGGCAACGGCTTTTCGATAAACGGCCTCACCATTTCGACCAGTTCGTTTGGCGGATTGTTCAACAATCTTGACGGCAACGTTCAAAACCTGCGCATCAACGGGGCCAGCGTTTCCTCTGGAGGAGGCGGTATTTTGGCAGGAACAAACGGCGGCACAATTTCCGGCGTTTCGGTATCCGGAAGCTTTTCCAGCAGTGACGAACAGGCTGGAGGTCTTGTTGGTTTCAACGATGGCACAATCATTGACAGTTTCTCGACAGCCAGTGTGACTGTCGCCACGACCGAGGCCAACTTGGTTGTCGCGGGCGGTTTAGTCGGTGAAAACAACGGAACCATCACTCGGTCTCACGCTACAGGAACCGTCAGTGGTTCTACGGCGGGTGATTTTTCCGTTGGTGGCCTGGTGGGTGACAACAACGGCCTTGTTCAGGATTCCTATGCAACCGGAAGTGTTTCAGGCACCAACCAGAGTTCGGCGCCCGGAGACTCGGCGACGCTCGGAGGCCTCGTAGGCTTCAACAATGGCGGCACAGTTGCCCGAAGCTATTCAACGGGCGGTGCCAGTTTTTCAGGCCCGAATACACCCACACTTGGTGGGTTAGTCGGTTCAAACTCTGGATCTGTTTCAGGTTCCTTCTGGAACACCGATACCTCCGGTCTGGCCACCAGCGCCGGGGGCACAGCACTCACCACAGCGCAGCTTCAGGATACCGTTGGGTTCTTTAACCTTGCGTCCGCTCAAGGGTGGGACTTTACCAACACGTGGGCGCCGGGGACGAGCGAGTCAGAAGGGGGGTCAAACCCACTGCACTACACGACCTCACCGGTGCTGTTTGTGGTACCTGACACGCTTCTCATCCCGGAAGGTGAGGCTGAAACGACGACAGGCACTGGTACAATTTCTGGTGGCCCTTCTGTCTATCGGTTCGGGCCGTCGGGTGACTCTCTGGACACGTCCCCGATCTTTGAGACTTTGACTTTTGCCAGCACCGAGAACGGGACCACGACCTACACCGTGGATACAAGCTCACTCCTGAGTATCTCGGAGGTGTTCTATACCGTTTCTGCGCTGCCTGGCACGGCCATCATCGGGAACACGGTCATTCCGACCCCACCGACCCCAACTATTGAAATCACCCCGACCGTGGATACGACCATCACTGGCGGCGGAGGTGGCGGCGGTGGTACTACGACCACGACGACAACCGAAGCAGAAGCTGCGCTTGGTACGGTCGAGAATGCGTCGCAGGATTTTGACGAGGTCATCTCTTCCTGTGCGGAACAGGGCAACAATGTCAGCGCCTATCTGGCCTGTATTGCCGATGCGATGGACGAATACGCCTCGGACCTCGATTCGATCGTACAAGGTTTGCCGCCTGGTCTGGAATCAGTTGGTGATATCATCCGCGGCGCGAGTGCGGGCATTCGTGCGGCGGGCGAGGATGCCAACCGTCGTCTGGCACTTGCCACCACCGCTGAGGAGCGGGAGACGATCCGCCGCGAGGCCGTGCAGGAAGCGCGCCGTCAGATCCGTCAGGCGCAGCGCGAAATCCGCAAGGCGATCACATTGATACGAGCAACCGACCCCGAGCTTGTCAGCATCCAGAACCAGCAGGTAGATACAATCGTGGCGGCTGTTGGTCAGGCCGAGATTGGCCTGTCGCGCGCCATCGGTCTGTAACCCTACGGAGGCTCTGCGCCCATGTTCCTGATCCGTCTTTGCGCGGCCATGCTTTTGACCCTGTTCAGCGCCGTTGCGGCGCTGGCAGACAAACGTGTGGCGCTGATCATCGGGAACTCGGATTACCAGACCGTCGGGGCGCTCGACAATCCGATCAACGATGCCTCGGATCTGGCCATCGCGCTTGAGGGGCTTGGGTTCGACGTTTTTCTCGGCACCGATCTGACTCGGGATGAGATGCTGTCTCTGGCTGAATCCTATGGTGCGACGGCTGCGGATTCCGATGTCTCGTTGCTGTTTTACGCAGGTCACGGGTTTCAGGTGGACGGGCGCAACTATCTGGTTCCGGTCGATGCCAATCTTACCAGTGCCGCGGATATTCCTGAGCAGACCGTGGCGATGGAGGAGTTCGTCTCACGGATGGAACGGTCCGACGGCATCCGGCTGGTGTTTCTGGACGCCTGCCGTGACAACCCGTTCGAAGATGGTGTGCTGAGCGTTGACGAAGGGCTGGCCCGTGTCGGCAGCGCCGCCGATTTCCTTTTCGCCTACGCCACACAGCCCGACAACGTGGCCTTCGACGGCACCGGGCGGAACAGTTTTTTCACCGAAGCGTTGCTAAGCCATATTTACACGCCGGGACAGGATATCTCGGACCTGCTGATCTCGGTCCGTAAGGATGTGCTGGCTGCGACTGGGGGGCGGCAGATCCCGTGGGACAATTCCTCGCTGACGCGGCAATTCCGGTTTGACAACAGCCCGGTGACAGCATCCGAAGAGACATTGTTGTGGCAGGTGGCGGCCAATGCGCAGGATGCCTCTCTGATGCAGCTCTACATCGACCGCTACCCACAGGGCGCGCATGCCACTGAGGTTTTTGCGTTTCTGGATGAGGCCGGGCAGGGCGGCACCCAGACCCGCGCGCTGAGCGTCGAAGACCAGGACGAACAGGCCGAGCGTCTTTGGAAACTGGCTCAACGCAGCCGGATGCGGCCTCTGCTGGAATTTTACCTTGAGCAATACCCCGATGGCAGCCACGCCGCGAAGGCGCAGCGGCTGATCGCCTCGATCCCGCGGCCCGAGGACAGCACGCCGGGCGGCATTTGTGAGCGGCTCGCGACCCATCCCCGCGACCGCACGGCCAGTATCACGGGCGTTCCATTTAGCCGATTGCAGGAAAACGCGATGACGGCCATTCAGGCGTGCAGCGCGGCGGCGGCCCAGTCGCCAGAGCTGTCGCACTATGTGGCGCTGCTGGCACGGGCGACGATTGCGGCGGGGGATGTCGAACGTGCCGTGACCCTCTACAAACAGGCCGCTGCCGAAGGGGATTTGCGGGCGATGGTGTCTTTGGCGCAACTGCATGAAAGCGGCACCGGCGTCCCTCAGGACATGGGCACAGCGCTGGACTTGTATGAGCGCGCGGCGGCGGGGGGCAGCGCCGATGCCATGATCAACCTCGCCGTCACCCTGTTTGAAGGCCAGATCGTTCCTAAAGACGACGCGCGCGCCGTCGCGCTTTTGCAGCAAGCCGCTGACGGTGGGTCGGCCAAGGCGACCTTCAATCTTGGGGTGCTGGCGCAAGATGGTGCTGCCGGCGAACCCGAGCAGGCATTGGGCTACTTCCAGAAGGCAGCGCGCGATGGTGAATATCAGGGCTATCTGGCAGCAGCGATCCTTCTGGACGAAGGGCGCGGCGTGCCTCGTGACCCGCTCGAGGCCGCGCGGATGCTTCTGCGCGGAGCTGCCGAGGACAACGGAGCGATCCTCGATCAGCTATCCCTCGCCTCAGACCAATGGTCGCGCGACACCCTGATGGAGGTTCAACGGCTGTTGCAAAAGGCAGGCTATTACAACAGCACGATCGATGGCGTGCCAGGGCCGAATTTCATTTCGGCCCTGCGGCAATGGCGCAGTGGTGGGTTCGACCCGATCATTCTGGCTGAGAACTGAGCCTAGTTGACCGGCACAAACTCAATCCGCCGATTGCGGCGCTTGCCGTCTGCGGTGTCATTCGACACAACCGGGCGGCTTTCACCATAACCAACCGTCAATAGACGTTCGGGCGCGATCCCCTGATCGACCAGATAGGTGTTGACCGCCTGCGCACGACGTTCGCTGAGAACACGGTTGGCCTCATCCGAGCCATCGCTGTCCGTGTGCCCGCCGATCTCGATCTTCAGGTCCGGGCAACGGTCGACAATATCGTGCAGATTGCTCAGCAGCGGGATCGAGTCATTGGTCAGCCGCGCACTGCCCGAGTTGAAGTAGATATTGCCGGTGCGCGACAGGATCTCCATCCGCCCCTCACAGGCCTCACGATCCAGATCACCCTTGGTTTCCAGCGCAGCAGCCCCCGGCGTGGCCGAGGCGACCTCAAGCTGAGGCGGCGTGCCGGGTTGAGCGCGGTCGAACACGAACCCGAAGCTGACGAAGCCGAAGGGCAGAATATCAACACCGGCTGCTTCTTCGAGCTTGCCGCGTCCTTCCTCAAGGTTGAAGTCGGGCAGAGCAATCGCAATCGGCGTCGTATTGGCCACAGCCACCCGGTCATTGTCGACCAGAGTGATGGCCACCTGCGCCACGCTGTCCTTTTTCACCCCATGCAGGGACAGGCTATACGGCAGGTCGATGATCTTGTGCCGGGTCTGGTGCAGATCGACCAGTTGTTCGGGCGGCAATTGGGCGGTGATCACAGCCTCGGGGAAGTTGAAGGTTTCAAAAAACAGGAACCGCATGCGCACGTTGCGCAGGTCAATCTTGGTATCAACGCTGTCCATCTGAACCCGGATATCGGCGCCACCTTCGGGGCTGATCACGCCCGTCAGGGTTGCAAAGCCGCTGTTTTCCGCAATCGCGTTCTTCTTGACCGACAGAAACTGCAGCTCCGAGGCTTCGGAGTCCAATTTCCAGCCATGCTCAAAAGGATCGGCGCTTTGACCCCACGCCGTGTTTGCAAATACCAGTGCAGTCATCGCAAAAGCATTTCGCACCAAGTTTAAACGCGGCATGTGTGAACCTCTTCCTAGTCTTGATACTATAATTGGGATATTTCAGGCCACGGCCATAAGAAAGCCAAAAAACAATATCAGAGTACTTCCGGGCTGAGTGGTGCCCAAGGGGTCACGGACCATGAGACCAGAAAAAGGCAAAGAACCAAAGGTGCAACGCGTACTTAGAACCCTGTTTGCGATGATCGCTATGCTCTGGACCGGTTCGGCTTGGGCCGAGCCGCGAATCGCGCTGGTGGTTGGAAACTCCGACTACGGTTCGGTCTCGGCCCTAGACAATCCAATCAACGATGCGCGGCTGATGGCGGAGAAGCTGACCGCGCTCGGGTTCGAGGTGCGGCATCTGTCCGACAGCACTCAGATCGAAATGAAGCGCGCCATTGCCCAGTTCGGGCGTGACCTGCGCAAGGGCGGCGAAACCGCCGTTGGCCTGTTTTACTATGCGGGTCACGGGGTGCAGTCTTTCGGTTCGAACTACTTGCTGCCCGTAGACGTTTCGCTGTCCGATCCGGCCGATCTGGATCTGATGGCGGTTGAGGCGCGTTCGGTCCTGCATCAAATGGCCTCGGCCAACAACAAAACGAATATTGTCATTCTGGATGCCTGCCGGAACAACCCGTTCGAGGATCTGGCAGATATGGATGACAACGGTCTGGCCGAGATGAAAGCCCCGACCGGCACTTTTCTCGCCTATGCCACCGATCCCGGCGGCGTTGCGTTGGATGGCGAAACCGGCAACAGCCCGTTCACGCTGAGCCTTGCGCAACATATCGACACGCCCGGCATGGCGATCGAGCAATTGTTCAAGAAAGTGCGCGTTGATGTTCTCAGTGAAACGCGGGGGCTGCAAACGCCTTGGGATACCTCGTCCCTGACGCAAGATTTCGCCTTTGCACGCGCGAATGAAACATTGATCGCGAAACCGGAGCAAACCGAAGAAGAACAGTGGCAGGAAGCTGTGAACAGCCGTGATCCGGTGAAGATCATGCTGTTTCAGCGGGCCTATCCAGACAGTATTCATGCATCGCAGGCCAATGATCTGCTGCAGACGATTTTGGCCGAGTCCTTTGGAACTCTGCCGACGCCAACGCCATCGCAAGAGGCCCCGGAAGCGACCGAGACGGACCGTCTGATGTACGAATTGGCGCAGGTGGACGATTCGATCCATTCCTACGAAGTCTATCTGCACAGCTTTCCCAGCGGCGCATTTGCCGATCAGGCGGTCGAACGTCTGGCGGCCCTGCAGTTGGAAAGCGAGACCGTGACTCGCAAAGCAGAACCGAATGTCGAAGCGCCCGAGGCGCAGAATTCGGGCAGCATCGACGCCGGCGCAGCGGTCACCATGAAATCCATCCTGACTTTTGGCAACACCCATGTCCGGGGCAAGTCGATCGAGGAACTGGTCGCGGGTTCACCTCAGTTCCCGCCTATTGATGGGTTGCCGGATGAGTTGTGGAAAGATCAGAACTGTTCGAGTTGCCACCAGTGGACGCATGAGGCCCTGTGCGATCAGGCTCAGACCTATGTCAAACGTCCAGCGGCAGGCAATGTGGCCAAGCAGCACCCGTTCGGCGGTGGTTTGAAGGTCAACCTGCGCCGGTGGGCGATGGGCGGCTGTCAGGGATAAGTCTACCCTAAAGTCTAGATCAGCGACCAGGCGTGTTAGCGCGGCCTTTTGGTCGAATTTTCCAATGTAAGTCGGGAAAGCTAGTCATCCAAATGGAAAACCCCTTGTGAGCGGTCGGAAATAGCCGAAGAATGCGGGTATGAAGCCCAAACCTGTCACATCCGAACCTGATGATGAGGCCGAAGATCTCGGGCCGCGCAGCATCTATGATGGTGACCCTGAGGATGAGGACGATCTGTGGTTTCTCCCGCCAGAGGAAGACGCGCCACAGGATGATTTCCTGACCCCTGGCCCTCGGGCCGATCAACGGCAATTGTTCGATCCCAGAGAGTGGCAAGCTGCGCAATCCGGGCTGTCGTCTGAGCTAGCCGATTTGGCGGTAACCTTTGGCGCTTTGGACGAGCGATTGCGGGCGGGACCGGAAGGGTGGACCCACCGTCTGGCCTTGATGGATGTATCCGATCTGGGCTGGTGGACGGGTGACCGGATCAGTGTCGAGCGTTTGGCGCTTTGGACAAGTCTGCGGATCGGCGCAACTGGTGATGATGTGCAGTCCCTGTATCGGGCTGGGTGGGCGGTTCGCCGCCTGTCATCAGGCGCGGCCCCTTCCCATGACGGATGGGAGGCTGGTCTGACCGTCTTTCTGGACCGGATGGCGCAAGGGATAGAAGAGGTGCCGGAGGCGATTGCGGACCTGTCGGACGTGATGCGCAGCGTCGAGGCGCTGCACCCCGTCACGCAAGCCGCGATTGCCTTTCATGCGTGGCGGGCTGTCTCTCAAGGCCCCGGTCAGGATACGGAGGCGGCTGTCATTGCGGCACGGCATGCGGCTTCGATGGGGCGGGGCGGGGCGCTTTTCATGCCGCTGGCCCTGTCTGGGCCGGGCGCGCTGCGTGGTGTTGGGTCGCCGGAGGAAAAACTGTCCGCGTGGATTCGCGGGGCAGGGCAGGCGGCCCTCGCAGCCTTGTTGCATCTGGACCGGATCAACGCGTGGGAGGCGCGGGCGAAGGAGGCAACAGCCGACCTCAGCGGTCGTACGCCGCCTTTGCTGATCGACGCTTTGCGAGCCTGGCCCATGGTTTCAGCCCCTCTTGCCGAGGAACTGACCCAAGCCTCGCGCGCTGCAGTACAGCGCAACATCGACCGCTTCACCCGCCGCGGTTTGGTCCGCGAAGTCACCGGTCAGGGGCGTTACCGCGTTTGGACGGCAGCGCTGTAGTCCAGCAGCCAATCGCGAAACAGGCGGGCCGGCCGGCGCAAATCTGTACGAGAGGGATAGATCAGGTGATAGGCCTCTTGCCCGCTGACCTGCAGGTCGGGTAGGCAAGGCACCAGTCCTGAGCCCTCCATGATACGGTCGGATGCGGGCGCGCGGGCCAGTGCGATCCCAAGCCCGCTGGCGGCCAGCTCGGCCGCCATGATCGAGTTGTCGGCATAGAAGAACCGGGCCTGCCCCGTCGGCAGACGCAGCGCTTCGAACCAGTAGAGCCAGCTGGCACGGTGGGTCGATACTTCGATCAGGGTGAATTGCAGCAGGTCCTGCGGAGTTTGGATCTGGGTGGCAATCTCGGGCGGGGCGACGGGAAACAGAGCCTCACGCAACAGTTCATCTCCTTCGGTGCCAAACAGCGCAGGGTTGCCAAACACGATCTGTAGATCGCTGAACTGATTGGTGAAATCCGAATTCGCATTGCCGGTGGTCAGCGAAAGATTGATCTGAGGTTGCGTGGCCTGAAACGCGGGAAGGCCTTTGGCCAAGAAACCATGGGCAAATAACAGCACCGACTGAACGTATAGCCTCTGTTCCCGCGTCTCACCGAACAACCCGGTGGTGGCCGTTTCCAGCATCAGCAGGGATTGCTGAACTGAGGGCAGATAGGCTCGCCCCGCTTCCGTCAACGTTACAGCATGGGCATGGCGATGAAACAGCGGCGTGCCCAGCCGGGTCTCAAGCGCCTTGACCTGTTGACTGACGGCGGCTGGCGACATGTTCAGCTGCGATGCGGCGCGGGAAAAGCTCTCCGTGCGGGCGGCTGCTTCGAACACGCGTAGCCAGTTGAGGGATGGGATGCGGGGCAACATGTAGCGCAGGCTAAGCTAAACTTATCCTGACGGGCAAGAGGTTTGGTTTTGACGTGTTCTCACTCGCGGATACCCTTTGCGCATACAGCGAGTAGGTGACCCCATGGCGACGACGTTAACGCAACAACAATCCGACCGGTATTGGGAGGATGGCTATCTCTTTCCCCTCTCCGTCTTTTCCGAAGCCGAAGCCGCCGGTTTCCGGACCGAGCTGGAACAGATTGAGAGCGACTGGCTGGATGCGGACCTGCCCTTGCCTTTGAACACCTACAAAAGGGTCAATGCGCATCTGGTCATGCCATTGGCGACGCGCATCGCTCAGGATCCTCGCGTTCTGGATGTGGTCGAGGGCGTTCTGGGCCCTGATATCATGATTTGGTCGGCCGAGTTTTTCATCAAGGAGGCCAACACCGTGCAAACGGTTGGTATGCATCAGGACCTCACCTATTGGGGCATGGGGGAAACGCCGGATCAGGTCACGGCCTGGATCGCTCTGTCCCCGGCGACGGTAAGTAGCGGGTGTATGGATTTCGTGCGCGCCAGCCACAAAAACCCGATCTTGCCGCATACCGATACATATTCGGAAACGAACCTGTTGTCCCGCGGGCAAGAGGTGGCTGTCGAGGTTGCCGAGACCGACAAGACCCACATCGAGCTCGCGCCCGGTCAGATGTCGCTGCATCACGGGCTGACGATCCACGGTTCAGGGCCGAACCAGTCCGAGGACCGGCGGATCGGACTGGCCATCCGCTATCTCAGCCCGGGCGCGCAACAATTGGTGGCGGACCGAGACTATGCATTGCTGGCGAGAGGGTCGGACAAACACAGCAGTTTCGTGCCAGTTCAAGCACCTACGGAACTATTCTCATCCGATGCATTAGCAACGTATGAACAAGTCCGGCGGGATCAGAGCAAAGCGCTGGCCGAAGGGGCAGACGCGTCGGTTCCGCTCTATGCGAGCTGAGACGAGCGGTTAGCGCCCGACCCCCACATAGGTTTCAAAACCCGCTTTTTCGACACTGTCCTGAGAGTAGACGTTGCGCAGATCCACCATGCGCGGCGTCTTCATCGCTCCGCCAAGTTCGCTTAGGTTCAAGGCACGGAACTCGTTCCATTCGGTCAGAAGAACAACGACGTTGGCATCCTTGGCTGCCGCGTATGGGTCGTCACACCAATCCACGCCGGGCAGCAGCGCCTCGCCCTCAGCACGGCCTTGCGGGTCAACCACGCGCACTTTGGCTCCTCCGCCGATCAGGGCCGGAATGATGGTCAGGGACGGGGCATCGCGCATATCGTCAGTGTTGGGTTTGAACGTCACCCCCAGCACCGTCACGGTCTTGCGGTTGAAACTATCGTCGCAAGCGTCGCGGATCTTGTCGACCATTCGCTTTTTCACGGCGTCATTAACGCGGATCACGGCCTCGGTGATCTGCATCGGATGTGCGTGTTCCTGTCCGATCCGGGCCAGAGCGGCGGTATCTTTCGGAAAACACGATCCGCCATAGCCGGGCCCCGCATGCAGGAATTTATTGCCGATCCGACCATCCAGCCCGATTCCGCGCGACACCTCTTTGACGTCGGCGCCCACCTTCTCGCACAGGCCAGCGATCTCGTTGATGAAGGTGATCTTGGTCGCGAGGAAGGCGTTGGCGGCGTATTTGATCATCTCGGCGCTTTCCAGATCGGTGGTCAGGATCGGGAAGTCGCGCAGATAAAGCGGGCGGTAGATTTCGGCCATCACCTCAGCAGCGCGATCGTTTTCCACACCCACAACAACCCGGTCAGGGCGCATGAAATCGTCGATCGCAGCTCCTTCGCGCAGGAATTCCGGGTTCGAGGCCACATCGAACTGCGCGTTCGGATTTGCGGCAGTGACGACCTGCTGCACCTTGCGGTTGGTGCCGACGGGTACGGTGGATTTTGTCACGATCACCGCATAGTCGGTCAATGCATTAGCGATTTCTTCGGCTGCAGCCATCACATAGGTCAGATCCGCGTGATTGTCCCCGCGTCGCGTCGGTGTGCCGACGGCGATGAAAACCGCGTCCGCACCGTCTACAGCGTCTTGCAGGTTGGTTGTAAAACTCAGCCGCCCTGCGGCCACATTCTTGTCCAAGAGGGTATCCAGCCCCGGCTCGTAAATCGGAACCTTACCGGCTTGCAGCATCTGAATTTTCTGCTTGGACTTGTCGACGCAGATCACATCATGGCCGAAATCCGAAAAACACACACCTGACACCAAACCCACATAGCCGGTGCCGATCATCGCAATACGCAAGCTCAAATCCCTCTTTTTGTCT
Source organism: Ruegeria sp. BG11 (assembly GCF_056538565.1). Lineage (NCBI taxonomy): Bacteria > Pseudomonadati > Pseudomonadota > Alphaproteobacteria > Rhodobacterales > Roseobacteraceae > Ruegeria > Ruegeria sp. BG11. The sequence goes on along the minus strand of NZ_JBQFTH010000004.1, from coordinate 153,227 downwards.
CGGCCAAAATGCGCCTGTACAGTTAAAGAAAACCAGGTCAGGTGCAATGCCAGACCGTATCCTTGGGTTGCATTCCATACAGTCTTGCTGTTTTTGAGGCTTCAAAAGGGCGCATTTGTGGAAACGAGGCACAGTTATGACCAAAACGGCATTGATCACCGGTATTACCGGTCAAGACGGATCGTATCTGGCCGAGTTCCTGTTGGAAAAAGGCTATGAGGTGCATGGAATCAAGCGGCGTGCCTCGTCGTTCAACACGCAGCGGATCGACCATATCTATCAGGATCCACACGAACCGAATCCCAAGCTGCATCTGCACTATGGCGATCTGAGCGACACGTCCAACTTGACGCGGATTATCCAGCAGGTCCAGCCTGATGAGGTCTACAACCTCGGGGCCCAATCGCATGTGGCAGTCAGCTTCGAATCCCCCGAGTACACGGCGGATGTCGATGCGATTGGTACTTTGCGCTTGCTCGAAGCGATCCGGTTCCTTGGGTTGGAAGAGAAGTGCCGTTTCTATCAGGCCTCTACGTCCGAGCTTTATGGCCTGGTGCAGGAAACGCCTCAGCGTGAGACCACACCGTTTCACCCGCGCTCGCCCTATGCCGTGGCCAAGCTCTATTCCTACTGGATCACGGTGAACTATCGTGAGGCCTACGGGATGTATGCCTGCAACGGCATCCTGTTCAACCACGAAAGCCCGCGCCGGGGTGAGACCTTCGTGACCCGTAAGATCACGCGCGGTCTGGCGAACATCGCTCAGGGCCTCGAAGATTGCTTGCATATGGGCAATATCGACAGCCTTCGGGACTGGGGACATGCCAAGGATTATGTCCGCATGCAGTGGCTGATGCTGCAACAGGACGCGCCCGAGGACTTCGTGATTGCGACTGGGCTGCAATACTCCGTGCGCCAGTTCATCGAATGGTCCGCTGCCGAGTTAGGCGTGACGTTGGAATTCACTGGCGAAGGCGTTGATGAGGTTGCGACGGTCAAGGCAGTAGAGGGCGACAACGCTCCGGTGCTGAAACCCGGCGATGTGGTGATGCGGATCAACCCCCGCTACTTCCGTCCGGCCGAGGTGGAGACCCTGTTGGGTGATCCCTCCAAAGCCAAGCAGAAACTGGGTTGGGTGCCGGAGTTGACCGTACAAGACATGTGCGCCGAGATGGTGCGCGAGGACCTGAAGACAGCGCAGCGCCATGCATTGCTGAAGCAACACGGCTACGAGATGCCCGTGAGCTTGGAAAATGGCTGAGGACCCAACCATGCGTAAAATCTACGTAGCAGGGCATAGCGGTATGGTTGGCGGCGGTATTCTGCGCAAATTGCAGGACCGGCAGGCGGCTGGAGAAGCCCTGAACCTGATTACCCGCACGCATTCCGAACTGGACTTGACCGATCAAGCTGCGGTGCGCGTCTTCATGCAGGCCGAGAAGCCCGATATGGTTGTACTGGCTGCGGCCAAGGTCGGTGGCATCAATGCCAACAATACCTACCCTGCTGATTTCATTTACAAAAACCTGATGATCGAATGCAACGTGATCCATCAGGCGTTTGAGGCCGGAGTCAAACACCTGCTCCAGCTTGGCAGCTCGTGTATCTACCCGCGCGCGGCGCAACAACCGATGCGTGAAGACGCCCTGCTGACGGGTATTCTGGAGCCCACCAACGAACCCTACGCGGTGGCCAAGATCGCCGGGATTAAGCTGTGCGAAAGCTACAACCGACAGCATGGGGTGGACTATCGCTCGGTCATGCCGACCAATCTCTATGGGCCGGGCGACAATTTCCACCCCGAAAACAGCCATGTGCTGCCCGCCCTGATCCGCCGTTTCCACGAAGCGCAGAGGGACGGTGTAGATGAGGTTGTGATCTGGGGTACCGGCAAACCCCGCCGTGAATTCCTGCACGTGGATGACATGGCCGAGGCGTCTTTGTTCGTGCTGGGCCTACCGCGTGACGTTTACGAAGCGAACACGCAGCCGATGCTCAGCCATATCAACGTCGGGTGCGGGTCTGACATCTCCATTGCCGAGCTTGCGGCGCTGGTGGCGCAGGTCACGGGCTACAAAGGGCGGATCACGCAGGATACCTCAAAACCCGATGGGACCCTGCGCAAGTTGATGGATGTGTCACGTCTGGCGGATATGGGATGGACGGCCTCGATCGGGCTTGAGGACGGTATTCGCGAAACTTACGCTTGGTTTCTTGAACAGTCTCAGGGCGATCTTCGCGCGAAATAGAAGCCCGAACTCCAAGGCCCGGGCCACATTTTGCCTCAGAACCAACGTCCAATCGCGGCAAGAGACGGCGCTAGGATTGTTGCGTCTGATGTGGTGGAAAGCACCTTGAAAACGGCCTGGCTGGTCGAGGGTTCGTCGGCCCCGATGAACCGCCCCGCACTGCCACCGCTGCCGCTGACAGACGGGGTCGCCGCGAAAACGACCGGGAAGGTCCACGTCTCCGTGTTGCTAGCGAAAAGCGCGCCTTCAGCAATGGTACAACCTGTGGCGGTCAGGGTTGCGGTACAAATCTGAGTGCCATCGGCGAAACGGACATAGTCGCCCGTTGCGGTGCTGCCGCGTTCGATCACTGCACCCGTCGGAGCGCCCGCGTTTTCCGACACCGACCCCAGCAGATTGCCGGGCCCGTACCCATAGTCAGCCCGCATCAAGCGTCCGGCCGTTGTATCCGTGGGGCTGTTTTGAACGGCGGCGCCGCTGGCGATACCCGTGGCGGGATCAAGGCGCAGGGCGTCTGTCCAACTGCCGCCGTCCGGTGACACCTTGATCGAAAACCCGGTGCTGCCGGAAAGGCCCATCTCGGCGTGACCCGTCCAGTTGGATTGAAACAGCAGCGACGCGGTTTCGCCAGAGGCGGACTTGTTGATCTTCAGCTGATGGCCTCCGCCCTCATGGCTCAGCAAAGTTGCAGGGCCACGAACGGATAGGCGGTTGGTGCTGTCATAGCCGGTGGCAACGCCTATACCGGGCAAGTTCGTGGTCTCGACCGGAGGGGTGATCCACGCGCTACCGTCCCACAGTTTCACCTGCCCATCCGCCTGATCCCAAGCGCGCCAGCCCGTCTGTGGGGCTAGGAAGTGCCAGGCGGCATCAATCCAGGCGGCCAATTCCCCTGCGTGACCGTCCCAATCTCCGGTCGGGTTCGCGCTCAGCCCATGAACCTCACCCTGTTCCGGGGCGACGGGTGGATTTGTGCTGCTGGTCGACACAACGCTCAGCTGCACCACGAGGTCCAACTGGCGCAGGGCCTCGTTATGTGTGACGTGCTTCTGCGCCTGAGACGGCTGCAAAAACGGCAGGTTCAATCGGGGTGAGGTCTGAGACACGGGCGTCCTCCTTAGGCTGTCGGTCCGACATTTCGTTGCGTGCTACCCTGCCGCAGGGCGCATGAAATCTATCTGACCGCAGCGAACGCCCGGAGGTTTTTCCGTTTACCTTTTTGTCTGAATCTCGTGCAAGAACCTGAATTAAACAGTTTAACCGCGTGAATAGATATCCTCGTAGCGGATGATGTCATCCTCACCCAGATACGTGCCTGTCTGGACCTCGATCAGAACCATGGGCACTTTGCCGGGGTTTTCCATCCGATGGACCGCACCCAGAGGAATGTAGACAGACTGGTTTTCAGAAACCAGACGCTCTTCCTCGTCGATTGTGACCTTGGCGGTGCCTTCCACCACGATCCAGTGTTCGGACCGATGGTGATGCGATTGTAGGCTGAGCGCCGCGCCGGGATGGACGTGGATGCGCTTGACCTGAAACCGGTCGCCGATCACCAGGCTTTCGAACCAGCCCCAAGGGCGGTGGTCCACTGGCAGGGATTCGGCCTGCTTCGCGCCTTTGGTCTTCAGCGCAGTCACGGCCTTTTTGACGTCCTGCGCCTTGTCCATGCTGGCGACCAGAACTGCGTCGGGCATGGCGACGGCGATCACGTCTTGCAAACCCAGCGCCACAACTTCCTGCGCCGAAGATTCCGAGCGGACTAGCACGTTTTGACAGTCAATCGCCGTGACTTCACCCGAGGTCGCGACGCCATCTGCGTCGGGATGGGTCAACTCTTGCACCGCAGACCAACTGCCAACATCCGACCACCCGGCCGCATAGGGCACCACGCTCAGGTTGTCCGCTTTCTCCATCACGGCATAGTCGATCGAGATATCTTCGACCTCAGACCACGCCTCGGCATCCAGCCTGAGGAAGCCAAGGTCACTCTTGGCGTTTTCGACAGCGTTTTTGACAGGGCTCATCAGGGCAGGGGCGTGTTGTTCGAATGCGGCGATGATGTCGCGAACGGCAAACAGAAAGATGCCCGAGTTCCACAGATAGCTGCCATCGGCCAGCATGGATTGGGCGGTTTCAAGATCGGGCTTTTCAACGAACCGATCCAGAGGGACCGCGCGGATCTCGGGCGTTTGGCTCAGTTTCAGGTAGCCATAGCCGGTTTCCGGCCGATCCGGAGTGATACCGAAGGTCAGCAGATCACCGCGCTCGGCAATCGCGCGCAAACCCTCAGAGACCGCGTCGTGAAAGGCGCTGGAATCGGGGACGACGTGGTCAGAGGGGGCCACCAACATAACCGCATCCGGGTCGATTTCATTCAGGAACAAGGCTGCGGCCAGAACGGCGGGCGCGGTGTTGCGTCCTTCGGGTTCAATCAGAACTGGGCCGGGGTCTATGCCAATCTCGGTCAATTGCTCCGGCACGACGAACCGAAACGCCTCATTCGTGAGGACCACAGGTTTGGCATAAGGCGCAGCTTCAGGCCCACGCATTCTGAGGGCGCAATCCTGCAGCAGGCTGTTTTCGCCGAGCAAGGGCACAAACTGCTTAGGATAGCTTTTCCGGGAGAGTGGCCACAAACGGGTTCCTGACCCCCCGCATAGAATTACTGGGTATACGGTTGTCATGATCGCGCAGCGTCTTTCATTTCTGTGTCTTACCGCCCGCTTATTGGGCAGCTTTCTCTGCCGAGACAAGGTCGTGCAGATACGCGCTCAGGTCATCGCGCAGATCGTCACGGGCCAAGGCAAATGCGACCGTTGCTTGCAGAAACCCAGCTTTCGATCCGCAATCGAAGCGTTGACCATCAAATTTGTAGCCAAAGACTGGAACACCGTTGCGGATGTCTTCGGCGATGGCGTCGGTCAGCTGGATTTCTCCACCGCTGCCCTTCTTCTTCTGGTTCAAATTATAGAGAACTGACGGCCCAAGCACATATCGTCCGATTACGGCGAGATTCGAGGGCGCGTCCTCGGGCTTGGGCTTTTCGACCATGCCGCGTGTGCGCACGACCGTGCCCACATTGTCGCCCACATCCAACACCCCGTAAGAGCTGGTCTGTTCTGGCGGAACCTCCATCGCGGCAACCATATTGCCGCCGGTTTCTTCATAAGCTTCGATCATCTGCTGTAAACAGGGCTTGTCGGCGGCGATGACGTCATCGGGCAGCATGACGGCGAAAGACTCATCCCCGATCAGGCGGCGCGCGCACCAGACAGCGTGGCCAAGCCCAAGCGCCTTGTGCTGGCGAATATATGCAATGGCGCCGCTTTCCATGTTTGTCGCATTGAGCGTATCCAGCAGCTTGTCCTTGCCTTTGGCTTTCAGCTCTTGTTCCAGAACGAGGTTGTGGTCGAAATAATCCTCAAGCGCGGATTTTCCGCGGGACGTGACAAATATGAACTCGGTGATCCCAGCAGCGCGAGCTTCGTCGATGGCGTACTGGACCAGAGGGCGGTCAACCAGCGTCATGATTTCTTTCGGGACGGATTTCGTCGCGGGCAAAAAGCGTGTTCCAAGTCCTGCTACGGGGAAAATCGCCTTGGTGACCTTGCGTGTCATAGTGCCTCTCAATCTAGTTGCCCCTCATGGTCGAAACCGGTCGGGTTATTCCTCTTAGGCTTTGGGGTCAGATCATTCAATATTCCCCGAAAGGGCCTGTGCTTAAATCGGTCAGATCGTGCCATGGCGTGAACAGCAAGTCAAAAGACAGTTATGTTGCAAGTTTCTGGGTTCTGTGGCTTGCATCCCAAGCCGGGAGGTCGTTTCGGCGAGGCGATCCGATGTCACGATCTGGGCGATCTATCCATAACTGGTTGATTCTAAACAGCCGTGCCAAGCCTGCGCTCCATGTCCTGTCAATGGAAAGGCCGTGCATCAAGCCAATTTGAGCAAGACTGCCAATTGGCCCAAAATGAGCAACGATCGGCGGGGTAGATAAACACTGTTAACTTTGGTTGGGGCTGGTTACTGCCCAAGTTCAGAGACAAGCGCACGGTCAGGGAAACACGTCTCGGCCCGGCCTTGCGTTTTCTGCCAGCGCCCGATTGAGCGTCGCGTTTTGAAACCTGGCAGCCCATCTACGCCGCCGACATCATGGTCAAGGCGTTCCAAACCTCTTTGCATCGCTGCAATTTCTGATCGGTAAAACGGGTCAACCCGACCCCAGCGCGCCGTGAAGTCTCCGACGCCGAATGCAATCCGATCCCCGACATGACCTACGAACAGGGCGTATAGATCGCTCTTGTTGTATTCTTTCAGGACATAGAAATTCTGGGTCACCAAAAACGCAGGCCCGGTTCGACCTGCGGGCATCATTAGGAACCCTTGGGCGGGCAGTTCATGCGCTGGAAACGGACGGCCCGATGTTCGCATGATCCCCATCAAGGCCCATTCCTCGATCTTGCGACCCTGATCAGGACCCTCCAGAGCGCAGCTGACTGTATCAGGCACGACAACCTCAAAACCCCAATCACGGCCCGAAATCCAGCCATGCTTCGACAAGTAGTTGGCGATCGAGGCGATCGTGTCCTCTTCGGATTGCCAGATATCTGCGCTTGCATCGCCGTCTCCGTCCACGGCGTAAGTCAGAAAGCTCGAGGGCATGAACTGCGGCTGCCCCAGCGCTCCGGCCCAACTGCTTTTCATCTCACGGCCGTTCAAATGCCCTGCTTGCGCGATTTGCAAAGCGGCCAGCAACTCGGCTGTGAAATATTGCGAGCGGGTGCTCATAAAGCCTCTTGTCGCGAGGACCTGAAACGCGTTGTGGGGGATCGCCACTTGGCCATAGCCGCTTTCACGACCCCAGATGGCGAGAATAATGCGGGCTGGAACGCCGGTTTCTGCCTCGACACGGGTAAGCACCGCGGCGTGCTGTTTGGCCATTTTACGCCCTTGAGCAGTCGCGTCCTGCAAAGAACCGGCTTTGAAATAGCGCGCCGGTGCTCCGAATTCGGCCTGGGATTGTGGCTTTGATGACTGCGGATGGCCGCCCGGCGGCACCAGATCGGGAAGATCCCATTTCAATGTCACGCCGGACAGCGCTCGTGTCATGGTCTGACGCGAAACGCCTTTGGCACGGGCTTGCGGCCACACCGTTTCCTGCAACCAGTTTTGAAACTGACGCTCAACCTTGGCGCGATCTTGCGCGTTAGCCGCCAGGGGCTGGATGGCAAGGCAAAAAATCAAAATGAGAATACGCATCGTAGCCAAGCTGTGTCCTGACGATGCCTGCAAGTCAACCGAAACCAGAGCAACATTGGTGTCAGCTTGAAGGCTGCGATCAAAAGCCTTGAGAAATCTCTTGCCTTTGTCGATAGTTGCACTGAAACGGGATGCGAAAGAGGACAGTCGCCTATGACCAAGGTCAGAACGGCCCTCATATCGGCGGCAATGCTGATGGCCCTTGTGGTGGTGGTGTCATCGGCCCGGACCGCAGGCGCCAGTGACAGCTTCATGGACCCTCAGGGGCCGATCGCGGCGGTGCAGAAGGCACATCTTTTGCGGGCAACGTGGTTGATTTTGATCGCTGTTGTGCCTGTTCTTGTTCTGGTTCCACTTATTGCGCTGCGATATCGCCGTCGGAAGGGCGGTACAGCTGCTTATAGGCCAGATTGGGACTTCTCGCCCCGGCTCGAGATGGTGATGTGGGGCGTTCCGGTGGTGATCGTCACGATTTTGTCGGTCTACTTGTGGAAAGCGACCCATCGTCTGGACCCTTACGCGGCTCCCTTTGGGGATGAACCTGCAGTACAGGTTCAGGTCGTGGGCCTCGATTGGAAATGGTTGTTCATCTATCCCGATCTCGGGATCGCGACCGTGGGTGAGATGGGCATTCCCGTCAAACAACAGATCGCTCTGACCCTGACAACGGACACCGTCATGCAGTCCTTTATGATCCCTGCCTTGGCCGGGCAGATTTACGCGATGCCGGGCATGACCACTCAGCTGCATTTAGTCGCAGATCAACCCGAACAGATGCAGGGCGAGAATACGCAATACAACGGGCGCGGTTTCACGAAACAGAAGTTCGAAACGCTTGCCCTGTCGGCAGAGGATTTTGACACATGGGTCGAAACTGTGCGCCGGAACGGCATCGTGTTGGATGACGCGACGTATAAGACTGTCGCCATGCGCTCGGACCGGGATGAGGTGCAACAGGCCCTCGGAACCTCAGATATGCCTGAAAACGCCTTGTATTTCCGCTTGTATGACGGCGATTTGTTTCAGTCGATTTTGCATCGCTATCACTCTGGCCAAGCCCTGCCGCACGATCAGCAACCGGGCACGACATCATATGGGCAGGGGGTCGGCCAATGAATTCAGACACCGGTTTCTTCGGCCGCCTCAGTTGGGACGCGTTTCCCATTGCCGGACTGATCCAGAACCCCAACGCAAATGAGATCGTCGCCAATGCCGCCGCCGCCGTAGTCATAGTCGGAGCGGCTGCCGTTGTCTTTCTGCTGTCCTGGTTTCAGCTGTGGGGGCCGCTGTGGCGCGACTGGCTGACCAGTGCCGATCACAAGAAAATCGGCATCATGTACATCGTCTTTGCCATCGTCATGCTGGCCCGCGGTGTGCTGGAAGGCGTTGTCATGCGCGCCCAGCAGGCGGCCGGGCCGGGCGACGGTTTCCTTGAGGCCGAGCATTTTGCCGAACTCTTCAGCACGCACGGCACGATCATGATTTTCTTTGTCGCTGTGCCCTTTGTCTTTGGCATCGCGAACTACGTCATCCCGCTGATGATCGGCGCGCGGGACGTCGCCTTTCCAGTGATGAACCAGATCAGCCTTGGGCTGACCGTTTCGGCGGGCATGATGCTGATGGTTTCTCTGGTGGTCGGAGAGTTCTCGACCGGGGGGTGGACCGCCTATCCGCCCTATACCGGGGCCGCGTTCAACCCTGGTGTGGGGCCCGATTACTGGATCTGGGCCATCGTCGTGTCTGGGATCGGAACGACTCTGACCGGCATTAATTTTGCCGTCACGATCTACAAGCTGCGCGCGCCGGGTATGACGTTCATGCGACTGCCGATGTATTGCTGGACGATCATCTGTAGCTCGATCTTGATCGTCTTTGCGATGCCGCCGCTCGGGGTCGCGGCCTTGTTGCTGGCCGCTGATCGCTATCTGGATTTTCATTTCTTCACCAACGACCTCGGCGGCAATATGATGAACTATGCCAACCTGTTCTGGCTGTTCGGCCACCCCGAGGTCTACCTGCTCGTACTGCCCGCCTATGGCATCTATTCCGAGGTCTTTGCGACCTTCTCGGCAAAGCGTATTTATGGTTATACCTCGCTGGTGATTGCCACCATGTCGATTGCGGTCCTGTCCTTCACCGTCTGGCTACACCATTTCTTCACAATGGGCCAAAGCGCGCTGATCAATGCCGTGTTCGGCATAGCGACTATGCTGATTGCCATTCCCACCGGCGTGAAAGTCTATGACTGGATGGCAACGCTCTGGCGGGGTCGTATCCGGTTTTCGGTCCCAATGCTCTATGGGCTGGCTTTTCTAATGCTGTTTGTCATTGGCGGCCTCAGCGGAGTGATCCTGGCCAACCCAACTGTTGACTATCAGGTCCACAACACCCTGTTTCTGGTGGCGCATTTCCACAATGTTCTGCTGCCCGGCGTGCTGTTTGGATTGCTTGCGGCCTATAACTACTGGTTTCCAAAAGCGTTCGGATTTCGCTTGCACGAAGGGTGGGGCAGGGTGACGGTTGCGCTCTGGACTGTTGGGTTCATGCTGACCTTCCTACCGCTTTACTTTGTCGGCCTGATGGGCATGCCACGCCGGTCGTTCAGTTGGGAGGACCCGAGCTTTCACCCCTATATGATTGTCGCGGTAGTCGGAGCGTTGGTCATCACAGCAGCGCTGCTGTCGGTTTTGGTCCAGCTTTGGATCAGCATTCGCGGCCGCGAAAAAACCCGCGTTCCTGTGGGCGACCCTTGGGATGGCCGCTCGTTGGAGTGGTCGATCCCTTCACCGCCACCGCCCTACAACTTTGCCATCATCCCGCAAGTAACCGCGCGGGATGACTTCGCCACCGCCAAAGAACGCGGCGCGGCCTATCCCACCCCTGACGCCTATGAGGATATCGATATGCCGCGCAATACCGGGATCGGGTTCATCCTCTGCGTGACCAGCGGTATCTGGATGTTTGCGCTGGTCTGGTGGATCTGGTGGCTGGCAGCGCTGATGACGGTTGCGATGATCCTTGCCTTCATCATCTGGACCTTCGATACCAGCACCGAAATCACCATCCCCGCCGAGGAGGTCCGCAAAGACCACGAAGCCTGGCTCGCACTGGTTCACAGCGAAACCGCCGTGGATCGCGACCACGAGACGGCGACGGAAAACCGTGGCCTTGCCCGACCCGATATGGAGGCGGTGACATGAAACGCGCCCCGACCCATAGCTATCCTGGCATCAACCTCGGTGAACGCCACGCCAGTGCCCACAAAGCGTCCGAAGTCGTCACCTTCGGCTTCTGGGTCTTCCTGATGAGCGATCTGGTCTATTTCGGCCTGATGTTCGCGATCTACATCACGATGATCGACGCGCAGGCGGGTGGTCCCGGCCCGCACGAGCTGTTCGACCTCAAAAGCATCTTCGCGCAGACCATGATCCTGTTGACCAGCAGTCTAACCGTCGGGTTGGCCATGCTGGCTCTGAAATACAACTTGCCCCGGTCAAAGATCATTCTGTGGTTCGGGGTAACGCTGTTCTTGGGCCTCAGCTTCCTTGTGCTGGAGATCCGAGACTTTATGGCAATGGTCGAGAAGGGCGGTATTCCGCAACGCAGTGGCTTCCTTTCTGCCTTCTACGGGCTAGTGCCGTTGCATGGCCTGCACGTGGCGGCAGGCTGTGTTTGGTTAATTGTTTTAGGTATTCAACTGCGGGTCATGGGCATGACCGATCTAGTCATCTCACGCGTCGTGCGGCTTGCATTGTTCTGGCACTTTCTCGACCTGATCTGGATCGGCATCATCACAATCGTCTATTTCGGAGGTCTGACCTATGGATAAACGCTCCGAGATGCACCGGCGCGAGCGGCGGCGCTATGTCATTGGCTACGGAGGCTCGCTGCTTTTGACGCTTGCGATGTTTGGCGTTGCACAGGTGTTCGGCATTGAAACGACCGGAGTGTATCTGACTATCGGTCTGTTGGGTCTGGCGCAGTTGATCTTTCAACTGGTCTATTTCCTGCACATAGATCGTCGTCGCAGCAGCCGCGAGGATCTGGATCTGATCCTATTCTCGACCCTTGTTCTGTTGATTATCATTCTCGGAACGGTCTGGATCTTGGGCAACCTTGCGGTCCGAATGCATATGCACGCAATGTAGCCGGTACGTCAGCGTGTTATGACGAGACCCAACCACAACGCGCCCCAACACATCACAAGGCTGACGACGATATTGCCTGCGGCCAGAACCAGAGTTTGCTTGCGTCGCAGCTCTAGCGATTGATAGGCGAAGCTGGAAAAAGTGGTAAACCCGCCGCAAAAGCCGAATACCAATCGCTTTTCCTCCTCGCCCATGTCGACGGGGCCTCCCAGATAGCCCAGCCACAGCCCAAGCAACAGGCTGCCAAGCACGTTCACTATCAAGGTTGAGAGAGGGAGGTCATGCGTGATCCGCAACGCCACCCAATGACGAAGAACAGCACCCAAACCACCGCCTAGGCCAAACAGAGCATGCAGGTACAGATCCGTCATACGGACCCCCGACCTGCATGAAAACGCCGCCCAAGGGCCTCACCGGCGATTGCGGCACCCAGGCCAACTGCAATCTCCAACCCGGCCGCCGCCACTGCCGCCCCAAGCGTGTTTGCAGCCAACCGTTCAAGCTCGGCCACGAATGAAGAGAACGTAGAGAGGCCACCACAAAACCCGACAGCTCCGAGGTGTAAAACATGCGCGTGGACCCGATGGCGAATGGAATACAGCCAGCCAAGGACGAAACAGGCGAAAACGTTGATCCCGAACGTTGCAGTCAGGACCGAAGCGCCCGGGATTTCTACTGAAAAAAACTCCCGCACTAGAGACCCCAGTGCGCCGCCGACAAAAACGGCAAGAAACATCAAGACGCGGCCTTGTGTACCTGATTGAGAGTTCTGCGTGTTCACTCTGCCTGCCCTTAATGCCAGCCTGTCAGGCGTCGCGCCTTAAAACATTAGATCGATCAAACTCGTAACGCGATTTCACAAACGCGTCTCCTTTGATTGCAAACTGTCTGAGGGCTTGCAATCAAAAGCCAAGCTGTTTCACTTTGATTTATCATTTTCGGTTTTGATCTGAATGGATTTTACGCCGCACTCCAAAACGACCCACCCAAGGAGATCAGGAATGGTTGTACGCAGGCTTTATTACTTTCTCAGCTTCGTCTGTTTGCCTCTGGTTCTGCTTTTGGGCTTTGTCTGGCACCCAGTGCATTGGCTCCTGATCATTCTGATCCCCTATGCGGTTATCGGAATGTACGATATTCTGACTACCAAGCATAACGTGCTAAACAACTATCCTGTGCTGGGCCATTTCCGGTACATGTTGGAGTTCGTCAGTCCCGAGATCCGTCAGTATTTCGTGGAAACCAACGAAAGCGGTCGTCCCTACAACCGGATCGTACGCAGCCTGATTTACTCCCGCGCCAAAGGTCAGGTCGATACTCAGGCCTTTGGTACACAATACGATATCACGACCGTAGGCTATCACCGCGCCAATCATTCGCTGGCCCCTAAACACGTGGATGAAAGCGAAGAACGTATAATGTTGGGCGGGCCGCAATGTGAAAAACCGTACAGCGCGTCGCGCCTGAACGTTTCGGCTATGAGTTTCGGGGCGCTGAGCGCCAACGCCATTCGGGCTTTGAATGGTGGGGCAAAAGATGGCGGTTTCGCCCATAACACCGGTGAGGGCGGGTTGTCTCCACATCATTTGGCCGAAGGCGGCGACATTTTCTGGCAGATTGGCACCGGCTATTTCGGGTGTCGGACGCCCGACGGAGGGTTTGACAAAGACAAGTTCGCAGAAAAGGCCACTAAGGACGTGGTCAAAGCGATCGAGATCAAGCTGTCTCAGGGGGCTAAACCCTCGCATGGTGGGGTACTGCCCGCGGCCAAGGTCGACAAAGAAATTGCTGAGATTCGGGGCGTGCCAGAGCATCAGGACGTCATTTCCCCGCCGGTTCATTCGGCTTTTGACGGCCCGACCGAGCTGCTCGAATTCGTCCAGCATCTGCGCGAGATGTCTGGCGGAAAACCGGTCGGCTTCAAGCTGTGCATCGGCAACCCGTCCGAATTCATGGCAATCTGCAAGGCAATGTTGGAGACCGGAATCCTGCCCGATTTCATCACCATTGACGGCTCCGAAGGGGGCACGGGGGCTGCTCCGGTCGAGTTCACGAACCGCCTTGGCATGCCACTGAACGAGGCGTTGATTTTCGTGAACAACTGCCTGAAGGGTGTGGGCCTGCGCGACAAAATCCGCATCATCTGTTCAGGCAAAGTGGCCACGGGCTATGATCTGGTCGAAAAATTTGCTCTGGGGGCCGATATCTGCAACGCCGCGCGTGCCATGATGTTTGCGGTCGGTTGCATTCAGGCGCTGCATTGCAACACCAACCGCTGCCCATCCGGCGTGGCGACCCAAGACCCGGTTAGGGGAAGGGCGGTAAACGTGCCGCAAAAGCGCAAGCGAGTACATCGCTACCACGATGCCACCTTGGAGAGCTTTCGCGAGTTGTTAGGCGCGATGGGGAAATCAACGGTGGCCGAGCTTCACCCACGTGACATCCTGCGCCGGACCGCCGACGAGCGGGAGCATTCCTACGCGCAAATGCACACAATCCTTGAAGAAGGCGCACTGCTGTCGGACGCTATTCCCGCCGAATTTGCCGACGATTGGAACCGTGCGTCAGCCCAGCATTTCTAGGGTCTATTGCAACGACGGTCGGGGATTGTTGGCCGCATGCGAGTGGATTTTACGCACGCTCCACTCCACGGCATCGCGCATGGTCTTGCCGAGCGCGATGTCGAAAGCCTCTACCAGATCAGGGGTTTGATCGCTGGCCGAGACGACATATTCGCGGAATGAGCTTGAGGCGATGATTTTGTCTTCGAACTCGTCGATGATCTTGATGTTCATCCGCACCTCGACCCTTACAGACGTGGAATCCTCAGTTTCCGATACGACAAGACCCTGAAATTCACGCAAGTCCGGTTGAATAACATAGTCCGCGCGCAGTCCGACCGTAGATCGACCCACCGCAGCAACCTTGCCTGAGTTCTCAAAGCTCTCGACCATCAGCGCCTGCACGATCAGCGGCGCGCGATCGACCCAGCGCGCTTGCGGCAGGTATTGCACTTGAAGCGCAGTGGGCTGAATGGCGATCTGGTCGGTGTTGACAGCGGCCGTCGCCGTCGGCTCTTGCACAACGATCTGCTTTTGGACCCGGGGCAGCGAAGAAGAAAACGTGCTTTTGGGCGTAAGCAGATAAAGGTTGTTTGGTTTTGAGGCCTGTCGCAGCGTACCAAGACCGGCGCAGGCCCCCAGCAACGTCAAAGACAGGGTCAGAAACAGGGTCCTAATCATTGACGGAACTCCGATGCTTGGGTGCCCAGCAGGAACCGTGCCGGGTCGCGTTCTATTCTGTCAGCCAAGCGGTCGAGGGAAATGACCAGCCGCTGCGCCTCTTCGACAAAACGGACGAATTGAGGCAGGCCAACGCGTAGGAAGTTCGACACTTGCCGGCTGTTGTCTTGTACGATCTTGTCGACCGTTCCCAGCAGCTCCTTCGCTGAGTTCGAGGCGCTGAGGACATCGTCCGAGATCTCGTCGATTTTATTGGTGATGTTTGAGACGGTCTCGGTCACCTGATTGGCTGCTTTGCGGATGTCTTCAGCCACAGGAGCCACGTCTTCGTCTATCACCCGGTTTGCTGTGTCAAAGGCACGCTCGGCCGAGGCCAATACGCCCTTGGTCGAGTCCATCGCGGTGGTGATTGACGCCAGCGTGGTGTTGGCATTCGCCACAGTTTCGGTGATCACTCCTAGCGAGACACTGGCCTCATTCGACAACCGCGTCAGGTTCTCGGCCAGTTCCGAGCCGCGCTGAATAAAGGGCTTGATGTCTTCGGCCATGACGCTGTTTGCCGTTGTCAGGGTTGTTTTGGCTTCATCCAACGCGCCTGTCGCCGAGTCCGCTGCTGTTTTGACCGATTGCAGCGTCTCGTTTCCGGTCTGAAGCGTGGTTTCAGCCGCAGCGATCAGCGGGTCGAGACGTTTGGTGAACTCACCGATATCCTTGGCCGCATCGCCGATATTGCCGGAAACGGTTTCAAAATCCGACATGGTCTTGTCCAAACGCCCGGTGGCGGAGGCTAGGTTTTCGAGAATATCCGAGACGGCCTTGCGGTTCTTTTCATCGACGACCGAGTTCAGCTCCTGCAACAAAGTGATCGCTTCATCGAGCACCTTCGGCGCGCCTTCGAACAGAGATTGAATCGTACTGCGTTTGCTTTTGATCACGCTGTTTTGTGGCAGGCGGGCGGCGGTGGTCGATCCTCCTGTCAGTTCGACATAGCCGACGCCGGTAACGCCAAGCGACTGCAATTGGGCGATCGTGTCTTCTGTGACGGGGATATCTGCATCGACCTCGATCCTCACCCGCACTTTCGAGGGGTCGTCATCATCCAGATTTAAAGAGATCACCTGACCCACAGGAAGGCCGTTGAAACTGACCCCGCCAGCGGCCGACAGGCCAGAAACGTTGTCGAACAACACGTCATAGTAGGCGTATTGGCGGGTCACCTCGAACTTGGCGAGCCATAGGAAAAAGCCAAAAGCCCCCAATAGTGCTGCAAGGGTAAATGCGCCGATTAGAATATAGTTCGCTCGGGTTTCCATCGCCGTACCTGCCTTACCCCTTCTGCTGTGCCGCGCGGGCGCGGGGGCCTGTGAAGTATTCCTGAACCCAAGGATGGTCGACCTTGGTCATCTCTTCTATCGGACCTTCAACCAGTACGCGTTTTTCTGCAAGCACCGCGATGCGGTCGCAGATCGCATACAGACTGTCCAAATCATGGGTGACCATGAAAACCGTCAGGCCCAATGCCTGCTGCAACTCTCGGATCAACTCATCATAGGCGGCGGCACCGATTGGGTCCAAACCAGCGGTGGGCTCATCTAGAAACACGATCTCGGGGTCCATGGCCAAGGCGCGAGCCAGCGCGGCCCGTTTGCGCATCCCGCCCGAAAGTTCGGATGGAAACTTGCCGCAACTCAGCTGTGGCAGACCCACTAGGCTGATCTTCAATGCGCCCAGAGATTCCATCAGTTTTTCGCTCAGGCCAGTATGTTCGCGCAGCGGGGCCATGACGTTCTGCAAAACGGTGAGCGAGGAAAACAGCGCACCATCCTGAAACGCCACGCCCCAGTGGCGTTCTATACGGCGGCGATCTTCCTCGGGTCCATTCAGGACATCTACGCCTAGTACCTCGATGCTGCCTGCCGCTGGCGTGTTCAGCCCCACAATCGTGCGCAGTAGTACCGATTTACCGGTGCCCGAGCCGCCAACGATGCCCAAGACCTCACCCCGCCAGACATCGAGATCCAGATTGTCATGGACAACCTGCGGCCCGAACTGATTGCTCAGCCCGCGCACGCGGATCACCGCCTCGCGTTGCGCATCTGCCTGAGTGGTCTGATGTTGCACCGTGCCGTCCATGTCAGATCCCAATCTCAGAGAAGAAGATCGAAAACAGGGCGTCGATGGCGATCACCATGAAGATCGACTGCACGACCGAGGCCGTGGTGCGCTGACCTACGCTCTGGGCCGAACCTTTGACTTGCATGGCCTGCCAGCAGGCGATCACGCCGATGACCAGCGCGAAGAAGGGCGCTTTGATCAGCCCAACCGCCAATTGCCAGACATCGGTGCTTTCGTTCAAACGGGTAACGAACATGCCGGGGCTGATGCCGAGGTCGATCCAGCTCATCAATCCGCCGCCGAAAAGGCCCGCCAGATCGGCGACAAAACCGAGGATCGGGAGCATGATCAACAGGGCCAGAACACGCGGCACCACCAGCACCTCGATTGGGTCCAGACCCAGCGTGCGCATGGCGTCTATTTCCTCCTGCACCTTCATCGATCCGATTGACGCGGTAAAGGCCGACCCCGATCGACCGGCAACAATGATAGCTGTCAGAAGGATCCCAAGCTCTCGCAGTACCGAGATCGAGATCAGCTCGACCACAAAAATCTCGGCACCGAACTGTTTCAGCTGCGTGGCCCCCTGAAAGGCCAAAACAACGCCGATCAAAAATCCCATCAACGCCACGATGGGCAGGGCTTTGAACCCGGTTTCCTCCATATGCGTAAACAGGGCAGCTCGGCGCAGACGCCAGGGCATGACTAGTGTGCGCCCAAGCCGATGCAGCGTTAGACCCAGGAACCCCAGGATCGAGAGTGTGTCCGTCCACGCGCCAACTGTTTTTTGACCCACGCTGGCGACCCAATCCACGGCATTGCGAGGCGGGGCCAGTTTTCCTGGATGGTCTGGGATGTTCTGCGAAACGGTCTCGATCAGTGCGGCATGGGCCGGTTGAACACCTCGGAATTCCAGTTGCGCGCCAGCCGTCGTGAACCGCTTGGCAAGATCCGCAACCAGCCACGCGCCGCTTGTATCCAATGCTTCCACGTCCGACAGATCCAGCGTAACATGCCCGTCCTCTGGCTGAACGCCTGCAAAAGGTCCCTCGACCGGAGCAAGCAATTGCGTCAGCATTTCGCCTGCAATACGGATCTGAGTGCCATCGCTTTCGCGTTTGGTAGAAATGGTTGGGCTGCTCATATTTGTATGTGATGCAAAAAAGCCTGAATCTGCAATGGTTGTATGCCTTTGTTGCCGGATTTACAAATCTGGGATTGCGAGGCTGCGACACTTGCAGCTTGCACGCCACGGTTGTTTGGCGCGGACCTGCTTGCCGATTATGGGACAAAATAACCGGCTAGGCGTTCGCCTCTACACCAAGTCCAAATCTGATGCTACGGATAGGCCGCAGGGAGGGCGATCTTGACCGTTAGCGAAAAGCGCATCAAAGCGATGACGACTGCCGGGCTGAATTTGATCGGTCAGGCGCTGTCGATCTACGATAACAAACTGCGTCTTGTTCTCAGCAATCGACGCTTTCAAGAGATGTTCGGCCTTCCCGACGACCTCGTGCAACCCGGCGCGTTGTTTCGTGACACGATCCATTTCCTGGTCACTCGCGGAGAATACGGGCTCGAGGGCGATGTTGATGAAATGGTGCAGCAGCGCGTCGAACAAGCCATGGCGTTTGAGCCGCATTACATGGAGCGCGTCCGCCCGAACGGGCAGGTTGTCGCTGTTGAGGGATCGCCTCTGCCGCAGGGTGGTTGGGTTGCTGTGTACACCGATATCACAGGCACCAAACGCGCTGAAAACCTGCTGCGCGCCCGATCCGAAGAGCTTTCGGACCAGCTGCTCAGCCACACTGAGGAGCTTTCGGCCACCAACCGCAAGCTTGCTGCCACCATTGCTGCGTTGGAAGAGGCCAAGCGCGAACTGACCGAGATCGAAGCCCGCACGCGCATGACGACCGAGATGATGCCCGCCCATATCGCGCATCTCGATGTCGATGGGCGCTACGACTACTCAAACCGTCGGCTCAGCTCGGTGCTGCCGGGACGCCCATCTGATATTCTAGGGCTGCATATCTCCGACGCCCTTGGCTTACACGCTTTTTCACGAGTCGAGCCGCATCTGTCAAAAGCCTATGGCGGCGAAACGTCCGTTTTCGAGTTCACGGAAGAACAGGATTCCCGCCGCATTCGCGTGTCCTTTACCCCCGATGGGGAAGGTGGCGTCTACATCATGTCCGTGGACATCACCGAGGAAACCCAAACCCGAGTCGCGTTGCAACAAACCCGCCGCCGCGAGATGGCCGCGCAGATGACCAGCGGGCTGGCGCATGATTTTTCGAACTTGTTGACCATCATTCTGGGGATGCAGGGGCGGCTGGACAAAATGAACCTGCCCGATGAAGCGCATGAGCTGATTGCGGCGACCCGTCAAACCGCGCAGCGCGGCGGGCAGCTTTTGAACCGGATCGCGGATATGACGGGGAACCGGACGCCGCAGCCCAAAGCAACAGATATGTTGCAATTGCTTGAGGATCTGCGCATTCTCGCCTCACCTTCTCTGCCGCGCGGGGTGGGGCTGTCGGTGGTCAACACTCTGCCGGACCAGGCCCTGATGCTGGACCCGGGCATGGTGCAGGATGCCTTGCTGAATTTGGTCCTGAATGCGCGCGACGCTTGCGGCAACAACGGTCAGATCACCATCAGCGCCCATGCGATTGGCGCGATTTGGGTTGAGATTACGGTCTCTGATACCGGGCCGGGGTTCTCGCCCGAGGCGTTGGAGAAAGCACTTAATCCGTTTTTCACTACCAAGGGCAGCGACGGGTCCGGCCTTGGTTTGCCAATGGTCTATGATACGGTGAAACTGGCCGGAGGCGACCTGAGCCTGAAGAACACGCCTTCGGGTGCGTCGGTGGTATTGCGGCTTCCGTACCGTCCTGCGCCCCCCATGCGCGGAGGATTGGTTCTGCTGGTCGAAGACAATCAGGACTTGCGCCTCCAGTTTCGCGACATGCTGATCGACTTTGGGTTTTCGGTTATTGAGGCAACCTCGGTTGACGAAGCATTGACGCTGGTGAGCGAACTGGAAGACATTGTTCTGGTCCTGTCCGATATCCGGTTGGAAGGGGAGGCAACCGGGCTGGACCTGATGGAGCGTCTCAAACCCCGGCTGCCATGTATCTTGATGACGTCGTTGCCATCGACTGATCCTGTGTTGAAGCGGGCGATCGGTCGGGTGCCCGTCTTGCACAAACCGTTCACTCCCAAACAACTTTCGGCTTTGATCCGAACCGAGGCTGCGTGATGACTCAACCGTTGGTGACCATTCTCGATGATGAACCCGAGATTCGCCATATTCTGACGGAGACCCTGCAAGACGCAGGTTTTCGAACCCAGAGCTTTTCACGTGCCCGAGAATTCGAGGCCGCTTTGAACCGTGTTACGCCCGATGTATGTCTGGTTGATCTGTCCCTGCCGGATACGGATGGATTGGCGCTAGTGCATCGCCTTGCCTTGGAACAGGGCGCTGCCGTCATCATCATTTCAGGCCGCGCGCAGGTGCAGGATCGGGTCACTGGGCTAGAGCTCGGGGCCGACGACTATATAACCAAACCTTTCGACCCCGCCGAGGTCGTTGCGCGCGTGCGGGCGCGTTTGCGGGCGCCGAAGGGGCAGGTGGCGCATTCGGAGACGGCCAGTTTCAACGGTTGGGTCGCGCATTTTGACCGCTATGTTCTTGAGGATCAAAACGGCGCAGAAACCGCTTTCAGCCATGCAGAAGGTGAAGTGCTGCGTCTGTTTCTCGAAAGCCCCAAACGTCTGATTAGCCGCGCCCAGATGCAGGAGACATTGGGGGGCGCGGCTGGCGAGAGCTTTGACCGTGCGATGGATGTGCGTATTTCCCGCCTCAGAACTAAGTTGGGTGAAGATCCCAAAAACCCACGATTGATCAAGACGATCTATGGCGCAGGCTATATTTTCTTGGGTGATGTGGTCTGGCACTGAAGGTCCCGGTGCGCGCATTTGACCCTGCTTCAACGGTATCTGCACGGGTGGGCTGGAATCTCGGGCTTGTCCTGATTAACTAAAGCGACCTCGACGACCGAGGGGCAGAGGTATACGACACCGCTGTTTAACTGTGCGGTTGCCCGATAAGGGCGGCTACACCGACGATCTGGAGTGTGAAATGATCGGCAAGGCCTGGGCAAAATGGCGATCGGGCTATATCGGTCGGCTTGTCTTGGAGAGCCTGCGCAAGCAAGGCTGGATGTACGGAGTCGCGATGATTGCGATGGTGATCGTTGCCGCCACGACCGCCGGCACGGCTTGGATGATGGAAAACATCGTCGATGCCATGACCACACCGGAAATGAGGTCACAAGCGCATTGGATCGCGCTTGTCGTCGTCGGGCTGTTCGGCGCCAAGGCATTCGCTTCCTATATTCAGTCGATTTTTCTGGCGCGCGCGGGGAACCGAATTATCGCGGTCCAGCAGGAGCGGCTGTACAATCGACTATTGCAACGCGGTATCGGGTATTTTGCCGAGATTGAATCTTCGAATCTGTTGATGAGGGTCACCGCAGGGGCAAGTGCTGCCCGGAGGCTTGTCGATGTCATCGTGACCAGTTTCGTTCGCGACGCGCTAACGCTTGTGGGTTTGGTTTTCGTTATGATCTATCAGCAACCGCTGCTGTCCGTGCTATTTTTCGTGGTTGGTCCGGTTGCTTTGATCAGTGTGCGCTACCTTTTGAAGAACGTACGGCGAATTATGCAGGCCGAGTTGAAATACCTCTCTGAGATCATCCAGGTCCTTCAGGAAACTTCGAACGGGATCAAAGTTATCAAGGTCTTCAGCCTTGAAAGCCGCATGACAGATCGGATGAACACTGCGATCAAACGCGTCGAGAAACGTTCGAACGACATCGCCTCTTTGCAGGCCATCGCCAGTCCGCTGATGGAATTTCTGGCCGGTCTTGCTGTTGCCGGCATTCTGGTTATCAGTACTTTGGGGATCGGAGGGTCTGAACCTCCGACGGCGGGTCAGCTGATGTCGTTTATCACAGCCCTGCTGATGGCCTATGAGCCCGCCAAACGTTTGTCGAAAATGCGAGTCTCGATCGAGACCTGCATGGTGCCGATTGGTCTGATGTTCGAGCTTCTGGACGAACAGGATTCGATGCAAGAGCATTCAGAACCCAAAGAGATGGTCAAAGGTCCGGGCGAAATTCGCTTGCGTGATGTGACTTTCGGGTATCAGGGGGCACTGCCCGTTATCAGAGATATGGATGTTACTTTCGAAGCAGGAAAAACCACGGCTCTCGTTGGCCAATCTGGCGGAGGAAAATCCACGATTTTTGGCCTGATCATGCGGTTCTACGACCCCAATCAGGGCTATGTAGAGATTGACGGCCAAGACCTGACCGAAGTTAGCTTTGCATCGCTGCGCCGGAAAATATCCTATGTCGGGCAGGACACGTTCCTGTTCTCCACCACTATTATGGACAATTTGCGCTATGTAGCGCCCGACGCGACGGATGAAGAAATTGTTGCAGCTGCACGCGCCGCGCATGCCCATGACTTCATCTCTCACTTGCCGGAGGGCTATGACACTCAGGTTGGGGAAAACGGAGCTTTCCTGTCCGGAGGTCAGAAACAGAGGATCGCAATTGCCCGGGCAATTTTGCGCAAAGCGGAAATCCTTCTGCTGGATGAGGCCACAAGTGCGCTGGATGCTGAATCCGAAACTTTGGTCAAAGAGGCATTGGACAGGCTGACGGAAGGGGTCACGACAATCGTAATCGCCCACCGGCTATCGACCGTTCTGGAAGCAGACAACATCATGGTCGTTCAGGATGGTCAAATCGTTGAGCAAGGGACCTTGAATGTGTTGTTGGAGGAAAACGGCGCGTTCCGTCGACTTTTTGACCAGCAATTCAAAAAGCCAAACTCCTGATCACAAATGGTTTTCCTGCCAGTTGAAAGGGTCGAGTGTGATGCAGTGGCCAAGCCTATATTACTCCCGCAGCGCTTGGTCCTTAATATTCACGACTGGTTGGATCAAATAGTCCAGAACGGTTTTACGCCCAGCCAGAATATCGACCTCGGCAATTATGCCGGGAATGATTTCAACGGCGACACCGGAGGTGTCGGGCATCGTGCCATTCGTCCGGATCTCGATGACAAAGACCTCTTCGTCGTTGCGTTCGGACCGGGTGATTGTATCTGCGCCAATTCGAACAATTTCCCCGTCCAGCCCGCCGTAGCGGACGAAATCATAGGCGGTGATTTTGAATTTGACAGGCTGTCCGGCATATAGAAATGCGATATCTTGCGGGCGCACATAGGCTTCGACCAGTAAACTGTCATCCAAAGGGACAATCTCGACTAACTCCTCTCCGGTTCGTGCAAGGCCACCAAGAGTGGTGCGATGGATACGGTTTACGATGCCGCGCGTCGGGGATTTAACCTTTGCGCGGGAAGCTCGATCCCGAAAAGCAGGCAGCATCGGTTCTAGGGAGGACAGCTCCGCGGTTGCGAGGGCGAGGTCGGTCAGAGCATTGCTCCGAAATCTACTGCGCGCCGCTCGAATCCGGTCATCAATCTCTTCCAGACCGGTTTTTAGTCGACTGGTCGCGGCTACGGCTCTGACCCGGCGACCTTTCCATTCTGCCGCACTGCGCCTAAGCGCCAAAAGCGTGGTCGCGGGCTCCATTTTGCTAGCAACCAGGGGAGCCATCATTGCCCTTTCCTCTTCCAGAACACTCAGCGTTTCTTCTGCCTTAACTTGATCCACCTATCCTTCTTCGTATTCCCGGTGGCGTTGTTGTTGCTGTCGCAGCAATATATCAATTTCCGCCTGCAGTTCGGCTTGTCTGCCTTGGTACAAAGCCGTTTCAGATTGAACGACATCCGGGGCACCTGCTACTAGCGTTGCGTCAAATTGAAGGTCCCGCCCCTCGATCTCGGAGTGTAGCCGCTGGATCCGAGCCATCAGGCCAAAAGCACGTTGTTGTTCCTGATTCAACTGACTGTCGATTTGCGTCGTGTCGAATTCCATCAACAAGGTGCCGGCTTGAACCACTTGGCCTTCCCGCACGTGCAATGCCTTCAAAACGCCTGGCTCTGTTGCTTCGATGATCTGGATATCTGCAGATGGCACGATCCGGCCATCTACGCGGGTTACGTCGTCCAACTCGGTCAGATACGCCCAAACCCCGGCTGTGAGGAGGCATGCTAGAATTGCCACAAGCAGAAGAGAGTTTCGCAAAGGCGAGGCCCCGCGCGTCGCGCGTGCCAATGAGGCAAGATCATAATGCTGCGACATTCAGGTGCCTCCTGTTTTGGCATACATGTTGTGACAGAAGGCTTTTGGGCCCGTCTTTCGCGATTTGGCCGTCGTCAATGACAATAACGCGGTCTACTAGCTCCAAGAGGCTAGGACAGTGCGTGACGATCACCATCGTCGTGTCTGGGGTCGCCTGCTTGAGGCGGGTCAGAACGCGCGCTTCGGTTTGAACATCCATGGCGCTTGTCGGCTCATCCAGGAGCAGAACCGACGGTTTGCCAATCAAGGCTCGTGCCAGGGCAATCGCTTGTCTTTGTCCACCAGAAAGCCCTTCGCCCCTTTCCGCAAGCAGTCGGTCATAACCTGATGGATGACGCGCCACAAAATCCTCAACTCCGGCAATTTGCCCGGCTTCAATCACTTCTTCGTCGCTCGGTCTGATGGTGCCACTGGCGATGTTTTCGCGGATCGAGCCGGAAAACAGCCAAGCATCCTGTAGAACAGAGCCGACACCTCGTCGTAGATCGCCTGGGTCAATTTGCCGAATGTCCAACCCATCCAGCATGACCGACCCGACCCGAGGCGCATAGAGGCCCAGCAACAGTCGCGCGATTGTGCTTTTGCCCGAGCCAATTTGGCCAAGAATTGCGACTTTCTCACCCGGGTTGATGGTGAACGAAACACCTTTCAACGTGTCTTCGGATTGATCCGGGTATGTGAAATGGACGTTGCTAAACGAGATCGCGCCCTTGAAGCGTGAACGACCGATCCAGGTTCTGCCTGCAGGCCGCTCACTGTCTGCCTGCATAATCTGGTTGAGGTTTTGAAAAGCGCTGCGCGCCTGATTGTACCGCGTCAAAGTTTGCGCCAATTGCCCCAGGGGAGCCAAGGCGCGACCGGTCAACATGACAGCAGCGATCAGGGCACCCATACTGGCTTGCCCTTCCGTGACCAGAAAGTTGCGGGCCGGTTGTGGGCATGGCGCAGGACGACATGCTCAGCGCTGGGGTGCTGGATGCCCAACTCTCCGGCGGGGACGGAGATGACATCCTCATCGCTGGGAGTGGTGAGACGACGCTGACAGGCGGGGCAGGGGCCGATATTTTCGTCATGCGATATGGCAGCGACCCCACGACGATCACGGATTTCGAAGCCGGCACCGATCGGTTGGACATGTTCGACTATCTTCTGCTGCGCAACCCCGATCAATTGACCTTTACCGCTACATCTCAAGGGGCCGACATCCAGTATCTGAATGAGGTCGTCCACGTAATATCCTCGACCGGTGCGCCATTGACGAAAGAAGAGGTTTTTGGCTCCGGGTTCGGTGGACCAGACCACATTCCGGTGGATTTCGGAACATTTGGCGGGTTGGAGCCTGCAAGCTCGGACGGCATTCAGGGCCGCGTGAGCTTCGATTCCGAGACCGTCAATCCGGCTCTTGCAGATGCCGAGATCAAGTTCACTCCGACCGGAGGCGGCACCGTCACAGCAACCACGGATGAGACCGGATTCTTTGATCTGAATGTTCGGAATGGGACGTTGACCGGAGAGCTGGAGGTCGTCAAAAACTATTCAACAGCGAGCGGACGAATTAACGCTCTGGATGAGTTGCAGGTTCTGCGCATCTCGGTTGGTCTGGATCCGACATGGGGCCCGGCGGCCCCAGAAAACCTGATTGCCACTGATATCACCCAGAACGGGGCCGTCAACGCACTGGACGCGCTCTCCATCTTGCAGGCGGCGGTTGGACAAACCTCGCCAATTCCCGCGAAATGGGTTTTTCTGGACGCGGATACCGACCTCTCTGGGATAACGCGAAATGCGGTGAACTATGACACTCAGATGGATGTTACTTTCCAAGACGGGTCATTTGCGGTGGATATGACCTCTATTCTTTTGGGAAACATCGAGTCGTTGTGACGGCGTTCTGCGATCCATTTACCTCGGCTGAACTTGCTTTCCCGAACCGGTTTGTGGTCATGTTGAAAAAGCTGAGGGGCGGGCTGTCGCACAAGCGACCGCAGAGGATGATGGCTGGCCATTCGCTATAGCCCCCCGAAAAGCAGTTTCTTTTCACCCGCTGATCTCAAAGTAAATTGTCATAGTTGACAAAAAATTCCCAATCATTATTTGTCATCAATGACAATCTACGGGGCCGCAATGCCAAGACCATCTCTGAAAGACCAACGATCTCAGGAAATCCTGGATGCGTATCTCACATGCGTGGCGCGGTTCGGCCTTGACGGCGCGACCCAGGAACGGATCGCAGAGGAAGCTGGCGTCAAGCGCCCCATGCTGCGCCACTATCTTGGCAACAAGGACGAAATGATTGCCGCACTTGCCGAGTACACGCTTGAAGGCTTTGCGATGTCACTGGACGGCCTGCGGCACGCCCTGCCAGACAGAGCAACGCCAACCGATCTTGTGGACGCTCTTTTTGCCGAAAACAGCGGAACTGATCCGCGGTTGATGTTGGCGTATCAGGCGCTGGTGACTGTTGTTCCGGATCGCCCCGAATTTCGGCAGGATCTTTTGGACAGCCTAAGTGCCTTCTTTGACGTGGTTGAGGATGTCCTGAGGCGCGCTGCCCCTGACGCACCGGATACAAGCATTCGTGCCGTGACTCAGGGTATTTCCGCAATCTTTGTCAGCATGGATGCCCTGTCGCCACTCGAGCCGCCCAAAGTTTGGCGCGCGGAATTGAAACTGGCGGCGTCTTTGCTGGCCTCTACGCTGGAGGCCGAGCGATGAGCCACACCAGAACCGCGAACTATATAGCTCTGCCTGTCCTGTTGGCTGCTGCTGTCCTGGGTTACTACTGGGTCTGGGGGCTGCTCTTCCTGTGGTGGACCATTCCGACCATCCTGAATGGTCAGGCCTTTCTGGTGTTCGAGATCAACCGAAACGACGATCCAGTTCTTTTCTGGGCCATAGTCTGCCTTTGGGCTTTGTCGGGACTGATGATGCTCGCCGCCAGCCTTTTCCCGCAATACGCCTATCTGATGACCTGAGGGATAAAGATGACCAAAATGTATCATCACCTGCCAGTCGAAGCCTATACCTCGCAGTATTGGTTCGACCGAGAACAACAACAGATCTTCTCACGCACCTGGCGTTTTGCAGGATTGGTTGAGGATATCGAAGGCCCCGGGCACTATCTGTCGGTGCAGGCAGGTTTGAACAACCTGTTTGTCGTCATGGGGCGCGATCACCGGCTGCGGGCCTTTCACAATATCTGCCGTCATCGCGGTACGCAGCTGATCCGCGCGGTTGGCAAGACGCAAAAAGCGCTTACATGTCCCTACCACGATTGGACCTATGGTCTGGAAGGCAATCTGATCTCCGTTCCCGATGAGGCGTCGGAATTTCCCGGTGGTATCGATAAATCCTGCCTTGGCCTCAAACCGGCGAGCGTAGACGTCTGGCGCGGTATGTTGTTCGTCCATCCTGATCCGAACGCGCCCACGCTTGCGGAGTGGTTTGGCGAGGTCGATCCATTCCTTGGCCCGCACAAGCCCGAGGAACTGGTAGAGTACGCTGAAGGCCGGAACACCTATGAGATCAAGGCAAATTGGAAGATCGTTGTCGAGAATTATATCGACGTCTATCACCTGAGCCACCTGCATTCCAACACCCTGCACATGTATGACCATGCCAAGGCAGAATACGGGTGGAAGGGGCCGCACTATTACTTTTGGGAGCCTCCGTCCGCGGAGTACGCCAAGGACCACGAGGCGAACCTGCCGCTGCCGCGCGCGATCCCAAAACCGCATGTCGGCGCCTGGGTTCCAATGCTCTTTCCCGGCATAGGTATTGGGGCCAGTGAGGAAAGCTGGAACCTTTTTGTCATCACGCCACTGGCGCCCGACATGACGCGCATCGAAAATCGCACGAAACTGGCCAACGCATCAGACTGGACGTTTCAGAAACAGCAGTGGAAAAGCTGGGGTTTTTGGAAGGACTTTGGCGGTGCGAAGTACCAAGGGGACGATGCCGCCGGCGAAGACGATCCGATGGCATCCGGAGACTTCACGACCGAGGATATCTATGCCTGCGAACAACAGCAGAAGTCCCTGAAAAGCCCTTACTTGGAAATCGGCCCGGCCGGGATTGGCGAAAGTCCGATTGCTCGCCACCAGAAAGCCGTGTTGGAGTTCATGAAGGATGATTGAACAATGCGGAGATCACTAATGACGCCTGTTCAAGCTACCCTGACAGGCGTGGTCATCGCGTCGGCTTTGGTGCTGACAGCGCAAGCAGACACGCCTGAAGAGATCTCTGCCCGTGTCCTGGCGGCTCAAGACGAAGATGGCCTTCTGGCTACGTGGGACAGTTGGCATCCCGAAGCCACACACCGGATCGTCCTCAAATACGGTACCGAGCAGGAAGATGATGTCTTCACTTACCGTGTGGGAGATGGGGCGGCCGCTACCGATGCTGAACTCCCCAAGGATCTGGAGGACTACAAGGAAACTGAGCGATCCAAGCCTAAAATGACCACCCGCTTCGAAGATGAGATCCACCACGTAACCGCGGTTACGGATGTTGAATATGATTGGCAGGGATATGCGGGCAAAATGCGTCAAACAGATGAGTTTGTCTTTGAACCTTACCTTGGCGGGATGGTGATCCGGTCATTGACCACAACCTATGACTACCGGTGATAGGGTGATCTAATGCAACGCAACTTCTATCCATTGACCATATCTGACATCCGCACAGAGATCGGCGGTGTAGCCACAAGTGTCACTTTAGATGTCCCTGCCAGACTGGCTGATCTGTTTAAATGGATAGCAGGGCAACATCTGACGGTCAGATTTCTGACCGAAGGACAGGAGCATAGGCGCAGCTACACCATCTCAAACCCACCTGGATCAGCACTGCGCATCACTGTGAAACGTGTGAAAGACGGGATCGTTTCGAACCATATCGGTGATGCTCTGTCGGTAGGGGATATCATCGAAGTCATGCCCCCCTTTGGACAGTTCACCTTAACGCCCGGACCCCTTAAACGCCGCACGCACTATTTCTTTGGCTCGGGCAGCGGCATCACGCCCCTATACGCGATGATCAATGCCGTTTTGACGGCAGAGCCGCATTCCGTCGCGCATTTGGTTTTCGGCAACACCAACGCGGACAGCATCATTTTTCGGGACGAGTTGGAGCATTTTCAAGCTCGATACCCGAAACGCTTTTCTGTGCGACATGTTCTGTCCCACCCTTCCTTGTTCAGTTGGTTCAGCCCTTGGCGCACAGGTCGGTTGGACGCAAACGCAGTTCAGGCCGCTATTGCCGAGACCCCACCGGTGGCACAGGACACGCAATACTGGATCTGCGGTCCGGGCAGCATGAACACTGACCTGCGGGCGGCGCTCAAGAATTTGGACGTGCCTGACGCTCGCATTTACACGGAAAGCTTTGGTGGCGATGTCAAACCCGATCTCAGCACGTCAGGAGTCGCGGCGACAGCCCGCATAAATCTGCATGGTGCATGGCATGATGTACCTTTGGCTGCGGGTCAAACCATACTGGAAGCTGCTCAAGCGAAAGGCTTGAACCCACCATACAGTTGCCAGTCCGGTGTTTGTGGTGCCTGTGTTGCCCGCCTGACCGAAGGGGCCGTCCATATGCGGAACCGCGTTGCACTCGAAGGCGGAGATATCTCGAAAGGGCTCATCCTCTGCTGTCAATGCGTTGCGACGCAAAAAAGCATCGCCTTGAAGTTTGAGGGGTAGATTCGGGATCACGAAAAACGCAGGCAGAAGCCAAGCAAACAAATCGAAACTCCACACCGCAAGTTGAAGGATTGGAAGTGGTGGCTGCGAGAAGATCAAATCTCCTTGCAGACCCGCGTTTTAACCTAAAACACTGGTACTCGCAGCCAAGTCAGAGGATTTTGCCGTCACCTGCCTTGTTACTCGAAGTGCGTAAGGACGGATTACAGACCGATTTGTAATCGAACCCGAAGTATCTTTTGGAGACCAGAAGCATCCTGCGCTCTTTGCCTTGCGCGGCAACGGGCTTGGACGTGTCGTTTTGAAGGGTCTAGCCCGGATCGAGCATGTCGACTGATCCGGGCTTTCAAGCAAAGACCGTCGCGGGCTGGAAATGGGCCCGCGTTACAGGTGCTGCTAGGCAGGGACTTTGGCTCGTTCAGGTTGCGGCCCTGCAACCTTGCTGGGTGTCCCCGACACATAGACTTCCTCGATCGCGCGGTCGTCTCCCATCATCTGCAGGACGAACAGTTCTAGTGACAGGCTGTCCACCCGGTCCATTCGAAGGGCCATGGCCGGGGTACTGCGTGCGTTCAGAACGACGACATCCGCTTCACTTCCCGGGGCGAGCGTGCCGATTTTGTCTTCGAGACCCAGAACGCAGGCATTGCCACGTGTTGCCCAATGGAACGCTTGCAAAGGGTGCAGGGCTGTCCCTTGCAATTGCAGGACTTTGTAACCTTCGTTCAGGGTTTGCAGCATCGAATAGCTTGTGCCTGCGCCAATATCCGTTGCGATCCCATTTGCGATCCCACGCGCGCTCAGCCTGGCATGATCAAACAGGCCACTGCCCAGAAACAGGTTCGACGTCGGGCAGAACACAGGATGCGCGCCGGTTTCAGCAAGCGCGCCGATCTCGCGCGGTTCAAGATGGATGGAGTGTCCGAGCAGGGTTTTCCGTCCCAGAAGACCGTAGGACTGATAGACATCGAGATAGTCGCGGGCCTGAGGATAGAGTTTTTTGGTAAAGGCGATCTCGTCCTTGTTTTCCGATAGGTGTGTCTGGGTGTGGCAGTCGGGATGCTCTTGCGCCAGCGCCTGGGCCATGGCCATCTGGTCCGGGGTTGAGGTGATTGCAAACCGGGGCGTGATGACATAGCCGTTGCGTCCCTTGCCATGCCAGTCGGTGATTAGAGCTTTGGTGTCGTCATATCCGGATTGGGGCGTATCCTGCAGCGCCTCGGGCGCGTTGCGGTCCATCAGGACCTTTCCGCCAAGCATGCGCATGTTGCGTCTGGTCGCCTCGGTAAAGAACGCGTCAGCCGAGGTTTTGTGGACCGAGCAATAGGCAACCGCCGTCGTGGTGCCATGCGCAATCAGCTGATCATAGAACGCCCGCGCCATGGTCGCGCTGTGCCCGTCCGAGGCAAAGCGGGTTTCTTCGGGGAATGTGTAGGTGTTGAGCCAGTCCAAGAGCTGTACGCCCCACGAGGCGATCACCTGCACTTGAGGGAAGTGGATATGGGTGTCGATAAACCCCGCCATCATCAGATGAGGGCGATGGTCCGTCACAGGCACGTCTTCGGCCTTTGCGCTGATCGTCGAGAATGGGCCGGTGTCCTGAATGATCCCGTCCCGGATCAGCAGCGCGCCGTCCTCAAGATAGGTATAGGCGCCGGTATCTTCGCCGTTCTGGGGCTCACGATGAAAGGTCAGCAGACGACCGCGCAGCAATCTCTGTGTCATGGAATGTCTCGTATGTCGTGGGAAGACGGGTAGGGGGCAGCCCTGAGGCTGCCCCATCATGGATCAGGCCTGTTGTGCAGGTGTATCGTCGTCGATCAGATCGGGCTCATCTGGAACGATCACGCGATGCTCAAGATCCTCTTTAGGGGCGAGCATCGGGTAGAGATACAGGAACCCGCCGACGATCAGATAGCCGATGGTAATCCCGTCGAACTGTGGCATCTGCAGCGTGTAAGAGTGGATGATCCCTACCGCCGACATAAGCCCGCCAGCGACGGCAAACGCCCCTGCCATGCGGAACCGGCCGTCAATCACGTCGGCCACAATGGCGCCCCAGATCAGACCTGTGATGATTGCACCTTGGCTCAGCGCCAGATGCCCTTCGTAGTGGGCTCCCTCCATCAACAGAGCGGCGGTCAGGCCTTCGTCACCCAGCGCAGGCAGGCCCTCGACACCGCTACTGCGCAGCGCGTTCATCAGCGACCCCCATTTGACCATCAGGAAGGCCGAGATATGTGGCAGGATCGCGAAGGAGACCGCAGCCATGTGCATCGGCTTCACCGCCCAGGCCGTGTTGGTGATCAGGCTGACCGAGACAAAGACCAGAACAGGCGCCGCAGCCGCAATCGGGATAAGACCCGCGAGGAAGGACAAGAAGCCAAGGAAAGCGGCAGCCGCGATCACGACGGCCACACCCACGATGTAGCCCGCATGTGCATCAAGCCGCTTGTAAGCGGGATGACCGATATAGACTGTCGTCGGGAATGGAGAGCCAAACAGCGCGCCCAACATCGTACCCGCGCCATCCGTTACCTGGCACAGCCCTACGGGGTAATGATCTCCCGCGGCCTCGGCGGACTCCACGTTGTTCATGGTTTCGATGAAGTTGTAGATCTGGACCGGGATCAGCACCAGAAACAGCTCAGGGTTGGCGAACAGGTACTGCACACCGGCGATGAGGTCGCCGAAATAGGGGATTGGCGGGTAGAAGCCGATGCCGCTTGTGTCGATTTTCGATTCACCAAGGATGATGGCAATCACCGTGCCCGCCGCAATCGCGACCAGACCGGCAGGCACGTTGCCAGGCAGGCGGAACCGCCCGATTAGACCCCAAAGGATGAACAGCAGTGAGGTAAAACCGATAATCGGGTTCTCAAACACCTCGGCCAGCGGGACTGAGCCGATAAAGACTAGCGCAATGCCGCACAGCGTGCCGAGCATCCCGGCGCGCGGAGTAATTCGCTTGAGGTAAGGACCCACAAGCGCGCCAAGGGCTGCGACGATCCCGCCCATGAAGCCCGCGCCGATACCGACCTGCCAGGCCAGCATCGGGTCGTTGGTGGCCCAGTAAATGGGTCCAATTACGCCGAAAAGATAGACGAACATGACCGGGGTCGAGATGCCGTAGGGCAGGGCGGTGACGTCTTCGCCCTTCCGGGTGGCCGCCCATTTGGCGAGAAACGTGTACACTCCGACACCGGCCAGGATTGCAATGGCGGCACCGGGTACGATGCGGCCAAAGACGATCTCGGCTGGCATCTGGAACACGAACTGACAGACCCCGGACAGGATCAGCAGGTTTACTAGGTTATCCGTAAAAAGCGCCCAGAAAGCGCTGAAGTCGCTGCGGGTAAACAGCTTGTATTCGTAGGTCCTCCCGTCCATGACGGTCTCCTCCTCTGATAGGACCGGAATTGCCTGGTGGATGTCAGGCGGATCTCCCTCTCCGGTCGTGATGTTGGCCCGCATGGGGCGCCTTGGTTGCCCCGGTTGGGGCGGTCGCGGCAGTTTCAGAGGTCAGTTCAGCCATCAACTCAGCCACCACGAAGGCGGCGATGACGCTGGGCCGCTTGTCGCGGCTACCGCTTGCCCCGATGGGGCATCTCAAATGTTCGATGGATTGTCCGTCACACTGTTTAAGTGCCCAATTCCTCAGCTTGATCCGCTTGGTCGCGGATCCGATCATGCCAACATAGGCCGCGTCCTGACGTTCAAGCGCGGCGGTGGTCAGCAGGAAGTCAAGCCCGTGATCATGGGTCAGGACGACAAAGGCGCTGCCTTTGGGCGCACTTAGGATTTCGGCTTCGGGAATTGCACTCAGCCGGGTTTCGACATTCGCAGTGCAGAGGTCGATTTCCTCGGCCCGTGTGTCAACGAGGATGCAGCGCACAGGCAAGTGCTGAAAAAGATCCGCAAGTGCGCGACCCACATGACCAGCTCCCATCACGTAGACATGTGGCAAGGCATCTTCGCGCCGCGCCGCCCTGTATGTTGCAGCCTCCTTGTCTGAGGACCGCATGCGGATCAGTTGCAATTCGACCCGTCCCCCGCAGCATTGGCCAATTTCTGGCCCGAGCGGCACATCCATATCCCGGTTTAGCGACCCGTCCCGCAGCATGTCCCGCGCAGCGTTGATGGCCATGAATTCCAATTGCCCACCGCCGATCGTCCCCCACAGCGCGCTTGGCGCTACGAACATCTCAGTCCCTTCGTTGCGCGGCGAAGACCCGCGCACACGCGTTAGCGCGATGCGGATCACGCTGCTTTGTTCGGCCAGAAACGTCTTCAGGGACTGCGCGGCAGGCATCGTTTAGGCACCGTTTTGCAGGCGGGCAACGGCCATGAGGACACGCTCGGGCGTGGCTGGGGCGTCCAGTCGAGGACATTCCCGGTAGTCGGCGACGGATGCCACAGCCATCGACAGGGCCTCGAACACCGAAATTCCCAGCATGAAGGGCGGCTCACCTACGGCTTTGGAGCGCTTGATCGTCAACTCTCGGTTTTCCGACCAATCGGCGAGTTTCACATTGAAGATACGCGGGCGGTCCGAGGCCAACGGGATCTTGTATGTCGACGGAGCATGGGTGCGCAGGCGACCGGCATCATCCCACCAAAGCTCCTCGGTGGTCAGCCAGCCCATGCCCTGAACAAAGGCCCCCTCAACCTGACCCTTATCGAGAATGGGATTCAGTGAGCGTCCGACATCGTGCAGCACATCCGTGCGGTCGACCCGGTATTCTCCGGTCAGGGTATCTATGGTCACTTCCGAACAGGATGCCCCATAGGCGTAGTAGTAGAACGGGCGGCCTTGTCCCTTGTCCCGTTCCCAGTGGATCTTGGGGGTTTTGTAGAACCCGGCTGCCGACAGCTGTACACGCGCCAGATAAGCTTGCTTGATAAAAGCGTTAAAGGGCAGAACCTCTTCGCCGATGTGAACATGATTGGCGTGAAAGAGCACCTGCTCGGGGCTCACATCCCATGTTTCCGAAGCAAATTTCACCAGCCGTTCCTTGATCTGCTCGACCGCATGCAACGCGGCCATTCCGTTCAGGTCGGTACCGCTGGAAGCTGCAGTGGCGGATGTGTTAGGGACCTTCTCGGTCGTGGTCTTCGTGATCTTGATCCGGTTGAAATCAACCTGGAAGGCCTCGGCCACCACCTGCGCGACTTTGGTGTTGAGGCCTTGCCCCATTTCGGTGCCGCCGTGGTTCAGATGGATCGAACCGTCTTTGTAGACGTGCACGAGCGCGCCG
Source organism: Ruegeria sp. BG11 (assembly GCF_056538565.1). Lineage (NCBI taxonomy): Bacteria > Pseudomonadati > Pseudomonadota > Alphaproteobacteria > Rhodobacterales > Roseobacteraceae > Ruegeria > Ruegeria sp. BG11. The sequence goes on along the minus strand of NZ_JBQFTH010000004.1, from coordinate 117,972 downwards.
GCCTGATTGTACCACGTTGCTGTGAACGAGATGCCGAATTTCACAGGCGTCAGAGCGATCCCCTTTTTCAGGATCGGTGAGGATTGGTTGAAAGCGATGATGTCCTGACGCCGCTGGCGGTAGTCTGAGGTCTGCTCCAGTTCTCCGACCAGCCGGTCCAGAATGGTGTCTTCGACCACTTGATGATAGGGTGTTACGTTCCGCTCTTCGGTGCCATAGAAATTGGCCTTGCGCACATCCAGAGGGTCCTGTCCCGTGGCATAGGCGATTTCCTCGATCATCCTTTCCGCCGCGATCACCCCCTGCGGCCCACCAAATCCGCGGAAGGCGGTGTTTGAGACAGTATTGGTTTTCATCGGATGGCTGTTAAGGCGCACATTCGGGTAAAAATAAGCGTTATCTGCATGAAACAGCGCTCGGTCGGTCACCGGCCCCGACAGATCTGCCGAGAACCCGCAGCGCGCGGCAAAGCTGCTTTCAACAGCTTGAATGCGACCGCCATCGTCAAAGGCCACGTCATAGTCGATCACAAAGTCATGGCGTTTGCCGGTCGCCGTCATATCCTGATCCCGGTCGGGCCTGATCTTGACGGCGCGGTTCCACTTCTTCGCGGCCATGGCGGCCACAACGCAGAACAGGTTCATCTGGCTTTCCTTGCCGCCAAAGCCACCACCCATGCGGCGGACATTGACCACAACCGCATTGGACGGCACCCCAAGAACATGGGCCACCATATGCTGCGCCTCAGATGGATGTTGGGTCGAACAATGCACGACCACATCGTCATCTTCGCCCGGAATGGCAAAGGCGATGTGACCTTCAAGGTACATGTGGTCCTGACCGCCAACGCGCATCCGGCCTTGGATCCGATTGGGGGCCGCAGCCTGAGCGGCGGCAACATCCCCTCGCTCCAGCTTAAGAGGGGCGGTGACATGCGGGTAGCCGGCGTTTTGGGCCTCAATGGGGTCAAGCGCATGGGGCAAGGTTTCGTATTTGATCTCTGCCAGCTCGGCGGCGCGGCGTGCGATGTCGCGAGTCTCGGCTATGACGGCAAACAGGGGTTGGCCGTGAAACTGAATGGCATCAGTTGGGAAAACCGGCTCGTCGTTCAGATGCGTCGGGCTGATGTCATTTATCCCTGGGACGTCATCTGCCGTCAGAACCCCAACTACGCCGGGTGTCGCTAGAACCTTGGCAAAGTCGATGCCCAACAGTTTGGCATGGGCCACGTCGGACACACCAAGATAGGCGTTCAGCGCGCCTTGGGGTAGGGCAATATCGTCGGTGTAGTCAGCCCCTCCGGTAACATGCTTGATCGCGCTGTCGTGGTTGACGTCGGTGTGGGCTGCCCCAACGATGGAAACGGTGTCTTTCATTGTGTCGTCTCCTTGTTACGCACAAGCCAGTTGAACGGGGGTGTCTGTCTGGGCGTCATGTTCGAGGAAGAACCGACGCAGCAGGTTCTGGGCCGTTAGCATCCGATAGTCGGACGAGGCTCGCCAATCGGTCAGGGGGGAGAAATCCTGAGACAGCGCAGTTGCCGCCGCTTCGAAACTTTCCCGCGACCAGGGCTGACCGTTCAGAGCAGCCTCGGCAGCAGACGCGCGCTTTGGCGTCGCGGCCATGCCACCCATGGCGATGCGGGCGTCGCAGATGATGCCATCTTCAACCGACATATGAATACCTGCCGCCACCGATGAGATATCCTCATCGCGGCGCTTCGAGATCTTGTAGGCGGCGTTCATTTCCTTTGGCTGGGGCAGAGGAACACGTATGCTTTCGACAAACTCGTCCGGTTGGCGATCTTGTTTGCCGTAGTCAATGAAGAATGCGTCCAGCGGCAAGGTCCGCACATCTGACCCTCGCCGCAGCGTGATTTCCGCTCCAAGCGCGATCAGCACAGGCGGCGTGTCCCCGATGGGAGAGCCGTTGGCGATGTTGCCGCCCACTGTGCCCATATTGCGCACCTGCCACCCGGCGATGCGATCCCAGTATGAGGTCAGGTGCGGTAGATGCTCGGAGAGCAAGTCTTGGCAATCGGTGTAGCTGGCACCTGCACCGATCAGCAGGTGTTGGTCCTGTTTTTCAACTGTTTTCAAGTCTTCGAGATGCCCGGTAAAGATCGCCGGTCCGATTTTGCGCAGGAATTTCGTGACCCAAATGCCCACATCCGTTGCGCCCGCGACGATAGTGGCCTCTGGGTAAGTCTGCAGGCACTCGGCCAGATCATCCACGCTGGAGGGAAGGATGCTCATATTGTCCTTCGGACCCGAGACGACGCGGCGACCGTCTTTCAGTGCTGCCAGACGACCTGTCATGGCCTCACGTTCGGTGTTCAGGTGGTCCGAGGCCGGGGTGCCGTAGCGGCTGACAGCAACAGCCGCCCGAATGATCGGTTCATACCCGGTGCAGCGGCACAAATTGCCCTGCAAGGCGGTTTCGACCTGCGCCTCTGTTGGTTCGGGCGTTTGCATCCACAGCGCATAGAGCGCCATGACGAAGCCCGGTGTGCAGAACCCGCACTGGCTGCCGTGATGATCAACCATGGCTTGCTGTACCGGATGAAGGCGACCGTCGGGGCCGGACAGATACTCAACCGTTACGACATGGCAGCCGTCCAAAGAAGCGAGGAACCGAATGCATGCATTCACTGGGGCATAGGAAAGACCTGTCCGTCCAAGTCGCCCGACAAGCACGGTACATGCACCGCAATCGCCTTCGGCGCAGCCTTCCTTGGTGCCGGTCAGTCGTCGTTCGAGACGTAGAAAATCCAGAAGAGTCTGGTCGGCTGATACGTCTGGAACAGATACATCCTTGCCATTCAGGACAAATCGGATGTCAGTGCGCGGCGTCATGCTAATCTCCCTCTACACCTGCCTTCGGGTGGGTCGCCGCAGGACCATAGAGTCAGAGATTGAGTCTTAAAATCGTCGGAAATGACAAATACTTTCAACAAAACGTTGAAAAAGAAATCCCATCGTCGCAGTCTTCCCGCAGTGGGAGGAATGAATGTCATACATCGAAAGCTTGCGGGTCTTCGTTAGGGTGATGGAGCTTGGTAGCATCACGTCCGGCGGCCGGGATCTGAGGCTGACGCCGGCAGTGGCCAGCAAACGTCTGAAAGAGCTGGAAAACCATCTGGGCGTGCGCCTGTTCAACAGAACGACTCGCTCGATAACGGCAACAGAGGTCGGCGAGGTTTTCTATGATGAGGCCAAGGCCGTTTTGCTGGCGTTGGACCACGCCGAGGCGCGCGTCGCCAGTTTTTCGGACGCCCCTCGAGGCGCAATCCGCATCACAGCGCCGCTGGGGGTTGGGCGTAGAATCGTTGCGCCGCTGGTGCCGGAATTCTCGGAGCGTTATCCAGAGACCGAGATCCGCATGCGCCTGTCTGACCGCAAAGTGGACATGATGGCCGATGGTTTGGATATTGCGTTCTTTATCGGAGAGCCGGGCGATTCCACGATGAAACTGCGGAAATTCGCGGATTGTGACCGGCTGCTATGTGCCTCGCCTGAATATCTGTCAAATTTCGGCGTACCCAAAACGCCGGATGACCTATTGCACTCTCAGCACAATTGCCTGCTGCTGCGCTATCCCAGATCGCCCGAGTATTTCTGGACCCTGAACACCGACATGGGTCCGCGCAAACTTGAGGTTCGGGGCAAATACGATGCGGATGATGGCGATGTCCTGACGGATTGGGCTTTGGCAGGGAAGGGGATCGTCAACAAACCGCGCTTTGATGTGAAAGAGTATCTCGTGTCAGGCCAGTTGGTCGAGGTTCTGCCCTCGACACCGCCATTGCCGACCATCTTCGGCTGCCTCTATCCGCACAAGAAACTTCAGGATCCTAAAATACGCCTGTTCGTCGAACACATCGCGAAACACAGCAAAAGGTTCTTTGGATAAACCAGCAGGAGGGTCCTGTTTCGCCTGCCACAAGTCGGGGCTTACTGGCCTCTTACTTCACGCACCCATGCGATGATAGTCTGACGGGCTTCGTCATCCATTTGAACCGCAGCTGGCGGCGGCATCGCGTGGCTGATCCCGGCCTGCAGATAGATTTGATCAGCCTGACGGGCGACATCGCCGGGCGTTTCAAGATACACTTTCTTGGGCGCCCATTTCATTGTGCCGTAGACCGGCTCGCGTGCGTGACACATGGAGCAATTGCCCAGAACCGTGTCATAAGCGGCCTCGAACCCCTCGGCCGAGGCGAATTTCTGTTCATAGGGTGTCAGTTCGCGCGCTTCGGCCTCTTCCCATGTTTCGCCGGACCGGACTGAGGACAGCCATGCAATCGCGATCATCAGAAGGACCGTGACGGCCCAGGTCCAATGCGGGCCTGTTCCAGTCGCATGCATTGTGTTGAAGTAGTGGCGAATGGTGACGCCGGTCAGGAAGATCAGGCTTGCAATGATCCATGAATACTCGGTGCCGAACGCCAGCGGATAGTGGTTCGACAGCATCAGGAACACGACCGGCAAGGTCAGATAGTTGTTGTGCGTCGAGCGTACTTTGGCAATCTTGCCGTACTTGGCGTCAGGGGTTCGACCCGCCTTGAGGTCTGCGACCACGATGCGCTGGTTCGGCATGATCTGAAAGAACACATTGGCCGTCATGATCGTTGCGGTAAACGCCCCAAGATGTAGCAGCGCGGCTCGTCCGGTGAATATTTGGTTGTAGCCCCAGGACATGATCACCAGGATCATGAACAATAGCAGCATCAGAATGGTGGGGTGATCGCTCAGCTTGGATTTGCACATCTGGTCATAGAGCAACCAACCAATGGTCAATGACCCGCCCGAGATCAGAATTCCCTGCCACAACGCCAGATCGACCTTGGTTGGGTCCAGCAGGAACAGCTCTCCTCCGACCCAGTAAATGATCATCAGGAGCGCAGCACCGGACAGCCATGTGGTGTAGCTTTGCCATTTGTGCCAGGTCAGATGTTCGGGCATCCGGGCGGGGGCCACAAGGTATTTTACGGTGTGGTAAAACCCGCCGCCATGGACCTCCCATTCCTCGCCATAGGCCCCATCCGGCAGCGCAGGGTTTGGCTTAAGCATCAGGTCCAATGCGATAAAGTAGAAAGATGCCCCAATCCACGCCATCGCAGTGATCACGTGCAGCCAGCGGACCGAAAAGGCAATCCACTCCCACATTACGGCCAGATCATACATGGGTTTGCTCCTAAGATTCTTTGCTTCCGCTCACTCTATGCGAGACTGCTTTGTTCTGGTATTGCTAGCAAAGACCAAGCAGTATCAAAAAATGCAAAAAAATGTCCTATCTAGATAACATCAGAACCTTTGTCCGAGTCTACGAGTTGGGCAGCATGTCCGCCGCCGGCCGTGATCTGAGGGTTTCTCCGGCTGTCACCTCGGCGCGAATTTCGCAACTGGAAGAGCATCTGGGTGTGCGGCTCTTTCAACGCACGACGCGCAGCCTGACGCCGACCGAACAGGGACAATCCTTCTATCGGGGGGCCGCCGAAATCCTTGAGGCCGTTGAAAATGCCGAAGCTCAGATCGTCAACATTACCGAGAATCTGAAAGGTTCTCTCTATGTTGCTGCGCCATTGGGCGTCGGTCGCAGGCTGATAGCGCCACAGGTTCCAAAGTTTTTGGCCGAGTACCCCGAGGTCAATGTCAGGCTGAGGCTGACAGATCGAAAAGTCGACCTGACAACAGAAGGTCTGGATCTTGCGTTTTTCCTAGGGCAGCCCGAGGACAGTAATTTGCGCATTCGCAAGATCGCCGATGTGGAAAGGGTTCTGTGCGCCTCTCCGAAATACATCAAGAAACGTGGGATGCCGGCAAGCGGAGACGACTTGATCGCCGACAATCACGAATGCCTCAACCTACGTTTCCCTGGTGCGACCGAGTTTCAATGGCTGCTCAGGACCGCTACGGGGCCAAAGCGATTCCGTGTCTCTGGTCGCTATGAGTCGGACGATGGCGATGTGTTGACGGATTGGGCGCTTGCAGGTCACGGGATCGCGCTGAAGCCGATCTTTGAGATCGCACAGCACCTTAAGGCCGGAAATCTGGTTCCGGTCGCAACAGAAACGCCACCGGAACCCATTCAGATGGCGTGCCTGTTTACGCACCGCCGCATGCAAGACCCCAAAACGCGGCTTTTTATGGAGTTCATCATAGAGCGTATCAGATCTTCGATATCCGCGAATACCTAAAGCGGAGACCTTAGCTGCCGCGATAGGTCGAGTATCCAAAGGGGGAAAGAAGCAGAGGCACGTGATAGTGAGACTGCTCGGACATCCCGAACCGGATCGGGATCACATCCAAAAAACGGGGATCTTCTGGCGGGGTGTCTGAGGCATCTAGATACGCGCCAGCATAGAAAACCAGTTCATACTCGCCCGTTGAAAACTCGGATTGCGGCAGAATCTGTTCGTCGGTTCTGCCGTCGTCATTTGTCACCAGCGCTTTCAGCAAAGTGCGGTCTGTGCCATTGATGCGGTACAGCTCGATTTTCAGTCCTTCGGCGGGACATCCCCGCGCAGTATCCAGGACATGTGTGGTAAGGTAACCGGTCATTTATGCCACTCCTAAAGTTGCTTATTCCTTAGTCTGTTTTCTCCTCCGAGGGCAAAGCCAGACTATCCGAAGCTGCTTTTCGTATTTTTTGAAAAATTTCTTTGATTATCCGGAGTATTGAGGAACTCAAGAAGAAGGAAACAGATGTGAAGCCTTATCCACGAGATATGACCGGCTATGGCAGTCAAATGCCCAAAGCCAACTGGCCCAATGGGGCCCGGATCGCGATTCAGATCGTATTGAACTATGAAGAAGGTGGCGAAAACAACATTTTGCACGGGGACGCGGCCTCTGAGGCGTTTTTGTCCGAGATCACCGGTGCTGCCCCATGGCCAGGGCAGCGGCACTGGAATATGGAATCGATCTACGAATACGGCAGCCGCGCCGGGTTCTGGCGTGTTCACCACCTTTTGCAGGACATGCCAGTGACCGTTTATGGTGTGGCGACCGCTCTGGCGCGTGCCCCGGCACAGGTTGCGGCAATGAAGCACGCTGGCTGGGAGATCGCGAGCCACGGGCTGAAATGGATCGAACACAAGGATATGGACCCACAAGACGAGCGCTCCCAGATCCGCGAGGCGATCCGTTTGCACGCGGAAGTCACCGGTCAGCCTCCGCGCGGTTGGTACACAGGCCGGTGTTCAATGAACACGATCGATCTTGCCGCCGAAGAGGGTGACTTTGCCTATATCGCGGACAGCTACGCCGATGATCTGCCCTACTGGATAAGGGCCGGGGGCAAGGATCAGCTGATCGTGCCCTATACGATGGATTGCAACGACATGCGGTTTGCGATTCAGGCCGGGTATACGAATGGCGAGCAGTTCGAAAGCTATCTGAAAGACAGTTTTGACATGCTCTATGCCGAGGGCAAGGCGGGTATGCCGAAAATGCTTTCGATCGGGTTGCACTGCCGCTTGATTGGCCGTCCGGGTCGCGCCATGGCGCTGAAACGCGCGCTGGACTATTTCAGACAGCATGATGGTGTCTGGTTCGCGACGCGTGAACAGATTGCCGATCACTGGGCAAAGGAACACCTGCCAATGCAACGCCTCACCCCGTCCGAAATGGACCAGCCTACCTTTGTGTCCGAATTTGGCGGCGTGTTCGAACACAGCCCATGGATTGCCGAAGGCGCGTTTGACCTTGAACTTGGACCGACTCATGACAATGCGGCTGGCGTCCATAACGTGCTTGCGCGTGTATTCCGGACCGCCACGCCCGAACAGCGCCTCGGCGTTCTGACGGCACACCCGGATCTGGCGGGCAAGCTTGCTGCCGCCGGGCGGCTGACCAAGGAAAGTACGGCGGAACAGGCCGGGGCCGGTCTGGACATGCTGACGGATGAGGAACGCGAAACCTTTACCGCGTTGAATGAGGCCTACACGACCAAATTCGGCTTTCCCTTCATCATCGCGGTCAAGGACAACACGAAAGCGAGCATCCTAGAGGCCTTTTACCGACGCATTGACAGCGACGGGGATGCCGAGTTCGACGAAGCCTGCCGGCAGGTCGAACGGATTGCCGAGCTGCGCCTGATCGAGAAGTTCTCGGAATGACTATCGAACTTAAGCTGCAGCCCCTGAGCCCCGAAGCCTTTGCGCCGTTTGGAGATGTGATTCAAGCGGTGGGTGAGGTGGACAAGTACATCAACCAGGGCAAATGCGCCCGCTATCATGACCGCGCGGAATTGGATTTCCAAAACGGCCGCGCCGGGATCAGCGTGTTCCAGTCCGAGGCTTTCAGCCTGCCGATCACGCTGGATATGATGGAGCGTCACCCTGAGGGCAGCCAGGCGTTTCTGCCATTGTCCGAAAAGCCGTTCGTTGTGGTTGTAGCTCCCGATGAAGATGGGAAACCCGGCCACCCGATTGCGTTCCTAACTGCGCCGGGGCAAGGGGTGAACTATCACCGCAACACCTGGCACGGCGTGCTGACCCCGCTTCAAGAACCGGGGCTTTTTGCGGTCGTCGATAGAATTGGAACTGGACCCAACCTGCAGGAGCATTGGTTCGAGGTCCCGTACCTTATCGTCGAATAACTCGCCTGAAAGCGCGCGGGGTATTGCGCCTTCTCTGCGTACGAGGTTGGAGCTGCGGCGAGAACCCAGCGCCTAGCAACACCTTCCGGGTGGGATGACATTGGCCGGAGCGTAGACCCCGACCGTCCGTTGCAAACCGAGGGGCGACTTGCCGCTCGGAACAAGGTATCAGCCTCGCGTTGGCGTCAGAAATCGATCTCGATTGCGATCCCTTTTTCTACGGCAAGGTCGACCACCGCTGCGGCCACCGCAAGATCCTGCAGACCAACGCCCGTGCCGTCAAACAATGTGATCTGATCATCGGCCGATCGGCCCTCATGCGTTCCATTTATAACCGCACCAATCTGCGCGACGTCGCTTTGGCTGATCAGTCCCTCGGCGACGGCGTGCTGTGCCTCGCCAATGGTGATGGATTGAGCGACCTCGTCTGTGAAGACACGCGCCTTGGCCAGCAGGGCGGATTCGACCTCTTGCTTGCCTTTGGTGTCTGTTCCCATACAGGCCACATGCGTGCCGGGGCTGACATGGTACGCCATCAGCGAAGGCGCAAAGGCCGAAGTAATCGAGATGATCACATCCGCCTCCGTCATACCGTCAAGCTCGACCGCCTCAAATGGGACGCCTGCCTCAACAGCGACTTTCTCGATATTGGGCAGCATATCCGGGTGGTAGTTCCAGCCAATGACCTTTTCAAAGTTACGCTGTTCCAGCGCGGCGCGCAGTTGAAAAGCGGCCTGGTGGCCCGCCCCGATCATTCCAATTACTTTGGCATCTGCGCGGGCCAGATGTTTGATCGACACGGACGAGGCCGCCGCTGTGCGCAGCGCCGTCAGCAGGTTGCCGCCAACCATCGCCGAAGGTTTGCCGGTGTCGGGATCGAACAGGAAAACCGTGGATTGGTGGTTGATCAACCCGCGTTTCTCAAGGTTGCTCGGCCAGTAGCCGCCGGCCTTCAGGCCCAAAGTCAGGCCGGCGCGGTCAAAACCACCCTTGAAGCCATACAGAGCGTCTTCGTGGCCGATGGCCTCACGCACGACAGGGAAGTTATAGGCATCGCCCGCGGCCATTGCCGCAAAGACGCTTTCGACGGCATCAAAGGCCGCTTGGCGGGTCATCAATCCGGCGATCTCACGCTCGGGTACGATCAACATGTTAGTCTCCACTTGGAAATTGATCGCCCGTGCGCTTGTGCCGAAGGGAGAGGTGGCACACGGGCGAGGATCAGGCTGCTGTCGAGCCAGATTTCTTAGATTGTTTGGCCTTAGTAGGCGCGACCACGGGCAGATACGGGCCAGACGGCCTCGACCTTGCCGTTGCGCACGCCGACATACCAATCATGCACATTGGCTGTTGGGTCGCAGTGACCGGGCACCAGCTTGAGCTTGTCGTTGACCTTAAGGACACCATCCGTATCCATCACAACGCCATGCTCGTCCGAGCATTTGATGTACTCGACATCGTCGCGTCCAAACACGACGGGCAAGCCACTGTCCACCGATTGCGCCTTGAGGCCTGCATCGACAATTGCCTTGTCTGCCTTGGCGTGGCTCATGACGCTGGTCAGGATGAACAGAGCGTTCTCCCACTCACCCCGGTCGATACGGTTGCCGTCCTTGTCCAGAATGCGGCCGTAATCGGCATCCATGAAGGCGTAGGACCCGCATTGAAGCTCATTGTATACGCCCGAGTTAGACTCGAAGTAATAGGAGCCAGTGCCGCCGCCGGAAACCAGCTCGCAGTCGATGCCTTCCGCCTTAAGGCCGTCAACGGCGTCTTTGACCATCGCAATTGCGGTATCCAGCTTTTCCTTGCGCGCCTCAAAGTTGTCGAGATGCTGCATCGCACCCTGATAGGCCTGAATGCCGGTGAATTTGAGGTTGTCGGCCGCCTCGACGGCTTTGGCAATTTCAATCACCTGAGGCGTTGTGGTCACACCACACCGTCCCGCTCCGCAGTCGATCTCGACGAAGACCTCAAGCTGAGTGCCGTGATCGACGGCCGCACCGGAAAGATCGGCGACGTTGTCTACGTCGTCGACACATACGATGATGCGACTGCCGAGTTTTGGCAGGCTGGCCAGGCGGTCGATTTTGGCGGGGTCACGCACCTGGTTCGACACCAATACGTCCTTGATCCCACCGCGCACGAAAACTTCGGCCTCTGAGACCTTCTGACAGCACACACCCACTGCTCCGCCGAGGCGTTCCTGCAGTTTCGCCACATCGACGGATTTGTGCATTTTGCCGTGCACGCGGTGGCGCATACCGTGGGCCTTGGCATAGTCACCCATCTTCTTGATGTTGCGTTCAAGCGCATCGAGGTCCAGCACGAGGCTGGGGGTCTGGATATCTGCTTCATCCATTCCGGGCTTGGCCGGAATGTCATAGCCTACTTCGAATGCGTCGAGATTGGTCATATCTTTCATGTCCGTATTCCTGTGTCGGGATTGATGTCTGTTGCAACTGGGTCAGGTGTTCAGCCAGGGCAGCTTGTCCAGATCGACATTGCCACCGGTGATGATCAGGCCGACCCGCTTACCTTTGAACGCGTCGGGGTTCTTGAGGATCGTGGCCAGAGGCACAGCCGAGGACGGCTCCATCACGATCCGAAGGTGTTTCCACGTCAGCTTCATCGCGTCGATGATCTCTTGTTCCGAGGCCGTAAAGATCTCGGAAACGTAGTTCGACACAAAGTGCCACGTGAGATCTTTCAGGGGCACCAACAGGCCGTCAGCAATGGTCGTCGGCGCATCATCGGCGATGATGTGGCCCGCCTTGAAACTGCGATAGGCGTCGTCGGCCTGTTCGGGTTCCGCCGCAATGATTGCGGTTTCGGGCGCGAGGGTGGACAGGGTCAGGCACGTGCCGGACACCATGCCGCCGCCGCCGATAGGGGCAACCACCGCGTCCAGACCATCGGTCTGTTCGATGAACTCGCGCGAGCAGGTGCCCTGTCCGGCGATCACCCGTGGATCGTTGTACGGGTGGACGAAATCCCCACCCGTGGCCGCCTGAACTTGGGCGAAGGTCGCCTCGCGAGAGGTGGTCGAGGGCTCACACTCGGTGATTTTTCCTCCGTATCGGCGCACCGTGTCTTTCTTGGCCTGAGGCGCCGTGCGCGGCATCACCACGTTGCACGGAATACCGCGTCTCGATGCGGCATAGGACAAGCATGACGCGTGATTACCGGAGGAATGGGTGGCAACACCTTTCTTCGCCTGTTCCTCGTCAAGGCCGAACACTGCGTTGGTGGCGCCGCGTACCTTAAAGGCGCCCGGTTCCTGAAAGTTCTCGCATTTGAAGAACAGCTGGGCGCCCGTCAATTCGTTCAGGTAGTCCGAGGTCCGAACCGGGGTCCGTCGGATGTAAGGCTCAATCCGGGTATGCGCTTCGAGCATGTCCTCATAGGTCGGGATATTCATGGAGAGGTCCTTCATCATGCAGCGTCCTTCTGAACAGCGGCTGGATGACCGCGATAGTATTCCTGTGCGGCCGCCACGCCCGAACCCAGTTGGATGTTCAAACCCAGATCGACCATGCACATTTCGGCCGTCGCGATCCCCGACAGGGCCATGACGTCCGTCAGGCTACCTAGATGTCCGATCCGGAAGACCTTGCCAGCGACTTCTCCGAGGCCGACGCCGAAGGCGACACCGTATTTCTCGGCGGCATGGGTGACGATATCGGTCGCGTTGAAGCCATCTGGCGTGCGGATCGCGCTGACCGTGTCGGAATAAACCGCAGGGTTCGCGGCACAGAGCTCAAGCCCCCATGAGCTGACGGCGGCACGCACACCTTCGGCAATGCGGGTATGCCGGGCAAATACGTTCTCCAACCCTTCCTTCAGCAACATCTCACAGGCCTGGTTTAGGCCATTCATCAAGCCGACGGCAGGCGTGTAGGGATAGGCGCTGTTTGCGTAGCCCTTGGCCATGTCGTGGACGTCAAAGAAGGTGCGGGGCAGGGTGCCGGTTTTGGTCGCTTCCGTCGCCTTCTGGCTAAAGCCGACGATCGCGAGCCCTGCAGGCAGCATGAACCCTTTTTGCGACCCGGTAACGGCCACATCGACGCCCCACTCATCGAAGCGGAAATCCATCGAGGCGATGGACGAGACGCCATCAACGAACAGCAACGCAGGATGCCCTGCCGCGTTCAGCGCTTTTCGCACGGCAGAGATGTCCGACTTTACGCCTGTCGCCGTTTCGTTGTGCGTGGCAAGCACGGCTTTGATCTCGTGGTTCGCGTCGGCAGTCAGAATCTCTTCGTAGCGATCAGCAGGCAGGCCTTGGCCCCAAGGGGTTTCGACGATCTCGACATTCAGCCCGTGGCGCTGGCACATGTCGATCCAGCGATGGCTGAACATGCCGTTGCGCGCGGCCAGAACCTTGTCCCCGGCGGATAGGGTATTGGTCAACGCTGTTTCCCAGCCGCCTGTCCCGGTCGAGGGGAAGATGAACACCTCGGCGCTGTCGCTTTTCAGAACTTTCCGAACACCTGCGCGGGCAGGATGCAGGATTTGCCCAAACAGCGGCGACCGGTGGTCGATCGTGGGCATGTCACAAGCCTTGCGCAGGCTTTCAGGGATATTGGTCGGGCCCGGAATGAAAACGGGGTTTTGAAAGCTCATGGATGGTCTCCTTCCGTCGTTGGAGACATCCTAAGGCCAAGCTTCTTGATTTTAAATTTTTTTGAAAACGATTTTCAAAAACTAATAGTCGCGATTTAAATTATAGTTGTCAGTATCTTATGTTTTTCATATGATGAATTAAAATTTCGAAAAAATCCGAAGGTTCTTATGGTTTCTCAAAAAAATGGCGCTGGCTCCCTTCGAAAAGCCAGGGGAAGGCCGCGAGGGTGGGATGACAAAACGGCTCAGAACACGATCAAATCCCTCGACCGAGCGATGGAGGTTTTCGAGTATCTGAGCGAGGCGCAAGGCAAGTCATTGACGATGCTGTCCGACGAAATGCAGCAGTCCCCGGCCACGGTCTATCGCATCCTTGTCACGCTTGAGGGCAGAGGCCTCGTAGAGTTCGATCCCGTCGAACAGATCTGGCATATCGGCCCCCGCGCCTTTGTCATAGGATCGCGATTTCTGCGGCGTACCAGCCTTGTGGATCGGGCAAGACCGGTGATGCGCAAGCTGATGGAAACCACGGGCGAGACCGCCAATTTGGGCATCCAGAAAGAAGGTTCGGTTCTCTTTCTAAGCCAAGTTGAAACGCATGCCAGCATTCGGGCCTTTTTCCCACCCGGGACATTGTCGCCAATGCATGCATCCGGGATCGGGAAGGTCCTGCTGGCGCATATGGATGAGGACCGATTGGACAGATTGCTTGCCTCGGTCCAGTTGCAGGCGTTCACAGACCGGTCGATCACAACTGTAGACAGTCTGAAACAGGACCTGACTTCTATCCGCGCGCGAGGTTTTTCGATCGACAATGAAGAGAAGAACGAAGGCATGCGCTGTATCGCTGCGCCGGTGTTCGACGTGAACGGCGAAGCAGTTGCGGGGATTTCCGTCTCTGGACCCACCAGCCGGGTGCGCGCGGACGGGATCGAGCAACTCAGCCGCCCCGTGATCGAGGCGGGCCAAGCGTTGACTCAGGCCATCGGAGGCACCGTGAACTGAAGGGCCACTATCGCAGGTTGGCAGCGGATCCAAGGCGCAGCGGCATGTGTCGGTTCACATCCTTATAGAGGAGGTACCGGAACTTGCCGGGACCACCGGCGTAGCAGGCCTGTGGGCAGAACGCGCGCAGCCACATATAGTCTCCGGCCTCGACCTCGACCCAGTCATTGTTCAACCGGTACACCGCCTTACCCTCAAGCACATAGAGGCCGTGTTCCATGACATGGGTTTCGAGGAAAGGGATGACCGCACCGGGTTCAAACGTCACCACCGTGACATGCATGTCGTGGCGCAGGTCATTCGGGTCGACAAATCGAGTTGTCGCCCATTTACCATCGGTACCGGGCATCGGCGTCGGCGCGATATCGTTTTCGTTCAGCACGAGGACATCCGGGGTCCCGAGCCCCTCAACGGCCTCATAGGCTTTGCGAATCCAATGGAATCGCAAGGTGTTTTTGGAGTGATTGCGCAAGGTCCAGTCGCATCCGGACGGCAGATACGCATAGCCGCCTGGGGTCAGCTCATGGCGCGTTCCTTCAGCGATCAGTGTCGCGGTGCCTTCGACTACGAACAGAACACCTTGGGCTTCAGTGTCGGTTTCGGGCCGATCCGAGCCACCGCCCGGCTGCACCTCCATGATATATTGCGAGAAGGTCTCGGCAAATCCGGTCATGGGGCGCGAGATCACCCATAGGCGCGTATCGTCCCAGAACGGCAGAAAGCTCGTCACGATATCTCGCATGGTGCCCTTGGGGATCACGGCATACGCATCCGTAAACACGGCGCGGTCAGTCAGCAGCTGGTCTTGTCCGGGGTGTCCGCCATGGGGTGCGTAGTATTGCTTGCTCATGTATGCTCCTGAAGAAAAGCCGTGCCTGTTTACATATGCTCCGGTTCCGAGGATCGAACCAGCCGTAAGGAGGCGACAGCTCTCTCTGTGAAAATTTGAAAAACGCGGTAATTGTTTGGGGATTTTGAGGTTTCAACTGGTGTCGGAAGACTTCCCTTTTTGATCCGCAATAGGTAGCTTCGCAACGAATTTACGTTGGGATTCACGAGCCATTCGGCTTGTGCATAGTCTCAAAAAGCTATTGTCTTACACAGCATAATGATGCGTTGCGCATCATTAATGAGCGGGCAGCATAGCGACTTTCTTAATTGGTGCCTTTCATCGACCTTTAGGTGAATCCGAAAGCGGCCAAGACTCTACCCATGCCGCCGTTCGAAACGATGAGCCCGGCGCCGACTTTCGCCTGACTTCAGTCATTCGCTTATGCACCCGGTGGTAAACCGCGTATTCCGTACATTCAGCACTAGGAAGTAATTGGCAATTTAGTGTACGAAGAGGTAATTTTTTGTCCTGCGGCGATTTTTACAGATTTAGCTGTGAACGAAATGCGCGCTCGCAAAGTGACGGCGCCAGTCAGCCACTTCGGCGGCGATATCGTCGCCCTTCAATCCGCGCGCAATTAAAGAAGCCAGTTTGTCGGCGTGATTAGACGTCATGCCCCATCTCACCAACTCGGGCGTACCTATGCGCAGACCATTCATGTCACCTTCGATTTCCGTCACCGGCAGGCCAATACCGCACGCCAGGAACCCAGCTTTGCGCAGGGTCTTGGATGCAGCCTGTCCGCCACCAAAGCTTTCTGCCAGAACAGCGAACTGGTGAGAGGTGGTGAAGCCCTCGCGTCCGGCAAAAACTGGAACACCTTGCGCATCGAGGCTCTGGGCCATCGCGCGGGACATTGCGATCATCTCGGCAGCGTAGTCCTGTCCATAGTCGCGCCAATCAAGCATCGTCACAGCGAGAGCAGCTGACTTCGCAGCATCAAAGTTTGCCGTCATGCCTGGGAATGCAATAGCATCCAAAGCCTTTGCGATCTCCGCATCGTTTGTGACAATCAGCCCCCCAGCAGGACCGCCGAGGCTTTTGTACGTACTCATTGTCATGAAGTGTGCGCCCTCGAGCAAGGGGCTACGCCAAGCTCTTCCGGCGATAATCCCGCATTGGTGCGCGGCGTCGAACATCACCTTGGCATCGACTTCATCTGCAATGGCCCGTACTTCTTTGACCGGGTGCTCAAAAAGGTTGAGACTTCCGCCGATCGTGATCAATTTGGGACGCTCCCTTCGCACAAGCGCGCGCAGCTGGTCGAGATCGACGGTGTAGCCATCGGCATCAGTTGGTGCATCTATTGTTCGCAAACCAAACAAACCGGCGCATCCTGCGATGTGATGTGTTACGTGCCCACCGATCGATGCCGGCGGTGCAATGATCGTATCGCCGGCTTGGCAGGTGGCCATGAAGCCATAAAGGTTCGCAATCGCGCCTGAAGGCACGCGGATTTCTGCGAACTTTGCGTCGAAAACTTCCGCGCAAAGCTCCGCGGAGATGACCTCGATCTCTTCGATGGCTTCAAGTCCCATCTCATATTTTTCGCCCGGATATCCAAGCGACGGGCGCGAGCCAATTCCCGAAGACAGCAATGCTTCAGCTCTCGGGTTCATGACATTGGTTGCAGGATTTAGGTTGAAGCATTCGTGCTCGTGGATTTCCCGATTTCGGGTGGCTAAATGGTCAATCCGATCCAGCAGAGCCTTGGATGAGGTGCGAGACGTTTCGGTTGCGATCTTCTGGACCAGCGCTTCGCTGTCGGCCGGCACCCAGTTTCTCATTTCTATGGTCATCGCAATTCCCTCCTTGGCTGCACACAGATTGGACAGATCGGAATGACAACGCAAACCAGTTTTGCTATTTCTGGGCATAGAAAAACTAAGGCTGAGATCTATGGCTGTCGCTCCACGTCGCCCCAAAGGGCCACCCCTCAATGCTCTGCGTGCCTTCGAGGCTGCGGCGAGGCTAGAAAGTTTCGTTTCCGCGGCCGAGGAGTTGGGCGTCACGGCCGGCGCGGTATCACAACATGTAAAAGCCTTAGAAGGCTGGGCCGGAACTACCTTGTTTGAAAGAGGGGCTCACGGTGTTTCGCTATCCTCTTCTGGTCGCAAGCTAGCGGAAGAGTTCACAAATGCCTTTGATCTTCTCGCCGCGGCGACGCAAAGTTTGCGAACCCTAGCACCCAACCCTGAGATCCACATCGCCGCTTTGCCCTCAATTGCGCAGCTATGGTTACCAGCGCGATTGGGCAAGCTGCGCGAGAAGCGCCCCGACCTGAATGTCTCGGTGACAGCGATGGAGAGGCCTCCCAGCCTATCGAGAGAACTATTTGATCTGTCAGTTTTCTTTTCCGTCCCGGCTGAAACACCGGATCAGATCGTGCTTGCGGAGGGCGAAATCTTCCCCGTTTGTTCACCAAGGATAGCAGATGGTCTTGATCTGGAGACCGCGCAGTTGCTGCACGACCAGACGTGGCAAGAAGACTGGTCCATGTGGTCAGAGGCGATAGGTGTTTCAGTTGGTGATCCCCAAAGGGGGCCGAGGTATTCGCTCTACGCCCTTGCCGTTGAAGAAGCGAAGTCCGGTGCGGGTGTGCTTATGGGACATAGCTGCCTGGTTGAGCAGGCGCTTCAGTCTGGACAACTCGAAAAAGTTTCATCGGAAAGTATCGGAACGGGTCGGGTGTTGGCCCTCGAGCTTCCACATAGATCGAGACGCCATCCTGCGATTGATGAGGTCGTTAGTCTACTTCGAGAGGAAGGATCGTACTTCAACGGTTAAGAACTGCTGAGATGGCGATTCTTTCTGCTTTGGGCGCGGCGCAGTCAATCGCTCTACTTGGCGTGAACGGCTGCAACGCAGACAGTAAAGTTTTTGCATGCGGCAGGGGGAAAAGCCTTTCCCGCGGGTATCAGATTTCTAGGTTTTACGTTTCTGCGACTTCGCTAGCTTCGCATGGATTGGCGTCAGTCTCTGTTTACCGACTTTACCGATCACCTACTGAGGTAACCCTGCCTTTAACCACCCTTCACGCCAGTTGTTTGCGGAGGCTGGAACAGTGAAGATTGGTATCTGGGTTTCCTTTGAAGCGGCAGTCAAGCCCGGGCGCAAAATCTGCAGGTCTTTAACCGCTTTGCGAGCAGCTTCTTCATCAGTCAGGTGCCCCAGAGAAGCGATCAGCATAAGATGACTCATGACGAAGCTGGATCGGACCGACAAAGCATCCTGACAAGCACCGGCCGCTTCCTCATATCGCTCAAGCTGAAAAAGTGCGCTTGCCTGAGCAAGGTAGGCGGCGTGGCGCAACGGATCATGTGGGCTAAGGACGACAGATTGAACCGCGTGGTTCAGAGCCTCCTCCGGCCTATCAAGCAGGCAAAGGTTAATGGATGCCAGCATGTGAACTGTTGCAGCGTTTGGATTTTGCTTGAGCGCTTGTTTGAAAACGTCCCGTGCACGCGGCAGGTCTCGCGCGAGCATTGAGATAGAATGTGCCGCATACGCCATAGCGATCCCGTCTGCACGATCGCTCATAAGGACCCGTTCAGCGGCCGTGACAGCTTCCTTTGGTCCCTCACCAATAGGTTCAAGCCCTTGAACCATTCGTTGAATATGCAACCAAGCCAAAAGTCCGGATGCGGACGTATAGCCTGGATCACGATCCAGTGCGAGTGTTGTTAGTTGTATGGCTTTGCGGTTGTCTTCGTCCGTCAAAAGATGGAAGTGCGATTGCGCCCGAAGATACAGTTCGTAAGCTTCCAAATTGTCCGTTGGTTTCGCTCGTGCTCGGTTTGTTTCAGCGTGCCTCAGCGATGGCTCAATCGCTGTCACGACCTCAACGGTGACTTTGTCTTGAAGGTCAAAAATATCATCAAGCACGCCGTCAAATCGATCTGCCCAAAGATGGCTGCCGTTTTCTGCATCAATCAGCTGCCCTGTAATGCGGACGCGCTGACCTGCACGTCTGACCGAGCCCTCCAGAACATACCGTACCCCAAGAGTGCGCCCGACTTCCCGTATATCTGTGCTTCTACCTTTGAACGTGAATGACGAGTTTCGGGCCAACACCATCAGCCAGCGGAAACGAGACAGCTCTGTGATAATGTCCTCGGTAATGCCGTCTGCAAAAAACTCCTGTTCGGGGTCACCGGACATATTGTCGAACGGAAGCACGGCAATCCCGGGTCTGACATCTGTTGTTGTGGAAAGATTGGCCGAAGTGCCTTTGGGCCAGTGCCAAACACCAATTCGGCGTGTGATGTTCTTCAATTCTGTTTGCTCGCCGCCTTCGAAGTGAGATGCATCACCACGGTCCAAACTGTTGTGCGAGGTGTCCGACATCAAAACCTGATCCGGCTCGGCCAGTGCTTCGAGACGGGAGGCGACATTTATTCCGTCACCAAAAATGTCATCACCGTCCGTGACGACCTCGCCGGTATGAATGCCAATTCGAAGTTTGATACCGTCCGGTTTCTGAGCTGACTGTATTGCGATCGCGCAATCTGCGGCATCTGATGTGGATTTGAACTCGGCAATCCAACCATCGCCCATGCTTTTGATCAGCGTTCCATCATGGTCTTCCAGCAGACACTGAAGCGTTTCTTCACGAAATGTTCTGAGTGCTGCAATCGTACCTTCCCGGTCGCGATCCATCAGTGCTGAGTAGCCAACAATATCAGCTGCAAGCACCGTGGTAAGCCTTCTGTCCATTCGTTAACCCCCGTTTCTAGGAACTTAACGCGACACTCAGGTTCTGTCAGCCCGACAAGGTCACCTTCGGGCTCACCGCCGACTTTCTACGCGACTGTTCGAAAGGAGCCCCTGGCTGCCGTTGATCACACTTCAGTCTTTTGATTTTGCAGCAGGTCGCGAAACCGACGAATTTGCCGTAGGCTCAATGTTTGCTAAAGACCGGTCGCAGCCTAATGCGGACGTGCCCAACGTGAAAGCCCCAATGAACAGCACGCGGTACTTTGTGCCCCCAATCAGGCGCATCCGCAGGCAGTCGGTTTAATCGGCAACCGGCTCGACTTCTTTGCGCTCTGAGAATTGAAGCAACGCCAGAAGCGGCGTAGGCAAGATGCCTAGACCGACAATGGCCAGCGCAAACATCGCCAAAAAGACCATAAAGGACAGGCCAAGGCTCGCTACGACACAGGCCACAAGAAAGAGGCCCGCACCAGCAGCAGCAGAGGTCACTTTGTTCAGATACGTTTTCATGTCTTATTCACCAGTTCCATTTGTTGTGTTGATGAAACTGATATGTGGTTCGGGCTTTGCGTCTGCCTGGGTCAAAACTTACAAATTTGCAAACTTCAGCGTCACAGTCAGCCCGTGAGGATCGGTTTGCGACAAGATAAGTTCTGCACCATGGCGATCTGCAACCGCACGGACGAGGGCGAGGCCTAATCCCGTACCCTCGCTTTGCCGTGTCGCGTCAAGACGGACCATGGGCTTGATGATCTCGGCATATTTCTCTTGCGCCACACCGGGGCCATTGTCACTGACACTGATGGTGCGACCGCGTGCTGCCAGATTGATCTTGTCCCCACCATAGCGCATCGCGTTTTGTATGAGGTTTGCAACTGCCTGAACAAGCATCTGACGATCTGCGAAAACCGTTGCAGCGTCACTTGCATCAAATTGCAGCACTTTACCTGCGTCCTCACTCACTGGGCCAAATGTCATCGACATGTCGGCCATCAAGTCCGTCAGATCAACTTTTTCGAATCCGTCTGTGCCTTGGGCGGCCTCAATCCGAGCGACCCGCATGATCGTATCGAAAATGCCGGACAAACGCTCTGCTTCTTCCAGGGCTGCACCGCGTTCTTCTCCTTCAGGCAAGCTTTCAAGTCGAGACCGCAGGCGGGCCAGTGGGGTGCGCAGGTCATGCGCCAAATTCGCGCTGAGATGGCGGGTCTGGGCGACCAGCCGTTCCAACTCGGCGGCAGTTAAATCCACCTGACGTGCCATGTCGTCGAGGTCATCCTTGTTCCGCGTGATCTCCGTGCGCGCGCTGAGGTCGCCAGAGGCCAACGCCGAAAGCGTGCTGTTGATCCGCTTGAGACGTCGCTGGGCGACGATACCGGTGGCAAACCCAACCACCAATGTCAGAACAATCATTGTCAACATCGTGGTCCAGAGAACACCGCCTAAGAGTTCAAACGCATCCTCCGCGTCATCAAGCGGAACAGCCGCCATGACCGGTGCGCCTTGACTGTCAGTATCTACAAGAACGCGCCAAGCTTCGGTTTCCCGAAAATCATCGGACAGCTCCACCGTCCCCCCGCCGCGCGCAACCACACGCTGAAAAGCAATTGGCAGGTCTTCGAGATCATCTGGGTGACGTAAGATGACGCCAAACCGGTCCCCGCGCGCACCCTCAAGGGCCGAGGCCTTTGCCAGCGCATCCAGCGTGGTATCGATACGACGTTCAAACACATCTGAGCCTACCGTAATCGTGATGTAGGCAGCGGTAGCCATGCAAAGCGCGAAGATGGCTGACAATATCAGCGCCAACCGCAAGGTCGAGGAGCGGCGAAGCCAGGTCAGATTACCGGCCAAAGACATAGCCTTCCCCACGCCGGGTTCGGATCAGCGGTGTATCAAACGGCTTGTCGATTTTGGTGCGCAAACGGCTGATATGGGTCTCTACGACACTTGTGGTCGGGTCAAAACTCATATCCCAGACCTGTTCCAGCAGCATCGTACGTGTCACCAATCGACCCGGTCTTCGCATCAAGTATTCCAGAAGTTTGAACTCTTTGGCCAATAGCTCAATCTGTTGATCCTGGCGTTTGCAGGTTCGCGCCAGAAGATCGAGGCTCAAATCCCCATGGCGCAAGACCGTGGTTTTTGCCTGTCTCTCCTCCACGCCTTCACGTCGGCGGCCCAAAGCGCCCACACGGGCAGAGAGTTCGGCAAAGGCGAAAGGTTTCGTAAGATAGTCATCGCCGCCAGCATCAAAGCCTTCGACGCGGGCGTCGACCTCACCCAAAGCCGTCAGAAAAAGCGCGGGGGTGGTATTCTTCGAGGCGCGCAAGGACTTCAGAACCGCCAACCCATCGAGACCCGGGACCATGCGGTCCAGAATTAGAAGATCGTACTCCTGAGCCATAGCCGCCATCAAAGCGTCTTTGCCATCCTCGAAATGGTCGATGACGTGACCTTCTTCGCGCAGGCCGTTGGTGACCCAAGACCCAAGTTGGTTGTCATCTTCCAGAAACAAAATTCGCATGTGAACCCTTACCGTCACGCATTCAGAGGCCACTCTAGTGAGCGACCTCCGAATTGGCCAATCATTCGCAGCTTGGCCGCGACCTATGCCTCATCTTCGTCGTTGTCGTCATCGTCGTCTTCATCTTCAGCCTCAACCTCAATCACTGCACCTGTGTCGGCGGCTATCTCGACTTCGAACTCTTGACCGTTAGCATCCAGGATTTCGACCTCATAGATCTTCATCCCATCTTCGTTTTCCAGTTCCGCTTCCTGGACCTCACCGGACACTTCCTGAAGCGCGATTTCAATGGCCTGCTGCAAAGTGAGTCCCGTCGCTTCTGCGGTGCTTTGTGCCGAAACCGAACCGACGACAGCTCCCGTAATAACCAGGCCTGCCAGAGCGCCGAGCGCTGCGTTGTTCTTGTCCATGTTTCTCTCCATAGTTTAGTTGTTAGAAGGCTTTATTGCCTTCCGATGCGAACAACATGGGAGCCGCGCTTTGCTGGAAGGTGCGGCGAAGTTTACAAATTTGTAAGCTGATGATCCCTCGCATGCCTATCTAGCACGTGGTCGCTATCTGGCTGGCGAGCCACATACTTGTTTTCCAATCCAATGTTCGCGCGAATTTTTCGGGTTGCAGCTAACGCCTAGGAAACAGGCTACAACTGCAGAAGTGAATCTAGGCGCTTCAGGTCGGCTTTAAGCCGTCCGCTAAAATTTACAAAATCCGGTTCCTGCACACTGCTGCAATAGAGGCAGTGCGTCGCATCAATCCAAGTGGGCTCCATCGTGAATTTTCTATGCATTCTGTTCGAATGGTGGGTTCAGGTTTAAAATGCCCTACGCTCTGTTGGGACCCGGCAGCTGCACGGACCTTACACACCTTGCTGAACACCAAGAACTCCTTAAGAGTAGCTGGATTGTCTAGCAGCAGTGCGTACGTCTTCTTGGGAACACTTGTGGAGAATTTGGATGCAGAATGAGCCTAAACCACCGACGCTTCTATTGACGGGTACAAATGCGGCAGCTTGAACGATGGCGAATGTCCGTGCTTCGTTTGAGGCATTAGGATACACCTGCGAGAGCCTATCCTATCGCTATCATGATCTTCCAAGCGGACCCGAACGCGATAGCAAGCTGATTGGATTGTAGATTGCAGATTACGTAGAAGACGCCCGGCAAGCGAAAAAAAATTGGGGAGGCTCAAGTTGTTGTCGGCCACTTCCTTGGTGGAGTGGTCGCGCATCTATTGGCCGCCGAGGACGCCGTAAGGGCCGGCATTCTATTCAACAGCAGCGTGATGAGCGGGGTTTTGGCCATAACAGTCTAAGAGCGTGAACTTGCAAAGCCATTTATCTCGTCAGGGGCGTTCGGAGAACACGCTCTTGGATAGGACCTAGACCTTTTCGAAAAATACGGACTAAACACATTGCCCGGCGATCTTCAGCGCGATATTCATTCGCGCCTCGGCACTGAATCTGGTCGCGTGTTGTTCGAGTTTGTCTTCTGGATGTTCGATGCGTGCCAAACCATACTCGTCGATCCCACAAAGGTAACTTGTCCTTTGTTATTTGTGTCGGGAACTGGAGAAAGGGCTGTTGCAACAAGCACTGCCAAGAACATGGCTTGCCGGCACGAAACCGCAGATACTCTGACCGTTGAGGGGGCTTGTCATTACCTTCAATTTGACGCGTCATGGCCCGTTACGGGGCAGAAAGCGCTAGACTGGCGTGGTCGCAATGTCGGACGTTCGTCGCTATGGACGACCCCAGCCGCGACTACAGCGTAGTGCAAAGATGCGACGCTAGAACGAACTCCCGCTCAGGGCTCTTTCCTGCCGTTCTATATGTTATTGATGAGCGTCTGTCGGTATACCGCGCGGAGGCGAAATGTACCTTTGCCCGCAAAGCGGAATTTGACCTGAGCCATCTCAACATCAGATTTCGGTGTAGTGGGTAGCTCTCGAAAATATCACGAAATGCGATGCTCGCCGAAGCCATACAGTTCCAGGATAGTCTGATGTTCTTTCAACATTTGCTGCATGGGCTTGCATTCTTGTGCTTCATACGTTGCGCAATTTTGGTTTTTCATCAAACTTGAAGTTCATTAAGTTATTGCGTTAAATAATTATTTTAGATCTTCCTGTGCAGGAAAACACTGATTCGTGCACGCTTATGCTCAATTTGCACAAAAGCAAGCATTCACCTTCTGTCCAAATACACTGATACGTTTCGAACCGCCGCATTTTTTTGCCCCATTCGACCAGCGCAAGTGTATAAGCGCGCTCATCTGCGCTCGGCAAACGATGATTCCTCGCGATAGGTTCGATTCAAGAAACCCGCAATCTGTGAATAGTTGAATTCGAAAGAGCTATGCTCCGATCGCAAAAGCCTCAATTTTCTTCTGCAAGCCGCGGATAGAATGATAGCCAGCTGACTGATTGCTACCATTCATGTGCTCTACGACGCTCTGTGTCACCAGTATCTTTTCGTCCAGTTTCTTGCACAGTTCCTGAACGCGACTGGCCACGTTCACAGCCTGACCAACGACCGTAAAATCCAAGCGATCGGGGCTGCCGATGTTGCCAAAGGTGACGCGACCGAAATCAATGCCGACGACGAACTCAATTGGCTCGTTTCCGTTTTCGGCGGCTGTATCGTTGTGGTCGCGTGGGTTGGTCAGGGCGTGTTCTGCCGCCCGCACCGCAGATCTACACGAGGCTTCAGCGTCGTCATCAGTGTTGAAAACGGCAAGTATGCCGTCCCCCATGAATTTGAGAACGTCACCGCCTTGTTCTTGGATGGGCGACACAACCATCTCGAAATACTTACCCATCATGGCAAGCAAATCGCCCTCGGACCAGGTTGAGGCCTTTTGGGTATAGCCCCGCAGGTCCGCAAACAGGATTGCGGTAGAAACTGTTCTGTGTTCTCCGCGCTTTATGTGCCCCTGATCAATTTCTTCGGCGGGGCCGTGCCCCAGATAGGTCCGAAGAAGGCTCTTTTGCGACTGGCGCATCGCAATGGGTTCCAAAGCCGCGGCAAGTGCGTATCGCGTGTCTTCGATGTAGCGGATATGTGCGTCCGAAAACCCAGTATCTGCGTTTGAAGTAAAGCTGGTGCCCTGAACCGAGCCGTTGCCATGCTCCAGCGGGATCGCCAGAAAATCGGTGGCGCCTGCTTTGGCCAGCTCGGCATAGACCGGATGCTCTGCCAGAACGTTGAGGTCGGTCAGGCGTTTGCGCAATGGGCGCCGCTGGGTGACAACATATTCGAACGGGCTGCTGTGCCACGCACTGGTGGATAAAACCGTGGTCGGTACAGTATAGCGGCGGGTTTCCTCGGGTGTCCAGATGATCCCCCAAGCGCTGAGCAAAGGGTTCGAATAATTCTGCGCGATCCTTGCGCGGGCGATAGGGACGCCAAGCGCGGTTAATCCTTCGCAATAGCCTTTGACGATAAGCCTCTCGTCGCCCAACAGGCGACCATAAGAAATCAACCAGTGGTTCAGGTGATCAGTCTCGGCCATCGTTGTCACACACTCTTGTTCCGCGCTGATAGTCTACCTTTCATTGGGCATCGGAGAACCCGCGCCGGCTGAAAAACCTGTGTTTTCTGTCCAGCGCAGGATCGGTCGACCTCAGCTTACCGCCGCTGCCAGTGAGGGGTCGTCTTCCAATTGTTTGAGCAAACGGGCCTGTCTCACCTTGGGGTCCAATTCGGGATCGCTCAAATAAGCCAGCATATGGGGCACGTTCTCTTCAATCTGCTCCTGAGAGGCCACCGCCATGCCATGGGCCACGAACGGCCTTAGATACGTCATACCGGCCAGGTTCGCCGTCTGTTGGAACGGTTTCAGAAACTCGGCCATTGTAAAGTTGTTGTATCCGCCTGCGTGGTAGCTGTGCTCAGGACCTCCGGTAGAAACAAGGATGAGGAACTCACGTCCTTTCAGTTGGTCACCGCCCGGCCCATAAGCGAAGCCATAGTTCAACACCTGATCCATCCAGGCTTTCATCACCGGTGGTGCGGAATACCAGTAGAATGGAAACTGAAACACGATCCGGTCATGGGCCAGCAAGAGGGTCTGTTCGGCTTCGATATCAAAGCGCATCTCGCCACCGCCAATGGCGGTCAGATCGCGGGTTGTTACGTCGGCGGCTTCTGAAAGTGCATCAAACCATGCGCGGTTGATGCGCGATTTGCTCAGGTCCGGATGGGCGGTGAGTGCGAGGGTTTTCATGTATCTACCTCTTGCAGGAGTGTTGCGGAATAATGGGTGATCAGCGGGCGCCCATCAGGTTGGGTTTCAAAGCGTCAGTCTTCCTTAACGCGGGCTTCAATGTGGTCCCCCGCAACGGTCGTGGCGCGAAACAGAACTTCGAACTGGGCGGCACCGGGCTTGATTGCGATCCTGCTGACGTGATGTTCCGTTGGACGTTGCAAGGTTTCAAGCACGCCACGATACCAGGCCCGAACGCGATCATGCCCGCTGAGAGTGGCATCGACCTCAGGCATGTCCCAATCCACATCTGGGTGGAGGTCAGGCAGGAACGCGTCGATCGGATCCAGCCTGTCGAACCGGGCAAACCAGTCGGCGATGAAACCGCGGATTTCGGCGTAATCGGTCACTTGAATCACCTGTTGATGGTCTACTTGGCCAGTCGCTCGGGGACCGGAGCCAGCGAATATTGGGACCAGAAGAACGTGTTTGCCGCATCCTGATCGGCGGACAAGTTGGTTGCCTCGACGATCTTGCCATTCTCGATCCGGTAGACGAGCGCCCAGGTCGTATCGACATTCGGTTTGCCATCGGTGTTCGACCAGCCACGATGGATATCA
Source organism: Ruegeria sp. BG11 (assembly GCF_056538565.1). Taxonomy (NCBI): domain Bacteria; kingdom Pseudomonadati; phylum Pseudomonadota; class Alphaproteobacteria; order Rhodobacterales; family Roseobacteraceae; genus Ruegeria; species Ruegeria sp. BG11. The sequence continues at coordinate 90,780 of NZ_JBQFTH010000004.1, read as the reverse complement.
ACCACATGAGTCTCGTCGGACCCGAAATAGATGGGTTCTGCTTGAAAACCAGCGGTGCCCAGTTGTTCGAAAAAGGCCAGTACCTCGTCCCGACCCGTTTTAGTTCCGGACAAGGGATGGCGGCCCGGGATGTGCCATTTGACGTTCTCGTCCATCACGGCTGCGATGCCGTCCAGATCACTGGCGCCATAGGCGGCGAAGAAGTCTTGTACGACCTTAATGTTGTCTTCGGGGGATGCGGCCATGGCGGTCTTTCCTGTGATCAGAGCAGCGGTGAGGGCAGCAACTTTGGTCAAAGTGTTCATCTTGTGTCCTCCTGAATACGATGACACGAAGATAATAATCCCGGTAGTGCGTGATAATTCACCATGTTGACACTACTTTCATGTACCATATCGAATAATTGGGTTGTTTGGGAACACAATGCGCCTACCACTCGCCACGCTTGAAATCTTTACCGCCATCGCGCGCCACGGATCGCTGCGTGCTGCGGCCGAGGCGCTGGGTATCAAGCCATCGACCGTTAGCCATCAATTGAAAGCGTTGGAAGACCAGCTGGGCACTGCGCTCTTCATTCGGACAACGCGTTCAATCAGCCTGACCGAGGCCGGACGCGCCCTGATCCGCGGCGCGGGGCCTGCCTTTGATCAACTTTCCGAGGCCGTCGAAAGCGCGCGCAGCACCGGCCATGCCGCGCGGGGCACGTTGAAACTGGCGATGCCCGAGTTTGCCTATCACCTCTATGTTGGTCCGATCCTCAAGAGTTTCTGCGCCGCGTATCCCGAGATCGAGTTGGAACTGTCGCTGACGGATGCCCTGTCAGACATACTCGGCGAGGAGCTGCATGCCGGATTCCGTCTGGGGGATCGTGTGGCACAGGACATGGTGGCGGTGCGGTTGACGCCGCCGCTTCCGGTGACTGTCGTCGCCAGCCCGGATTACCTGGCGGCTCGGGGCATCCCGGAAACGCCGCGTGATCTGCTGGGGCACACTTGTATCCGCTACAGGTTTCAATCCTCAGGCCAGATTGCCCCGTGGAGTTTTCAATCGGGTGAGGAGGAATATGCCGTCGATGTGCAAGGCAATCTGATCGCGAACGCCCTTCCTGCTACTGTCGATCTGGCGAAAAGAGGCTTGGGGTTAGCCTATACCTTCGGGGCTTATGTCGCGCCACTGATTGATACCGGAGTTTTGACACCCGTTCTTGAGGATCACTTGGGCCCCACCCCCGGTATTTTCATGTATTTCCCACGCGAGTATAAATCCATGATGCCCCTGAGGCTTTTCATCGACCACATAAAGCGCCAACAAAGCGTTTGACCCTGCGCGCGCAGACCCCACATATCGAGCATTGCAAGCCGGAGCCGCTCCTTGCCCCTAAGATACGCTGATATCTACCCGTCAGAACCGTTGCTGAACAGTGATGAGATGCAGCGCCCTTCGGCGGCTGGATTAATGTCAGTGCGGTATTTTCGGGCCGAACCTGATCGGATGCCAGAGGAGGTGTTTTCGGAACACCACGTCCTTCTGAACCTGCAGGAGAAGGGGCATCGCGTGCAAAACTGGAGGGACGGCACGCTGCGGGATTTCACCTTTTGCAAGGACGAATTCATTGTGACCCCAGCAGGCATGCGGTCGGGCTGGCGATGGTACGGGCAGTCCGACGTGATCGTGATCACCTTGCATCCGGACAAGGTTAAGCGCTTTGCACAGTCTGAACTTGGGATGTTGTTGGCACCAGAGCAGTTTCACGACCAGCCGCAGTTTTCCGATCCTGACCTTTGTGCTGCAGGTGTCATTTTGCGCGATGCGCTGGCAACGGATGACATGTCCTCAGCCGTGATGTTCGAGGCCATGAGCCGGGTTTTTCTTGTCAAGCTATTGCAGAAATACGGCAAACGTCGTGCCGAAGAGATCGAGTTGTCCGCGCGCTTTACCTCTCAGCATTATCAACGGGTGCTGGCCTATGTGCAGGACCGTTTGGATCAGACGATCACCGTCGATCAACTGGCCTCTGAGGCGGGCATGAGCCCTTCGCATTTTGCGCGGGTTTTCAAGGAAACGCTGGGCTCGACCCCTATGCAATATGTCATGGCCTACCGCGTCGAACAGGCGATGAAGATGATCGAAGACCCTGCGCGCCCTCTGGGCGATATTGCCTTGGCCTGCGGTTTCTCAGATCAGGCGCATTTCACGCGTAGTTTCAAACAGGTGGTAGGGCAGACCCCGCGCGCGTTTCGCGCGGCGAATGCCGTCTAAAGCAGAATCTTTCAAAAACGCGGCAGTCCGGTGCAAGTATCACTGCCGTCGACAGCGTATCTCAGGTGTCATCGGGCTTGTGCCCATCCAGACAGATTTTGGGAGATATCGTTATGAACACCCTCGCTCTGAACACCGCCGCAGCGCTTATGGCATCAACGGCTGCCGTCGCGCAGGTTGAAACCCGCACCGTTACCTTCGAGAACGAAGGCGCTATGCTGTCCGGCACGCTGTACCTGCCGGAAGAGCGCGGATCTGAACCGCTGCCCACCGTCGTCGTGACCGGGGCCTGGACCTCTGTTCAGGAACAGATGCCCGCAAACTATGCCCGAGAAATGGCCGAGCGCGGCTTTGCCGCCTTCACCTTTGATTTCCGCGGTTGGGGCAAATCGGGCGATCTGCCGAACAACGTGCGCTTCGTTGAAAGCCCCGATGCCAAGACATCGGACATCAAAGCGGCCATCGCATTCGTTGCGACCCTACCCGAAGTAGATGCCGACCACATCAACGGTCTGGGGATCTGCGCCTCGGCCGGGTACATGGTCGATGCGGTCTCTGGCAATCCGCTGGTTCAGCGGCTGGGTCTGGTTGCACCGTGGTTGCAGAACGAAGAGATCGTCGAAGCGGTCTATGGCGGCGCAGAAGGTGTCGCCGGGCTGATCGAGGTGTCCCACGCTGCCGAGGCCGCAGGTGGTCAGATCATCCCCGCCGCAGGCCCCGAGGGTGCCGAGGGCGTGCTGATGCCGATCGGCGGATACTACTATGAGGCCGACCGTGGCGGGATCCCGGAATATGACGACAAATGGAACAATGCGGGTTGGGAAGGATGGTTGACCTATCACCCCGCCGACAATCCGCAGCGTTTGGATAAGCCACTGGCAATTGTTCACTCGGAAAGCGCGGCGATCCCACAGGGTGTTCAGACCTTCCTTGCCGGTTTCGCAGGCGATGCAACTGCGCAGTGGCTTGAGGACGTCACGCAGTTCGACTTCTACGACAACCCTGAGGATGTCACCCGCGCGGCCGATACCGTCGCTGACCATTTTCGCGCCGGTTCAAGCAACTAATCCCTGTCTGGACGCCGAGCAATTGTTCGGCGTCCACCCACATCTATTCGGAGTATCCACATGCGTAGAAAACTCACATCGACCCTTGCGGCCGTCTCTATGATCGGATCCGCAGCTTTTGCTGAACAACAGGCCGATATCTTGACCGCAATCACCGATATCGCGGCAGGTGCTGACCGCCACGACTGGACCCGCGTGCGCGGCGCGTTTTCCGATACTGTCACGACGGATTATACCAGCCTCTGGGGCGGAGACCCGGTCACACAACCCGCCGACGAGCTTGTGGCGAGCTGGTCCGCCTTTCTTCCTGGTTTCGACGCTACGCACCATATGGTGACCAATCACACCATCACCTCCCTGTCCGATACATTCGCCACGGCACAGGCTGATTTCACAGCAACCCATCGTTTTGATGATGGTCTGTGGGTGCTTGGTGGCCGCTATGACTATGAGCTTGAGAATTCAGACGACCGCTGGGTTGTGACATCCATGACCATGACGGCAATCTGGGAATCCGGTGATCGTGGGCTTGTGGCTCTTGCCGGCCAGCGCGCTGCCGAGGCGAATTGAAGGAGGGATCATGAACAGTCAGCGTATCGCACTCGTGACCGGAGCCAACCGAGGTATTGGCAAAGAAGTGTCCCGCCAATTGGCCCGAGACCATGGGATGAAGGTTTTGATGGGTGCGCGCGATCTGGCAAAAGGGCAGGCTGCTGCGGATGAGATCGGATATGGGGCTGAAGCGTTGCAACTGGATGTTTCTAGTCCGGATTCTGTCGCGGCGGCCTTCTTCTTGATGGTTGAATCGGCCTATGGCCGCCTTGATGTTTTGGTGAATAACGCGGGTGTGGATTATGACACCGACCAACAGGTCCACCTCGCCGATCTGGACCGGGTCCGTCGCGCGTTTGATACGAACCTTTTCGGCCCGTGGGAGACCACGATTGCGGCGGTGCCACTGCTAAAACAAGGCACGGAAGCCCGGATCGTCAACGTGTCCCCTGGTGCGGGGTCGCTGACCAGCATGTCCGCCGGAACGCCTGGCTATGGCGTATCCAAAGCTGCTCTGAACGCGCTGACGCTCAAGACCGCTGCCGCGTTGAAACCTCAGGGCATTCTCGTCAACGCCGTGTGTCCCGGTTGGGTTGCCACGGATATGGGGGGCGGGGGACGTCCGATTTCCGAGGGTGCCAGGGGCGTTGTCTGGGCAGCAACCTTACCGAAAGGCGGCCCGACCGGAGGGTTCTTTCGCGACGGCGTCGCCATTGAGTGGTAGGTTCAGCCGGGTGTCATGAAATCAATCAGCTTCCTGACCCGTGCTGGTAACAAACGACGGCTGGGATAGACGGCGAACATGTCCCGCGTCATTGGCAGGGCGTCTGTGACCTCAAGCCGTTGCAGTTCGCCGTTTACCATATCCGAAGGCAGCATCGCGACACCCAGGTTGCGACGGGCGGCGTGCGCAATGACATCAAGGTCGGTCAAACTGTGGGCGATGTGCTTCGGCTGCAGCGTTTCCCCGCTCTCCAGCGCCCAGGGTTGACCTGCATTCAAGGCAGGCAAAGCAAGAAAGTCTGGTCTGGATATCGACCCGTCCAACCCATGCTCTCGAATGAAGCCCTGTCCTGCGCAAAAACAGTAGGGAACGGACCAAAGCCGTTTCGCGACAAGGCTGGAATCCGTCAAGGGGCCGAGGCGGAAGGCAAGATCGATATTGTCGCGAAAGAAGTCCAGCAAGACGTTGGTTGTGGTCATTTCAAACGCAACATCCGGATTCAGTTTTGCGAAATCCAACAACCGAGGGCCAATGGTCGTGCGCGCGGCCAGCGGTGGCGCTGTTATGCGGATGCTCTGGCGTCTAGTATCGTCCGTAAAACCTGCGACACCTTGCAGAGCCTCGATCGGGTCCTGGCATTGATCAAGAAGGCGGCGGCCTTCTTCTGTCAGGCGCACCTGGCGGGTTGTCCGCTCGAACAGTTTGGTCCCCAGATGGTCTTCCAACTCTGCAATCCTTCGACTGACCCGGCTGAGAGGTATGCCCAGCCGCTCCGCAGCTTTGGAAAAGCTGAGATGGTTTGCGACGACAGTAAACAGGGCAAGGTCGTTGTAGATCATTATTCTATTTTTGGGATTATTTCTCCTGATATCAACTATTATCATCCAACGACATGGCCTCTACCTTCTGCGCAACAGAAGGAGAAAGCTCATGCCTTTCGCTATTGAAATCACCCAGACCGGCAAACCAGATGTCTTGCGCGAAACCAACCGTGCGACCCCAACCCCCAATGCCGGGGAAATTCGTATCCGCAACAAAGCCGGGGCGGTCAACTTCATCGACACGATCATCCGTCGCGGTGAAATGCCCGAGGGGATGATGCCCGAGCTACCTCATGTACCCGGGGTTGAGGGGGCCGGAGTGGTTGAGGCGCTGGGCGAGGGGGTCGAAGGATTCTCTGTCGGGGACCGCGTGGCGTGGATGGGACCTATTGGTGCCGGTGGATACGCCACCCATTCCGTGATCGGTGCGCCCTATGTCTCCCGGTTGGCCGATACTGCCGAGTTCGAAACCGCAGCTGCAATCCCAGTCAATGGGATGACCGCCTACCACATGCTGGTCAATCTAGGCGCCGCGGCAGCTGGCAAATCCGTTTTGGTTCACGCCGCGGCCGGGGGTGTTGGCACCATGGCGCTACACATTGCCAAGCATCTTGGCATGAAAGTGATCGCTTCGACCAGTACCGACAAGGTTGGATATGCGAAAGATCAAGGTGCCGATCACGTCATCGACTATCGCACCGAGGATGTCACCGAGCGGGTGATGGACCTCACCGTAGGACGCGGCGTGGATCTGACGCTGAACCCGATCTCGGGTGAAACCCTCAAATCAGACCTCGACGCTCTGGCACCCTTGGGCACTGCAGTTCTGTTCGGGTTCCTTGCCGGTCCGCCCGCAGGTAATTTTGCCGAGGATTTGGCGAAGCACTTCCAGAAGTCGATTTCGGTCCGGGTTAGCGACATATACACTTATTTCGTCAACCGCCCCGATCAGTTCAGCGCAGATATGGCCACGGTGTTTGAATTGTTGCAAGCGGGTGTTCTGCGTCCGCAGCTGACTATCCTACCCATTGCCCAAGCCGCCGAGGCGCACCGTCGTTTGGAAGCCGGTGAAACCACCGGCAAACTGGTTCTAAGCATAGAGTGATAAAGCCCGGCAAGAACGAGGCACGGCAAGGCGGTCGGATCTAGTTGAAAAAGACCTTTAGCCCCACATAGGGCCCTTGCTGCGTGACATCATAGGCGAAGGGGCCGGTTGACGTTGAATCACTGTAGTCGACACTGAAATATCTGTAGCCAAAGGTGATCGCGGTTCGATCCCACGGTTGGTAGTCAAAGCCGATATTTGCGCCGACTTGCAGATCGTTGCCTCCGGCTCCGAACCCGCCAAGTTCCAGCGATGCGATGGTGGTCCACCGGTCGTTGAGACGCCACATGCCCCGGGCACCCACAACGGGCTCAATCCAGCCTTCGTCACCGCCTTGGGTGGGCGGGTTCGTTGGCCCCGGAGTCGTGAACCTGATTTCCTGCCGGATCGAGTTGTAGCGAATGCCGCCCTGCAGATCGACGGTATAGCGCTGGTTGTTGGCACCATAGGTCCCATCCGCCACGCGATAGGCCCCCATGACCGCAAACCATTTTTGGCGCACATCTACATCCACCGCAGTGGCAGCAGGACCGGGGAGGGTGGTGTCCTCTCCGATGCCGACGTAATTGGCGTCAACGATGATCCCAAAGTCTCCGTTCCAGGCCTCATAACGCCCGGCCGCTGCGAAATCGAGAACATCCAGCACGTCGCCAAGATCGAGGTCAATATCGGCTGAAACGCCCGAGACGGTTGACGTTCCATGCGTACGCAGCGGGGTGAACAGGTAAAAGCCAAGAGTGTGTCGCCAGCCCTCTTCGGCTTGACCCGGCGCAGGCAGGGACTGAGCGTATGCTGCGCTCGACAGTAAACAGGACAGGGCCGTGGCTCCTGCCATCACGGCAGCGGATCTGATAGCCATTGGTGAATCTCCTTACTTTCAAATTGCGCGACGACCTTGCTGCAAGGCGTCAGTGTCCGGATGTACGATCATCTGCCAACCGAAGACTGTTTGAGCAGAAAGGCCTCGACAGCGGCTTCAGTTTCGGGGCGAAGATTTTCGATGCCTTCATAAGGCACGCCACGGGCAGGTTCGATGTCTGGGTATTTTTCCTTGCGTTTCAGATGGCGCCCCAGAATACGGACAAATTCTTGCCCGCCCCAAGCCCCAACCTCGGTTGAAACCGGGTATTTCTCATGCGTGTCGCGGTAGACATCGAAGAAATCGGCTAGAATCGCGCTCTCCCCGGCTCCGGGAATGCGCAGCTTTAGTTGATCTTTGATGACCGCGCGGGGGGTGTGGACGGAATAGACGATCAGGTGGTCGCGCCGTCCTTTTGTTTCACCTAAGAGCAGCAGCGAGGATTGGTCGACACCGTCCACCAGCCGATCCCGAGGAATGCCGCTTTCGGCTCCGGCGAACCGGGCGAGTGTGGTATAGAGATCCGAGACGTGGACGATATCTCCGACGATGCCATCGGCCTCAATCATGCCGGGCCAGCGGATGAAACTGTCGACGCGAATGCCGCCTTCGGACACATCACCTTTGCCACCGGCGAAAACCATCGGGGTAAACCCTGACTGCGGCGAATACTTGGTGAAATGGCCGTTGTCGCCCATTACTATTACAATGGTGTTGTCGGCCAGGCCAAGCGCCTCCATCTCGTTGAAGATATCGCCCAGCCAGCTGTCGAGCTGCTGCATCTTGTCGACATAGAGCCCGCCGTTCGGCGATTGCGGCCCCGAACGACCTGCGCGCGTGTTATCCAGCGGAATGAGTGGCCAATATTGCAGGAAGAAAGGCGCGTCCCCGCCAGCCAGCTCGCGCATTTTTTCAAGCGTCTGGTCCTGATAGCGCCGGTTCATTTCGTCATATTTTTCGGCGGTCCAGCGCTCGCCCGCGGTCATGTCAACTTCGCGCGCAAGACCACCGCGTTCAGCTTCAAGACCGGTGACCATAGCGGCGGGGTCGGGGCGAAAGAAGTCGTCGAGTACGAAACGGTCATCGAAATCCGCTATCCCGACCGAGACCTGTTCCTTGATCGCATCATCGTTATAGATTGTCAGTTGGCCCTGCTGGTGAACCGGGAACCCCGCCCAATCGAAGCCTTGGTTATGGGGCCAGGCCTCGGGGATGTCGCCCATGTGCCACTTACCCACATGCACCGTCGCATAGCCCGCATCCGACAGAATTTCGGCCAAGGTGACTTCGTCTGCGGGCAGGCCGAACCCGGCGATATCCACGGTGGTGTCGCCCATGCCCATCCGAACTGGAAGCCGCCCGGTCATCATCGCAACCCGTGTGGGTGTGCAGGAGGGTTCGGTATACATGCGCACCATTCGCATCGCTTCGTCCGAGAAGGCGTTGATATGGGGCGTGGAATAGCCGCGCACTGCGTTGAGTTCCGGAATACCCAGATCGCCAAAGCCGATATCGTCAATCAGGATATTGATGATGTTGGGTGGCTTGCCGTCGTTCGAGCTTCGGAAGTCTTCTAGCAACTGGTCAACCTCGGCATTGTCAGCAGCCCATTGTTCGGCATTCTGCGCTTCGAGGATGTAGTACTCGGCATCATGGATGATCGGCGCGTCCTGAGCGGTTGAGATCGTGGCCGATAGGCAGAACAGCACCGACATGCTGGTTAGGGTTTTCATTTCAACAATCCTCATTCGCTTTGGGCGGGGGTCTGGCGGGGGTCAGATGTGGTGTGGGGCGGGCCGGAGCGGTTGATATCCGTGCCGGGGAAGAACTCGACCCAGACATGCCAGAACATGCCTGATCGAAGGGTCTCAACGCGGGTCAGTTGGCCGCAATCCGCGTTTCCGAAGAAATCGACATGGGTGATGGGCGCGCCGCTGTCATTGTACCAGACGCCAACGCTTTCATAGATTGGGTCGTAGGACACCACGACGTCACGCCCGCCAACCGTGGCGTTGATCAGCCCTTTATTTTCGGCCAGGAAATCATCGGTCCAGCAAACTGCGTCGTCACCGATCGTGATGCCCCAGACATAGGTTTTGTTGGGCAGACGGTTGTCGCTGTGGCTCATGTTGTCCATGACGGGCGCTTCTTCTTGGTGCTGCTTGGCGATGCCCGAGGAGAAAACGGTTTCAGTAAAGGTGTCGAACAACCTGAGAAGCGGGTTCGAGGAGGGCTTGTTCAGAAAGACCTCACCATTTGGATAGGCCTTTTGAAATCCCCGAAAGCTCATCCGAAAGGTGGGCCATGGCTGCATTGCCGCTGTTTTCGAGGCGTCGCTGTCGAAGCGGCCATAGATCTGCTGGATCGGCTCTCCGGTGGTGTTGTCGCGCAGTATCAGGTTGTTGCCGTGCTGGGCCATCACCTCAAGATCCAGACGTTTGCCGTGGATCTCGGGTTTGTAGGCCTGCCCCAGATTGGCCATGGCACAATAGGTCATGACGATGTCATCGCCGCCCAACCCCTTATCGTTGCCGGCCAGATGAGGGCGCATCAGCTGGGCGTCCGAATGCGCCCGCGCGTGGCCGTTGTTTTCGATCACGAGAACACTGGCTGATGGGTTAATGAATTGCTGCGCTTCGGAGATCGGGTAATAGTGGGCGGTGTTTTGCTGGTTGCGCAGACCGATATGGACCCAAACCCATGGGAACACGAACAGGAATATGATCACCAGTGTCACCGCGGGAACGCCGAGGAAAAACAGCCACCCCGGACCGCCGCCCAGAAAATGCCCGACAAGCATCAGCGCAAGCCCGGCGAATCCGGCGGCAAGATAGGTGTTCTCATTCCGGATAAAGCGGATCATGTTATTGCGCTTGACCTTCAGCACCATTTGGCTGACGTCACCGAGATCGCGGAAATACATGAACCCTATGGTCAACGACACGATGAGCCCGACGTAGAATAGAAGATTGGCCAACATTTGAATCGCCTTTTTGCGTCTTGATTAGCCCTCGGGCGGGGTCGAATGGGACGAAAGGTAAGTTTTTATTTCGTCCTGAAGCCCTCGGAGGCTGTCGATGAGATCAGAATTTCTTGGGTCACTTGCATCGCAGGGAAGAAGAGCAGCCAGGCTTTCAAAGTCAGCGCAGATCTGCGCAAAGACCGTGTCTGAACTGCGCAGGCGCCGGATGTCATTCGCCTGATCAGGAAAGTGTATCGACAAGCAAGCCATCATAAGCCTCACGGTGTGTGAACCCAGTTGTGCCCCCGCGATGAGGTCCGTTCCCCTCCTTTGCTAGTCATTCTGCCTGAAATTCATTTACACATTCAGGTATCTTAACGTATGTTACGGGGTAACATGTTATTTTTCAAAGACTTGAAACCAGCCAGCGGTTAACGAAAGCGATGTCAGACGCCAGCGTAAAGTCAGAACCGGCCCAAAAAACGCTCTCGGATGAAGACATTCAGCGGGCACTGAAGGCGGTCCTAGACAGCCCGGAATTCGATGGGGCTGAGCGACTGCAGTCTTTCCTCAACTACGTAGTCGACAAGCTGTTGGCGGGCCAGTCCGAGGATATACGCGCCAAGTCGATCGCCGAGGATGTTTATGGAAGGGCGCTGGATTCTGGGGGTGACCCCATGGCCGTCGTGCGGGTCGATGCGGGGCGTATGCGTCGGCGATTGGCGAGCTTCTATTCGAACTCCGGCAAGGATCAGAGGCTGCGCATCCATGTAGATCCGGGTGGTTATGTCCCCCGGTTTGAGGTTTTGGACATCGATATACCCTCGGACCGAGCGCGTCCCTCCAAGATGGTCTGGGTCTCAGTGGCGGTTTTGGCCGCGTTGGCTATCGCAGGCGGCGTGATGCTCTTCTCCCGATCGCCCCAGTCACCGCCCAGCCCGGTCGCCGTCTCAGCAAATGCCAATCAGGAACAAGCCATCAGAGAGGCGCTGTTCTCGACAAACCCGACCAAGCTACAAGCCGTTAATTTGGCGACTGAGGCGCGCCTGCTGATGTTCCCGGTTCTGGACCGCGACAGGCTGCAAGCCGTGCGCGGCATGTTCGAACGCGCCATGGCGCTTGATGAGACATATTTCGGCGGCTACGCCGGTTCGGCGCAGGCGATCAGCATCCTTGCCTTAACAACCCCGCCAGGAGCTGAAAAACAGGCGCTTTTGGCCCTTGCTAAAACCCGCGCGCAGCGGGCACTAGAACTGGCGCCAGACGAAGGTTGGAGCCATTCCGCCCTTGCCCTGGCTTCATTTTGCTCGCGCGAGCATGAGGCAGCACTTGCGCAGTCCACGCGCGCAACACGGCTTGCCCCTGATGATATCCACGTCACCAACTTTGATGCTCTGTTCGCGTTGTTTGGTGGGGATTTCCAGCGCGCTATAGCGTCCGCCAATCGGGCGCGGGGTGCCAATACGACAAACGGTAGATTTCCCTATCGCAGCGTGTTGGCCTCCTCCAGCTATCACTTGGGGGATTACCAGGCGTCGGTAGACCAGTTCAACGAGGCGGTCAGGCTGGGTGATCCGGTCAGCGCGATCTCGATTGGTTATCTGGCAGCAAGCTATCAACGGCTCGGAGACAATGAGCGCGCGCGGGCCACAATCCTGTTGTTGGATGAAGCCTGGCCCGGGTACCCTCTGGCGGCGCTGTTTCGGACTTTGTTTGCCGATCCGGACTACGCCGAAGACATCATCAGCGCGCTTGACGAAATAGCGGCTTTGCAATCCGACTAGGGTACGGGACTAGAGAAAGAGGCTATTCCCGGATTTCCGACGGATCGACGCCCCAAAGGTTGGCTTTCAGCGTCCACCCCTTGTAGCCCCCCGCCGAAATGCGACACCAGTCCAGCGAACACGCGCCAAGGCGGGCGACCACTCCGGTTTCGAAATGCGCGTTAACGGTCGAGTTCGGGTCGGGTCGGGCATAAACGGGCAGCATCTCGGATTCGATCAGCACCGTGCGCACTCCGGACAGCAGGGCGTAGTGAACCCAGCCTCCGGCCCCGTCGCGATCCTGTACCTTGCGCCAATTGCCGTATTCTGCGGTGATCTGCAGCGGCATCCCGCGCCGCTTGAAGACCCAATCGATTCGGTGGGTCAGGGACGGACCACGGCGCACATTGCCTTCGGCGGCCTTCATCGAGACATAGCGCGGAAGAGGCAGGTTGGTGACAGGGCCGCGCACGTCTTGAGCTGCGATCGGCGCAGAGCCGAACGCAATAAGATACGCGGATAGGATCGCCAAACAAAGGCGTTTCACCGGTAGAAAACCACTCACTGACTGCCTGCTCTTGTGCCTGTTGATCTGCTTTCGAAAAAAGGTCGACTCAATGCCTTTGGGGTTCTTGTGCCCCGCCTTATCCTGCGCCACGATGCCATGACGCAAGCGCGTTTGCAAAGCAGTGGGAGGGCGGAAGTGCCAAGAGAACGTCTGAGTGTTGTTGTTACGCGACGGTTGCCAGAAGTAGTGGAAACGCGACTGAGCGAGCTGTTTGATGTTCGCCTGCGCGACGATGACACCCCCATGACTCGTGAGGAACTGGTCGCTGCGGTGCAAGAGGCCGACGTGCTGGTGCCGACGGTGACCGACACAATCGACGGTGGTTTGCTGGGGCAAGCTGGTGAAAAGCTGCGCTTGATCGCCAATTACGGTGCAGGGGTCGACAATATCGACGTCTCAACCGCGCGTCAGCGAGGTATTCTGGTCTCGAACACTCCGGGTGTTCTGACCGACGATACGGCGGACATGACCATGGCGCTGATCCTGGCGGTGACGCGTCGTTTCCCTGAGGGCGTCGCGCTGATGCAGCAGGGCGATTGGTCCGGCTGGGCGCCGACCGCTTTGCTTGGCGGCCGGATCGGAGGGCGCCGTCTGGGTATTCTGGGCATGGGCCGGATCGGTCAGGCCGTTGCGCGCCGTGCCATTGCATTCGGGATGCAGGTCCACTACAACAACCGCCGCCGGTTGCGCCCCGAGATTGAACAGGATCTGGAGGCCACCTATTGGGAAAGCCTTGATCAGATGGTGGCACGGATGGATGTGATCTCGGTTCATTGCCCATCAACCCCTTCAACGTTCCACTTGCTGAACGCGCGGCGATTGAAGCTGCTGAAACCCTCGGCTGTGGTCGTCAACACGTCGCGTGGTGAGGTGATCGACGAAAACGCGCTGACGCGGCTGATCCGGTCCGGGGAAATCGCGGGTGCCGGGCTGGATGTGTATGAACACGGCACACAGGTGAACCCACGCCTTCGCAAGCTGCCCAACGTGGTGCTGCTTCCGCATATGGGATCGGCCACGCTGGAGGGGCGGATCGAAATGGGTGAGAAAGTTATTATCAATATCAAGACCTTCGAGGATGGGCACAGACCACCGGATCAGGTGGTCCCATCCATGCTGTAACCTTTTCCAGGAGCACATTATGCGTATTAATCGGATTTCAGGATTACTTCTGTCTGCCATAGCCTTTGCCGCTCCGGGCTTTGCCCAGGAAACAGCGGACTCCGTGGCGCCCGAAGGCGCGAGCGAAGGTCAGGTGCAGGCTCTGACCGACGAGTTGATCGCGGCGCTCGAGGCCAAAACAAGCGGCGTTCCTGTGCAGTCCGAGAATTGGATGGTTGCTGCGGCCAACCCTCTGGCGGTTGAGGCCGGGGCCAAAATCCTGCGCGCCGGTGGATCGGCAGCGGATGCCATGGTCGCGGTGCAGGTTGTTCTGGGATTGGTCGAGCCGCAATCCTCGGGCCTAGGGGGCGGGGCGTTTCTGGTCTGGTACGATGCCGCCACCGGACAACTTACGACACTAGACGGGCGTGAAACTGCCCCATTGGACGCGACGCCGACCCTGTTTCAGGATGAAAACGGCGAGCCCTTGCAGTTCTTTGATGCCGTCGTCGGAGGGTTGTCCGTTGGCACGCCCGGTACGCCTGCCTTGCTGGAGGAAGCGCACCGCCGTTGGGGCCGCTCGCCGTGGCCCGGGCTGTTCACCGATGGTATCCGGCTGGCGGATGACGGGTTCCTTGTCTCGCCTCGCCTAGCCAGCTTGGTCGCCAACGACGCCGAGCGTCTGTCGCGGTTCCCTGCGACGACCGCGTATTTCCTGCCCGAAGGTGAGCCACTGCAACAGGGTCAACGCCTGATGAACCCGGCCTATGCGGATACACTGCGCGCTCTGGCCGAGGACGGTGCCGCCGGGTTCTACGGCGGGCAAATCGCATCAGATATCGTTCGGACCGTCCGCACCGCGCCGGGCAATCCGGGCGTATTGTCTGGCACCGATCTGGCCCTTTATCAGGTCATTGAACGTGGTCCGGTCTGCGCGGCCTACCGTGCCTATGAGGTCTGCGGGATGGGGCCGCCCTCGTCCGGCGCGCTGACTGTTGGGCAGATTCTGGGTATGCTGAACAGCTATGATCTGGCTGCGATGGGGCCTGAGAGCATGGAGGCATGGCGGTTGATCGGCGAAGCGTCACGCCTCGCCTTTGCGGATCGGGGGCGGTACATGGCCGATAGTGATTTCGTGCCGATGCCGACCACCGGGCTGGTCGACCCGGACTATCTGGCGCAGCGCGCGGAGCTTTTGAACGCCGAGGGCGCACTGACCGAGGTCTCCCCGGGCAATCCCGAGTTTGATCATACGATGAACTGGGCTGATGACGAGTCATTGGAGCTGCCTTCGACCTCGCATATCTCGATCGTGGACAGTTACGGCAACGTCTTGTCGATGACGACGACGATTGAAAACGGCTTTGGCTCGCGCTTGATGACGAACGGGTTTTTGCTGAACAACGAACTGACTGATTTTTCGTTCCGCACTCATCGTGACGGAGTGTCCATCGCGAACCGTCTGGAACCCGGCAAGCGCCCGCGTTCGTCCATGAGCCCGACCATCGTCATGCAGGACGGCGCGCCGGTTCTGGCCATCGGGTCACCCGGAGGCAGCCGTATCATCGGCTATGTTGCCAAATCGATCATAGCCTGGGCGGATTGGGGAATGGATGTGCAGCAGGCGATCTCGCTGCCCCATCTGGTCAACCGGTTCGGAACCTATGATGTTGAGGTGGATACTGCCGCCGAAGGCTACGCAGATGCGCTGATCGAAATCGGGTTCGAGGTAAACCCCCGCGATCTGACCTCGGGCCTGCATGCGATTGAGATCGGCGAAGGTCTCAGCGGTGGGGCAGACCATAGGCGTGAAGGGATCGCGCTCGGCGAATAAGACCTGGGTCTTGCCCGGTTCGGGCGGGCTTTTTCGACACATTGGGAAGGGCCCGTGCAACTGGCGGGCAGGAAAGGGTTAGCATGGTTCAGGCGACGGATTTGCCGAGAAATGAGGCTGGGATTGGAACAGCGCTCGGCATCTTGAAGCAACAGTTTGGGGATCGTCTCCAAACCGGTGTAGCCATCCGCGAACAGCATGGCCACACCACGACTTGGATCACCAATCAAAGCCCCGACGCGGTGGTGTTTCCCCACGCCACTCAGGAGGTCGCAGAGATCGTCAAGACCTGTGCTGCGCATAAGGTGCCGGTGATCGCGTTTGGCACGGGTACTTCGCTTGAAGGGCATGTGAACGCGCCTGCCGGTGGAGTGTCGGTCGATCTGACCCAAATGAACAAAGTGCTGGCGGTGCATGCCGAGGATCTTGATTGCGTCGTGCAACCCGGTGTCACGCGCGAAGACCTGAACACCCATCTGCGCGATCAGGGCCTGTTCTTTCCGATTGATCCCGGTGCCAATGCCTCACTCGGCGGGATGGCTGCGACCCGCGCGTCCGGAACAAATGCGGTGCGCTATGGCACCATGCGGGACAACGTACTGAGCCTTGAGGCGGTGATGCCGGATGGGCAGATCATCCGGACCGGCAATCGCGCCAAGAAATCCTCGGCGGGGTACGATTTAGCGCGGCTGCTTATCGGGGCCGAAGGCACTCTAGGCATCATTACCGAATTGACCCTACGCCTGCACGGCATCCCCGAGGCGATCAGTTCGGCCCGCTGCTCTTTCCCAACCGTCGATGCTGCCTGCCGGGCGGTCATGATGACGATCCAATACGGCGTACCTGTCGCTCGGATTGAATTGTTGGATGAACTATCCGTCAAAGCCGCCAATGCTTATTCCGGCCTGACCCTGCCCGAAACGCCTCTGCTGCTGTTAGAGTTCCACGGCTCGGATGCCAGCGCCGCCGAACAGGCCGAGATTTTCGGCCAGATTGCAGAAGAGTTTGGCGGCACGGACTTCGCGGCAACCTCGACCACCGAGGAACGCAACAAGCTCTGGCAGGCGCGTCACGACATGTACTGGGCCAGCCTTCAGCTGCGACCGGGCGCCAAGGGGATCTCGACCGATGTTTGCGTGCCGATTTCTCGTCTGGCCGAGGCCGTAGGGGCCGCTCAGGATAAAGCGGCCGAGCTTGACTTACTTGCGCCTATTGTTGGGCATGTCGGCGACGGGAACTTTCACACTCTGCCCCTGATCGACATGGACGACGCCGAAGAAGTCCGCCGGGCCGATGAGTTCGTCGGTTGGCTCAACGATCTGGCCATCTCGATGGAGGGCACCTGCACGGGCGAGCATGGCATCGGGCAGGGCAAGCGCCCCTATCTTGAGAAAGAACTGGGGCAGGCAACACACTACATGGCCGCGATCAAGGCGGCGCTGGACCCCGACAACATCATGAATCCGGGAAAGATACTGGCCGATCACACCTAGCAGTTTCCGCGATCTTGTCCGCTTTGTGCCCACAAAACGTCTAGGTGATGTGGTGTCTTATGGCGAAAGACGAACAGGTGATCGATATGAGTGCAAAATATCTGGCTGGCTTTGTCGCGGTGGCCGGGCTGGCAGTCGCGGGGCTGGATTACTACCAGAAAGCGAAAGCCTCGGGTGACGGGTTAAGTGCAGGCGACTATATCGCAGCCTTCACCGGCGGGTCCGAGGATGCGCCCGCAAGCGTTGACAGCACGTCGGAAGTTCAGGAATCCGAAACCGCCGAGCCTCCTGGCAAACTGGTGTGCAAGACCGTCGGAAACACCAAACGGTGTCGCTCGGAAGGCTGATGGCTGGATCGTAAGTCGCCATTTAACGACCTGCATCTCCCGTGCGGGTCGTTTTTCTTATATCACTGGTCGGATGGCTTCCGCGATTGATTTCGGAATCAAGCCATATGGTGGCAACAGATTCCAAGGGGAGACACCCGGTTATGAAAACCCAAGTCAAAGCACTGGTCGTTGGCGGCGGCGCCGTCGGAACCTCGATTGCCTATCACCTGGCCAAAGCGGGCTGGGATGATGTGATGTTGATCGAACGGGACGAGCTGACCTCGGGCTCGACCTGGCACGCGGCTGGCCTGCTGCCGCTGTTCAACATGTCTTACGCGACAACCCACATCCACAAGTATTCGGTCGATTTCTACAAGCAGCTTGAAGAAGAGACTGGCCTGAACGCGGGCTTCGCCGTAGTCGGCAACCTGCGCATGGCACAAACGCAAGAGCGTATGGACGAATACATGCTCTATGCGTCTACAGCTGAGACCTGCGATGTGGCTTACGAATGGCTGACACCCGAGCAAATCAAGGAACGCTGGCCGCTGATCGAAACCGGCGACCTGAAAGGTGCGATCTATCACACCGAAGATGGCTATATTAACCCTGCTGACGTGACCCAAGCGATGGCCAAAGGTGCCCGTCAGCGCGGCGTCGACATCGTTCGCAAGATGCAGGCGGACGCCTTCCACTGGAACGGCACTCATTGGGAAGTCACCTGCACCAAGATGATCGAGCAGGGCGGCAACCTTGTTCCCTCCGACGAGCAGGTGGTGATCACCGCCGAGCATGTCGTGACCGCATCGGGCAACCACGCGCAGCGCACCGCCAAGATGCTGGGCATCAAGATGCCCGCGATCCCGGTCGAGCACACGTTCATCGTCATGGACAAAGACCCTGAGCTTGTCAAATGGCGTGAAGCCGGTAACCCCGAGCACCCCGTTGTGCGTGATGCCGACAACGAGTCTTATGCACGTGAAGAACGCGGTGGCTGGATTTTGGGTATCTATGAACACGGTGCACCTGCGCGTTTTGAACATGGCGTACCGGACAGCTTCCGCGCTGACCTGTTTCCGCTAGATATCGACCGGATTGCGGATCAGTACATGGCGATGGCCGAACGCGTGCCGTCCTGCGCCGAATCCGGCCTGAAAGACGATTTCAACGGCCCGATCTGCTACACTCCAGACGGCAACCCTCTGGTTGGTCCGGCTCCGGGCCTGCGCAACATGTGGCTGGCCGAGGGCTTCAGCTTCGGCATCACCGCCGCGGGTGGCACCGGCTATTATCTGGCGCAGATGATGGTCGATGGCGAAGCCGAGATCGACATGGCCTCGCTGGACCCCAAGCGCTACAGCAGCAACTGGATGACCACCGAGTTTGCAGCGCGCAAGAACGAAGAGTGCTATGAGCACGTTTATATCCTGCACCACCCGGATGAAGAGCGTGAAGCCTGCCGTCCTCTGCGGACTGTTCCGGCCTATGATCGCCAGAAGGCGCGCGGTGCTCAGTTCGGGTGGGTCAACGGTTGGGAACGTCCGAACTATTTCGGCCCTGTCGATGCGCCGGACAATTTCGACAAAGAAAGCCGTTCGTTCCGCCGTGGTGGCTGGTGGCAATATGCCGTTGAAGAAGCCAAAGCGGTCCGTGAAGGCGTTGGCCTGATCGACGCATCGGCCTTCACCAAACATGTCGTCAAAGGCCCCGGTGCGACCCAATTCCTGGATTGGTTCACCTGCAATAAACTACCCAAGGTCGGTCGTATCAACCTGACCTACGCGCTGACCTCGCATGGCACCACTCGTACCGAATACACCATCGTCCGCAACGGCGAGAACAACTACTACATCGTCTCCGCAGGTGCCTGGACCGAGTATGACGCCGACTATCTGCGTAAGGCGGCCGAGGACAAGATGGAAGACTTCGGCTACATCGAGATCCAAGACGTGACTACTCAGTGGGGCGTTTTCGCCATCGCCGGACCGAAATCGCGTGACGTTCTGAAAGAGGTCATCAAAGACGCCGATCCGGAAACCGCACTGTCCAACAAGCGCTTCCCGTGGCTGTCGGCCCGTCAGATCGAACTGGGCATGTGCCCGGTCAACGCGATCCGTGTGGCCTATACCGGTGAGCTGGGTTGGGAACTGCACCACCCGATCGAGATGCAGAACTACCTGTTCGACCTGCTGGAAAAAGCGGGTGAGAAGCACGGTATGAAGCTGGTCGGTGCGCGCGCGCAGAACTGGCTGCGTCAGGAAAAATCCTATCGCGCCTTCGGCACCGAATTGGGCCGCGACGCGACTCCGCTGGAAGCCGACCTGCAGCGTTTTGTCGACCTGTCGAAAGACTTCTACGGCAAGGCCAAGCTGGAAGAGACTGGTGTGCGCTTCAAGTGCTGCACCCTGCTGATCGACGGACCGGAAGATGCCGACCCGTGGGGCCGCGAGGCGCTCTACACGCCGGAAGGCACACGCGTGGGTCGTCTGACCTCGGGCGGTTTCTCGGTGGCATTCGAGAAATCCATCGGCATGGGCTATGTGACGCCTGATCTCGCGGTTGAAGGCACCAAACTGAAGGTCAAGATTCGGGACAAGCTATGGGATGCAGTTGTCACATGCGACAGCCCCTACGACCCGAAGAACGAAACCATCCGCAAGGACGGCTGACATCTTGGGGAACTGCGGCGGCGCGAGTAAATGCGCCGCCTGCGGCGACACATGCCTCCGGCGGAGGTATTTTCAAACAGAAGAAGCGGGGGCTGGTGCAAGATCCAGCCCCCTTGCTTTTGGCAAAGGGGGGCCTTCTCCTGTAGCGGCCATCGGCGCCTCCGCTTGTACCGCAATTCTACAGTCTCAAAACAGAGTTAACGGTCCGTTACTTCTTCTGTTCAAAAATACCTCCGCCGGAGGCAAGCCTGCGCCAGCATGCTTTGATCGGCCCAACAACTGATCAGGTTTTCGGCCTTTGAGCAACAAATGCCAGATTATTGGCAGGCATTTCCACCAGTTGGACCAGCTGCAAGCCGCAATACTGCAAACGCGCTTTGATCTCAGTGTCGTTCTTGTACCCGATCTCTGGATCCTGTGATACCAGGGCTTCGTGAAACTTTTCATCCCCAGGGCTGGTTAAGGCACCGTCTCGCATGAAGGGGCCGTAGATAATGAGCCTGCCTGCCGGACTCAGCGCCTTTGAGGCCTCGCCGAGAAACGTATCAGCTTCGGACCATGAGATCAGGTGCAGCAGGTTGATCAAAACGATCAGGTCCTGCTCTTGGTATGCCTCATGCCAGCCTGCGGAGGTTGCATCCAGATCGGTGGCGGGACGGATATTGAATATGTCCTTTGCGTAGGCGTCGATGCTGGCGCGGCGTTCAGGGTCGATTTCTGTGGGTTGCCAGACCAAGTTGGGCAGTGTCTGCGCAAAGGCGGCAACATGCTGGCCGGTGCCGCTGGCGATTTCCAGCGCGCGGCACGAGGCAGGCGCCATCTTGGCCAGCAAGGCGCATAGCGCGTCCGAGTTGCGGCTTGCGGCTGGAGCGATCAGTCGAGCCCCATCGCCTTGTGTCGCGACGCTTGCATTCGAAGGCAGAGCGCGTTTCGTCATGATCGCAACCTTTCCACATGCAACTGATTGACGATGTCTTCAGGTAGTTCAGACGGCGCCCCCGTCACAAGGCTGGCGAGATGGGACGATGCAGCTGGCGATGTCTGGAACCCGTACCCACCTTGACCCGCGCACCAGATGAACGAGCGGTCCTGTGGATCTGGCCCCAGCACCAACGTGCCATCCAACACGAAGCTACGCAGCCCGGCCCAGTTCGCCTCGAGCCGCGTGACGGGAGTTGTCACCATAGCCTCATACCGCGCCAGACCTTCTGCAAGAACCATATCGTCGGCATAGGCGTCATGAGGTATTGTCGGTTCGGCCTCGGAGGGTGAGACCAGATACTTCCCCGCATCAGGCTTGGCGTACCAACCTTCTCCCGGCCCCATCAGCATGGGCCAGTTGGATACGTCATGCCCTCCGGGTGCGGGAATGCGCGCCATGGAGCGGCGTTTCGGCACGATGCCAATAGGCGGCAGGCCAGCCATCGCAGCGACCTCATCCACCCACGCGCCAGCTGCATTGACCAAGTTTCGAGCCTCGAACACATCGCCCGCCTGTACCACCCAATGGCCGCTTTTGCGGATATCGGTGACGGCCTGACGGGTCATGACCGCGCCGCCATTGCCCCGGATCACGCGCGCGAAGTCCTGCATCAGGCGGTCGGTATCGATGTCGAAGGCGTCCACGCTGATGGCGGCGTGGGCCAGAACGTCCGGGTTTAGGATCGGGACTTTGTCGATGGCTTGCTGCGGCGAAATGGAGCGTACGTTCAGTTCTTCGACGTCTTTGGCAAACAGGTCAGCCTGATCGTGGCCTGCAACCAGCATAAGGCCTCGGGGGGTAAGGTAGCCTTCGTTCGCTGATCGCAGGTAATCGACCCCGGCCTGATTGAGCGCAACCACCGAGGGCGGGCCGTAGTTTTCCTCGAACATCGCAGCCGAGCGACCCGATGAGTGATAGCCCAGAGCGTCCTCGCCCTCGAGAACAGTGACTGAGCCATGAGCAGACAAACGCGCGCCCGCGCTGAGGCCGGCGATGCCGCCGCCGATGATTAAAAAGTCGATCATCGCAGGGTGACCGGGAAGGATTGTGATGAAGCAGATGTCATAAGGGTCTTGGTGCTTGTTACAAGAATATGCTTGGATTTCGGGAAACTATAAGCAGGCTTGAATTTGGCGATCAACCCGGCCAAAGACGCTTCATAGAAAAGAAGGAGATTAAGGTGACTGCAGCGGACCTCCATCCTATGGCCACGGGACATATCCCAAAATATGTCGTCGCAGCCGATGGGAGCGACTACCTCTTTTCGGCAATGGTCGTGTTTTTTGTCGTTCTGGTTGTGTTGATTGGTGTCGGATATCTGACGCTGCATTCGGTGCCCGAGAAAATGGCGCATGAGAATAATCACCCTCAGTTCCAGTTGGTGGGCATTTTGGCGCTGTTGGCGCTGTTTACACATAACGGCATTTTCTGGGTTGCAGCTGTTCTAGTTGCCGGTTTCCAATTCCCAGATTTTGCGACCCCGATGCGAAACATAGCGGATGCCATTCGCTCACTCGGACAGTCTCTTGCACCTCAGGCACCTGCCGAACCGGCCTCTCCGGCACCACAAAACACCACCACGCCGGAGCAGTAAGCCATGATCGAAACGATGCTCTGCGCCCTGATTACGGTGCTGCCGGATTTCCTGTTCCGACGCTTTGTCCAAGGCAAGCGGATCGGGCATGAGATTACCCTTTTCACCATGTGGTACGAGCTGCGATGGGGCCTGACGACCTGTGCCATTCTGGCGCTGTCCGTGATCACCACGCTGTTCTACTTTCATCCGGCCTCCAGCACGGCGGCCTCGTATTTCCGGACAGTCACGATCCTGCCGCAACTGGGCGGGCGGGTGTCTGAGGTCTATGTCAACAACAACGATACGGTGACAGCGGGCCAGCCGATTTTCCGGATCGAAGATTTCACTCAGCAGGCGCAGGTTCAGGCCGCCCATGCACAGATCGCGCAGGTTCAAGCCTCATTGAAAGTGGCAGAGACGGATCTGGCGCAGGCGGATGCCGGGATCGCCGGTGCGCGCGCCGCCTTGGCACAATCTGTCGAAGACCTAGAGCGTAACACCACACTGCGCGACGAAGGCTCCAGCGCGGTGCGTCTGGCCGAGATTGAGCGGTTGGAGAATCTGGTGGCTGAACGCGAAGCGCAGGTCACCGCCGCCCAGTCGCAGCGCGCCGCCGTGGTACAGCAGATCGAGGAACTGATCCCAGCCCAATTGTCCAGCGCCAACGCGCAACTGGATGCAGCCCTGACTGAGCTGGACAAGACCGTGATCAGCGCGGGTGTTACCGGTCGGATCGAACAGTTCGGTCTGCAGGTTGGTGACTATGTCAGCCCGCTGTTGCGCCCGGCGGGCATTCTGGTGCCTTCGCTCTCGGGCCATGACCGTTTTCAGGCAGCGTTCAACCAGATGTCTGCTCAGGTCATCAAACCGGGCATGATTGGAGAGCTGGGCTGCATGACCAAACCCTTCACCGTGATCCCGATGGTTGTGGTCGAGGTGCAGGACGTCATCCCCTCAGGTCAGATCCGACCCACGGACGAACTGCGGGACGTCCAGCACAACAAAGTGCCCGGCTCAATTCTGGTGTATATGGAGCCGCTGTATAAAGGCATGGCGGATGACATTCCTCCGGGCAGCAACTGTCTGGCGAATGTCTATACCGACAACCACCACAAGCTAGAGGATGAAAGCCTTGGATTCTGGAACAAGGCGTTCCTGCATGTGGTCGACACGATTGGAGTGGTTCATGCGGCCGGCCTGCGGTTGCGTCTGATCCTGATGCCGGTGAATACGCTGGTGCTGACCGGGCACTGAAGGCTCAAGCCTTGATCTGGGCAATGTAGCCCCAACAAAAAAGGCCCGCAAAATGCGGGCCTTTGGTTTTTTTGATACGTCCTGCAGCTTACTGAGGAATCTCGCCTTCCAGACCTTCGATGTAGAAGTTCATACCGGCCAGCGTTCCGTCATCTGCGACCTCACCTTCGGCCAGCCAGTCGCTGCCATCCTGCTTTTTGATCGGGCCGGTGAAGGGGTGGTATTCACCTGCGGCCATCGCCGCTTTCAGCGCCAGAGCCTCTTCTTTGACATCTGCGGGAACCGCGTCCGAGATCTCGCCGATTGCGACCATGCCTTCGCGGATGCCGTCCCATGTGTTGGCGCTTTCCCAGGTGCCGTCCATGACGGCCTTGGTCCGTGCGATGTAGTAGGGTGCCCAGTCATCGATGATCGAAGATACGCGCGGGAACGGGGCGTATTCACTCATGTCCGAGGCCTGACCGAAGGTCACGACATTGCCAGCCTCTTGCGCAGCCGCCTGAGGCGCGGTCGAGTCGGTGTGCTGCAGGATCACGTCCGCGCCCTGTTCGATCAGAACGGTAGCGGCGTCAGCCTCTTTCGCAGGGTCGAACCAAGTGTAGGCCCAGACGATCTTGAACTCGACATCCGGGTTCACCTTCTTGGCGTGCAGATAGGCCGAGTTGATGCCACGGATCACCTCAGGGATCGGGTAGGACCCGATATAGCCGATGATGTTCGACTTGGTCATGTTACCCGCGATGTGGCCCTGAACGGCACGGCCTTCATAGAAACGGGCCGAGTAAACTGAGACGTTGTCGGCAGTTTTGTAGCCGGTCGCGTGTTCGAATTTCACATTCGGGAATTTCTTCGCCACGTTGATGGTCGGGTCCATGTAGCCAAACGAGGTGGTGAAGATCAGGTCAGCGCCTTCCAGCGCCATTTGGGTCATGACGCGCTCGGCATCCGGGCCTTCGGGAACGGATTCGACAAAGACGGTTTCAACCTTGTCGCCGAACTCTTCCTCAACGGCCAGGCGGCCTTTGTTGTGCTCATAGGTCCAGCCGCCGTCGCCCACCGGGCCGACATATACGAAGCCGACCTTGGTCTTGTCGTCGGCGGCCATGGCCCCCGAGGCCAGACCCAGCGCCATGGCGGCGCTTGCCAGAAGTGTCGTGAATTTCATGTGTTACTCCCCAAGTTGGTTCAGTTGGCCCCTAGTGCGAGGCGTGGAAAATCCGGCCCAGTGAGGCAGGTGCGCTGCTCTTGTCGGCCGAAAGGATCACAAGCACAAGGATCGTGATGATGTAGGGCGACATTGCCAGATACTCGACAGGAATGGCAACGCCCGCTGCCTGCAAATTAAGCTGCAAGACAGTGATGCCGCCAAACAAATAGGCACCCAACAAGGCACGCCACGGCTTCCAGCTGGCGAACACCACCAGCGCCAGAGCAATCCAGCCGACACCGGCGGTCATGCCCTCGGTCCACTGAGGGACCCGGATCAGGCTGATATAGGCGCCGCCCAGACCCGCGCAGGCCCCACCGAACAGGATCGCCATGATGCGGATCTTGATGACTTTGTAGCCCAACGCGTGCGCTGCATCGTGGTTTTCACCCACCGCGCGCAGGATCAGACCAACACGCGTATATTTCAGCGTCGCCCAAACACCCGCAGTCAAAGCGATGCCGACATAGAGGATCGGGTCATGCTGGAAAAAGATCGGCCCGATGACGGGGATATCGCTGATCAGGGGGATATGAATATCCTCCATGCTGGGGGGTTTGATCCCCACATAGCTTTGGCCCAGAAGGGCACTGAACCCGAGGCCGAACAATGTCAGCGCAAGGCCGCTGGCCACCTGATTGGCTAGAGCGACCTGTGTCAGCAACACGAACAGTAGTGACAGCACAGCCCCGCCGATCGCTGATGCGATAAAGCCCAACCAGGGCGAACCGGTCTCGACCGAGATCGCAAAGCCGCTGATTGCGCCGACGATCATCATGCCCTCGACGCCGAGGTTCAGAACGCCTGCTTTTTCGACGACCAGCTCTCCGATCGCGGCCAGCAGCAGGGGGGTCGCCGCAACCATGAGCGAGGCGACCAGAAGGACGGGATTGATTTCACCAAGGTCCATTACGCTACCTCGCTACGGGCCGCACGGATGCGGTAGTTTGTCAGAAGATCGAATGCCAGCAGGAAGAACAAAAGCATCCCCTGGAACACCTGAATGGCAGCGGCAGGCAGCCCGAGCTGAGACTGCGCGATTTCACCGCCGATATAAGTCAGCGCCATCAGGCCACCAGCCAGCAGGATGCCCATTGGGTGCAGTCGGCCTAGAAAGGCTACAATGATCGCGGTGAAGCCATAGCCTACGTTAAAGTCGATACTGACCACACCCGAAGGGCCTGAGACTTCGAACATCCCCGCCAGACCGGCCAGAGCGCCGGACAGGCCCAGACAGAACAGGGTCAGGCGGGCTGGGTTTACACCGGCGAATTTCGCCGCGCGCGGCGCTTCACCGGTCAAACGGATGTGAAAGCCCAGCATGTGCCGGTTCAGAAGAATATACGAAAAGATCACCGCGATGAGGGCCGTCACGACGCCCCAGTGCATCCCCGATCCTGCGATCAGTTCGGCATTATGCGCACTGTCATAGGATTGCAGGTTACGCGAACCGGGAAAGCCAAACCCTTCAGGATTTTTCAGCAAGCCAAGCGACACCGAGGCCAGCATCTGCTCGGCCACGTAGACCAGCATCAGCGAAACAAGGATTTCGTTGGTGCCAAAGCGCACCTTTAGAAAGGCCGGGATCATCGCCCAAAGCCAGCCTCCGAACGCGCCCGCTATCACCATGATCGGAAAGATGTAGAACGCATCCAGAGGGTAAAAGGCCAGCCCGGCCCCAGCCCCGAAGATGGCCCCCACGATGTACTGCCCTTCTGCCCCGATATTCCAGATGCCGGCGCGGAAACCCAACGCCAGGCCGATCGCAATCAGCACCAATGGCGCGCCTTTCACCAGCAGTTGCGGGCGATAGTAGAATGCGAACTCGCCGAACAGGGGCTCCCAAAAGATGGTGCCGATGGCCTCAACCGGGTTCTTACCCAGAATGGCGAACAGGATGCCGCCAAAGACCATCGTGGCGATCACTGCCACTACGGGGGTCGCATAGGACCAGGCTTTCGACGGTTGCGGCCGTTTCTCCAACACAATCATATGCTTATTCCCCGCCCGTCTTCGTCTTTTTCCAATACTCTCGCCGTAGGCGACGCGACAGATCACACATGCGCCACCTCCATGCCATGGGCACCGCCCATCATCAGGCCGATCTCATCAACGGTCAGGCCTGTTGTCTCCCGAGGCGCGCTCAACCGCCCTTCGTTCAGGGCCGCAAAACTGTCTGAGATCTCCATCAACTCGTCCAAATCCTGACTGATGCAGACCACCGCCGTTCCCTTGGCCGCCAGATCCAGAATGGCCTGCCGAATCGACGCAGCCGCCGCAGCATCCACACCCCAGGTCGGTTGGTTCACCACCAAGACCTCAGGGTTCTGCAAAACTTCCCGACCAATCACGAATTTCTGCAGGTTCCCGCCTGACAGCGACCTTGCTGCGTTTTCAGGGCCGGGCGTTCTGACGTCAAACGCGCTTATGATCTTTTCAGCGAAGCTTTTGGTCTCGGACCATTTGAGGAAACCTTTGTTTTCCAAACCTTCGCGCACCGAACCGGTCAGGAGGGCGTTTTCAGTCAGGCTCATATCCGGCGCAGCGGCATGGCCCAAACGTTCCTCAGGCGCGGTCAGCACGCCCAGTTTCCGGCGGGCCGTCGGGCCGAGTTTGCCGATCTGCTGACCATTGAACTTGATCGCGTCGGCAGGGGTTTGAATCTCACCGGACAGCACGCCCAGCAACTCATCCTGACCATTACCAGCGACACCGCCGATGCCAAGAACCTCGCCCTTGCGGACCGTCATGTGGACGTTCTTCAGCGCTGTTCCAAACTCCGAAGGCGACGGCACTGACAGACCGCTGACATCCAGCGCAACCTCGCCGAACTCGCGCCCCGAGCGTTCGGGCGTTTGCAGCGTTGATCCCACCATCATCTCGGCCATGTCGCGTGCTGATGTTTCGGCCGGAATGCACTCTCCCACGTTCTTGCCAAGACGCAGGATTGTGGCGTGGTCACACAGCGTGCGGATTTCCTCAAGCTTGTGCGAGATATAGAGGATCGAGGTGCCCTCAGACCGCAATTTGTTTAGCGTCTCAAACAGGATTTCGACCTCTTGCGGGGTCAGCACGCTGGTTGGTTCGTCCATGATCAGCAGCTTGGGGTCCTGCAGCAGGCAGCGGATGATCTCGACCCGCTGACGTTCCCCCGCGGACAGATCACCGACCGTGCGGTACGGGTCCAAAGGCAAGCCATAGGTCTCTGACACTTCGCGGATCCGCGAGGCCAGATCGCCCATGGGCGGTGGGTTCTCCATCCCCAAAGCAATATTCTCAGCCACGTTCAGCGCATCGAACAGCGAGAAGTGCTGGAACACCATCGCAATCCCATCCGCCCGCGCCGCGCGGGGTTCTGCTGGGGCGAAGGGTTGGCCGCGCAGCATCATGGTGCCGCTGTCCGGCTTCACCAGCCCATAGATCATCTTGACCAGCGTGGATTTCCCCGCGCCGTTTTCGCCCAAAAGCGCATGTACTTCGCCTTCGCCGATGTCGAACGACACCTGATCATTGGCCACGACGCCGGGATAGGCTTTGGTCAGCCCTTGCAGGCTTAAGAGTGGAGTGGTCACGCGCTCAGGTCCTTCTTCAACTCAGTCTGTCGGGCCGGACGCAGAAGCTGCGCGGCGACGCCAACGGCGATCATTTGCGGGTGTTTGCCCAGAGCGGGATCGCCGATTGAACAGGTGATCCGGCTGATCTGTTCAGGTCCATGCCCAAGAGCTGCCAGCCGCGACCGGAATCGCGCCCATTTCGTAGCCGAGCCGATCAGCCCCGCAAAGCGGAAATCATGCGAAAGCAGCCGGTTGCACAGCTCTAAATCCAGATTGTGTGAATAAGTCAGCACAAGGTGCTCGGCATTGGGTGGTGCATGACGCACCAGTTCAGCTGGTTTGGCCGCTGGAACTGTGGTGACACCTGCTGGGACCGAGGCTGGGAAGCGCTCGGGCCCAGTGTCGACCCAGGTAATCGCGATGTCGGGCAGGGGGGACAGAACATCCACCAGCGCACGGCCCACATGACCAGCACCCCAGATCCACAGGTTTCGGGTTGGCTTGTGAACCGGCTCAACCATCCAGCCGTCGATCAGTTGAGGTTCGGGGGCAATTCCCTGACCGCGCGCAGTTGCCAGCAACCGTTTCACGGACAGAGGCATTTCGTCTTCAGAAGCGGATCGCGCCATGACCGTGTCGTCGAGTTCTTCAAGCGCCTTTAGATCAAAGACCTCGCTGAATAATGAAACTGCACCGCCGCAGCACTGGCCCAATTCGGGGCCAAGCGCGTGGTGGGTCAGACGGGCGGGGACGGATTGGGACCGCGCGGCTTCGGCGGCCTGAAACTCCAACATGCCACCGCCGATCGTTCCGTTCTGGCCATCCCGCCAGACCAGCATGGCGGCACCTACCTCACGTGGGGACGAGCCCTTGATCGCGGCGACGACCACGCGGGTCACACTGCCGTGGGTTTTGACCGCCTCCCTCAAAGCCTCTAGGTCGAAACCCATCAGACGTCTCCTTTCATCCGCTGGACACCGCGCCAGATTTCCTCGGCCGTGGCGGGTGCATCCAGCGCCGGATAGCTGTCGCCGCAGGCTGCGACCGCGTTCGACAGGGCCAACCATGCTGATATTCCCAGCATAAAAGGCGGTTCACCCACCGCTTTCGAGCGGTAGATCGTATCCTCGCGGTTCTCGCCATCCCAAAGCGCGACATTGAAGATGTCGGGCCGGTCCGAGCAGGCTGGGATCTTGTAGGTCGAGGGCGCGTGGGTGCGCAAGTTGCCCTTGCTATCCCAGACCAATTCCTCGGTCGTCAGCCAGCCTGCGCCTTGCACATAGCCGCCTTCGACCTGTCCGATATCGAGCGCCGGGTTCAGCGATGCGCCCGCGTCATGCAGAATATCGGTGCGCAGAATGCGGTTTTCGCCGGTCAGTGTGTCGATGGCGACTTCGGTGACCGACGCCCCATAAGCGAAGTAAAAGAACGGACGGCCTCGGCCCGCAATCCGATCCCATTCGATCTTGGGCGTTTTGTAGAAACCGGTTGCCGACAGGCTGATGCGCCCCTGATAGGCCAAAGCGGCGGCCTCAGAGAATGTATAGCGTTCCGCACCGACCGAGACGTGACCGTCCGAGAAATTAACAGTCGACGGGTCGGCCTGATAACGCTCGGCCAGATAGTCGGCCATGCGGTCGCGGATCGTGTCACAGGCGGCTTTCACGGCCATCCCGTTCAGATCACTGCCCGAAGACGCCGCCGTGGCTGAGGTGTTCGGTACTTTGGCCGTGTCGGTTGCGGTGATCTTGACCATCTCCAGCGGAATGCCAAAGCGCGACGCCGCGACCTGAGCGACTTTCTGGAACAGGCCTTGCCCCATCTCGGTGCCGCCATGGTTCAGGTGGACCGAGCCGTCCTGATACACATGCACCAACGCACCTGCCTGATTGAGGTGGGTCAGCGTGAAGGAAATCCCGAACTTGACCGGAGAGAACGCAATGCCCTTCTTGATCGCACTGTTCTCGGTGTTCCATTTTTCGATGGCTTCCTTGCGTGTGGCATAGTCGCTGGATTTCAGCAGAGCTTTGGTGATGCCATGCAGTTCGAAGTCGCTGATATCCATCCCGTAAGGCGTGGTGTTGCCACCTGCGGGTAGGGGGCGCACGGGCGCATCGCCAATCGCCACTGCGCCCCGACTGGTCAGGTCTTCATGCGGGTCAGGGTGCCCCATTGGTTTCTCTGCAGGTGCAGCTTCAGCGACCTTGTGGGCGGGTTCATAGTAGTTCCGACGGCGCAGTTCGACCGGGTCCAGACCCAGTGCATGCGCGGCGTGGTCCATCACGCGTTCGATCCCGACCATGCCCTGAGGCCCCCCGAACCCGCGATAGGCAGTGGCGGATTGGGTATTAGTCTTCAGCCGGTGGCTTTCGATCCGCGCATTGGGCAGCAGATAGGCGTTGTCCGAATGCAGCATCGCGCGGTCGGCAACCGGCAGGGACAGGTCCTGCGCCCAGCCGCAGATCGCATGGTGGAGGAACGAGACGCCTTGAATGTGCCCGTTCTCATCAAATCCGGCTTTGTAGGAAATGCGGAAGGCATGGCGTTTGCCGGTGATGATCATGTCATCATCGCGGTCATAGCGCATCTTGCAGGCCTTGCCGGTTGCGCTCGCCGCCACGGCGCAGGCCACGGCCAAAGCGTTGCCCTGGCTTTCCTTGCCGCCGAACCCGCCGCCCATCCGGCGTGTCTCAACCCGGACCGCGTGCATGGGAACGCCCAGCGCATCGGCCACCTTGTGCTGGATTTCGGTCGGGTGCTGGGTGGAACTGTGGACCAGCATATCCGCGCCTTCATTCGGCACGGCAAGCGCCGCCTGACCTTCGAGGTAGAAATGCTCTTGCCCGCCAAGCTCGAAGCTTCCTTCGATGATATGGGGCGCACTAGAGATGGCGGCGTCAGCGTCGCCCTTGGCGTAGATGCGGGGGCCATCTTCGAACCGGCTGTCGGCGGCCAGCGCGTCTTCGATGGTCAGGATCGGGGTGTCTTCGGCATAGTCGATCTTGCCCAAACGCGCGGCTTTTCGGGCAGCGAGATGGCTGGTGGCGACGACCAGAAACACGGGCTGACCGATATAGTGAACCGTGCCATCCGACAGCAGCGGTTCATCATGGATCGAGGGAGAGACGTCGTTGGCAAAAGGCAGATCCTCGGCCGTCATCACCTGCACCACGCCATCCGCAGATTTCACCGCCGACAGATCCATTGCGCTGATTTTGCCTTTGGCAATCGGGCTCAGACCAAAGGCCAGATGCAGGGTGCCCTTCGGCGTCGGGATATCATCCACATAACGCGCGGCACCGGCCACATGCAGCGGGGCCGCGTCATGGGGGAGGGGTTTGGTCACGCTCATGCCGTCACCTTCAGCACGTCAGTCACTTCGCCCTGATCTTCCAGGAAATACCGTTCCAGCATCGCTTTGGCGGTCTCCAACCGATAGGTTGCCGAGGCGCGCATGTCCGTGAGTGGTGAATAATCTTCGGCAAAGCTGGGCAGCGCGGCGTCAATCACCTCGCGCGTCCAGGGTTTGCCGATCAGTGCGGCCTCGACATGGGTTGCCCGTTTCGGAGTACCAGCCATGCCGCCAAACGCAATGCGCGCCTGCGTGACGGTGCCGTCCGTAACGGTGATATTGAAACAGCCGCAAACGGCCGAGATATCCTGATCGAACCGTTTGCTGAGTTTGTAAGCCTTCAGTCGATCCGCTTGACGGGGGAAACTGACGGCTTCGACAAATTCGCCGGGCGCGCGGTCTTGTTTGCCGTAGGCGATGAAGAACTCCTCCAAAGGAAGGGACCGGCGGGTGTCGCCTTTGCGAAGGTGCAGAGTTGCGCCCAAAGCGATCAGCGCAGGCGGGTTGTCCCCGATGGGTGAGCCATTGGCAATATTGCCGCCCACGGTCGCCGCGTGGCGCACCTGAACGCTGGCATAGCGACGGATCATTTCCGCGTAGGAGGGATGGAGGTCGGCGAGAGCCTCGCCCATCCGGTTCATGTCGACCATTGCCCCGAAGCGGATTTCGTCGTCGGTGATTGTGATCTGTTTGAGGTCTTCGCAGCCGTTGAGGAAGATAACCGGGTCAAGCTCACGCAATTGCTTGGTGACCCAGAGGCCGACATCGGTTGCACCGGCGATGAGTGTCGCGTCGGGGTGCTGGGCATAGACTTCCGCCAATTCATCGGATGACCTGGGGAGGAAGGGGGGCTCTGCCCCCCGGCCTGCGGCCTCCCCCCGAGGTATTTTTGAACAAGAGAAGGACTGGTCGTCAGTGATCCATTGCGGGATGGGCTGCGGTTCGGCGGCTTTCGCGGCGCGGATGATCGGGGCGTAGCCGGTGCAGCGGCACAGGTTGCCGGCCAGTTGGGTGTCGTGGTCGGTTGCGCCATTCACGTGACTTGCAACCATCGACATCACAAAGCCGGGGGTGCAGAAACCGCATTGCGAACCGTGCAGATCGACCATTGCGCTCTGGACTGGATGAGGTTCATCACTTGGGCCGCTTGCGCCCTCGACGGTGCGGACGGCTCTGCCATGCAGTTGGGGTAAGAACAGGATGCAGGCGTTCAGGGCCTTGGCGCTGCCCTCTTCGGTGACCATCACGGTGCAGGCGCCGCAATCGCCTTCGTTGCAGCCTTCTTTCGTGCCGGTCAGGCCACGCTCTTCGCGCAGCCAGTCCAGCAGGGTGACCGTCGGACTGACATCCGAAAGCTGCACTGTCTCTCCGTTCAGAAGAAACGTGATGTCCATTCGTGAAACCCGTCGCCTTACCCGGTTGCGCCCGTTGGGCCCTCCTTCGATGCGACGTAGAAAGAGTGGCGGGCGAAGTGCTTGCCGTCAGATGTTAGAAACAGCGCACCTTATCTGGCAAGAAAAACTGCCTATATGATGCACCATTGGACCCGTGCGACCTGTGAATGTTGTAGTTGTTTAGAAGCCAGGCATTTGTAAATAAAGACCATTTTTGAAGCGGTGCTGAGTCTGACCCGAAGCACCTTCTAAAAAATCAGAATAATCGCTGCTGATTTTTTAAGCAGTCAACAGAGTCGGTTCCCGCTTTTTCGTCGCTGCTGACTGGGATAGCGTGCGGGGTATGAGCAGTACCCCTCGATTCATTCACCTTCGCGTTCACACTGAATATTCCCTGCTGGAAGGCGCTGTGCGGCTCAAAAAGCTGCCCGGTCTTTGCGAGAAGGCCGAGATGCCCGCCGTTGCGGTGACAGACACCAATTCGATGTTCTCGGCGCTGGAGTTTTCGGTGACCGCCAGCGGGGCTGGAATACAGCCGATAATGGGGTGTCAGGTTGATCTAACCTATGTGCAACCGCAACCCGGTGAAAAGCCGAAAGCGCCTGCGCCTCTGGTGCTGCTGGCGCAGTCTGAGGTTGGGTATGAGAACCTCATGAAGCTGAGCTCCTGTCTCTATGTGGACAAGGGCGGGCAGTTGCCGCAGGTCACCTTGGAAGAGCTGGCGGATCGGTCCGAGGGTCTGATCTGTCTGACTGGTGGACCAGAAGGCCCAGTGGGAATGTTGCTCCAGCAAGGGCAGCGCCCGGCGGCTGAGGCTCTGGTCGACCGTTTGGCGGGGATGTTCCCGGATCGGTTGTATATCGAACTGCAACGCCATCCGGGCGAGGACGGCCAGCCTGAGGCCGAGCGCCTGACCGAGCGTGGTCATGTCGAAATGGCCTATGCCAAGAACCTGCCTCTGGTCGCCACCAATGACGTCTACTTTCCAACCTCGGATATGTATGAGGCCCATGATGCGCTGATCTGTATCGCCGAGGGGGCCTATGTCGATCAGCAAGCCGGTCGCCGCCGTCTGACCGCGCAGCATTATTTCAAGTCGCAGCATGAAATGGTGACTCTGTTCGCGGACCTGCCCGAAGCCATCGAGAACACGGTCGAGATCGCGCGCCGTTGCGCCTTTATGGCGTATCGCCGTGATCCGATCTTGCCGAAATTTGCCGATGATGAAGTGGCCGAACTGCGCCGCATTGCGAATGAAGGTCTCCAGAAGCGGCTGGCCGTGATCCCTCATGCGGTGACGCCTGAGGAATATCAGGAACGTTTGGATTTTGAGCTCGGGATCATCGAAGGCATGGGGTTCCCAGGCTACTTCCTGATCGTTGCGGACTTTATCCAATGGTCCAAGGATCATGACATTCCGGTGGGGCCGGGGCGGGGCTCGGGTGCGGGGTCTCTGGTGGCCTATGCGCTGACGATCACCGACCTTGACCCGCTGCGCTATAGCCTGCTGTTCGAACGGTTCCTGAACCCCGAGCGAGTCTCGATGCCCGACTTCGACATCGATTTCTGTATGGACCGCCGGGAAGAGGTGATCCGCTACGTGCAGCAGAAATATGGGCGTGACAAGGTGGGGCAGATCATCACCTTTGGTGCGTTGCTGTCCAAGGCTGCCGTGCGTGACATCGGGCGGGTTTTGCAGATGCCTTATGGGCAAGTCGACCGGCTGTCCAAGATGATCCCGGTCGAGGGCGTCAAACCGGTTTCGATCGAAAAGGCCCTGAAGGACGAACCGCGCTTGCGCGAGGAGGCGCGGAATGAAGAGGTTGTGGAGCGGTTGCTGAATTACGGCCAGCAAGTCGAAGGGCTGTTGCGAAACGCCTCGACACACGCGGCGGGGGTTGTGATAGGCGACCGGCCGTTGGACGCACTGGTACCGCTTTATCAGGATCCACGCTCCGATATGCCTGCGACCCAGTTCAATATGAAATGGGTCGAACAGGCCGGGCTGGTGAAGTTCGACTTTCTCGGTCTGAAAACCCTGACCGTGATCCAGAATGCCATGGATCTGATCTTCAAATCCGGGCGGCCTCTGCATGTCGCGGCGGACGGGACCGAGCTCTATGAACCAGCTGAAGGGGCCGAGAACCAGATCAACGCCATCCCGCTGGATGATGAGGCGACATACAAGCTCTATTCCGCGGCCAAGACAGTGGCGGTGTTCCAGGTGGAATCCTCGGGCATGATGGACGCGCTCAAACGCATGAAACCTACCTGTATCGAGGATATCGTGGCCCTTGTGGCGCTCTATCGCCCCGGTCCGATGGAGAACATCCCGACCTATTGTGAGGTCAAAAACGGGTTGCGGAAAATCGAATCCGTGCATCCGCTGATCGATTATATCCTTGAGGAAACGCAGGGCATCATCGTCTACCAGGAACAGGTGATGCAGATCGCTCAGGTGATGGCCGGGTATTCCCTCGGCGGCGCTGACCTGCTGCGCCGCGCGATGGGTAAGAAGATCAAAGAGGCGATGGATGCCGAACGCCCGAAATTCGAAAAGGGCGCCGCAGAGAATGGTGTGGATGCCAAGAAAGCCTCCGAGGTGTTCGACCTGCTGGAGAAATTCGCCAACTACGGCTTCAACAAATCCCACGCGGCCGCCTATGCGGTGGTCAGCTATCAGACCGGCTGGCTGAAGGCGAACCATCCGGTTGAGTTCATGGCGGGCGTCATGAACTGCGATATCCACCTGACCGATAAACTGGCCGTTTACTTTGAAGAGGTCCGCAAGGGGCTGGACCTGCCTTACATCCCGCCTTGTGTGAACCGCTCTCAGGCCACGTTTGATGTGGACAATGGGCATCTTGTCTATGCGCTGGGCGCGTTGAAAAACGTGGGTGTCGAGGCGATGAGCCTTGTGGTTGATGGTCGGGGTGATAAACCGTTTGTCAACCTGTTCGACTTCGCGCGCCGGGTTGATCTGAAAAAGGTCGGCAAGCGCCCGTTGGAGATGCTGGCACGGGCCGGGGCCTTTGATGAACTGGACAAGAACCGCCGCCGCGTGTTCGAAAGCCTTGATCCGCTGGTGCAGTATTCGACGGCGATCCACGAACAGAAGAACTCGAACCAGGTGTCATTGTTTGGTGAGGCCGGGGACGACCTGCCCGAACCGCGCTTGTCGCCGACGTCGGACTGGTTGCCTGCTGAACGGCTCAGCGAAGAGTTCAAGGCTATCGGTTTCTACCTTTCGGGACACCCGCTGGACGACTACATGCCAGCACTGAAACGCAAACAGGTGCTGACCTTGGATGAGGTGACGGAAAAAGCCCGCTCTGGCCCTCTGATCGTGAAGATGGCCGGAGTTGTCGCTGGCCGTCAGGAAAGGAAGTCTGCCCGTGGTAACCGCTTTGCCTTTGCGCAGCTTTCGGACCCGACCGGCGCGTATGAGGTCACGCTGTTCTCGGAAACGCTGGAGAAATCGCGCGAATATCTTGAGACAGGCGCGCAGGTTGTTCTGACCGCCGAGGCGACAATGGAGGCCGATCAGTTGAAACTGCTGGGTCGTTCGGTTGGCCCGGTGGATTCGGTTGTGGCCGAGGCGGGCGCGACCGGCCTGCGCATCTTCGTCGATCAGCCGCAGGTGTTGCCCACGGTGGCAACCGTGCTGGCAGACGCGGTCAGCGCTGCGAAAGGGGCTGCCAAGGGGCCGATCCAGCTGTGCCTGATGGACCCAGGACTTCCAGGCGATGTCGAGATGGATTTGGGGCAGGACTTCCCGATCAACCCGCAGATCAAAGGCGCGATCAAGTCGCTGGATGGCGTTCTGTCAGTGGAAGAGGTCTGATCCCGGCTTTGTTGCCACAGCGATGTCCCCCGGCTAGGCTGTACCTGCATATTCTGTGAAAGATGAAACAGGAGGGTTAGGGTTTGGCACTTTCAGCTATGGGCTCCAAAGCGTTGGTATTGGCGGGGGCGATCTCGCTTTCCGTGGCGACTGCGGCTTTTGCGGACGACAAAAAGAAGAAGCAGACAATCGAAGGTGCGTTGATCGGCGCCGGAGTTGGGGCCCTGATCGGTGACGGCAAGGGCGCGGCAATCGGCGGTGTGGCCGGTGCGATTATCGGACATAACTGGAAGTGATTGCGATGCGGATGAAAACTCTCAAGCCAGTTGTCTTGGTATCACTTTTGGTGGCTCCGGTCTTTGCTTTGGCCGACGAAGCCGCCCAGCAGATGGTTGACGATGCCCTGCCTGTCATGCACTACACCTGCGCCTCAATCGCTGAAGAGGCGGACGGGGATGAGGCCTTTGTTGTCGAGGTCGTGGGCAAGATGACGGCCCTGTCGCTCTATAATCGTCAGATCAATATCGAAGACCACGCCGCCACGGATGAAGACAAAGCGCAACTGCGCGAAGCGTTCATCGCCGCTCTGTCTGAGGGCTGTGCTGCGGATAAAAACGCCCTTCTAGGCGGGGTCGTCGACAACGCGGTGAAAGCGTCGCTGGGGTTGTGAGCCTGGATACTCTATTTAGCGTCCCGACGCGGGCAAATCGTGGCCGAATTTCAGTTGCTTGATCGTAGAGCCGGTAAACCCACGCCAGTGCTTTCGAACCCGCCGTCGGACGCGATCACCTGACCCGTGACGTAGCTAGCGTTGTCCGAGCAAAGGAAATAGATCACTTGCGCGATCTCATCCTCCGAACCGTATCGGTTTAGTGGAATAGCGTCATGATATGCGGCGATGATTTCGGGCGAGTGGACTGCCATCGCGAGCTTGGTCCGGACCGGGCCTGGACACACGCAATTGGCGCGTATACCGAATTCTCCTAGTTCGGCGGCTTGTTGCTTGGTCAGATGGATGACACCCGCCTTCGACGTTCCGTATGCGACGCGAAGTGTACTAGCCCTTAGTCCCGAAATCGATGCGATGTTGACGATAGCACCACGGCTTTTGCGTAGGGCCGGTATAGTAGCCTGAGAGACCAGAAACACGCCATCAAGGTTGGTTTCCATAACCCGACGCCACACCGCGAAATCGTGTTCTTCAATTGGCCCGAAATCTGCGACACCCGCGTTGTTCACCACAGCATCAATGCGATTGAATTCGGTGAGAACGGTCTTCACCATGTTATCAACCTGGTTCTGATCAGAAACGTCCGCGACGAACGCCACCGCACCGTCTAGATCCTTTGCGGCAAGAGAAAGCGCCTCAGAGTCACGATCGATCATCGCAACGTTCCAGCCGTTTTGTAGAAACAGTTTTGTTGTCGCCAGCCCGATGCCACGCGCGGCACCTGTGACAAGAGCAAGTTTGTTGGCCAATGAACGTCTCCTGCCAGTGAACTGATGTTAAAGTGTTAGACTACCAACAAGATTTCGGAAGGTAACCCCGTGATTAGTCTTGGACGTGACCAGCAAGAACCGGAAAAGCAGGCAGCAACATCGAAATCGCTCTTAGTAGTGCGGCGGGCGTTCGTCTCCGAACACGACCCCGCCCGAGCCTTCCTGCGCCCGTTCGGCCTCGCGCTGCAGCAGCATTTCGACGCGGCGCGTCAGGCGGTCGATCTCGGATTGCTGGCGTGTGACGACGGTGTTCAGCTCTTCGACCGTGCGGGTCAGATGGGCGATCTGTTCTTCCAGATGCTGCATGTTGGTTTCCTGTGGGGTCTGCTTCAGGGACGGTCATAGCGGGCCTGCAAAGCCAAGACCAGCGAAAGCGCGCCTTGCCCCGATGCGGGCCATGGGATAGACCGCGCGCGGAACAATACCCGTGAAGGACGCCCCGATGGCCAAGCCCAAGAAACAGCCCCGCCCCAAGGCCGTAACGCCGAAAGGGTTCCGTGACTATTTCGGCGAGGAAGTCACGCAGCGCACCGAGATGCTGCGGACGATTGCGGGCGTGTATCATCGGTACGGGTTCGACGCTTT
The DNA here is from genome assembly GCF_056538565.1 of Ruegeria sp. BG11. Taxonomy (NCBI): domain Bacteria; kingdom Pseudomonadati; phylum Pseudomonadota; class Alphaproteobacteria; order Rhodobacterales; family Roseobacteraceae; genus Ruegeria; species Ruegeria sp. BG11. The sequence goes on along the minus strand of NZ_JBQFTH010000004.1, from coordinate 51,426 downwards.
GGACAGCAGCGCGGTCGAGACCGTCGAGGCGCTGGGCAAGTTCCTGCCCGACGTGGACCGCCCGAACGAGGGCGTCTTCGCATGGCAGGAATTCGACGAGGGCGGCAATGGCGATTGGATGGCCCTGCGCTATGACCTGACCGCGCCTCTGGCCCGCGTCTATGCGCAGCACCGCAACGACCTGCCGACGCCCTATCGCCGCTATGCGATGGGGCCTGTGTGGCGGAACGAAAAGCCGGGGCCGGGGCGGTATCGTCAATTCTATCAGTGCGATGCGGACACTGTAGGCACCGCCTCAATGGCTGCGGATGCCGAGATCTGCGCGATGCTGTCGGACACGCTGGAGACCGTTGGCATTCCGCGCGGCGATTACCTTGTGAGCGTGAATAACCGCAAGGTTCTGAACGGTGTGCTCGAGGCGATGGGGCTGGGCGAAGACGCCGCCGCCCGCGACAACGTTCTGCGCACCATCGACAAGTTCGACAAGGTCGGTGAGGCCGGTGTCCGAGAGCTGCTGACCAAGGGCCGTCTGGACGCCTCTGGTGCGTTTATCGATGGTGTGGGTCTGAGCGACGATCAGGCCGAGCCTGTGCTTGCCTTCCTGACCTCCAAAGCTGCGGATACCGCCGGAACGCTCGCGAACCTGCGTGCGGCGGTTGGCGACAGCAAGATCGGTGCGGATGGCATTGCTGAACTGGAACAGATCGGTTCGCTGCTGGATGCGGGCGGCTACGGTTCGGACCGGATCGAGATCGACCCGTCGGTAGTACGCGGTCTCGGCTACTACACCGGCCCGGTCTATGAAGCCGAGCTAACTTTTGAGATTTTCGACGAAAAAGGCCGCAAGCGTCAGTTCGGTTCCGTCTCAGGTGGTGGTCGTTACGACGATCTGGTCAAGCGCTTCACCGGGCAGGAGGTGCCTGCAACTGGTGTCTCCATCGGTGTCGATCGCCTGCTGGCCGCTTTGCGCGAAAAGGGTCGTCTCAGCGCGCAGGCGACAGGGCCTGTGGTCGTCACCGTTATGGATCGCGACCGTATGGCCGATTATCAGGCGATGGTGGCTGAGCTGCGGAATGCCGGCATTCGGGCCGAAGTCTACTTGGGCAATCCGAAGAACTTCGGCAATCAGCTGAAATATGCAGACAAACGGAATTCTCCCATCGCGGTGATCGAAGGCGGTGACGAAAAGGCCAATGGCATCGTTCAGATCAAAGACTTGATCCTTGGTGCCAAAATCGCCGAAAGTGCCACGCTGGAGGAATGGAAAGAACGCCCCAGCCAGTTCGAAGTGCCGCGCGGTGATCTGGTCGCCAAGGTGCGTGAAATTCTGGACAGTCAGGACTGAGCCATGGCCAACCGTTCCCAGATACAGGCCCGCGCCGCGATGATGCGCGTCCGGTTCGAGGCCGCAGGTGCGCAGGTGGTTGATACACCATTGCTGCAACCGGCCGAGACACTGTTGGACCTCTATGGCGAAGACATCCGCGGACGTGCTTATGTCACGACTGACGCCCTGCGGGGCGAGCAGATGCTGCGCCCGGATTTCACTCTACCAGTGGTGCAGATGCACATGAGCGACGGCGCAGAACCCGCGCGTTATACCTATTCCGGAGAGGTCTTTCGCCGTCAGGAGCATGACCCGGACCGGTCGAATGAATATATCCAGGTGGGCTATGAGGTCTTTGATCGCGACGACCCATCCGGCGCGGATGCCGAGGTGTTTTCGCTGTTTGCGTTGCAGTTGCGGGGCCTGCCTCTGCGGGCGGCGACCGGGGATATCGGAATTCTGACCGCAGCCGTTGAGGGCCTTCGCACGACCGAGCGTCGCAAGACCGCCCTGATGCGGCACCTCTGGCGCCCGCGCCGATTCCGTATTCTTCTGGATCGGTTTGCAGGTCGCAAACCGGGCCCCGAAGGGCGCGACGAGTTGCTGAATGCCGCAGATCCTCTGGACAATGACATTCCGATGATCGGCAAGCGCCGTGCCTCCGAGATCGAGGCGCGGATCGAAGCTTTACGTGAAGATCGCGACACGCCGCCCATCTCAGACAACGAACTGGCCGGGTTGGAGACGCTTTTGAATGTGCGTGAGACCATGCCATTTGCACTGGAACAGCTGCGCGATGTGGCGGTCGACCTGCCTCAGATCACGCAGGCGCTTGATCGTCTTGAAGCCCGGATCGCAGCGATGCAGGCGCGGGGTGTGGATGTTGAACGGTTGGATTTCGAGGCTGCGTATGGCCGGACCTCGATGGAGTATTACGACGGGTTTGTCTTTGGCTTCTACGCTGAAGGCCGCCCCGATCTGCCACCCATCGCGACCGGTGGTCGCTATGATGCGCTGACACGGCAGCTTGGCAATGGCGAAGAAATTCCAGCTGTTGGCGGCGTCATCCGTCCGGACCTGATGCTCGAGATCGAGGAGGACGCGCAATGAGCCTGAAACTGGGCGTGCCTTCGAAGGGCCGTTTGATGGAAAAGACCTTCTCGTGGTTCGAAAAGCGCGGCATCACTCTGTCCCGCAGTGGGTCGGACCGGGAATATGCGGGCAAGGTTGAGGGGATCGATGATGTCTCGTTGATCCTGCTGTCAGCGGGGGAAATCCCGCGTGAGCTGGCCGCGGGTCGTATTCACCTCGGGGTCACGGGTGTTGACCTTGTGCAGGAAAAGCTGCCGCGCTGGGAACAGCAGGTCGAAGAGGTTGCCGCGCTTGGCTTTGGCAAGGCGGATCTGATCATCGCCACGCCTGCTTGTTGGGTGGATGTGAATACGCTGGACGATCTGGATGCAGCCGCCGCTGCGTTCCGCAGAACACATGGTCACCGGCTGCGGATTGCGACAAAGTACCACCGTTTGGTTCGTGAGTTTCTGACCGATGCCGGGGTGGCCGACTATGCTCTGGTTGACAGCCAGGGCGCGACTGAAGGCACCGTGATGAACGAAACGGCCGAAGCCGTTGCCGATATCACCTCGACCGGTGAAACACTGCGGGCCAACCACCTCAAGATCCTGTCGGACGGTCTCATCCTGCAATCGCAAGCGACCCTGTGGCGCAGCCGTGTGGCGAGCTACGATGCTGGCGACAAAGCGGTTTTGTCCGAGCTGTTGGATCGCCTGCGCTGACTACAATATGCCGATTTCGGCCAGAGCGCGGTTCAGATCGTCTGGCAGGGCATCGTCCTGCTCACGCGATTTTGGAAGATCGGCTGGGGTGTCTTCGGGTTTCAGATAACGCCAGCCTTGAAAGGGGCGTTTCAACGCGTTCTGAGTGCGATGTACCTCGGGGTCGAGAACAATGGCGCAGCGGCGGATGCCGTCCTCACCGCGTACCTCATCAAGGCGCAGGATGCGCTGGCGGCATTGGATCACGCCTTTGATCACCCAAAAGATCGAACCTCCGTTCAGGATCTCGGCCTCGCGCTTTGGCCACATGCGCGTCACGTGGCGCGGGCAACCATCCGCGTAAAGCGGTTTGCGGCTGTCCTGCCATGCCATCAGCGTGTCGACGCTCTCTGACCCGACCGAAAGTTTGACGAGATTTACGAATTTATCCACAGTCTACCCACAGAGTCGCCCCAAAGGAATTGGTTAAGAAGGTAGGGTTAACGGCCTATTGCATCAAGTCATAGTAGCGCTAGGTGACCAATTTGGTCTATCTTGTATGCCTCGCAGCTGAATAGGAATCACCAATGAGCCGCTTTGCCGCCCCCATCGCCGAGCAGATCTGGGACATGAAATACCGCTTTAAACAGGCGGATGGCACGCCTATCGACCAGACGGTCGAGGACAGCTGGCGACGTATTGCGCGCGATCTGGCGCGGGTCGAGAAAGACCCCGCCCATTGGGAAGAAAAGTTCTACGCCGCGCTGGAGGATTTCAAATACCTGCCTGCCGGCCGCATAACCGCAGGCGCTGGGACCGCGCGACAGGTGACCCTGTTTAACTGCTTCGTCATGGGCACCGTGCCCGATAGCATGGGCGGCATCTTCGATATGCTGAAAGAGGCCGCGCTGACCATGCAGCAGGGTGGGGGGATCGGCTATGATTTCTCAACCATCCGTCCGCGGGGTGCGGATGTGAAAGGGGTGGCAGCGGATGCATCGGGGCCGTTGTCGTTCATGGATGTATGGGACGCAATGTGCCGCACGATCATGTCCGCAGGCTCGCGCCGGGGCGCGATGATGGCGACGATGCGATGCGATCACCCGGATATCGAACAGTTCATCACTGCCAAGTCTGACCCGGCCCGTCTGCGCATGTTCAACATGTCCGTGCTGGTGACCGACCCGTTCATGGAGGCCGTCAAGGCCGACGGACCGTGGGAGTTGGTGTTCGGCGGCAAGGTCTATCACACCGTTCAGGCGCGGGACCTATGGAACAAGATCATGCAGGCGACCTATGACTATGCCGAGCCGGGCGTGATCTTCATCGACCGCATCAACGCGGCCAACAATCTGAGCTATGTCGAAACGATTGTCGCCACCAACCCCTGTGGCGAGCAACCTCTGCCGCCTTACGGCGCATGCCTGTTGGGGTCGATCAATCTGGCTCGGTTGGTGGCCGAGCCTTTCGAAGACGCCGCGCATCTGGACGAGGATGCTCTGAAAGAGCTGGTCGCGACCGCTGTGCGCATGATGGACAATGTGGTGGACGCGTCGAAATTCCCTCTGCCCGAACAGGAGGCCGAGGCGCAGGCCAAGCGCCGAATCGGGCTGGGTGTGACAGGTCTGGCAGATGCGCTTTTGATGCTGGGCCTGCGCTATGGCTCTGACGAGGCGGCGCGTCAGACCGAGCGCTGGTTGCACGCAATCGCCCGCGCCGCGTATCTGGCCTCGGTGCAATTGGCGAAGGAGAAGGGGGTGTTTCCCTTGTTCGATGCCGAGAAGTTCCTGGCCAGCGGCACGATGCAGCAGATGGATGACGATGTGCGCGATGAAATCCGCAGGCATGGGATCCGCAACGCGCTGCTGACCTCAATCGCGCCCACAGGCACGATCTCTCTCTACGCTGGGAACGTGTCGTCGGGGATCGAGCCGGTTTTTGCTTATGCCTACACGCGTAAGGTGTTGCAGAAGGATGGCTCGCGCACCGAAGAAGAGGTGGTGGACTATGCCGTGCAGATGTGGCGCGACAAGTTTGGCAACAAGGACCTGCCGGAGTTTTTCGTGAATGCGCAGACGCTGTCTCCGTCGGATCACGTGAAAATGCAGGCCGCGGCGCAGAAATGGATCGACAGTTCGATTTCGAAAACAATCAACTGCCCCGAGGACATCAGTTTTGATGCCTTCAAGGATGTCTACATGCAGGCCTGGGATCAGGGCTGCAAAGGCTGTACGACCTATCGCCCCAATGATGTGACCGGCTCGGTTCTGACCGTATCGGAAAGTGCAGACACGGCGCCGGGTGAAAGCGCGGCTGCACCGCATGAGGTCGATGGCGGTGACGTCGTTTACATGTCCGAGCCGCTGGACCGCCCGCAATCGCTTGAGGGGTCGACCTACAAGTTGAAATGGCCGGACAGTGAGCATGCGATCTATCTGACGATCAACGATATTGTCATCGGAGGCCGCCGCCGTCCGTTCGAGGTGTTCATCAACTCGAAGAACATGGAGCATTACGCCTGGACGCTGGCGCTGACCCGCATGATCTCGGCCGTGTTCCGGCGGGGCGGGGATGTGTCCTTCGTGGTCGAAGAGCTCAAGGCTGTCTTCGACCCGCGCGGTGGAGCCTGGGTGAAGGGCAAGTATATCCCCTCGATCCTGGCAGCGATTGGCGGGGTGATCGAGCAGCACATGGTCAATATCGGCTTTCTCGAGGGAGAGGGGATGGGACTGAAGTCCGATCCTCAGGCACAGGTCGTCAACATGGATGCACCGCGCGGCAAGGCATGCCCGTCCTGTGGGCAGTATGACATGGTGATGATCGAAGGCTGCATGACGTGCAGAAGCTGCGGTCACTCGAAATGTGGCTGAGGTGAGGGTGCAGAACCTGTGTTGTGTGGGTGAGCATAAATAGCCCATAGTGCTGATTTTTGCGCCCATTTGAACGGTCTTTAATGCCCACAGATTCCTAAGGAACTGAAATAAAATAAAAAAGATTCCTTTAGAGTTTTGAGATTGTTCTGCTTTGGGCGACCATCGATAGCAATCGCGCTATTGACCAGGACCAGAAAATCTCAAGACTGTGGCCATGGAACCAAATCGTCTCATACGCGTCACACGCAAAAGCTGACCAGAATGTTGTACTTGCCCAGCAAAACCGCTCGAGCAGTTCCATGGCTATCGGATACCGAATTTATGAAAAACAAATCGCCTATCGAGGATTCCCCTCAATACTCCGAATTGAACGCTCGATTTTCCCGTTTTCTGCTGGACTTCCGAAAGGAAAAACTCGCGCAGCAACTTGCCGGAGACGACGAAAACCGTGGCGAGATCACTCGCGGAGACTTTCAGTCATTCAAAGCGCGGATGACTGAGGGTTTAGAACTAACCGATTACGATCTAGATCGTATTCACCGCCGAGTATTGTCTATACTTCTCCGCGCCTAGGCGGGCTCGGTGCTGCAAGACGAATGAGGCCGGAAGGCTTGAAACTGGCGCGTAGACCGATCCGCTTTGACAATGAGTCAGTCCTGAATCTCACTTGAACGTCTACGGTTACTTCACTGCGCACTCTCCAGTGAAACAACAAACACGTTGTTCTAAGCTACTCCCGCTCTTCTCTTCAATGCGCATCATCAGCGGGTCGCAGCCCAAACCAGACATTCAACAGCGATGTTTGTTGATCCCGAGGAGCGGATTGGTCCGTTCATGCAACGATGCTACCAAAAGTGGAAACCGCGCATACAGCCAGTATCCGGGATATGAAAACCTTTCTATTCGGGCAATCCACCAGCAACCATCGCACCAAAATACCGGTCCTGGTCCTCAGTATGCATAAAGGGTGTGTTTCTGTGTGTAGAAACACGGAAGTCCGGCCGGATTTCGAGTAATTTCTTTGCTTCAACCTGTGCATCTTCCAGACGTCCCATTTCAGCAAGAGTTGCGACCAAGATACGGCGCGGAGGAAGCGACTTTGGATAAGTTGAGATACCGGTTTTTGCCAGCAGAATTGCCTGTTTGTAATCTCTGATTAAGAAATGAGAAAGGGCCGCGTTAAAATTGTACCAGCCGGGATAACGCGGGTTGACCTTTTTTGCCTTGTTGTTCCACTCAATCGCTTCGGCTGGCTCACCCATAAGCGACCGTAGAAAGCCCATACCATATAGAACCTCAGGATCATTGGGGTTCTCCCGTATTGCCCGCTGAAATGCCTGGTATGCGAGTTGATGATCGTGGTCAGCAAACAAATGTAGCTGGCCCAAGCGGTGTTGAACGCGATAGTCCGATTGATCCAGTTCTAACGCACGCTGTGCGTGCCTGCGGGCTTTGTTCAGCGCGGTTTCTGGATCGTCCGACCCACCAAAGCGCCAAAGACTAAGGTAGCGACCGCTCAATTCAATATGTGCAGAAAGGTAGTCTGGATCGAGCACTATGGCTCGTTCCAGTAGTTCAATTGCCTCTTGCCGACTGGCAGTATTCAGCAGCTTGCTATTGGCGACAGCCCTCAGAAAAAGTTCATACGCTTCTAGATCATCGGTTGGCCGTTTCCTAAGCGACGCGATTTCTTCTTCCTCAACTACTATTTTCAGGGTGGATGCGATTTCCCGAATAAGGTCGGCCTGAGCGGAAAACAATTCTTCGATCCCAATGTCATATTGTTCCGACCATAGAGCGTGCCCCGACTCTGACTCTATCAGTGTTGAGTTAATCGAAATAGTCTCGCCAACGCTCTGAACGCTACCTGACAAAACATATCGCACACCGAGTTCTCGACCTATTTCTCGCGGTTTGACCAAGCTGTCCGCAAAGGTAATCGAAGTCGAACCAGCAATCACAAATAGCTGTGGAAACTTCGAAAGCTGCGTCGTGATTGCTGTTCCAAAACCTTCTGCCAGATAGCCGACCTCTTCAATTTTTGAGCGGTTCTCAAAGGGCAAAACGACGATGGACGGTTCGTCTGGGATGGCAAGCGCAAACTCCTCTTGTTCGGTCAGGGGTGCCGCATCTCTGGATCGCCACCATACGACCGAAACCAGCACCAAACAGATGCATGCTGCACCGATTAGAGTTGGCACCCACTTGGATATAGTTGGTTTCGTATGCGCAATTGGTTTTGATAAAGCCAAAGCCTTGGCCTTGTCATCCAGAACGATTTCGAAGGCTCGGACTGGTCTCTCTATGTTTTTGACTTCGGTCTCACCCAGATCCTCGAAATTCAGATCCAGCTTGTCCTGTACCTGATCCCGCACGCTGCGGTGAATGCAAATACCTCCGGGCTCAGCCAAACCTTCAAGGCGGGCGGCGACATTGACGCCATCTCCATATATGTCTCCGCCCTCGGCAATCACATCTCCGATATTGATGCCGATCCGAAACACAATTCGTTCGCTTTCTGGAACGTCCGAATTTCGAGAGAGCATTTCGTTTTGAACAGAAACGGCAAATTTCATTGCCTGTACGGTGCTTTCGAACTCCAGTAGAGCACCATCACCTATCAATTTGATCGTCTTGCCACCATAACTCGCCGCAAAGGGGTCAATGAGTTCAGACCGATGCGACTTTAGTGCTGCCAGCGTTGCTGCCTCATCGCGTTCCATCAGTCGCGAGTAGCCCACGACGTCAATACTCAAGATAGTGGTAAGGCGGCGTTCCACTCCCGTTCTCCCCTAGACCCAAGATTATCCATCCTGATCTATTGAATCCATAGTTCTGCTATTCGCCCTATACCAAATCGCATATTTGAGGCGCCGGTCAGGCTTCGACAAAGTCAGATTTTTCATGACGGAGACCAAGCATGGTAACCAATAGACGCTGACACTGTGTGGGCGATGAGGTGGTGCGTGGCGGTGTGGAGTATTCGTCATGCAAGCTTTAAATCTACCCGTCATTCGAGTTGGCCGATCAGCGTGGAACAAAGGTCGGGTTATTGGCCAGAAGCGCCCGCTTTTGCCAAGGCATGTCTGGGCAATACGCGTTCGCTTAGAAATTTCAGAAGATCATAGGAACTTAGCACTCTTCAATTTAGCAATAGATAGTAAGCTCCGTGGTTGCGATCTTGTTCGCCTTAAAGTTGCAGACGTATTTGCCGCTGGACAAGTAAAGGAACGCGCGTCTGTCAACCAAAGCAAGACAAAGATACCCGTTCGTTTTGAAATTAGTAGTGGTACGCGAAACTCGCTTTTGAATTGGCTGAAACAACCTGCGATGAAAAGATCCGAGTACTTGTGGCCAGGGCGTTTTCAGCATCGGCTGCATATTTCTACTCGTCAGTACGCGAGGTTGGTTCAGTCATGGGTCGCTTCGATTGGGCTTGATCCCAGCCAATATGGGACCCATTCAATGCGACGCACAAAAGTGGCGCAGATTTATCGTAGAACAGGTAACTTGCGAGCAGTGCAGCTATTGCTTGGTCACACCAAGATGGACAGTACAGTGCGTTACCTGGGTGTAGACATCGAAGACGCACTCGCCATCGCGGAAGCCACCGAGGTGTGATCCATCAGGCCGCTTTCGAGCGGCCTTTTTTGCGCGAACCCCGAGAGTAGAACTATCAGCCCGAAGCGGACATTCGCGACCAGACTTTAAAATACCAGCTTCGCGGACAAAGCGGTCTATTGCCTGTGCCCCCAACGTCTGCTTTTTGAGGCAAGCTCTAGCGCTGCTTCAATGAATAAGAGAAGAGAGACGTTCTACAGCACCGCGCACTTCTTCTTCCGTATTGTAGTAATGGGGCGCGATGCGCAGCAGCGTTGGTAAGTTACGACGTTCCGAGTCGATCCGCGTACTCGAGGGGTCTGATGCCCCGATGACATAACCTGACGCTGCCATTTGCTTGACGATTGATTGGGTTTCAAACCCCTCAATAGAGAAACTGACAATTCCGCAACGAGATTTGCCCAAATCTCGCACCGTTACAGCCGACACTTCCGAGAGAGCTTTTCGCGCTTCCTCGGCTAGAAACGTAACACGATCATTGATCTGGTCGATCCCAATCTGGTCGGCATAGTCGATTGCCGCTCCAAGTCCTGCCCGTAGTGCATAGGAGTTTTCCCAGGTTTCAAACCGCCTGGCGTCTTCACGCAGTTCATACTTGTCTCGAGCTACCCAAGGTGCACCAAAATGGTCGATCATTGCGGGTTCCAAGAAGTCCAACCATTTGTCTTTGATGTAGAGAAACCCTGTCCCCCGCGGCCCGCGCAGGTATTTTCGACCTGTGGCTGACAGAAAATCGCATCCGAGTTCTTCAACATCGATCCGCATCTGGCCCGCTGCTTGACATGCATCCAAAAGGTAGGGAACGCCGTGCGCATTTGCGATACGACCAACTTCGACGGCCGGGTTCACCAAGCCACCGTTCGTAGGGACCCAAGTGATTGCAACAACACCGACATCATCCCCCATCGCTTCCTCAAGCGCGGCCAGATCCATCGCTCCGTTTTCATCAGACGGTATGACTTCGATTTTCAAGTTGTCGTGTTTTGCTCTTTGGAGAAACGCAACATAGTTGGCCGCATACTCCGCTTCACAGGTAAGAATCCGCGAACCCTGTTTTAGCGGAAGGGCATAGAACGCATGGCACCAAGCGACTGTTGCGTTCTCCATCAAGGCTATTTCCTGAGCAGCAGCACCAATATGTCCGGCCACCGAACGATACACTTTTTCTAAAGGTTCGGCCTGACTGGCTTGAGCCTCATAACCCCCGATTTGCGCTTCAAGCTGGGTATGCGCGACAACGGCCTTAACAACGCATGTGGGCATGAGCGCTGAGCCACAGGCCAAAAGGTGAGTTGAATGAGCAATACCTTGGGTATCGGCACGAACTTGATCGACATCGATCATCTTAAACTAACCTCATAGTGTGCTTGAAATCAGACATTGGCGGCAACGCAGGAAGGAAGCAAGTTCGCGCTCGACGACGTCATACGCAGTATTTTTGTGATTGTCTGCCACGCGGACTTAGCAACCCTTCGAACTCAGTCGAAATAACTTCTCGAGCAGAGTTGTGGTAAGGTGCCTTCAATTATGGAGGAAAAATTGTTTCGCTATGTTTTGCCAGCAGCTCTCATTCTGGGGAGCCCAGTCTTAGCTCAGGATGCAATAAATCCGTCAGGACTTACCGGTCCTTCCGGTCGACCCTATTCACCTTACGCTGAGCGCGCATATCCAACTCAAGTCTATTTTGGTGACACTCACGTTCATACTGGTCTTTCCGGGGATGCTGGTGGAGGCGGTACGCGCCTCATGCCGCGCGATGCCTATCGGTTTGCGCGTGGAGAAGAAGTTGTGTCGAACACGGGGCAACCTGTAAAGTTGTCGATGCCTCTCGATTTCTTCATGATTACAGATCATTCGGATGCGATGGGTGCTATTACCGACATCATCGGGGGTGCTCCCAACATCTTGGCAGATGAGCAAGGCAGATATTTCCATGAAGAATTCAATAAGGGTGGAGAAGCCGCTCTAGCGGCTGCGCTCGAGCTTACAGCGGCGTTTGCTCAAGGACAGGTTTCCCCTGCGCTGAACTATCAACCGGGCAACCCAGCGTATGCCCGTGTTTGGGACGAAATTATCGATGCCGCGGAAGAGTACAATGACCCCGGCGTGTTCAGCACCTTTATCGCCTATGAATGGACATCTCTTGTTGCAGGGAACAATTTGCACCGAAATGTGATCTTTCGCGACGGCCCTGAGCTCACAAAACAGATACTGCCTTATACAACAACGCCACCTGTGGGCTCACCCAACCCTCGTGATCTTTGGAAGTGGTTGGAGAACTATGAGCAAACGACAGGTGGGCGTGTTCTTGCTATTCCCCACAATGGGAACTTGTCTAACGGTTGGATGTTCCCGTTAGTTGATGACTTCGCGGATGGGGTGCCGTTAGATCCCGCATACGCAGAAGCGCGAAACAAATGGGAAAGACTATACGAACCAACTCAGATTAAGGGAGATGGTGAGGCCCACCCGTTCCTGTCACCTGACGATGAATTTGCTGACTTCGAAACATGGGATTACGGCAATCTGGATGCCTCGGTTCCTAAACAGCCAGAAATGTTGCCAGGTGAGTACGTTCGATCCGGGTTACTTCGAGGCTTATCTTTGGAAAAGGCTTTGGGAGTAAACCCTTTCAAGTTTGGCCTAGGTGGGGCCAGTGACACACACACTGGCTTAACGGCTCCAGATAACGACAATTTCTTCGGGAAATTCACCGGTTACGAGCCCAGCGAAGAGCGCAGCCAACATGTCAGTAAGACCTATGCTGACGGGACTGTTGCGCTGCGTTCGTCGCAATACATTACTGGTGGTCTGACCGCTGTATGGGCGCAAGAGAATTCCCGCGAAGCCATTTGGGATGCGATGCATCGGCGTGAAACCTACGCAACTACAGGACCTCGAATGCGCGTCCGTATGTTCGGAGGATATTCATTTACCGAAGATGATGCCTTGCGGCGGGACTTGGCGCTAGTGGGATACACCAAGGGTGTGCCGATGGGTGGGGATCTTGGCCCAGGGGAAGGCGTACCTTCTTTTCTCGTATATGCGCTTCGTGATCCGATGGGAGCAAACCTGGATCGAATCCAGATCATAAAGGGCTGGTTAGATGCAGATGGAGAGCAACGGGAAAAAGTCTACGACGTGGCCTGGTCTGGTTCCCGCGAACGAGATGCCGCTGGTAAGTTGCCCTCAGTAGGCACCACAGTGGACCTTTCTATCCCCTCGTGGACTAACACAATTGGAGCCTCTGAGCTGGGAACCGTCTGGGAAGACCCAGATTTTGATCCTTCGGAAAGCGCATTTTATTATGCCCGGGTAATAGAAATTCCGACCCCCCGATGGACGGCGTATGATGCAGTGAAGTTCGGAATAGACATGCCGGATGGTGTCCAGTTAACAGCACAGGAACGTGCCTACACTTCGCCGATTTGGTACTCGCCACAACAATAGTTCGATTTACGATGTCGGTCGGGTATGGGCTCAGTACTGTTGTTCTCTGTGGTTTGCCTGATTGGTGGTTCCCAGCCCTAAGCATGCGTAATTGGGCAAACCTTAAAAGCGAGGGTCAAATCTCTAATGCGTTTCTGAATCTCCGCTCGAAGAAGTTACCACAGTCAATATGTTCGCGTGTTTAAGTTTCTGTCGCAGACTCTGCTCCAGTTCATCCGAAAGAGTGTCTACTTCAATTGCGGACACTGGTCGCTGAGGATCAAACAAGACAACGACAGAGTGACTTCTCCCTGCTTTTACAACCAGTAGTTCAACCAATTTGCCTCCAAATGACGCTATCGGCTCATTGACGACACCCAACACCATTTCATAACTGGCCTTTGGCGCTGCGACCCCTGCCAACTCGGCCAATCCCGCTCGAAAGTCCGCAAAATAACGAATTGCAGCCATCGAGCATAAGACTAGAACGATCAGAGAATCTCCGATGGGGGCGACAACCGCCAACGGCCCATCTTCTATCGAAGCGACCAAAAACAAACCAACACCCGCGGCGGCGGTTACAGCGCCGTCAAAGGCAGCCGCATTGGCCTCCAGCTTTAAGATATCACTGCGCTTTCCGCCCTTCCTCCAGGCTCTCTGATGAAACAACCAAAGAACCAGGCAAGTCATCAAGATGGCAGCGAGATAAACTGCGATGGGCTCAAACAGCAATGGTGGCGGCAGCTGACCGTTCGCGTATGAGCCGATGCTACGAAGCGCATTGATGATTGCGAAGAGCACCACACCAAGCAGCGAGAGAGCCCTAAATGTTGTGAAAATTGACTCTTCCGACCCGTAGCCAAAAGGGCGAATGCGGTCGGGCGCCTTTTGGACCCTTCCAATTACTCTTAGTGCAAATAGTGCCGCTGCAAAACCGACAAATGAAAACAACCCATCTAGGAGAACAGCCTGGGAGTTTGAAAGAATGGCTGCGCCGATACCCGCGAGCCCCATCCAGAGCGTGCCAATCATACTAATGGTTAGAGCACGTTGCTCAGATGCATGTTCATTCTGCACGAGTGCCTCACAAAACTCTTGAGTGGACCGCTAAAGGTACAGTGCTTGAAAGGATCTGGCTGTCAAACGCCACGGCGTGGAATGCGATCTGGGATGAACTGCCGCAAATATGAGATCGATGCAGAAAGCCCATCGTCAATCATCTCGGGGGTCAGAGCCCCATGCCTCTGAAATGATAGGCTAAGGAACAGATCAAATATCTCAATTGCATGGAAGAAACGTAATTCGCGTTGGTCAATTTCAGGCAAAACAAAGTAGCTGTCCATGAGTTCCGCGAATTGTGCACCAAGCTCAAAGTCGTTCTGTCTATCGGTAGCCTTGATCGCAGGTGCCGTTGTACTCCCCAAGATAAGTCGGCAATAGCCTGGCTTCCTTTGGTACAAAGCGACGCCTCGGCGTGCTGCGTGTTCGAACAAGCTACGCCAATTCTCCAAGGCAGTGCCTGAGTAGGGCGAAATTATGTCTCCGATTAACTGCTCGCCAAAACGACCGGCCGCAGCTGCAAACACCTCGTTGGCCCCCTTGAAAAAGTGGTAAGCAGAACCTGACGGGATATCGGCTTCTGCCGCGATCCTGTGCATGGTGATATCTGGAAGGTCTTCATTTTCCAGAAGTGTTTCGGCAGCGAGGATCAACTTCAATCGTCGCTCCTCGCCTTTAGCGTAGTGTTTCATTCACAGTCTTAACCATTGGTATTTGACACGTCCGTACCAACATCAGAACCCGCGCGTCAAATTCCAGCTGCCCTACATCTTTGCTGTTTCATCTAGAATCGCTGGAACAACCTGTAGGAAAATCATTGAATTCATGCGTTCTGTTTCCGTCTGCGGGTAGCCACCGTTCATTGCAATGACGGTTTCACTTTCTGGCTCAACCACCAAAACCTGACCGTGTATTCCGACAAACGCCGCGAATTTGTGGTCACCAATTTCCAAGATCCGGATCTGATCTTTATACCACCCGTTTGGCGCGAGTACGGCCTCTTTTCCGTTGCTCCAAGCACCGCGGACCCTGTCGTTTCCCATCCACAGGGCGTCCAGGAAAGCGGCAGGGATGACTTGATCTCCAGCGTAGTTCTTACCTCTGGCGAGCATCATACGTCCGACGCGCGCGAGGTCACGCGTTCTCATGTTCAATCCCCCGGAGGCAACTGTTGCACCCGACGGGTCAGCCATCCAATATGCCTCGCCCTCAGCTCCTAGCTTTGACCACAACTTGTCTTGCAAGTACTCGGCCAATCCAACACCGGTCGCCGCTTCGACAGCAAGACCCAGAACTTCTGTGTTGGGGTCCTGGTACTGATAATGTGTGCCTGGTTCATACTTTCGTTGCGCGATTGTAACCAGGTAATCTTCGATGCCGTTCAAACCGCTATCATTGGGTCCGTTCCATTCCTGAGACTCGGTGAATTTTGGGTCCCAAGAAAGAAAGGGCGGTGTGGGAATGTCGAGGCCTGAATTCATGTCGGCCACGTCTTGCAGCGAAACGCCTTCAAATGCTGTCCCTTTGAACCTTGGCAGATAAGATTCCACCGGTGCCGTCATGTCCAGTTTACCCTCGGCCGCAGCAATTCCAGCAAGAATGGCAGTGAAGGACTTTGTTACTGACATGTCCAAGTGGGTAGATGTTTCATCCATCCCGTTCCAAAAATGCTGGTGCAGCAGGTCGTCGCCCTTCAGAATTACCATTGAATGGTTCTTGAGCCTGTCCCGCAACAAAGTCTCGATATCCAGTGGACCATCAGCGTCTTCAGCAGTCAGTTCGGACAAGTCGAGACTAATGGACTCCGTCCAGCTCTCGGGCTCAATGTCACCGCTCGGTTCAACAACGTAGTGACGCGTGAACTTGTAGGCATTGGGAAAGGTTACGGCTGCGTTTTCGCCGCTATCCCAGTTTTCTTGGGTGACACCAAAGCCTTCGACTTGATCGAGGAACGCCTGATCTGGAGGCAGTATTGACTGAGCATATGCTGCTGATGACAGGAGAAAGCTAACTGCTACTATACAATTGATTTTGTTCATCTGTTTTCCTTGATGCCGTTGAGCTTATTTCTAATGACTGCGCTGCATGTCTTATGAAATCGAAGCGCAGTCAGATCTGAGAAGTGTGCTTTGCGCCATGGGCTGAGCGCGGAATTTGTTATTCGAGTCCAGCTTCACCGATATGGTTACACCAAGAATGGCGATGTCGACAACAGTCGAGTTTTGGCTGGGATTTCAACTATACCGGGCTGTCGCTGACGCGCACCCTTGCTAAAAAAATGAGCAATTTAATAACTATGTGGCAAATCAGCTTCGACAATTTCCCAAACCCAAACCCACTGCTCTCGAAGTTATCGACAAGAGTCGAAAATAAACTATAAAAATCTCGTGGGAGAATCTGGTGTATTTGACGTTAGGAGCATCCCTTGTCTTGCATAATTATTAGGCCCTGGGGCCGGGCAACTCAGTTGAGCACGCTAGCCAAACGACTATGTGTACCTTCCAGGCTGGTTCTCTTTGGTATTTGCTGCTCGGTATTTTTAACCTCTTTCGCCAAAGCACAAGAAGAGTGCGATGCCGCGTGTCAGGCCGCACGTAAGGCACAGGACCCGCTCGCCGCAGTCACCGCACTACTTACGGATAACACAATCGGCTTTGGCCCCAATAGCGACAGCACAACCTACAATTTTCAGCTTCAACCAGTTTACACGTTCGAGGGAGAAGCCGCGAATGTGATTTTGCGCGGATTGATACCTTATGTTGGATTGCCTGGCGGTGTAGCGGGCGCAGATGCCAGTCTGCCAGAATTCGCCCTTTCCGACAGTGGCGGAGGAACAGATTTCGGCTTTAGCGATACTATTGTTCAGGCTTTTTATGTTCCGGAAGTGGAACCAGGGACATTCAAGATCGGATACGGCGTCCAACTCTCATTTGATACAGCTGAAGACGGATTTAACGGGCCTGGAAACGGAGCGGGCCTTGCACTTGTTGGGTTCAATTTTGCTGGCGATTTGTCTTATGGTGGTGTGGTCGGACATCTTTGGGGAGAGGATGATTTTTCGCTCACCACCATACAGCCGATAGTCTTCTACAATTTGGAGAATTTCCTCGGAGGCTCTTACGTCGGCTACTCCAATACGAGTAGCTATAATTGGAACACAGGTGACTGGGTTGTTCCCGTCGGAGCGACCTTCGGGAAGACGTTCGTCGTGGGTGGCGGAAATGCTATCGACCTGAATGTTGGTGCCTACTATCTCGCCGAGGCGCCGGACAACAGCAATGACTGGCAGCTCAAATTCGGCGTTTCGTGGTTCTTGCCGTGAAATCAACTCATGAGGATAAGTCAGCGCACTAGTTTCAAATAGGGCGCAAGTTGAGGCGTTATTTATGGGAATTCGAAGAAAACTAACTTCAGTAGCACTATGTGCGTCACTAAGTGCGCTGTTTTCTCCGTCAGTTGTATCTGGTGACACAACTGAAGACCTCGAAGACGTCGGTGATGTTCTCCAGTTGGCAATTCCTCTCGCGGCCCTTGGGATAACTTACACTAAGGACGACAAGGAAGGACGACAACAACTCGCAAAGGGTGTTGGCACGACCTTTCTGACCGCTCAGAGTCTTAAGTTTCTTGTGGAGAAATGGCGCCCCAATTACTCAGCAGACAATTCGTTTCCATCAGGACACACCGCGGCTGCATTCTCGGGTGCTGCCTTCCTTCAAACACGGTACGGATCCAGCTACGGCGTACCAGCTTATCTGCTAGCGTCATTTGTCGGCTACACCCGCGTTCGCGCTGAGAAGCACTTCTCCGACGATGTCCTGGCCGGTGCAAGTATCGCAATGCTTAGCAATTGGTTGTACGCGACGCCTTTAGAGAACGGAGTCAGGGTTTTACCAACAGTTTCGCAGGATGCGGTCGGTTTGCAGGTTTCGATGCTTACCGGTTCAAACAAATCAGCAGAGACAAAAGCGTCAGAACCCTTCAAACCCAGATTTAGGTTTTCATTCTCCTTTGGCGCCAGCAGCCTGGACAACAATGACGTACGATCTCCCAGTTCAACCGGCTCACAGCTAGACCTTGAACAGTTTGATACCTTTTCAAACCCGACCACAAGTTCCGCTGCGAGTTTCGAGTACTTCATGACTGATCGGCACGAGTTCTACGCGGTCCTAAATCCGTTAGAGGTACGAGACGAAGGCACTTTTTCAAACCCCGTTCGGTTTGACGGCACGGTATACCCGGCAGACACCACGACTGCGATGGATTACGTTATGAATGAAATTCGTGGCGGTTACCTGTACAACGCCGTCCCTGAAGGTCGGTTCGATTTGAAAGTTGGCGGGGGTCTGACCTTTCAAAATACCTATGTGCGACTTGTTTCCGGCAATCTGGATCAAGAAGTCGAAAACAACGACTTTGCGCCATATGCGAGCATCCATGCCAGCTATGAACTGTCTGATCGGTTAGAATTTCAGTTGGGTGTCGACGGCACTTCGTTTGACTCTGTCGAGTTTCTAGATGCGGTCGCCTTGCTGAGCTACGAGCTCACACCACAATGGGATATTGGAGTAGGCGTTCAAAGTTTCAGCCGAAAGCTGGATGTGGCTGAATTAGAGAACAGATATGACGCCACCAGTGTCTTTTTGAATGTTGGGTATTCATTTTGAAAACTTGGAAGGAACCCAAATAGGCTGTCGAGGCTCAATCAGTCGACCTTCGCTGCTTCCCGTGCCTATGACTGGAGGCAGCCCAAACCAGACATTCAGCGTCGGACTTTGCAAAGTCCGGCGGACGGAATAGGCGGACTTTCTTGCCTATTTGAAGATCATGCAAACTTCATTCAACTTGAGAACCGGTGTGGTAGCTTGGTCGAGTGAGTTCATGAGATCAGATCAGTCCAATTGGAGAACGACCATGCGTCATATCGAGTTATTTCGGATATTACCAAAAGCGACCATAGCCTTTGTGGCTTCAGTATCGATGGCCTGGGGATGCACTGGCATCATGTTGACAGGGCAGGATGGAAGCATCGTTCGCGCAAGGACCGCCGAATGGGGGCCGTTCGATCTTGAGACAAAGATCAACATTATTCCGCGAGGTTTCACTTATACCGCAGGCGAAATGCCAGATGGGCAAGACGGAGCAAACTGGACCGGCCGATTTGGAATGGTCGGTATCAGCATGTTGGATCATGGGGCTCCCGCAGATGGGATCAACGAAGCTGGGTTGACCGCCGGGTTGTTTTATCTGCCCGGCTTCACCGAGTATCAGGAGTACGACCCTGACCTTTCCGGCAACACGATTCCCGGCGATTTGCTCGCCAGCTATGTCCTTTCCCAATTTGAGACAGTTGAAGAGGCTGCCACAGGGTTGGCGAATGTCCGTGTCGTCGGGGTCGTGGATGAGACCTTAGGATTTCCATTCCCGTTTCATATGTTGGTTGCTGACCGGTTCGGCGGAAGGATCGTCGTCGAGTACATTGATGGTGACCTGACGGTTTTCGATGCCCCGCTTGGCGTGATCACCAATTCGCCAAACTACGATTGGCACATGACGAACCTAAACAACTATGTAAACCTGTCGGCTCTTGGGCTTCCCGAAGTTGAGGCAAGCGGCGTTACTTTCGCGCCCCTGGGCGCTGGGAGCGGTATGATAGGACTGCCAGGCGACTTCACACCCCCATCCCGGTTTGTCCGCGCAGTCGCCTTTTCCCAGACAGCGCGGGAGACGCAAGGTGGCTATGACACCGTACGCGAGGCATTCCGAATACTGGACAACTTCAACATTCCTGCCGATGCCGCTGAGGGCGCTCAAGACGATGTGCAGTCGGATGACCTACTTTACAGCGCAACACAGATCACAACCGCTGCGGACTCCCTGAACCTCGTTTACTACTATCACACGATGTACGACCGAACGGTGCACATGGTTGATATGAAGCAGATTGACTTCGGAGCTATGGGAGGCGAGATGATCGTCTTTGAAACCAGCGGTGATCGCGAACCAACGTTAATCGATGTGACCCCAACGAATTGACGTTTTACCACGTGGGCCGTGGCGGCATCACCGCTAGCTGCGGCCCAATAAAACTTCGGAATGGAGGGTTTACCGCTCCAGCGAGTTACCGGCGCTAGGCTCGAAGCCGCGTTCACCACTGTTCGCACTAGTGACTGGAGGCAGCCCTAACCGGACATTCCAAACTGAACTTTGCAAATCCCGACAAGCGGACAAAGCGGCCTTCGAATCAGCATATGTGATTGGCCGTGATCCGCTTTCTAGCTCCATGCACTCTCTGTCTTGGTCAAAATCGGCAAAATCTGAAACAGTATAGCGCTACGTCGAATACTAAAAAGGTGCATTGGTACGGAATGGAAGAGGGAGCATGACCTTTTCAATAATACAACCAATTCAAAAAACTGCTCACAGCATCCATTCTACCGGTAGCCACCTGACGACTGTAGTAAGACCTCTCTGTAGGCCATTGGTTTCCGGATCCGTAGTATGCACAGTGACTGTGCCATCTTGTTCTTCTTGAACCCAAATCAATTCATTTCTGTTATTGAGTTCAACGCGATACGAAATCTCCGGTATGTTCAATTGCTCTGTTAGTGATGCAGCAATCGTTGGACTTTCGATCATGATGCCCATTTCAGTGTTGAGATGCGCAGACCTTGGATCGAGATTAAATGAGCCAATAAAGATCCGCTCGCCATCCGCCCCAAAGGTTTTTGCATGCAGCCCTGACGCCGACCCAGCTAGGATCTCTGGCAGGCTTCTGTCGCGATGTTCCCGCCGCAAGGCACGTAGCGCCAGCAGTTCTACTCCGCTATTCAACAAATCATATCTGTAACTCATATACGCAGCGTGAACCGGCATGACGTCTGTCGCGTCCAAAGAATTGGTCAAGATACGGACCCTAACACCTGACTTGGCCAACTCCTCCAAGACGCTAGAGCCTCTTTCACCAGGAATAAAGTATGCCGAAACAAGGTCCAGTGAGGTCCGTGAGCTTTTAGCGAATTCGATCAGTTGTTCGACCAATAGGTCTTCACTTTTGACTTCGCCCAAGCCCTTCGCCGGATCGTCGACAAAAAGTGTAACCTCGCTCCAATCAAATTTCAGAGTATGTGCTGCGATGTTGTCGGCCAGTTCACTTTCCTGAATTGCCTTTTGGTAACCTGCGCCTACGGCGGTTCGCCGTGCCGCATCCGCCTTAGCTTGCAGACTGCGTACGGCTGGAGGATCTAAGAATAGTCCAGCATCGTAAGAAGATGCACTGTTCCAGTAAACGTCGAACGATTTAGAAACCTCGTCCACAATCGGCCCGATGGCTATCGCATCTAAATCAAGATAGTGCGTTCCACCCCCATATTCGAAATAGATGTCGCCGATGTTGCGCCCTCCAACAATCGTTGCGACTCCATCTACAGTCATTGACTTGTTGTGCATCCGCCGATTCAGTCGGCTGAAGTCAAATGCGTAAGAGAGTAACTTGGGTTTTCTCAGCGTAAACGGATTGAAAATACGCACATTCGCGTTGGGGAGCGTGTCTAGCTCTGAAAGCAGATCGTCCAACCCTGAGATACCGTTGTCGTCGACCAGTAGTCTGACGCGAACATCGCGTTCTGCTGCCGCCCTCAGCTCATCAAGGAGCATGAGACCTGTAACGTCATCTTGCCAAATATAGTATTGCGCATCGATTGAGGAGGCCGCTTCTCTCGCAAGGATAGCCCTGGCTGCAAATGCAGCGCGACCATCGCCCAAAGGCCGAACTCCGTCGAGACCGGGGTTGCGATTAAGAGCATATTGAATGGTTTCGCCCAATGCTCCAGCCCAATCGGCGTCCAGTTTCAGCGTTTGCCGAGAAAAATTCTGCTCAGGCAGCGGAAAAGCCAACCTTAAGCCAACTACGGAGAGTGCAATCACCGTTGTCGCAATCAAGCATAATCTGATCAGCCGCATTTAGTTTCCCGTGTTTGCAAGGCCGGGTTGCCCCTTTTGTCGAATTTGGGCTCAGATGTAGTTGAGTTTCTTGTTGATCCAAAACAGGATTTCCGCAAGCACTGAGATTGCGCCAGCCCCTTCGGTTATTACCAATGCGGTTCCTGACGTACCAAGCTGTGCACGATCAGACGGAAGGCCTTCTGGGATATCGATAGTTACGATGTAGCTCGACGCGCCTGTAAGTTCGCGCAGGCTAGGCAGCCCGCCCCTCGTATCCAACGCGCCCTCTCGTGTTCCCGGAGGGATTGACCGTATTGTGGTCTCAAATTCCTGACCTGGCATAGTGCCCAAAGCAATCCGGATCGTATCGCCAACTGCCACGTTGGGATAGCTGCTTTGCGGCAACGCCGCAATGAGCAGCCGATCTGAAGGGAGTAGAAAATTCACGGCGCCTTGTAATGTCGTAACACGATTGCCTGGGCGGAGTGAGAGCGCCGTTACAACACCGTCATCCGGCGCACGAACGACTGTCTGCTGCAATGCCCACTCAGCTTGGGCCAGCGCCTCCTGAACTTCAACGACACCGACGTCGACTCCGTCGACCTGAGCCGCGATGCGTCGTTCAAGGCTTTGCCTACGCGCTTGTGCTGCTCGGAGCCCGGCTTCAAGTTGCTCAATCGTTGAAACGGCTTCCTGCAATTGGAACTCAGCCGCGGCACCGCGTCCGGTAAGCTGGACGATGTCATCGCGACGCTGCACACCGAAAGAAAGTTGGGCTTCAAGAGAATCAATTTCTGCAAGCGCCGCCTCATAGTCTGTCTGCAACTGGTCTGCTGCGGACTGTGCTGATGCGAGCGAGGCTTGAAGTCGGGCAACTTCAGCCGCGTAAGTGGTATCATCTATTCGAAACAACACATCACCCTTCGCCACCGGTTGGTTTGCCGTGACCGCTACTTCAGTGACTGGGCCGGATACGTTCGGCGCAATGTTGATGACAGCACCTTGCACGGACACAGTCCCGGATGGTGTCGTGTGGTTTAAGGCTCCAACAACAACCAACGCGATGACCAAAGCTCCACCGTACACGACCGTCTTGAAGAACCCGTTCCAAGGCAGGATTTTGAGCTTCGCAAAAACCAGCCAAACAATACCAAAATAAAGACCGAGAATAATGAGCATCGTGAATTGCCCTCACTGTGTTTCTTTTGTTCAGTTGCCGTCAAAACTCGTGCGTATAGCTGATGCCAACCAGATCACGTGTTCCAAAAGTGTTGTCGATATGGCTGCCAAATACGCTGATGCTGTCGTTCGGCGACGCATTAAAGGTAACGCCTGCACCAACGGTGTACCCAGAGTAATCGTTGGAACCGGCAGATAGGACACCACCGGTCTTCACAACCCATCGTTCTGACAATGGCTTGAGGCCAAGTATACCGATATAACCGCCCTTGCTGGCAATTTCAGCGGGAAAGGCATCAGCAAACTCAATATCGCTATTGCCGATCCGACCGTCAGTATAGTTTGCTCCCAGTGCCGGGAATAAAAGCCATCCTTTCGGTTGAACGCCCAACGCGGCAAGCGGCACAAAGGTCCCTATGGCGTATTGCGTTTGTTTGACGCCATCTTCCAGCTCTTGCTCGGACGCTGAAAAGTTAACTATCCCAAAACCGAAGAGATAAGAGCCACCAACGCGCCACTGATCGTCTTCTGAGACCGAGACATTGATCTTCGTTACGGGCCCGAAAGCAACCGAGCCGAATACGGTGCCAAAGTCACTATAACGAACGCCGATTTTCGTTACGATCTTTGTCGGATCATCCGATAGTTTTTCGTCTTCTCCGGTTTGAGCCCAAGAAGTGGAAGCAGCTATAGCGAGCATGGTTGCAAGATATTTTCGCGATGTCGTTCGCCCAATCGTCATGTATTGGTGCCTCTGTCATCACTACCAGATTGGCTATGCCGTTTTCTTGCCACTGCGCAGGCAATAGTGAATACAAGGTTGATTGGAACCATCAGCATCATGAAGGCCAGAACGCTCGCTGAATAGGCCGGATCAAAGCAGCACGCATCCACAAGTAGATAGACAAGACCGACATTGCGAAGGTTTGTACAGGTCGCAAGGACCTGCCGATACTCCTTATTCTCGCCGCCTAAAAACCAGCCGAGCGCCATTAGGGACAGAATGAAAACCAATATCGCGATCAGGCTCGAAGGTCCCAATCCAACAGCGGCTTCCTGCCGGATGCTGATGCTTGCTACGACAGATGCAATGAAGGAGACTGTCGATATAAGCATCGCCGGTTTGTAGATATGCTCGGCGACATCCGGGTAAAATCGTCGGATCAAAATCCCAAGAAGCAAGGGAATTCCGATCACACCCACGATGCGGATCATTAGTTGGTTCCAAGCGACACGTTCCAGCGCGGCGGTTGGCAAAACGACCTGAGCGGCCGACGGCGCAAGAACCAAGCCGATGATTGAAAGTAAAACCAGCAGGGCCCCGGCCGCGCTGACTTGTCCCGGCGCTTTGGTCGAAAACTGGACAGCGTTGATGCCGCCGGGGGCGACCGCTAACAAAAACAAAACGGCACTGACCGGTCTGGGTAGGGGGAAAATCCCGATAATCAGGATTGCAATGACGGGCGGTATAAAGACATTTGCAGCAAGCAGGTGCGTTAGCTTTTCGCGTTCCAGAACCGCAGCACCCATTTCGCGCAGCGTGGCACTCATCCCGATGCAAAGCATGGCCAGAGTAATGAAGATATGGATGAACAGGGTGACGGATTGCTCAAAGGGCAGCGGCGACTCCATCACAATGGTTCCACATTCCAAAGGATGCTGATTGTAGCGTAAATAGCGACCGCCAAGATCAACCCGGCTGAGACCAGCGCTGGTGAAATCGGAAATGGCTTTCCGGAGATATCAGAAATCCGCTTGAGAAAGGTAATTTGCTGAACTAGCGCAACTGACAGCATTAGAACCGCCAGTATCAGCATGAACAATCCGACAAAACGTGCATGTTCCACCGGAACTTCTTCCAACCCAGGCACTTCAGTCAGAATTCTGAATAGTGCAGGTATAGAGAAGCCAAACCCAATGAGCGACGTAGCCGTTCTCATATATCCCATGGTTGTCCTGTCCGACGCGAGCCGGGACCTCTCGAACGCCAGATCTGTTCGTTCGCCGGCCAACTGATTGTTAGAACGCTGCGGCATGTCCTCGTCGTCAAAGTCCATTGGAGGCCTCAGTCAGAAAATTAGGTTTCACTTGTTTTATCCTCGACTCTCTCCTCGCGAATTTCCCGAACGAGGAAATAGTCGAGAAAGGTTCGGACGAAGGCGATGGCTGTCAGTTTCGCCAATTCTTCGATTGTTGGGTCTGTTGCAGTCGCTATAATATCCGCGCCTAGTTGCAGTTCGAGCGCTACAATCAGGTATTTTCCAAGGATGCGCCGTGCGATAGGCTCGGCATCCGACTTCCGATGCATAATGAACGCTCGTGCAAAGGCGATGCCTCCAGCAGCAACGACGATGACGCTCGCCGCTTCGAATAGAACCTGGATGTAGCTCGCCGCTTGAACGATCAGGATTTCCAACTCATGCATGGTAACTATCCTGTTGCGACAGTTACAACTTCGCTATTTTCGTTCCCGACAGACGAACCAGAGCAAGCATCGAACAACTCACACAAGTGCGCTTGATCAAGAGTTGTTTTGTGTGCGATGGCAACGATCCGGTTTGCCGGATCCTCGCCCCCCCAAGGGCGGTCTTTTGTCAACTCGACCCGCCGCCCGACAACTTGCAGCAAATAACGGCTGTTTGGGTCGTCATCCAGGTAAACAAATCCCTTGCAGCGATAGATATTTGAAGGCAGTTCTCTCTTGATCATTCGTTCCAATGCTTTGCGCTGCAATGGAGCGTTGCGCGTATAACTCCAGGTGCTAAAGAAAGAACCGTGATTGCGCTTATGATGATGTTCGTGGTCGTGGCTATGCGCTTGATCAGCCATTGCGCGAGAAACATCGAAACGACCGACAGACAGTAGGATTTCGAGCGGAACGTTACATTTGACGGCAGGAACGATGCGAACCCTTGAGAAGAAGCCGTCTATCCACCTCTTTACCTTTGCAGTTTCCTCGACTCCTGCCAAATCAACTTTGTTAAGGATTACAAGATCCGCAAATCCGATCTGCTGCAGCTTGAGCTTGGCAAGGTCCGGGTCGTCATAAGTAAAGACTTGATCGGCGTCGACGACACACGTCACACTGTCAAGCCGTATCAGATCGCGATATGCTGAATCCACGAAGGTCATATAGATGCTTGCCGGATCTGCAACTCCGCTGGCTTCAAGCAGTATGTACTCAATGGGATCATCACGCTCGATCAACGCTGCGACCGACTCAACGAGATCATCTCGGATTTGACAACAGACGCAGCCGTTCGCGAGGCTAATCATCCCATCTTCGACGTCGACAACCAGTTCTGCATCGACATTGATCGAGCCGAAATCATTCACAAGAATGCCAATTTTCAACCCATGTTCACCCTTTAAAATCCGGTTCAGCAGAGTAGTTTTTCCCGCACCCAGAAACCCTGTTAGGATCGTCAGCGGGACAGGTTCTTTTGGGGCGTTGTTCATGGCTACATCCTTTTGCAAGAACTGTGATCGCGCCGCGTGGCTCAGAAACGCGGCGCTTATTTTTAGTCAATAATCAGATCAATCCGTATGATCGCGCGCAGCAATCAGGGCGTGGAGGTCGAAGCGGAAAGTTTCTTCGTCGTAGTGCTGCGTCAGTGGACGGAGTACGTCCTCAGGCATGTAGAGGGCCGGATCTAGTTCCCGTTCCCGCAGGAAGGCATCCTGTTGTTCCTCACGCGGCAAACGCGGTTTCGGAATCTGAATGTAATCCGGCATCTCGCCATCCGGGAACGGTATCGTTCTGGGATCTGGTGGCTGCATCGCCGGCATTTCCGGACGCAGGGCCATACGTTCCCAGATACGATCCTTTGTGACGTTGATTACCTTGGTGTCTGGTCCACCAAAGAGGAATAGACCATCCCAATGCGCGCGAATTTCCGCGATGGCTTCGCCCGCCGATTCCTCGGTGTAGTGGCAGATCACACCGGCCCGAGGTTGAATTTCGTTCATCAGATATCCCGCCGCATAGTAAGGCGTGTGGTAGGTATCCAGAGTGAATTCCAGAACTTCTTTGGGCGTGCCGTATTTGTAGTTGAGTAGTTGCGGTAGATCGGCTTGTCCTTCGGTCACGAAAATATCGCAGCCTTTCGCAAACTCGATTGTGCTTTCATCAGGGCGCCCGTCGCCTGTCCAGACAAAGGACAATCCGGCTTCTTCCCAATCCACGCGATATGCTGACGCACCGCTTTTCACGTGGCTTCGCGCCCAGTGTGTGACTTTCAAACCGGGTTCTTCCAGAACCACACCGCCTTCGTCTTTGTAGTCGAACTCAACAACTTCGGTGTCGTAGCCGGCGCCAATCGGGCAGTGGTCAAAGTTCTCAAGATGCCATGTCATCATCTCATGCATCTTGTCGACCATATATTGGGTGCCCGTCTCTGGCCGGTCACCTGATGGGCCGAAAATGCGCAAACCGTTGCGCCAGCCTCCCGACCATGCGCGGAACGGCATGAAGTAGGGCAAGTCTGCATAGTGGTCGACGTGCAAGTGGCTGATGAAGATGTCGCGCACCATCGGCGGCAAAATGCCAAGCTGAATAATATTCCTTACGCAGCCATTGCCGAAATCAAAGAACAGGCGGCGCGGGAATGGAGTACCGTTCCCCAGCTCCAAGACAATGCATGTGCCGGACTGTACCATCGTCGGAGGCCAAGGCGTGCTACCCGGAAAACAAATCCGCATCTCGCCTTTTGGCAAAAGCTCGTTGGGTGGGAAAAAGTTGTTGCTTGTACAGCCGGGTGTCGGCCGGAAATACTCCGGCAGCGTAATGCCACCGCCGGGGCGTTGCCCGTAAGGGTTGCGTGATTGGCTCATTTTTGGATCCTCCGAGAGTTTTTTTGGTGCACAGTTTTTTGTTTTTTCTTGGTTCCTGAAGACAAGGACCTGCGTTTCCTAACCATCGCCGATATCAACTAGCATCGCTGAGCCTCTGCGTAAGTCGTCGAATTTCGGACAGCAGCTCGTCTCGAACAGTCTCCCATTCTTTTCGTACAGGAGACTTTTCTGGTGAGAGGGCTACATGCTTAAGAACTTCATCAAGGTCTTCCACCGCCTCACGTACATTTTCGTTCCTTAGCGCTCGGGACAGAGCCGCCTCGGAATACTCAGGTATGAGGGCGTGGAGTTCCCTGCAGTTCATGGTTGAGTGTGGCCTTTTTGTATTCACTTTAGCCAATATGTTAGAAGGTGGGTGGAGCGGAAAGAAAGTGAGTTACGGTGAGCTAGGGGTGAGTTCAGCTTAGATTCAGAGAGGCGGGATGGTCATTAAAACACTGAAAAAAAATAAGAAAATGGATGTGATTCTGGGGAAATGATAGAGGCTGAAGAAATTAGGCGAACACTTGAGCGGGTCCTTTCATCCGCAGAGTTTGCAGGCTCACCCAGGCTGCAGTCCTTCCTAAGATACATTGTCGAACAGGAACTTGACGGTCACGGGCGCTCCTTAAAGGGCAAAGTTATCGCGACAGATGTCTACGAAAAGGAGCTTGACGAGACCGGTGGGGCACTAAACCTCGTTCGGGTTGAGGCCCGTCGCCTTAGGCGTGCCTTGGAGAACTACTACAGTGACGCGGGCAAATCAGACCCTTTACGCATAACTATGCAAACCGGGGGGTATCGACCACAATTTGAACCATCCGTCGCGACGAAGCCAAGTAGTGGGCAAAGCCAGTCGGCATCATCGCACTCTGGCGGTTTTTGGCGTCGCAAATTCCTGTTACCGCTCATCGGAACAACGCTTTTGTTGGCATGTGTCCTAGGATATTTTGGACTACGCGGTTCCCAATCGAACACACAGTTCGCAACCAATAAAAACCCCGCAGAATTGGCTGCGCTTCGGGAGAAGTCATTCACCAGTGTTCAGGCTGCAAACTTAGCTGAGCAAACACGGGGATTGTTTTTTCCTTTGTTCGACCTCCGACGGCAAGCCATTAACTTGGAAACGTTTCGGTATGTGATTGACCTCGATCCGCAACTTGCTGCAGGTTATGCGGGTTCGGCCCAGGTGCTCACACTTAAGTCACTTCTGACAAGCGATGCTGACGCTTCAACCGCTTTAGTTGCTGAAGCTTTGGAAATGGCCGAACGCGCTACCACGCTAGATCCCTTGGATGGTTGGTCGCAAGCCGCTCATGGCTGGACCCTTGCTGTGACTGGAGATAGTGAAGGAGCGCTTAGACGTGCCCGAATTGCCTTGGATCTTAGCCCTCAAGACGGACATACTTTGGATCTGATAGGCATCACGGCCCTAGTTGTAGATGATCCTGTGTTAATGGCCGAAGTTTCTAATCCACAACGGTCTCGACTAGGCGTGGGTCGTTTCGCATTCAACAACATCTATGGGGCTGCACAACTTATGTTGGAGAACTATGGTGAAGTCATCGATGCCTTTTCCAAAGCAGCAGAGCGAGGCCATCCTGTGAGTCCGCCAAGCCTCTTTTTGCTCGCCACCGCCTATCACGAAACAGGTAATACTGTGGGGGCGGAGAAGGCAATTGTCGAAATGCTGGACACTTGGCCAGACTTCCCTGCCCGCAGCGTCGTAGAACGTTTTTTTGTGAAAGATCGTGAGACTCGTTCACGTGTGCTATCCGTGCTTGATCTTTATTCACCAAGTTGAGTTAGCGGACGTGAAGCGAGCCGAAGGGTTAACAGCCTTAATACTGTTGTTTTCGCCGCCCCAGTCGCGAGTACTCATACGCTTTTTCTCCGAGCCGTTGCGCGCGATCAGTTGGGAAAACCAGAATACCCGAGCCCATGCCGGTCCTTTTGACCCATTGGACTGCGTGGGTCGAAGATGGGGCCGTTCATTTCCGTGAGGACCCATACGAACGAGATGCTCGAATACTTGCAGCTTTGGACCGATGAACACGTCATCCTCAAGGGGACGCGCAATTCTAATCGTGCTAAATTGCTAGTAGGATTGGTGACTTCCAATTGGCGTAAATACGAAGCAATGTGAGCTGCAATAGGGGAGCGCATGAGGGTTTGGCTATTTAGGATAATTGGGATTGTTGCACTTCTCGCTTTCGCAGCAGTTGCGTTTGTTTGGTTGTTGTTTGCTGCTCCGATGTTCTCGGACATGCGGCGCGACCTTGTGGAAAGAGTTCTTTCGGAACAAATTGGTCGGCCACTTCTTGTCAACGATGATGTAAGCGTCGCGCTTGGCAGCACGAGTTACATTTACGTTGGTGGTGTTGTCATCCCGAGCCTGACAATGCCAGGATCAGCTCTAGTGGAATTGAACCTGCTGGAGCTGGAGCTGGATATTGCCGCTTTGGCCAACAGGCGTCTGGACTTTGACAATCTCGTCGTGGAAGGCCTCCAAGCAAATCTTCTGACGGCCGAAGACGGCACTACAAGCTGGCGAACAGACAGGCCAACACGCAGGCCCGAATCTGACGAAACAGTATCAACGGAAGATCAAGAAGACGTCGCGAGCGCTGATAGTACCAATGAGAGCGGTACGGAAGGCGGTGGGATCCTGAACTTTCTGAGCGACAAGAACGTCAGTTTCACATCAATCGGGTTAAACATTGACGACAAGGTCTCGGGCTTCTCATTTGTATTTGACCTTCAGTCACTCGCGCTCGAACAAGTAGATAATGGACAAAGAACAAAGGTCTCTGGTACCGGCTCCGTCAACGGTCAGGGTTTCGAAATCGAAGGCGACTACCCACACGCCGCACCGTTTACGACACGCGCCAGTTTTGGAGAAATGACCGTAAGCTACGATGGCGAGCCCTTCTCGGCAGACGAAGGGGGCGGTTATCGCGCAGTCTTGGAAATGGACACAGGTGAGTTCGGTGATTTTCTGGACGTCATTGGGCTGGAACGCGTTTTAGAAGGCAATGGTCAGCTGCAAGCAGAACTCGTTTCTCAGGACGCTTTGAAGATCGAGGCGTTTACAACAACTGTAAGCCTGGAGGATGGGCAAAAACTCGAAGCTGAAGGTTCGATAGATGACCTCTACACCGCTCAGGGCGTCGATCTGCTTTTTAACGCGCGGCTTCATCCCGAAGGACAGCCGCCGCCAGCAGCAAAAAGTATCCAGGAACTTAAATTCACTGGCTTTGAAATGCATATGGTCGGATCCCTGGCTTCCTTCGAATTTGAGAAGTTGCTGTTCCAAACCAATGCATTCGACCAAGGGCTGGACGTAATCGGCCCAGCCTCAATCGAAAGTATTCGCCGCATGCCAGACGGACGGCTTGCCATGCTGGGCATTGCACTACAAGCGGGTCCAATTGAAGAGCCTGTCCTGAAAGCCGAAGGTGAAATCCTCGATCTGCTTCAGCTTCAGGACGTGACTTTCGATGGGGAGCTAAACGGGCCCGCCAAGTTGATTTTGCCCAACCTCGATGAAGACTACGTTGACCAGTTCGGCGGCATCAAAGCCGATTTCAACATATCCAACGCGGGTGGGCCGGTTTCACTCAACAGGTTTAACGCGACCACCTACGGCACCGATCTCTGGGCACTCGATCTCGCACTATCTGTCAACGAGATAAGAGGCCTTGCCGGTCTCGATTTCGACGTGGAATTGGACGTCGACGACAGCGCGGATTTTCTGACCGCAGTGAATCTGCAACCTGTCGAAATCGGATCACTAGCTATCAATGCTGAAACCTCCAAACAGGGCGAGGACTTTGATGCCGCAATCCAGTTCGAAGCAGGGTCCTCGCATCTTCTTGCGGCTTTGGACGCAAAATTTCCCGAGGGTGCTTCTGTTGTTCGGGGCAACATCACGAGCGAAAGGCTCGATCTCAACGACCTGAAGAACCTGACTGCCGTGCTGGACCAACTGAAGAGCTTGGTAGGCGAGACCACAAAGGAACCTGAAGCCGAAGTTCAACCTTTGGTTTTACCGAAGGAGACAGACGTCCAGCCCTTGGTATTGCCAAAGGAAAAAGGGAAACCTGCCGATCTTCTGGATGTACAGCGCGTGCTGCGAGAAGCTGACGTCGAGGTACAGATCGAATTCAAAGAGATTGTAGGCCAGCAAGGGGTAACGTCTGTTTCAAGCCAATTGTCTGCAAAAGAGGGAACCGTGGATTTCGGACCTCTTCAGATGGCTTATGGCGGTGGAAACTTCAGCTTGCGGGCGGTCATGGATCTGATTGACTCTCCTGATTGGCTTTCATTGTCGGGATCGACCTCAGGATGGGAATTCGGCGAAATCTTGGATGAGTTGGGCATTGGTATTGAGGCCTATGGACGTTTGAGCGGAGAGTTCAACGTTTCTGGCAATACTGCCTCGGGCAAGGCCTTCGTCAACTCGATGCGCGGCAAAGCGTCTTTGTCGATGTCGCAGGGATATATCAGCACCAGCCTATTGGAGCTGGCAGGTCTAGGTATTTTCCCCTGGCTCTTTTCAGAAGAGTTCCGACAAGGCTATACCGACATCACTTGCGTGGTCGCCCCGGTTGATATTCAAGCCGGACGGGTCAGTTCAAACTCCATCGTCATCGAAACAGGATCGGTTCAATTGGTGGCCAGGGGGCAAGTGGACTGGCTGAACGATAGCATCGCACTAAGAGCCGAGCCTCGTCGCGTCGGCAAACCCCTATCCCGGAGTGCTTGGCCATTTGATGTAACGGGTCAGCTTTCGTCGCCAAAGTTCAAGCTGGATGTGGTTGGGTCTAGAAGCAAGGCTCCAGAGGGCGCTGACGCTATGCCTGTCAACAGGCAACCCTGTGTGCCGGACATCAATCAATTGCAGTAGTCGGGCGCGACCTAGTTCTTCAGTGGTTCCGGCTGTTCGGCCTGACACGTCAGAACGGCCTCAATGGCTTTTGCAGACCCGCTGAGGTCGAGTTCAACCTCGGCGCCACTTTCACCAATAATCGTAACGCTTTGGCGTTTTCCAAACTCGGTCACAAACGCCGGGTTGTCGAAAAAGGCGTAGCCACCGGGAACTCCATTCTTGTAGACACCAACCGCTTCGCCTTCGAATTTTGCATCACCAAAGTCGAACTTTACGATGCCGGTCGCGCCGTCCTCTAGCTGCACCCAGGCCGGATTGTAGGCGGCAAAAAAACCGCCGGCCTGATTGGGCGCCGCGCCAATTTCAACGGTCATTTCGTCTTCAAAGGGCTTCCAAGCAAGACAGCCGTTGCCCTTTTTGGGATCAATCAGGATTGTCCAGTCACCGGATTCACCCCACCGTTCCATACCGGCGGCGTGAAGTAAGCTTGCACAACACAAAGCCAGTATTGTCGGCACACACCTGTACATTTTTAACCCCGGATTAGTTTTGAAGGTTCACCAATCTTACCGTACAAGGAAGATCAATCAAACGATACAGACGAAGCTCACTCAGGACACAAGTTGTTAGGGCGCAACCGTGAAGTCTGCTTCCAGCCCAAAGCGGACATTGAGAACCGAGTTTTGCTCCCTCAGTGGGGAGCACCTGAACATAAATCTTCAAAAGCAGTTTGGGTGCCGCACAACACTGTATTGATGCGAGGCTCGCGGCCGCACTCGCTTCGAACAATGTCAGATGAAGCACCATTCAGGTTGAGCTTAGCGGTTACCGGCCAATCATCTCTATTGCGCTAGAACCAGCTGTGATCACCTGCGAAAGGAGTTTCAAAGCTGCCCTCACCATCAATTTGACCGGCCTTTTCCGCCCATGATCACTCCATACAGTCATTGATTGAAGCGCATCGAGCATATCCCTCAAAGAAACTCTGTGACTTCTATCGTATGCCCTCTAAACTCCGGTCTTGTGTGTTTCATTAGTTTGCGCGGGGGCACGAACGCAGGTGGGTGGAAAGAAGGCATCAACAGAGACTGCTGACTCAGCGTCGTCATCTGCGCAAAGCTCTGGGCTCAGCGCGGATGATCAGCAGGCTCGGTTCGAAGCCACCGCGCGGGTTATGCAAGCGATCTCCGAGACCAAGGATGACATCCAGCCAGTATGCGACCTGATTGTAACGCTGGCAAAAGATCTGTGTGATGCCTTTTTTGCCGGTCTGGTGCTCGGGCAAGAAGGGGATGCTCGTCAGCAACTGGTTGCAAGCGTCAATTTACACCCGGATATTCAGCAGCTCTGGCTCGATGGCAAATACACGATGGAGCCAGGCAACTCCATTGTGACTGACACTATTCTCAGCGGTAAGACAAAACGTGTTGTCGACATGGGCGACACCGATTTCCATAAATCGGGAGATGAGCGCTTTAAGCTCATTGTCGACACGCATGGGTGCAGGAGCAATCTCTTTGTTCCATTGAAAGTGGGTGGCAGCGCAATCGGATGCCTGATGTTGGCACGGGATGAGGTGCGACCTTATTCCGACGATCAGGTCCAGCTGGTTGAAACTTTCGCCGCACAAGCGGTCATTGCAATCGAAAATGTTCGACAGTTTAGCGAGTTGCAGGTGCGTCTGGCGCGTGAAGGTGCCACGCGTGATGTTCTGGAGACGATCAGTCGGTCTCGGGATGATGAAGCGCCGGTATTTCAGACGATCTTGGAAAACACGGCCCGGCTTTGCGAAACAGATGTAGCCACGTTGAGCCTGCTAAATGAGGCAGGAACGCATTTGGAATACGCCGCCCATTTTGGTGATCAATTGGCTACATACAAGGTCGGCGTGGATCGCTGGTCTCTGGACTCAAATTTACAAATTGCCGAGTCCGTGCGGGAAGCGCGCGTCATTCACAATGTCGATTTGCGCGAGACAGACCACTACATCAACGGGGATCCTTGGCGCCGGCAACTGGTTGATGAGGAAGGTGTTCGTTCGTTTCTGACGGTTCCTTTGATGTCAGCAAATGGTGACCCTGTAGGTGTCATCGGGATCTACCGGCGCGAAGTGCGACCCTTTTCCGATGACGAGATTTCTTTGGTCGAGAGCTTTGCCGCGCAAGCCGTCATTGCCCTCGATAACACTCGTCAACTGAAAGAGCTGCACACTCAGCTGGAACGCCAAGCGGCGACGCAGGAGGTTCTGAGTGTTATCAGCAAAAGCCGGGACAATGACGCACGAGTCTTTGAAGCCGTGCTTCAGCAGGCCACTGAAATCTGTGACGCAGATCAGGCGGCGCTGGTTTTGGTCAACGCTGCGGGAACCCATATTCAATTGGCCGGTGCATGGGGGCACGATAGAACCGACGTCGAATTGGGCGAAGAGTGGCCTCTTGATGGGTCGGTCACGGCGGCGGCTGCGATACGAAATTGCAAGGTTGTACGCGTCGAGGACATCGCCGACACAGAGTTCTACCGCTCGGGTGATCCTACTGCTGTTACAATGGTCGAGGTCGAAGGCATCAGGTCACGGGTCGTTGTGCCCCTGATGCAGGGGGAACAGGCGATAGGTGCTATTGCGGTAAGTCGCCGCGAAGTGCGCCCGTTTTCTGATCCCGACGTGCAATTCATCGAAGAGTTCGCCAAACACGCTGTCATAGCGATAGAAAACACGCGCCAATTTCGAGAAGTTCAGGAACGACTTGAGCGCGAAAAAGCATCGCGAGAAATCCTCGAAGTCATCAGCCGGAGCCGCGACGACG
Organism: Ruegeria sp. BG11; assembly: GCF_056538565.1. Classification (NCBI taxonomy): domain Bacteria; kingdom Pseudomonadati; phylum Pseudomonadota; class Alphaproteobacteria; order Rhodobacterales; family Roseobacteraceae; genus Ruegeria; species Ruegeria sp. BG11. The sequence continues at coordinate 15,691 of NZ_JBQFTH010000004.1, read as the reverse complement.
AAAGACCTGTATTCCAAAGCATTCTCGAAAACTCCAGCCGTTTGTGCAAAGCCCCACTGGCGTTTTTATGTGTCGCTGATAACGAACGCGGGCTCGCAACGATCCCGGCTAATATCGGCGCAAGAACCGATTTTGACGAAGCGCTCAAAAACTTTGTCGAGCCGCTAACCCGCACGGAATTAATTGCGATCAAACCAATGGTCGATGGCGAGGTCATTCGCCAGGACGATATCGCGGACGACCCCCTGTACTTCAGGGATCGTGACCCGAAACGGGTTCAGATGGTTGAGATTGAAGGAGCCCGCTCGGTTCTGGCAGTTCCGTTGATGAAGGATGGCACCGGTCTAGGGGTGATCGTGCTCTACCGTCGTGAAGTTGCGCCATTCTCAGACGACGACGTAGCACTAGTCCAAACCTTCGCGGCTCAAGCCGTTATCGCAATGGAGAACGTCCGCCAGTTCCGCGAAGTTCAGGATCGCACAGCGGAAGTAACGCAGGCTTTGGAATACCAGACTTCCACATCTGAAGTGCTGCGGGTGATTTCGGCGTCACCAAATGAGTTGGCCCCTGTTCTCGATGCTATCCTCAAAGAAGCGTCGCGGATTTGCGAGTTGCAGGATGCCTATGTTGCGATGTTGAACCCCGACGATCAGCTTTTTCATGTTCATGCGATACTCACGCAGGACACGACCTTTGCGGAATATGTCAAAGCGCATCCTATTTCGCCTGATGAAAGCGGTGTAAGCGGGCGAGCCATTCTGTCGAAACGCACTGTCTATATCGAAGATATTGAAACCGAGACCTCCTATACTTGGATAGAAGACAGCGGCGTCGGGGAATATCGGTCCGTGCTCGGGGTCCCATTGGTCAAGAATGGCGAGGTCGTGGGTGTGATTTCGGTCGGATCAACCGAGGTTTCGGGATTTTCCGACAAGCAGATTCAGTTGTTAGAAACCTTTGCCGACCAAGCCACTATCGCCATTACGAATGCCAACCTATTCCGGGAAGTGGAGGAACGCACTGCCGAAGTCGTGCAGTCGCTAGAATACCAGACTGCCACGTCAGAGGTTTTAGATGTCATCTCTCGCTCGCCCAACGATCTTCCTCGAGTGCTGGATGCAATCCTGGAAGTTTCCTCACGTATCTGCGACCCAGAATATGCATTCTTCGCCATGCGGGATGCAGACGATGGGTTGTACCGTGTGGCCATGTCCCACAACGTGAGCGACGCGTTTCTTAACTATTTGTCAGACAACCCTATTGCCCCAGAGGAAGGCTCGTGCATCGGCCGCACGGCTCTTCATGGCAAGACTGTTTACATAAAAGATACGAGCAAGGATCCAACTTACACATGGAAGGTGGCGGCGGAGATCGGTGACTACCTCACCACCCTCGGCGTCCCTTTGGTCAGCGACGGCGTGACCGTTGGTGTTATAGTCATGGCGCACCGGAAGCCCGGGGCGTTTAGTGAAAAACAGGTCAACCTGTTAGAGACATTCGCATCCCAGGCTGTGATAGCCATCAACAACACCCGGTTGTTCAGAGAAGTGCAGGCACGCACCGCAGAAGTTGAAGAAGCGCTCGACTATCAAACGGCCACGTCTGAAGTACTGGGAGTGATCTCACGCTCGCCAAATGAACTTGATCCAGTTCTCAAAGCTATTTTGCAGGTGGCGGTTCGCATCTGCAAACCTGAAGCGTCTTACGTCGCACTTCTGAACGAAGAAACCGGAATTTATGACGTTGCTGCGACCCACAATTCCGCCGCAGCTCACAACGACATCATAAACCGTCAGGTGTTCGTTCCAGACAAGGGCACAACCACGGGACGCGTCGCGCTAACAGGCAAAACGGTGTACATTGAAGATTTTGAGCACGACCCGGATTACGCTTGGAAAGAAGAAGCACTGGGCGCCGGATTTCGTTCATCTTTGGGGGTTCCGCTCGTAAAGGATGGGGTCACGCTCGGCGTGATTTCACTTGCTCATTCGAAAATTGGGGCGTTCTCGGACAAGCAGATAGCCTTAGTTGAAACATTCGCCTCGCAAGCGGTAATTGCACTTGGAAATGCGCACCTATTCGACGAGGTGACAGCCCGAACGGCGGAAGTTGAGGAATCGTTAGAGTATCAAAAAGCCACAAACGAGGTACTCGAAGTTATTTCTCGGTCTCCTGATGCATTGGAGCCTGTACTGGAAGCATTGCTGGCCGTTTCATCCCGTATTTGCCGCCTACAGGATGCCTTTGTGGCACTTAAGACACCCGAAGATGGAAAGTACCATTATTTTGCCGGACACAATGTATCGGCCAAATTCGCGGATTTTTTAAAGGCGCATCCTTTTGAACCCGGGGAAACGTCGGCCACAGCACGTGCGCTTTTGCATGGAAGGGCTGACTATGTTGAAGATACGCAAGCTGACACTAACTACGATCCGCTGCTCAAGTCCAATCTCGAAGGCTATCGATCCGTTCTTTCCGTGCCACTAATCCGTGATGGTGACACAATTGGTGTTATCAGCATGGGCAGTCGAACAGCGGCCGCTTTTGACGAAAAACAAATAAAGCAAATGGAGACCTTCGCGTCTCAGGCAATAATTGCAATTCAGAACTCGCAACTCTTCAACGAAACGCAGACCGCCCTCGCGCGCCAAACCGCAAGCGCGGACGTCTTAAGAGTAATCTCTGAATCCCCAACAGATACCAAGCCGGTTTTTGAAAAGATTGTCGGACTGGCGACGACCCTCATAGATTGCGACCTGTCGATTGCTATTCAGGCGAACAAGACTGAACTTTGGCAGATCGCTGCTGCGACACCTGATGGTGTCGAAGAAATCACATGGAACGAGCGCCTGCCAATTGATCCCGAAGACAATTTGCCCTCTAAGGCAATCAAGAGCGGCAAGACCTTGCATTTGCCCGAATGGCGGTACGATGAGCTACCCCCACGCGATCAAGAAATCATCCGCCGGAAAGGGTTCAAGTCTTCGCTGACAGTGCCTCTGATGCGCGGGACGGAATGTTTCGGTGCCTTGGTGTTCATCCGAAAAACGGCCAAAGTTTTCAGCGAAGATGAGGTCGCCATTGCCGAGTCCTTCGCCGATCAGGCCATCATCGCGCTGGAAAACGTTCGCCTGTTTAATGAAACGCAAGCTTCCCTTGCACGTCAGACTGCGAGTGCGGACGTTCTACGGGTGATCAGCCAGTCTCCTGACGACATCAAGCCAGTCTTCGAAGCAATCGCAGAAGCAGGTGTGCGGTTGGTTTCCTCTGATATGGTTGCGGCCATGACCGCTCAAGGTAACACGTTCGAGGTGCTCGCGCGGGTGAGTGCAGACGGTGTTGCCACCCTTGAAGGAAACCAAAGTTTCCCTATCGACCCGGATCCAATGTCCAGCTTTCCCGCTCAGGTTCTTCATGAGAAGAAAATGCTACATCTTCCGGATTGGGATACGCTCGAACTCTCACCGTTCGAGCAGATTACGTATGACCGGCATGGCGTTCGCGCCGCTCTGTTGCTGCCACTGATAAAAGGCAAGGCGTGTCTGGGTGTGTTGGTGTTCGCTCGGAAAACAGCTGGCGCCTTTACCAAAGATGAGATCGACCTCGCCTACTCGTTTGCAGACCAGGCGGTAATTGCCATCGAGAATGTTCGTCTTTTCCGCGAGGCCGAAGAGGCGCGAAAAGTTGCTGAGGAAGCAAACGAAGCAAAAAGCGCCTTCTTGGCGACGATGTCTCACGAAATTCGAACGCCAATGAATGCCGTTATCGGGATGAGCGGGCTGTTGATGGACACAGAGTTGGATGCAGAACAAAGCGACTACGCCAATACGATCCGCGATAGCGGCGATGCGCTTTTAGGTATCATCAACGAGATCCTCGATTTCTCGAAAATTGAGGCCGGACAAATGGACATCGAAAACCATCCGTTTGACCTGCGCGAATGCGTAGAAAGCGCGCTCGATTTAATCAGCGGCAAGGCTGCCGAGAAACAACTCGATCTGGCCTATGAGTTCGATGACTCGCTACCGTTGGCGATTAGCGCCGATCTAACGAGATTGCGGCAGATTCTGCTAAACCTTCTTTCCAACGCAGTGAAGTTTACCGAAAGCGGCGAAGTGGTTCTGTCTGTTGAGCAATCTGCCAAGGTACAGGGAATGCTCGAACTGACGTTTAAAGTCCGAGACACCGGAATCGGCCTATCCAAAAAAGGCATGAGTCGATTATTTCAGTCATTCAGTCAGGCAGATAGTTCAACGACCAGGAAATATGGCGGCACTGGTCTGGGTCTTGCGATCTCAAAACGTCTTGCGGAACTCATGGGCGGGACCATGTGGGCTGAAAGCGATGGCGAGGGGAGCGGTTCCACTTTTGTTTTCAAGATCCAGGCAAAACCTGCAAAGCCGGTTAAGTCATCTTCACGCATTCTCGTCGGCGTTCAGCCTGAACTCGAAGGCAAACGAATTTTGATGGTGGACGACAATGCCACCAATCGTAAAATCCTGTCTCTTCAAACCGAGAAATGGGGCACGCAGACCACGACCTGTGAGTCTCCGTTCGAGGCGCTGAGCATACTAGAAGAAGGCGTCGAGTTCGATTTGGCCATTCTTGACATGCATATGCCCGAAATGGATGGAGAAGAGCTTGCCAAAAAGGTTCGCGCCAAGAAGCCAGGTTTGCCACTCATCCTTTTCAGTTCACTTGGCCCGCGAGATATAGACCTGGAAGATGGGCTCTTCGCCGCCAACCTCGCCAAACCTTTGCGCCAATCCCACTTGTTCGACACCCTGGTCACACTGTTCGCGACTGAAAAGGTGCGCGTAAAGCCGTCCAAACCACAGGACAAACCTCAAACAGATCCGGATATGGCAACGCGACATCCACTGCGCATTTTGCTGGCTGAGGATAATTTGGTGAACCAGAAACTTGCACTCCGACTGCTCGAGCAGATGGGTTACCGCGCGGATTTGGCCAGCAATGGTGCTGAGGCGGTCGAAAGCGTAAACCGGCAAACATACGATGTCGTTTTTATGGATGTGCAAATGCCCGAGATGGATGGTCTTGAAGCGTCTCGTCGTATCAACAAATCGCATTCGGACGGAAGTCGCCCTCGCATAATCGCGATGACCGCGAACGCAATGCAGGGGGACCGTGAGATGTGCCTGGATGCAGGGATGGACGACTATATCACCAAACCGATCCGTGTACCTGTCCTAATCGAAGCCCTGTTAAATTCCCCAAGAATAAGAAGGTGATTCATGACTGACAGCCCAATTGATCATGAAATCTTGGCAGAGCTTAAAGACGCCACAGGCGAAGAATTTGCAGCCGAACTTGTGAACACCTTTCTCGACGAAGCGCCCGGCATGATTGACGAATTGAAAGCGGCTGCGGCTGCGGCCGATGCCGACCGTTACCGGCGTGCTGCGCATTCTATCAAGTCAAACGCCAACACATTTGGTGCGACGGCTCTTGCCGAACTGGCCAAGAAAGTCGAGCTTGGAGAACTGCCCGAGGCTGGAGACCTAAAAGATGCGACGGCGTTGGAGACAGCCCTCACCACTGCGGCCACGGCTTTACGGAGTCTGATTGATGACTGACGCTCCCGGCCATTTGCTCATCGTCGACGACAACAAGGTGAACCGCTTGCTTTTGTCGCGCAGCGTAGAGCTTTTGGGTCACCAAGCATCGGTCGCGGAAAACGGCCGGGTTGCTATGGAGATGCTGTCTAGCCAGCCGTTTGACTTGCTTCTACTGGATATCGAAATGCCGGAAATGGACGGCTTTCAGGTTTTGGAAGCTGTCAAATCCGACACCGACCTGCGCGATCTGCCGGTAATTGTAACGTCTTCTGTTGAGGGTCTGGACAATGTCGTGCGGTGCATTGAATTGGGCGCTGAAGACTACCTGCCAAAACCAGTCAATAAGACACTCCTCAGTGCACGCGTCTCCAGCGGTCTTGAAAAGAAAAGGCTCAGGGACGAACAAAAGAGACTGCTAGAGCGCTTTGCAACAACGGAGGTTGCACAAGACCTGCAAGAATCCGGTTTTGCGATAGGAGGCAAACGTGCCAACGCTTCGGTCCTTTTCTGTGACATTCGCGGCTTCACGACCCTATCGGAAGATCTCGCTCCCGAGGAAACAATCGACCTGCTCAACACTTTCTACACGCTGATGTTCGAGGCTGTTACCAGCAATGGCGGGATTGTCAGCCTGATGTTGGGAGACGGTTTGATGGCTCTGTTCGGAGTTCCGCAGTCGCTGTCCAACTCCGCGCAAAGCGCAGTGGCGGCAGGGCATGAAATGCACAACATGATTGAGATATTAAATCTCGAACGGCGCTCGGAAGGGAAAAGTGACCTAAAAATCGGTATCGGAATAGCGACTGGAGAAGTCGTCGCTGGTTATGCCGGTACAGACAACAGGGCGACGTATACTTGTATCGGATCGACCGTAAACCTTGCTGCTCGCCTGGAAGCAGAAACGCAGAAAACTGGAAGTCGAATTCTGGTTGATCAAGAAACCTGCGATCTGTTGGAAACGGTTAATGTACTGGAGACATTTGTCGGCACTAGGATCAAAGGTTTCTCCGATCCGTTCGACATCCATGCGCTATGACCATTCATTCAATGTTGTAAGCGCATTCGCGTCGGGTGCGGGTGCGCTCACAGCTTTGTTTTTCGCCCAAAGATTTCATTTTGGCCAGGTAATTAGGGACTAGATATTGTTAGGAATTGAAGAGTCCTCTTTCTGTGCTTAACTGTCATTCGAGCAGCATGCAGCATCCTTTGATATTGTATTGCGACAACGTCGGGTTGTCGTTGTGGGCGGGCATGGCGGACCAGAGGATCAACCATGGAGGCCCCAAAGTTACCTACCATTCGAGCACTTCGCGCAGCCTGGAATCAAAGGCGTATTGTAGGCGAATAAACACCCTCTTAATCCAAAACACGTCTCGGCGATTCGAGTACGTCTCGAACTTGCCGAAATCTATCGCGATCTGGCGCTCTTCAACACGGCGAACGACAGTAAGCTCGGGGGCTGCGATCTGGTGAAGTTGAAGGTGGCCGATGTCATGGCGTCGGGTCATATCATGGAAGGGGCTTCTGTACTGCAAAGCAAGACGCAGAAACCTGTGCGCTTCGAAATACCCGAGGGCACACGTGCCTCTATTGGGAAAATGGATGGAAGACGAACTCATGGTCGGTTCAGAATACCTTTGGCACGGCCGATTTCATGAGCGATTACTCATATCGACGCGTCAATACGCGCGGATTGTGCGAGACTGGGTCACGTTGATCGGTCTTGAGGCGAGCGCATACGGCAACCACTCAATAAGGAGAACCAAGGTCACTCAGATCTACAAGAAGACCGGAAACTTAGAGCGGTTCAGCTTCTTCTCGGCCATACCAAGATGGACAGCATAGTTCGATATCTTGGCGTCGAACTCGAGGATGCCTTAGCAATCGCCGAAACTATGGAGATCTAACGCTAACGGGTCGCTCGCACGGTTGGCCCAACGCTGCATTTCGTAGCTTAGTTTATATATGAGGCGTTGCGGTCCACAAAAGGACACATTCAATGCGCTAGTATGGCCTAGTGCCGCGCGCACTCGCACATCGTAGAAATATCTCTCTTCAAAGAAAAATCATCAAATACGTGCAGCTAATTGGCAAGTTGCGCAATTCTGGAATGCTGGGGCAAGAACCGACCTACTCGGTTGATCTGAAGGTAAAGATATTCTGCAGCTATTCATTCAAGGTCATCCCGTTTTGAATGCGTATTCTTGATTAGTGATGCGTATCCCAGCATGATCCAAAGATGTCGGTCGAAATTATAAAGTGGTTGAAAGATCTCGAACTGAGCCAGTACGCAGATGTTTTTGCGGCAAATGATATCGATGCGCGAGTTTTGCCACTTCTGTCAGACGACGACTTAAAAGAGCTCGGGGTGAGCCTTGGCCACCGCAAGATCATCCTCGCCGCAGTGCAAGAGCTAATCGGCCAGCAACGCGCAACTTCATCGCCACAAGCATCCCGTGAACACCCGCCGGAAAACGCAAACGCGCCCATATCAAATCATTCACAAAGTGACGATCCGCTCAAAAGTAAGCATGGTGAGCCGGCCACTGCTGAGAAGCGCCACGTAACCGTTTTGTTTGCCGATCTCGTCGGCTCGACGGAACTCACCAATCGTTTTGACCCCGAAGATATGCGGGACTTGCTACAGAACTACCAAGACGCCGTTGCGGGCGTCGTAAGTCGATATGGTGGCTATGTTGCAAAATACTTGGGCGACGGTCTTCTCGTGTTTTTTGGCTGGCCAAGGGCCTACGAAGATCACGCAATTCGGGCGATCAAAGCCGGTCTTGAGGCCGTTCATCGCGTTGGCGAACTCAAAACCCCGGACGGCGAGCGCTTGTCAGTAAGGCTGGGCATTGCGAGTGGTGATGTCGTTGTCGGCGATAATATCGGTGAAAACACATATGAAGAAGGGGCCATGACGGGTCCGGTTGTCAATCTTGCGGCGCGGATTCAAGAATTTGCGGAACCAAACTCGGTCGTGTTGTCGGCGGAGGAAACCGAGACAGCGTTGCATCGGATATTTGAATACAAGTCTCTTGGGAAAAAAGAACTGAAGGGTTTTGCAAAACCCCGTACTCTACTGAAAGTGGTGTCAGAACGCAGTGCGGAAAGCCGGTTTTGGGCCGCACATCGCGATGATGTCGACAGTGTTATGATCGGCCGGGACTACGAAAAGGGTATTCTGCTGCAATCATGGCAACGTGCCCAGAATGGTCATGGAGAGGTTGTGCTGCTGTCCGGTGAAGCCGGGATTGGGAAATCGCGACTTACAGAGGAATTCCTCGCAGATACCACCGCGAACGACCAGGGAGATATCATAAGGCTGAATTGTTCTCCTTATCTCAGCAGTAGCCCCTTTCATCCGGTTGCCCAACGGATATCCCAGGACGCAGGTGTCGAACCGGACTTTGATGACAATCTGATCCTTGAACATGTCAAGAAGATGCTGGAAGGACGGCCGGGACTGGACTGGGAACAAGTTCTACCTGTCTTCGCAGCTTTGGTTGCACCTCGTAGTGCGCTGGCCCAAAAGGTGCTCGAGATGTCGCCGCAGGAGCAGCGCGACATGACAATCCAAACTTTGATTCACACAGTGCAGGTGCGATCAGACGTGTGCCCAGTTGTTCTGTGTGTAGAAGATGCGCATTGGATTGATCCTTCCACACAAGCCTTGTTGGAGCGTTTTAAGTCGATATCCAGCGACCTTCCTCTTATGATCTTGATTACCCACAGGCCTGGGTGGGAATTGGCCCGCGAGGACGGGGGCACGCACGTTCAGTCTCTTGTACTGCGCCGGTTCGATTCTGCGCATGTTTCACACCTCGTCGAAAATATCACAGGGAAGAAACCGGACGATGCCTTGATTGCCAAAATCATTGAAAAGACCGACGGTGTACCTTTGTTCGTGGAGGAATTGACGCGAACGATTGTGGAGGCGGGTGAGCAAGGGCAAATCCACATACCCTCGTCTCTGAAAGGCGCGTTGATGGCGCGTCTTGATGCGGTTTCGCCTAAGGCAAAACAGGTCGCGCTAACAGGGTCTGTTATTGGCAGAGAGTTTGAGCCGAGCATTTTGAATGCGGCGATGCGTCTTGAAGATTCTGATATCAACAATTGCCTCGAAGAACTTTCGCGAACAGGCATAATCTTCGAAAGCGGTCACAATCGCGGGCACTTTGTATTCCGTCATGCCCTTATCCGCGATACTGCCTATCAGTCCATGCTAAGCTCAACTCGAAAACAACAACACGCAGATGTGGCGCGTGCGTTGATACAGACAAGGTCCGCCGAGATCGCGCGTCGCCCCGAACTGGTCGCCCGTCACCTATCAGAAGCTGAGGATTGGAGGGCTGCGTTCGAAAAATGGCAAATTGCGACAGAAATGGCGTTGGCGCGGTCTGCCAGCCAAGAGGCGATGACGAACGCCAGAGAAACGCTGCAAGCTGCTGAAAAACTTGGCTCAATCTCCAAAACAGAATTAATCCAAGGCAAGATCCTTGTTGGCCGCAGCCACGACAGCCTGGGTCAATTGCCTGAAGGGATTGCAGTTCTAAAAGACGCCTCCAACGCGGCGCGGGCGGTGCACGATGTGGAGTTGGCCGCTGACGCGGCCAACCATTTCGCTGACTCATGCATGATGTCCAGCGAAAGGCACAATGAAGCAATCAATCTTTGCGACAATGCATTAAAAGACTTGCCCGATGCTGATGAAGTCCGTCGGTGCAGATTGATGAGCCAACTCGCGCGCGCGCACATGTTCGTCGGTCAGTTCTCCGAAGGTGCGCGTTTCGGCCAGCAGTCCATGGAGCTGGCCGCAAAACTGGGAGACTATAAATCCCAGTTCTCGGTAATGATGATGCATTTTGGGGCCCCATTCGTTGCGCGTAAGGGGAGAGAAGCCCGCCATTGGCGCGAAAATCTGGAGGCTATGCATAGTGTGGCCGAGCATCTTGGTAGTATCGATCAAGGACGGGACCGAACTCTGAGCTTGTTTGTAGGCGCCGAGATGGCCGATCGTGAGTTGATGGACCATTCTTTGGGTTTGCTTACCGAAATTTCGGAAAAGGATAATCATCTGCAGCTCTATTGGGTTCAGAAACACGCACGCGCCATGGTTGCAATTATGGACGGCGATTTTGAGCAAGCTGAGAAACACGCCACAGAGGCGGTGAAAATTGGCCGAAAGACCCACGGCGAACATGTTGAGGGCGTCTTTGGAGTTCAAATGTTCACGATCCGCCGCGAACAAAACCGACTGCACGAGGTCGCGCCTGTGATCAAGAAACTGATGACAGACAGCCCCGAAGACATTTCATGGAAGCCCGGTTTTGGTCTTATCGCTGCGGAGCTTGGATACAAAGAACCCGCCGAACGAATACTGAATGAAATGGCTGCCAATGGCTTCGATCTTCCCCCCGACGCCATGTATTCAACGACATTGTCCTATCTGGCTGACATATGTGTCGCCATTGAGCATCAGGAACACGCCAAGACACTCTATGGAATGCTTGCTCCTTATGAAGACCTGACGATCACCGCTGGGGCTACTACAGTGTGCACCGGCGCCGCTGCGCGACGCCTCGGACGTCTGGCTACGGTTCTGAAGGACTGGGATGCCGCTGAGAAGATGTTCGAGAAGGCCATAGAAATTGACACGCGCATGAAATGCCCCCCTTGGGTCGCGCACAGCAAGGCGGCATATGCAACGGCACTAAGACGACGCGGGCGCCAGAATGATGTGGAACAGGCGTTTCAACTGGAAGGGGAAGCGTTGGCAATTTCACAGAAATTGAGTATGGTTTCCCTTAGGTCAAAGCTCGAAGGAGTAGCGAGTTAAGGTAGTTAATCTGGTTTGGGGGACTTTATGCCAAGGTACATAATTGAAAGAAATTTCGCCGAGCAGCTCAACGTCACAGACGATGACAAGATTCACATCAAAGAGATCAATGACGAAGTCGGCGTCGAGTGGATTTTTTCGTTTCTCAGCGCAGACAAGCGCAAAACCTACTGCTTGTACGAAGCCCCGGATGAGGAAAGCCTGAGAAAGGCGGCCGAACGCCTGAACATTCCCGCCGATGTGATAACGCCTGTGGATCGGATTGATCCGGCAGTTTTCGCCTAATCAGCATCGTATTTTACCTAATTCAGTGAAACGTCTTCGCGAGGCAACGCGACGTAGTCATTAGTTAACTGAGGCAGCCCTGCAAGAAGCCCGACCTGACAATAGGGAGGCCAATGCATGTTTGATCTAAAAACACTTGATGGTAGTACGGCAACTGTGAACCAAGACGCTTTAGACGCTCTTGATTTGTCGCTTCGCGGCGCGGTCTACAACAAAAGCACCCCGGAATACGAAGATGCCAGGACCACGTGGAATAGCATGTTCGAACGTTACCCCGGTTTCGTAATCCGCGCCTTGGGTGCAAGCGATGTGCAGAAGGCCGTGAACTTCGTACGCGACAATGGCCTCATAATGTCCATTCGGTCAGGTGGGCATCAGATAGCGGGACATGCAGTCGCGGATGAAACGGTCATGCTCGATTTGTCCCAGATGCGGTCGGTTCACGTCGACCCTGTCAGCAAAACTGCTCGGGTTGCGCCAGGAGCACTGCTAGGAGATGTGGATCGCGAAACTCAGGCACATGCACTTACCGTTCCCGTTGGCATCAATTCGACTACGGGCATCGCAGGCCTCACACTTGGCGGCGGCTTTGGATGGACCACTCGAAAATTTGGTATGACGATCGACAATTTGCTCTCTGCGGAAGTCGTGACCGCGGACGGAGCCATTGTAACCGCCTCGACCACAAGCCACTCGGAGCTTTTCTGGGCCATTCGAGGAGGGGGTGGAAACTTTGGTGTGGTGACATCTTTCGAGTTTCAACTGCATGAGCTAGGTCCCGAGGTCCTCTCTGGCCTCGTTGTTCATCCGATAGAAAATGCTCCAGAACTTCTCGCTGAATTTGCCGCCATTGCGGACAATTCCCCGGATGAGCTGACCGTCTGGAGCGTGATCCGGAAAGCGCCTCCTCTACCGTTTTTGCCAGCTGAGTGGCATGGACGAGAGGTGTTGATCTTTGCTGCCTGCTATAGCGGACCCATGGACGAAGGTGAAAAAGCTATGGCGGCAATACGCGCGCTTGGCGAACCAATTGCCGACGTGATCTCTCCCCATAAGTTTGTAGATTGGCAGGCCGCTTTTGACCCGCTTTTAACACCAGGTGCTAGGAACTATTGGAAGAGCCATGATTTAGATGAACTTTCTTCTGACGCGATCTCAAGTTTACTGAACGCTATTGCAAATCTTCCTGACCCGGCGTGCGAAGTTTTTATTGCCCATGTGGGCGGAGCTATGGCGCGCGTCGAGGCCGGTTCAACGGCTTATCCTCAGAGATCCGCTCACTTCATCATGAATGTTCACACGCGTTGGGAAGATCCCGGCAAGGATGCCGAGTGTATTGATTGGGCGCGAAAGCTTTATGACCAGATGCAACCGCACGCGAGCGGAAGTGCGTATGTCAACTTCATGCCTGAAGACGAAGCAGACCACATGGCCGGGGCATACGGCGGCAACGGGGACAAGCTGTCTAGGATCAAGGGCATATATGACCCGGCCAATTTGTTCAGGGTAAACCACAACATCTTGCCCGCGTGATGGAATTCAGAACTGCGTAAACCGGTCCGGACTAAAGTTGAGCGTTGTGCCTGAACATCACGTAGCTTTTCTCCTTGACGAATTGTAAGGTCAAGTGAAGCCGCCAGACGACAATCGCATTTGCGACCTTGCCCTTACCTGGTTGCGGTTTCTGTTGATGCGGTAAGGAAATTCAATGTGCGTAACTTAGCTACGCTTTCCGATTGAGTACGTTGGCTTTGAATTCGATACGTCAAGCCAACATTTCTAGTTCGGTTTGAAGGCAGAAGGGTTTGAAGTTGTCTGCATGAAAGCGTGTCAGTTGAGCGCCCCTCTGTAGGTGACGAGAACTATTGCAGGTCTGCAGATCAAGCCATGGGGACACGATTGGTGCGCACTGGCTGGCGCCGCCGTTGCACGCAAGCTTGCCGCTCCAATCCACCACATATGAACCAGATCAGCGTCGATAGTCATGACCAACGAAGGAGGCAAGCCTGACCCAAGCGTTAGGTTAGAAACTGGTAGTGTTCGAATTTTGACAAACCATTTCCGCGCAATTCAGGCGTACGCTGCGCACTTCCAACAAAAGCGTTGAATTCGTACCTGCCATTTTTCCTTAATCAAAAAAATGGCAGATCTAGGGTCAGAACCATTTTGAAACCAATACTCACAGGCCTTTAGATGGTTCAAAGCTTTGCAGTTCGAAAGTTCGCTTTCCGTCCGCGCTGAACTTCTGGACCGAGTCCCCTACACGCAGCACTGTCATACAGCGATAGCGCCCATTGTCAGCGGCCATGGAAACACAAACCTTATCTGTATCGGTGATGGCAAATGCGCCGGCACCGCTCCAGCCACCGTTCGTAAGCTCACCGCTCACGACATTGTTCGGGTCATAGAAAAAGCGAAATCTCTTCTTTCCGGACGTGGCGGTGACAGTATTTCCGATCAATAGCTCTGCGATCTGATCGGCGTTGAGGCGTTCGGCGCCGCTATTCAATGCCGCCTCAAGATCCGTTTCAGCGAGCGCAGTGCTGCCCGCCAGAGCGAACGCGGCCGTCATGCAAAGTGTTTTTAGTTGTACCATGTCTTGTCTCCTTGTTGCTTTAGGGAATGCTACGGAGCGCTAACCCCCGAAAACGCTACGCCCGGCGAACACGCCGTGCTTGATCGGAAGCTGATTTTTTCTGACATTCATCTAACAATCTGCAAACTTCGTTGAGCCAAGGACATGGCGGAGTGTAGGTTTCAGTATGTACCGTTTCTTAGAGTTCCAACTTGATCCGACACAGGGATTGAACCGCAGTGGCGAACCGGTTGCTCTGGAACCTCAGGCCCTGCAATTGCTGGAATTTCTTGTCAGGAATCGAGACAGGATTGTTGGCAAGCAAGAGATCATTGACGAGATTTGGGGCGGCGCAGCGATTACGGATGCCGCGCTGAACACGCGCATTCGGTCTGTTCGCAAAGCCTTGGGTGATACTGCGGCAAGCTCAGACTACATCAAGACCTTTCCAAAGCGCGGATTCCAATTTGTGGCCCCGGTTGCATCGGATGACCCGCCTGAGCGTGTTGCCAAGGCGCCCAAACGCGGCTTTCTAGTTGCGGGTGTTCTGTTGACCTTGGCAATTGCGATGCTGTCGTTCTCCATATTTGCTGATCGGCAGCGATTGCCGGACTCCGGGAAACCCTCTTTGGCCGTTGTGCAGTTTGACAATATCGGGGACGAAAGAACGGGTCAGTATTTCGTCGACGGTCTCACCGACGACCTGATCGCGCATTTGTCGCGCAACCGGGAACTGTTCGTTGTATCCAGCGCGACGATGTTCTCGTACGCTAGGGATCAGGCAACTCCAATCGAAATCGCACGCGACCTTGGGGTTGGCTATGTTGTCCGCGGCAGCGTCCGCCGCGCCGATGGTCAGATGCGCGTCAGCGGAGAACTTATTGATGTCGACAGCGCCGAAACCATCTGGGCCGAGGTTTTTGACCGTCAAGTAACGGATGTCTTTGACGTTCAGGACGAGATAAGCAGGGCCATCGCGGGTCAGTTATTACCTGAGATATATCAGTCCGGCGAAGCACGATCGCACGAAAAACCGACCGAGGACATGGGGGCATGGGATCTGTATTTGCGCGGTCGGGCGCGGCAGGCCGTTTTTTCGCAAGAGGCTCAGCAGGACGCGGTGACGTTTGCACAGTCCGCCATCGCTGCGGACCCGGAATTCGCGGCAGCGCACAGCCTGTTGGCCCGCGCGCTGGGAACGATATTCTTCTTTCAGTGGTCAGATACCCCTCAGGACACGTTGATTGCCGCGACTGAAGCGGCCAAGCGAGCAATTGAACTGGACGATCAGATCGCTCGGAAGACAAAGTTCTAGCGCATAAGCGGCTTGCTAATCTACTGCCCAAGATTCATGCCTGGCATAAATGGTTTTACGAGCATCGTGATCCCGAAGCCTCTGGTCTCGTTGCGATC
>NZ_JBQFTH010000003.1:0-376447 GCF_056538565.1 Ruegeria sp. BG11 | reverse complement strand
GAAGAGAAACTTGGGCAATGCGCCAAAGCATAGCCGAACTCCTAACTGGTCTGCAACTTCGGCCGCTGATGGCATTGCGTTTCAAGTGGTGCGCGAATGTAAGGGAAAGCCACAGTTGATATCTAATGCGAATTTCCGGGTTGTGTGCGGAACAGGCTTCTTCGCAAGAGCCTGTGGGTGCAATTGCTTGAAAGGTCCCCGTACAACCAATTAGCTTCGCGGAAACTCTGACTTGTTTTCAAGAAGCTACTCGCGCAACATCTATGAACGTCCGGAACCAATTGGGAGGTTGGCATGGCGGAGCTACGCGAAATTGGTAAGACAGGAATACGGGTTCCTCGCGTCGGGTTTGGATCGACAGGGCTGGGAAGCATTCCTGAAATCTATGGGTATGAAGTTGAGGAAGACCGCGCGATTGATACAATTCGGGCAATTCTTTCGCAGCCAAATGCGTTCCTGGACACATCCCGTTGCTATGCCACGGGGCGAAGTGAAGAGCGCATAGGAACAGTCATTCGTGAGCTTGGCGGTTGGCCGGAAGGGCGGGTGCTTTCCACCAAAGTCGACCGGGATATGGAAACCGGTGCCTTTGATGCTTCTCAGGCACGTAGGTCATTCGAGGAAAGTCTTTCGGCCCTAAGCGTCGACAGCGTCGATATACTCCACGTGCATGATGTCGAATATGCAAATGACCTATCTGAGGTCAAAGGACTAGGTGGCGCGATTGAAGAGTTGTTTCGTATCAAGGAGGAAGGTCTAGCAAAGGCGGTCGGGATCGCAGCGGGACGTATCGACTTGATGATGCCAATTTTGGAGGGTTGGGATTTTGACGTGGTCCTGACACACAACCGGCATACACTGGTAAACGACAACGCGGCACCTCTCATAGAACTCGCGAAATCACGAGGCGTTTCGATATTGAACGCAGCACCTTATTCCGGAGGTGCACTTGCCCGAGGCAGCGCGATCCATCGCTTATATGTCTATCGTCCTGCGGATGATGAAGTACTTGCGCCAATACGTGCTGTTGAAGAGGTATGCGGGCACTACGATGTCCCAGTCGGGGCGGTCGCGTTGCAACACTCTTTGAAAAATGACGACATCACTTCGACGATTTGCGGAGTGACATGGCCTCAGCATGTTCAACAGGCGATGGAATGGGCAGAGTGGTCCATCCCTGATGGTGTTTGGGAAGAACTAGCCCAGCTCGGGATATCTTCGGAGGATCCAGAGGCTTAGAGTTAAATCCCAGAGGGCGCAGTATCGCAAACAAGATGGAAGACCATTTGAGACTTGATAAGATGCTTAGAACCGAGTTTCGAAAAGGAAACGGTGCCCTCAATACCTGCTAGTCTCGGCGAAACCAAAAGTCAAAGGGATCAATATGATTGCACTACTATTTGCGTTGTTCACATGCGCTTTGGGGCTCGCTTACTATAAACTCGTCCGGCTTTCATACGCTCTCTTCGTAGTCACGCTTTTGGCGAGCGTTTATTGGCTTAAATTTCATGCAACAACGCCGCTTTCAATCCAACTGTGAGATCGTTCCATGTCACCTGAATTTGCCCGAAATATGAACGCGCTTGGTGCCCTGGCTGTCTGCCTAGTGTTGGTTCTTGCATTCTATTTTCAGCTTGTTCTATACGAACTACCCTGTCCGCTGTGTCTATTGCAACGTGTCGGTTTCGTGGCCGTGGGGTTTGGGCTCGGGCTAAACCTCTTGTGGGGCACGCGTGCAAGGAACTACGGAATCGTCCTTGTGGCAGCAATATTTGGCATCAGCGTTTCGATCCGCCAAATCCTACTGCACATAGTGCCCGGCACCGGGCACTATGGGTCTCCGGTTCTTGGTCTGCATTTTTACACTTGGGCCGGCATAGCCTTCGGATTGATAATACTCGGGACCGCGGTGATGCTTGTCTTTGAAAAGCAATATGATCTAGCGGCGGACGTTAGGGCATCGGAACGGTTCGGTGGAAGCAAGTTGGCCAAAACCGCGTTCATGTTGATCTTAGCTTTGGGAGCCGCCAACGCAGGCTCAGCTCTATTGGAGTGTGGACCAGGTATTTGCGACGATCCGCCAACAGACTACAAGTTTTTGGATAGGTTTGAGGAAGCCGGTGAAACTTAGGCCGAGAAGAGATCTTGTGCGCAGTTTTTCCGGTATTTTGCCTCCCAAAATCAAAGAAGAAATTCAAAGGCGACCTCTCGCTTTGTTTTGATCGCAAGCAATTGCCAAGGACGAAATCAAGGGCTAGTAACCAACTAAATGTTCACGGTAGAGGCAGGTGACCGCTTTGGGCTCTTTTCGGGCATCAGATACAAATGAAATTGAGTGCCACGCTGCCATTAAAGCATTGAGGGCGGCCCTTGCGCCACGGCACCTAGCACGCGACGCGAGTGTGAAACAATTGTCAGCACCAGATATCATCGGGGACGGCGTTGCTTGTTTCGGTGCGCACCTGCCTGCTGACCCGGTCTTTTTCTAAGACGCGGCTGCCTATGCGCAGGGTGATGTCGTTTTTTGCCGCAATAGGCTTCAGACCGCAGAAACAACTGCTCACGTACCATCGCGCCCAGAAGATAGGTCTTGGACTGTTGAGAGCTCTGATAGGGCAGCGCGTGCTCCTCTCCGACCAGTGTGATCGGCCCCTAACGCCCACGCTCGCCAAGTTAGCGCAGAGCGAAAACCCGGCCTGCCTGGTGCCACTAACCACAATATGTTTCATCGCCTAACGCAAACTTGCAGTGGCTTTCTGCATTGCTAGGATCAACGCGTCGCGTTTTGCCGAAAGTTCAGTTGGGCTTTGCCCGCGAGCCTCGTCGCGCACACCTTCAATCAAGGTGCGCGAAACATCGTCATCCAGACGCACCTGTCCCAGATCATCCCACCAGCCGTTGAACGTGTCGGTGAAATGGTCGCAAAATGCCTGAAGCCCGCCTGCGCCTGCGCCCAGGTTGAAAAGCATGGTTGGCCCCATCGCGGCCCAACGCAGGCCGGGTCCTGCCCAGACTGCCTTGTCCACGTCCTCGACGCTCGCCACGCCTTCGACCACCAATGAAATCGCTTCGCGCCATATAGCGGCTTGCAAGCGGTTCGCGACATGGCCGTTCTTTTCCTTATTCACCCGGATGGTAACCTTTCCCACTGCTTCGTAAAACTGTTCGGCCCCATCCACTGCCGCCGGGTCGGTCAGGTCATTGCCCAGGATTTCCACCAACGGGATCAGGTGGGGCGGATTGAACGGGTGCCCCAGCACGAAGCGTGCGGGGTCTTTCCAGCCTCCCTGCATCTGGCTCAGCATCAGGCCCGAGGCCGAACTGGCGACAATGGCTTGCGGGTCCAGAACCGGCTCGATCTCGGCAAAGGTGGCGTGTTTGATGGGCAGGCGTTCAGGCACGTTTTCCTGGATGAACGCGGCTCCGGTGACTGCCTTGGCGGCACTGTCGTGAAAGCTGATTGCGTCAGGGGCGCCGTTCTCGGTCAGTCCCAACTCGCTCAGGGTTGGCCAGGCCATCTCGACATAGTCGCGCACCTGCTTTTCCACCTCCGACGCCGGATCGAACACCGCAACCGAACGTCCAGAAGCCAAGAAAAGCGCCGCCCAGCTGGCTCCGATGACACCACCACCAAGGCAAGCCGTATGTGCAAATTCCATCAGAATAATCCCGGGTTGAGGGGCGAGGCAGCAGTCATGCCGCCATCGACCGTGAAACATTCGCCAGACACGTAAACCGACTGATCCGATGCCAGCCAACTTACCATGTTGGCAATGTCGGCGGGTTCCCCGAACCGGCCCACCGGGTGGCGGGCCAATGCGTCAGCCATGGCTTTCTCCGGGTCTTTTGCCAAGCCAAACCCGTCCTCGGCCATCTCCGTCATGATCCAGCCCGGGCGGATCGCGTTGCAGCGTACTTTTGGCCCGTGATCAACGGCAATCGAGCGGGTCAGCCCGTGTACAAAGGCCTTGGACGCATTGTAAAGCGCCATGTTTGGGTCCGCGACCATACCGGAGATTGACCCGATATTGATGATGTTGCCGCCATGTTCGGCCATATCCAACAAGGCCACGCGGCACATGTTGAACACGCCTTTGCAGTTCACGTTCATCACCAGATCCCAATCGTCATCATCGCTGTCGGCCACGGTCTTTTCGACCTGAACGCCCGCGTTGTTGACCAACAAGGTGACTCGACCGAATGCGTTGTTTGCGGCTTTGATCAGCATCGCCGCATCGCCGGATTTCGACACATCCCCCGTGACCCAAACGACCGCTTCCGGCATGTCCTCAGGCCGGGCGCCGCGTCCGCATGTGACAACATCAAAACCGTCTGCCAACAGCCGGTCCACAATAGCCCGGCCAATCCCCCGGCTTCCGCCGGTGACAATCGCGCAATTATCCATGGGCGATCATCACATGTCTGACGGCGGTGCAGGCATCGAGCGCAAAAACGCTCATATCACAACCTGTTCCCGAAGATTTCATCGCCGCCCAGGGCATCTCCGGGGTCGCGACGCCGTGGGTATTTACCCAGGTAAATCCGTAGCGCAGTTTCGCCGACATCCGCATCGCCCGCCCGGTATTGTTGGTCCAGACCGACGAAGCCAGTCCGAACGGACCGGCATTGGCTACATGCAGCGCCTCGTCCTCGTCGCTGAACCGCGAGATCGTAACGACAGGGCCGAAGATCTCGTTGCAGACCACTTCCGCATCATGGGGCACATTCGCGAGCACCGTGGGTTCATAGAAGAAGCCGGGGCCGTCGATCATCCTACCACCGGCGACAACCTCGCAAGTGTCGCGCGCCCGGTCGACAAATCCGGCCACGGTGTTGCGTTGTCCGGCTGAGATGATCGGGCCCATTTCCGTGCCCTCGGCCTTTTGCGCACCAACCTTGATCTGCCCAACCTGATCGAGCACAGCGGCTACCACCGTGTCATAGACTGCATCCTGCACCAGCAGGCGGCAGGGTTGCGCGCAATCCTGACCGGCGTTGAAGAACGAGCCATAGCGAACGGTTTCCGCCACCGCGTCGATATCGGCGTCGTCAAAGACGATCACGGGGGCCTTGCCGCCCAGCTCCAAATGCACGTGGCGGATCTGACGAGAGGCCGCTTTCATCGCCTCGACCCCGGTCGCATTGGACCCGGTGATCGAAATCGCCTCGGTGCGCGGGTCGTTGATCATCTGGCTGCCGATCTCGCGGCCCGAACCGTGTAGAACGTTCACGACGCCTTTGGGGGCGATGTCTGCAATCAGCTCAGCGGCCTTCAATGTGGAAAGTGGCGTGAGCTGAGAGGGTTTCAGCGTCACGGGACAGCCCGCCGCCAATGGCGCAGCCAGCTTCCAGGCGGCCATCATCAAAGGGTAGTTCCAGGGGGCAATCGCCGCCACCGGTCCAACCGGATCTTTGCGGATCATGCTAGTGTGACCGGCTACGTATTCGCCCGCCGTCACCCCGGTGATCGTGCGCGCGGCACCAGCGAAAAAGCGGAAGGTGTCCAGCGTCAGCGGGGTTTCGTCGTTTAGCGCAGAGGGCCAGGGCTTTCCTGCGTCCAGACTTTCCAACTCGGCCAACTCCTCGATGTTGTCTTGGAGGACATCCGCGATATCTGTCAACAGTTGCGACCGCTCCGCCGGGCTGGTCTGCCCAAACGTGTCAAACGCCTCATGCGCGGCGGCGGCTGCGGCGTCTGCTTGCTCAGAGGTCGCGGCATTGATGATGCAAATCTCTTCTCCGGTTGCCGGGTTCAGGACCGGGATCGCCGCCCCGCCTCCTTCTACAAGCTCGCCATTGATCAACATCTTCGTCTGCATGTGCTCCCCTCCTTAGAATGCTACCTGATCGCCGCCTTTCAGACCCAGACGCGCGCGCGCCTCGGCGGGGGTGGCAACCTGAAGCCCCAAATTTTCGACGATCTCCCGAATTTTGCGAACCTGCTGAGCGCTGGACACAGCTTTCTCTCCGGGTCCGATGTATAGGCTGTCTTCCATACCCACCCTCACGTTCCCCCCAAGCAATGCGCTTTGCGTGGTGAACGGCATCTGGTGGCGACCGGCGGCCAGCACCGACCATTCATAGTCATCGCCAAACAGCTTGTTGGCAATCGTGTGCATGTGCATCAGGTTGTCCAGATCGGCCCCCACCCCGCCCAAGATGCCAAAAACCATCTGCACGAAAATCGGCCCCTCGATCCAACCCTGATCAATGATCCACGCCAGGTTATAAAGGTGGCCAAGGTCATAACATTCGAACTCGAAACGCGTACCGTGGCCCTGACCCAGTTCCTTTAGGCAGTATTCGATATCCGCGAAGGTGTTGCGGAAGATGAAATCGCGGGTCATGTCCAGGAATTCGGGCTCCCAGTCATGCTTCCAGTTCGAATACTTGTCCTTCATCGGGAAAATGCCGAAGTTCATCGACCCGATATTCATGCTTGCCATTTCCGGGCTGGCGACCGTCGCGGCGCGAAGGCGTTCTTCGCGCGACATGCCCAACCCACCGCCCGTAGAGACATTCATGACCGCATCCGTCGCGTGTTTGATGCGCGGCAGGAATTCCATGAACAGCTCGGGGTTCGGGTCGGGCTTGCCGGTTTCCGGGTCGCGCGCATGCAGGTGGATGATCGAAGCGCCGGCCTCGGCGGCCTCGATACTGGCGGTTGCGATCTCGCTCGGAGTGATCGGCAGGTGCTCCGACATGGTGGGGGTGTGAATGCCGCCTGTGGGGGCGCAGGTGATGATGACGGGCTTGGTCATGTGGTTGGCTCCTCGAAGGTCTTAGGGACAACTAAGAGGTGGCGTGGGTTCTCTGGTATGCCCCAGATCGGCCTTCGCCAAGCCATCTCTCCAAATGCGAACAGAGGTATCCCAGCGGCGACCTCCGGCTCTTGAGAGCGCAGCGCTTCTGACATCACAGTCTCATCTGCTGGACTTGCGCAGACAGTCCGCCGTCCAGAACCCAAAGTTGACCGCTCGCATAGCGGGCCTCGTCCGAGGCGAGCCAGTTGACAAGGTTCGCGATATCGTCGGGCGTGCCATAGGTGCGCATCGGGTGTACGTCGCGAACAGCCTGTTGCAGCTCATCAATCGACTTGCCTCCGCCGCCGGACCCGTCGCCGGTGAAGAAACTTTGCAGCATTGGTGTGTCGATATAGCCCGGGCAGATCGCGTTCACGCGGATGCCATCAGGGCCGTGGTCACAGGCCATGGCGCGGGTCAGCGCATGCACCGCGCCCTTGGTGGCACAATAAGCCGCAAGGCCGGGATCGGCGATGAACCCATCATAGCTGCCAAAATTGATGATGCTGGCCGAAGCGCCGGTTTTCGCCGCCGCGCGCATCAGGGGCAAGGCGTATTTCGAGGTCAGGAAGGTGCCGGTGCAGTTTACAGCGAAGCTTTGGTTCCATTCCTCAAGCGTGGTGTCTTCGATGGTCTTCTCAATCTCAATCCCGGCTGCGTTCACCAAAATATCGAGCTTGCCTGCGTCGGCCTCGATCTGCGCCATCGCAGCTTTTACTGCAGCCTCATCCGCCACGTTCATGGCAACAAAACGGCTGCCATCATCGGCATGTTTGGTCAATGATCCTTGTGGTGTCAGATCGGCGGTATAGACAATAGCACCTTCGCGCAGAAAGCGCGCGACGATGGCCCGACCAATCCCTCCACGACCACCAGTTACGAGGGCGATTTTTCCCTGTAGTTTCATATCAGTCGTCCTTTTGTGGCGGGAACCGATAACGGCCTGCGGCTTCGGTCCAATCCATATGATTGCGCACATATTGCTGGCTGGCATCAGAGGGTGGGTTGTAGTCCCAATGCTCACCAGCATCGGCTTCCATCGCCGCATGAAGCGCGCGGCGGGATTTCTGGGTAGCGATCACATCTTTGCGCAACTGTTCGCTGTTCCAGCGGGCCCTGACTTCGCCGGCAAAGCCTGCAGCGGCTTCGGCATAAGCTGGATCAGCAGCGACATTCACCTTCTCGAACGGGTCAACCGACAGGTCATAAAGCTGCGGTGGATCGATGTCGCAATGGATGTATTTCAGCGGCCCACGCCGGATCATAAAGACCGGCCAGGGGGTCATTTCGGCGCAGTATTCACCGATCGCCTCGTCCACCGGGTCGGCCTCACCGCGCGCCAGTGGCATTAGTGATCGGCCGTCGACCGTTTCGCCAAACATCTCCGGGGTGCCGCCTCCGATATCAACAAAGGTGGGCAACAGATCCAGTAGCGAGCAGGCCTTGGGCGCGCGGCCTTTGGCGACCCCCGGCCCGGCCATGATCAAGGGCACCCGAGCCGAGTATTCGAAGAAGTTCATCTTGTACCACAGGCCGCGCTCACCCAGCATGTCGCCGTGGTCTGCAGTGACAATGACGATGGTGTTGTCCAGCTCGCCAATGTCTTCGAGCGTCCTGACGATCTTGCCTACCTGACTGTCGAAGAAGCTAACATTAGCCAGATAGGCACGGCGCGCGCGCCGGACTTCTTCGTCTGTCAGAGGCACGTAGCTGGCTTCGATCCCATCCATGACTCGACGCGAGAACGGGTCTTGGTCTTCGGGTGACAACGTGAACTCGGGCATATCGATGTCATCATCGTCATAGAGGTCCCACCATTCCGGCTGCGCGACATAGGGATCATGTGGGTGAATGAAACTGGCGACCATACAGAAAGGCGCTTCCGATCCATGCGCCCGATCGCGCCCGCGATCTATCAGCCAGCGGCGCGCGGCAAAGCCGACCTCGTCGTCATAGTCGGTCTGGAAGGTGGCGACGGCCACGCCGCTTTCCTTGACCGTCTGCATGTTGTGGTACCACTTGTCGATGCGCTCATCATGGGCCTCCCAATCGGGCGTCCAGGCGAAATCGGACGGGTAGATGTCGGTGGTCACGCGGTCCTGAAACCCGTGTTTCTGGTCGGGGCCGACAAAGTGCATCTTGCCCGACAGGCAGGTGTGATAGCCCAACGTCTTCAGGTAATGCGCGAATGTTGGCACGCTGGCGCGGAATTCGGAGGCATTGTCGTAGGCGGCGATACGACTGATCAACTGGCCGGACATGAAGGCGAACCGGGAAGGTGCGCAAAGTGGTGAGTTGCAATAGGCCGCATCAAACCGCATCCCGCGCGCGGCCAGCGCATCGATATGCGGTGTCTTGGCGACCGGGTGGCCATAGGCCCCGCAAAATTGCGGTGCCAATTGGTCGGCCATCACGACGACGATATTTGGTGTTGCTGGCATGATGCTGTTCCTCCCTGCCTGCCAATATGCGGTGACTGCGCGCGTTCAGTCACGGGCGGGGAGGAGGTTGGAACTGCATTCTTTTGGAAAACTGACTCACCTGGCGGCCCTTTTGTATGCGTCCAAAACAAGACCGTGGAAATGGTGCACCGCATGTTCCGACATGCCCGAGCCATCAGGGTCGTTCACGATGCGGCCCACGTCGAAGGCTGGAGTGTTCATCCCTTTCTGCACGCTTTCAACGATGTTGATGTCTTCAACCTGTAACACTTCGTCCAGATAGCGGATCGTTTCGACCTCGGCCTCGTTGGGCTCCTTGGTTTCAAGGAAGAAGTCATAGGTTTCCAGCGTCCGGTCGGGGCCTGCAGGGATGATGTTGAGGATGATCATCGACGACCGACCCGGATACCGCATGATGCAGGTATTGGGCCATAGCCACCAAACGGCATGGGTTTTCACCGTGGCATTCGACACGTCATAAGCGCTGTTGGACGTGTTGCCCGCATCGGCCATGTGACTGGAATAGATGCCGTGCGTGGTCACCTTGTAGGTGTCCATATCGACAAGTTCGCAAAAATCCTTGTGAGCGGTCGGACAGTGGTAACACTCTAGGAAATTGTCGACCACGTTCTTCCAGTTGGACTTGATGTCATAGGTCAGTCGATGAGCAAATGTCAGCTCTTCGATATCCGGCGCCCAGTGGCGGATTTCGGTTTCCAGATCGCCGGACAGCTCCGACAGGGGTGAGGCCTCTCGATCAAGGTTTACATAAACAAAACCACAAAATTCCTCTACCTGCACCTCATCCAGACAAATCTCTTTGGGCTCGAATCCATTCAGATTCTCGGTATGCGGGGCACGCACCAGCTGTCCATCCAACTTGTAAACCCAGGCGTGATAAGGGCACATGATGCGGGTCGTATTACCTTCGCCCGAAAAAAGCTGATGGGCGCGGTGTTTGCAGACATTGTAGAACGCACGCAGAACGCCTTCCCGATCACGTACCACGGCTATCGGCTGACCAGCGATCTCGATCGTGACATAGCTGCCTGGTTTGCGCAGCTTTTCGACATGGCAGACCCATTGCCACGTCTTGGCGATGATCTCGCGCAGGTCCACAGCGTGCCAGGCTGGATCCGTATAGGCCTCGGCCCGCAGCGAAAACGAACTGGATGGGTTTTCGTGATAGCCCTTGGAAATATCCGCGAATTGCTGGGACGTTGGCTGTTCAGTCATTGCGGGCGTCTCCTGTGAACAAAACCCTGCCGAGTGACTCGGTCAGAGATACAGGATCGCGTCTCTCACACGCGACCATTGTGCACAGTTCGCCGTTTACTTAACTTTATTCGCCATCTGCTTATCCGTCTTGCGGTGCATGGGCCAGGCTCGAAATTCAAAAGGAACGCGGCCTTCCACCCGATCATTGCGCGGTGACAGCCCAAACCGTTCGCGGTATGCGCGGCTGAAATGAACCTGGCTGGCAAAACCCGAGGCCACCGAAACCTCAAGCAAAGACATATCTGTCTGTGTCACCAGCCCGCGTGCACGGTCCAGCCGGATGTCACGATAATACATGGTTGGAGTTTTCTTGACGTGCCGCGCGAACAGCCGATTCAACTGGCGTTGTGACAGGTTTATGGAATCACAGATCTCGGGAATGCTTAGCGGTGTTTCCAGGTTCTGCTCCATCAACGCTATCGCCCGTTTGACCGCTGTGGGGGCCAGTTGACCCATCGGCTCGGCCAGTCCCGGACTTTGCATAGCGCCTTGGGGGCGCACGGTCTGGTGAAAAACGTATCGTGCTGCCGCATTGGCCAAAGCGTCGCCCTTGGTGCCCTCGATGATATGCAAGGCAAAATCCAAGGCTGCCGCGCCGCCGCAACAGGTGATGCGGGCCTTGTCGAATACGAACAACTCCTCACTGACCTCGACATTGGGATAGAGCTCTTTCATCGCGTCGATATGCTCATAGTGCACCGTGGCCCGACGCCCCTTGAGCAAACCAGCTTCGGCGAGGATGAACGCCCCGGTGTCCAGCCCGCCCAGCGTGCTCCCTTGACCGGCCCAACGCCATAGCGACGTATGAAGCGGGGTTGAGTTGTAGGCTTCCGGCGCCCAACTGGAAGAGACGATCACGAAATCCTTGCGCCCTTCCTGAACCTCGGCCAGTGCAATCGTGTCGATGGTCATCCCGTTGCTTGCAGTGCAAGGACCACCGTGCAGGGATGCGATCTGCCATTGGAACCGTGCTTTGCCTTCCAGGTAGTTTGCGGCGCGGAACGGGTCGATGAAACCCACTGTTGCTGCCATGTTGAAGTTTGGTGTTACCAGGACAAGAAGTGTCAGAATGTTGTGTGGTTGAGACGCCATAAGGCCATCTAGGTTAAATGGGTGTCGGGATTGGTCAATACTATCACTTCGATCAGGACCAACACGTTTCGTCTGTTTCTCGTGGTTTAAAGAATGCCTGCTGGTCGAATTCGCACTCGTCTCAGTCGGACAAGAAGTATTTCTGCCTACGTGCCAGCGATCTGAAAGGCCGCCTTTCTCAGATCGGCACAGGCTGGTTGGGGCTCACAAGGTCTGTTCAGATTCAGCGCACAGAATGGTGACACGATCCTTTTGAACCGAATTTTCACGACACCATTGTTAGTCTTTGAGCATTAGCGCACCGGGCAGCGCTTTTGCTAACGTCGTCATACACCAAATGTTCTACAAACTTCGCCAAAGTACACAGATGTGCGAACGACTCGGCAGAGCTGAGATCACATGCTAGGTCGCCGGTTATTTTGGCGTATGAGAGCCATGTACAATTGATGGCGAGTGAGATTGACGTCCTCGAAACGAAGGGATTCGACCAAAGGGATCAAAACTGGCTTTGAATGCAAAAGCCCCGCGCAATCTCTGCGCGGGGCCTTTTGATTTCTGATGTTTAGTCTAGTTCCCAGCCGAAACCGAGCCAATCGACCAGAACATCGTCTCGCCCGAGGCATCATCGACGCCGTCATTGTCGGTCATAACGAATGCCTCGCCCGAAGGCAGGATGGCCAGACCTTCGATCTTGTCCAGTACGTAGCCGCCGGTCGAGGTCAGGTCGGGCAGCAAGTCGCGGACCTCTTCCTTACTGACCACGGGCAGTTCACTACCCAGCGGGGCCGGGTTCATTTCAGACAGCGGAATGCGGTAGATTTTCTTGGTAACCGCGCGGTGGTCGTGCTGGTTGTCGCGTTCGATGACATAAACATGGTCACCGAATGCGGTGATTTCCGACAGACCTACCCAACCAGTTTCCGGGTCAGCTTTGGGATAGTGCACTGCGCCCCATTCCTTGGTTTCAAGGTTATAGGCGACCAGTTTCACGTGGTTTTCCGGATCGTCTTTCCATTCGCGCTGAACGGCCATCCATAGGGTGTCGCCGACCTTGGTGATGCCCTCAAAGCCAAAGCGCTTCTCGACGGCCATCAGTTCCGGCGGCAGGCCGATCTCACCCTTGCGGTCCTTGATCTTGCCTTCGGCCGAGACATGGTAGATCGCGTGGGGGATGACGCGGTCGGTTCGGCCTTCAGAGGCGACGTAGAAGCCACCTTTGCCATCCAGCGTGATACCTTCCAGATCCAGCTTTTGCGCCGGGTTGCCGTCCTGACGGTGGATGCGGATGACGTCCACGATGCGGGCCGGGGTCTGGCTGGGGTCGATTTTGAAGATCGAAGGCTGGAAGCCGTAGAAGCTGTCATTAACCGCGTAGATGATGCCATCCTCATCTGCGACCAGACCGGACAGGGCACCCCATCCGATCAACTCATCCGCGCCAGCGGAGGTCAGATGCGGATAAGCGGCGGGGGCATCCTGATACTCAAAAATCGACACATGAGCACGCGGGCCGCCATCTTCGATCAGGTCTTTTTCATTGGCCGAGACCAGCAGATTGCGCTCGGGGATTGCCACATAGCCTTCCGGCCCCACGCCCGAGGGCAGCAGTTGTTTTAGAACCGGGTTGGCCGGATCGGTGGTGTCATAAACACCCACGACCGAGGCGCGTTCGGCGCCCACAAAAATCATCGGCGTGCCGCCAAAGGTGGCTGCAGTCACGCTTTCCGGCTCAACGCCTTTGCTGTCGGACCGTTTGTCGGGATAGTGCCCGATCTGGATAATCGCCTTCTCAAAATCGGTACCGTTCTCGTAAACAACGGTGCCGTCCTTGTGGAAGATCGTCCAGCCGCGCGAGCCGCCTTCGTAGTCACCTTCGTTGGCGGTGGCGAAATGGTTGTCGTCGAACCACTTCACCGCATCAGGCTCGCGCAGGCGACCCTCTTGGCTTTCGGTGAAGATCAGCGCGCCTCGCTCGTCCGTGGCGTCAATGCCTTCCAGATCAACCGCGCCAGCCGAAAAATGGCTGACTACGTTCCCGTCCTTGTCAACAACCGCGATGTGGTTGTTTTCCTGCAGGGTGATGACGGTTTCGCCCAGACCATTGATGTCAACGAATTCCGGCTCGGGGTCAGTTGGGGCAACTTCGGCCAGACCAGTCAGCGAGGCCACCTTCATGCCAGAGCATTCCAGCGCGCCATCTTTCAGCGGCACCAGTGCCAGCGATCCGGCAGGGAGTTGCGGGATGACGCCGTCGTTCAGGTCTTCGTCGCGTTCGTTTTCGATCGCCACGGCGACAAAGCTGCCATCTGGGGCAATCGCAACGCTGTCGGGTTGACCGCCCAGATCACAGGCGCCGGTTTCCGCCTTGCCTGCGATATCGACCGAGATCAGTTTGCCCGACGGGGCGGTGTAGCTTTCCGAAGTGTTCACGCCCACAAAAGCCGTCCCACCAACGATCCCAACTGATGTCGGCTCGCCGCCCACTTCCATCGCGCCCAGAGGTGCCGGGTTCGCTGGGTCGGTGATGTCGACCATGCCGATTACACCTAACGGGCTATCTGTATAGACCAACGTCATCCCGTCTGCAGTCGCAGCAATGATCTCGGGTGAGGTCTCACGTTCGGTATCAGTTCCCTCGGCCATATTCTTAACGACGGGGAAAGAAGCAATTCGGTTGAAATTCATTTCTGCCGAAGCCTGGCCGGCGGTCAGGGCAAGGGCAGATGTCAGGCAGACAAAGCGCAACGACATCGGGTGGTATCCTCTCTCACTTGGATGAGAAGGGGATGAACCCGGGTCATTGCGGTTTTGTGACGGTTTGGATTCAGTTTGGTGACAAACGCAAAAAAGGGTAGGCCGCCGCAGCATACGCTGACCAATTCAAACCCCGTCAGGTCAAAGGTTATGTCGCAAGTTATCAGCATTTTAAAAGAGACCGGACACTCGTGTTGGTCGCGTTCTGTGTTCCGACATGAGCCAAACGTAGCAGCCTCGTTCAGGCGCGTACTTCCTGTCACTGTACCCTTATTCCCCAGATGGATTGTCCCATGGATAGGTCGCGTGGTGATGATCTGGTTTATCAAATTAGACAAAGCGGTATTGCGAATTTTGACAGTTGTCGGCCGCTGGCTAGACGGCATCGCGCCTTCAGCGAATGTCCGGAAAGGAAGGCCGCAATCGTGGAGATC
This sequence comes from Ruegeria sp. BG11, assembly GCF_056538565.1. Taxonomy (NCBI): domain Bacteria; kingdom Pseudomonadati; phylum Pseudomonadota; class Alphaproteobacteria; order Rhodobacterales; family Roseobacteraceae; genus Ruegeria; species Ruegeria sp. BG11. Next base: position 361,645 of record NZ_JBQFTH010000003.1, on the reverse strand, counting down.
AAACCATATAGGCGTGGTCAGTTTTGGACTACTGCTAGCCAGCCATGCCTCGTTGGGAGATCAGCAACACAGTGCCCAAAGCGGTCCCGGCCTATCCTTTTGAAAGAATTATCAAAACCGGTAAACGCAACCTCATACCTGAAGGGCCGTTGGCCGGCTATGTGGGCTAAAACCCGATCCCTAGTTGCCAGTTAACTGGAACATCCGCAAACAACCTATTGCTGAAAAGCCAATGGCGAAGATGCCGCGCTAGTCGGCTGCGGCTCTAATTCTATTACCGAATACGCATCATCACAGTAAAAATTAAAGTAGGTGCTGCGAACACAAGCTCAGGATATTGGGCCTATATTTGCACCTCCGTTGCTCAGAGGCATAAACCCTTCGTATTTTGTAAATGGCGTAACCTCACAGTTGCGTCATGCGGTTCTTCTTCCCTCGACAACGCTTTTGCCTGGGCAGCCCTTTTTCATGCTGGCGTTTCAATAGATATACCGTTTATCGCTACTATTATTTCCGCGGGCCACAGTTCTCAGGCAGGGTAAATTCTTGTTTTGGGCGAAACCTCCAACGCCGCAACTCACGCAAGTAAAGATGGCTCCTGCCTGACCGGATTCCTCTATTAATGTAACCCGAAAACCAAGTGTGCAAAAACTTGTGAACCCCAATTAGGAGAGACGGCGGCCTTAGTATCTGCATTTCAGACCAATGGCCGCCTTGGGCCGACTGGGGTCCTTTGGAGTAAATAATTCGGACGGCCGCAAAGTCCGCGTTGCCGACCCCAGAAGGCGACGCAGTTTTGCACTTGCTGTGAATGGCTGGCTCGACGGGCCGCATTGCAGTATCCCTGCGTACTGGCGGATGTCCGCTTTGAGCCGTGGATGTATCGTGGAAAACGGGCGAACCATCTTGTTCAGATCATCGCTTGAGGCAAAAAAAATGGCATCCCGCAAGAAGGTATCGTGTTGATCGGCAAGTCTATATCGTAAACCTGCTGCATCGTCTCATTGGTGAGAACGGCTGACACTGGGCCAGACGACCAGACTTTTCCTTTGCTCAGAAGACATACCTTGTCGGCGAACAAAGCTGTCAGGTTTAGATCGTGCATAACCACGACAACACCTCCTCCTTGTGCTGCGAAGTCCCGCGCGATGCGCAGAACGATGAACTGATGTGCGATGTCCAGGCTTGCAACGGGTTCATCCAGCAACAGCCAGCGCGGCTGATCCAGATCTTTGGTGTCCCAGACCTGCGTCAGAACACGCGCCATCTGAACGCGTTGCTGCTCACCGCCAGATAGGTTCTGGTAGGACCGCGTCTCAAAGCCGCCGAGGTCAACTTGCATCAATGCCCGAGACGGCAACGTGTCGTCTTCGGCGGCCAAGCCATTTGCCAGCCCAAGCCTGACTACTTCATGCACTGTGAAGGGGAAAGCCACGGTTGTTGACTGCGGAAGAACGCCTCGTATGGCAGCCAATTCCCAAGGCTTTAGTGCCGTTATGTCGTGGCCGTTTAATGAGATCCTGCCGGAGCTTTGGATTTCTCCCGAGAGTGCTTTTAACAAAGTGGATTTACCGGATCCATTCGGGCCGATGATGACCGTGACTTGCCCGGGCTCTGCTTTAAAATCCACGCCCTTCAGGATCTCTTTGCTTCCGATTTGGACGCGTATGTTCTCGGCTTTCATACTTACATTCCCATTGAGCCATGGCGTCGAAGCAGGATCCAGAAAAACACCGGCGCGCCAAGGATCGCGGTCACGATCCCGATTGGCAACTCCGCAGGAGCGACGATCACGCGGCTGATCACATCTGCGCACAACAGCAGCGTGGCCCCCAGCAGAGCTGAATTCATCAGCAAGCGATGGTGGTCTGGTCCGGTGCTGAGGCGCAGCAGATGCGGCACCACGATTCCGATAAAGCCTATGCCACCCGACGCGGCAACGGCGGCACCAGTTGCCCCAGCAACCGCCAGGATCGCGACGTTTTTGCTTCGCTGGACTGGAATGCCCATGTGATGGGCAATGGCCTCACCCATCGCCATACCGTTCAAGGCACGGGCAAGAAACTGTGTGCAGATAATTGCAGCCAGAATAATCGGAGCAGCCGTTGCAACCTTGATCCACGTCGCACCAGCCAGCGAGCCCATGCCCCAGAAGGTGAGGTCTCTGAGTTGCTGATCGTCAGCCATGTAGATCATCACACCAGATACCGCTCCGGCCAGGACCGCCAGCGCAATGCCTGCAAGCAGCATTGTGGCAACCGATGTATGCCCTTGGCGCGTGGACATGCGATAGAGGATGAGGACTGTACCCCATCCGCCAAGAAAGGCCGCGACGGCAATCAGCCCGTCGCCCACCCACGCGAGGACCGTGCTGGGCAGAAGGCCACCAAAGACGATGGCTGTGATCGCGCCCAACCCAGCGCCCTCGCTGACACCGACGATCCCAGGATCGGCCAGCGGATTGCGGAACAGCCCTTGCATCACCACGCCCGAGACCGCCAGCGCCGCACCAACAAGTATTCCCATCGCCAGACGGGGCAATCTAATGTCCCATAGAATGATCCGGTTCAGGTCCGACAACTCACGCCCCTGAAGTAAGTCCAAGACCGCAATCGTCAGCGAGGCTTCGGACGCTCCTACCGAGACGCTGACCACACTTGTTACGGTCAGGACGACAACTAGAAACAGCGTCACGCGCCTGGCCCTGATCCTTCGCGCGTCAACGCGCATCGGAGCGCCGTGGTCTAACGCCAGCGTCATGATCCGCTCGCGTTTTGCAGCGCCGCCGATAGGTCCAAAATTGCATCTGCTGTACGCGGGCCAAAGCCCAGAAGATACGCACCTGCCATACGGATCAGGGCTTTGTTCTGCCCTGCCGGGGTCAGTTGGATCGCGGGCATTGCAAAAAGGTCTTCGTCCGAAGTTCCGTGATTGCCGCGCCGCTCCATCATCAGGATCACGTCGGGCGCGGAGACTGCCAACGCTTCTGACGTCATGGTCTTGAATCCATAAATGCCTGCCGCAGCGTTTTCACCGCCCGCCATTCTGATAATGCTGTCGGCCTGTGTGTTGGCCCCGCCGACGGTGATTTCTCCATCCTGCGCCGAAAGAATGAACAAAACACTCAATGGGTCCGCACCCGCCACGATCGAGGCACTCTCTTGCGCTTGATCCAGTTGTTGCGCGGCGCTTGCAGCCAACTCTTCGGCTTCGGCCTCAACACCCAAAGCGGCGCCCACCGCGCGGATTTTTTCCACTATCCCATCTCGGGTAAACTCTTCGTCGATTGTGACAAATTCCACACCGGCTTCTTGAAGCACCGAAATGGCATCTGGCGGGCCGGAGCCTTCCAATGCCAGGATTAGGTCGGGTGCGACGGACAGCACGCCTTCGGGCGAAAGAGCGCGCCGATAGCCCACATCCGGCAAATCCATCGCATCGGCCGGGTAAGTTGAGGTCCGATCACGGCCCACCAGCCGGTCTTGTTGCCCGAGAGCATAGATGATCTCGGTGATTGAACTGCCGATCGCGATCACGCGTTGTTCGTCTGCTTGCAGAGTAGTGGCTGAGAGAAAAGCAGCCGTGCAGAGTGATAAGAACCGTCGCACTACACCACCTCTTTTGTGACTTCGTCGGGCAACCCTGCGACCAAAGCACCCCAGGCGGGGCGGTGGTCAGTATCGCCGGCGCGTCGACCGAAAATCTGAAAAATCAATCCGCCTTCAGCGTCAAACGCTTCAATTGAAACAGCGGGTCCTCGTTGGGTGGGTTTGGTGACGGCCCAGACCTCGGCAATATAATCGGTGCGCAGATGCAGGTTGAAATCCTTGTCCAGCACGTTCAACCAAGGCCCCATCTTTTTCAGGGTTTTGACTGGGCCACCATGGATTTCAATGCAACCGCGATTGCCGACAAAGACCATGACTTCAAGCCTTTGGTCGCGCACCTGTTCGAACATTTGCGGAATTGTGTCTGGGTCAAGCGCCCGAACCAGAGGCGCACCGGCAATACGATATGCCCCCAACCGGTTCATCTTGAGCTTCGACGTCAAGCGCATGAACTGATGCGTGTCCGTCATCTTGGCCCACTCATTGCGAAGGATTTCAGCCTTGCCCGGATTGGCCCTAGGTACTTCGGTTGGTTTGCGCTGATCGACTGTCATCGTCTGCGATTGATCGTCCGCAGCCAGCGTCTGGACCAGATGTGCCCAGTGATCCTGATCCGAGCCGTCCCGCAGAAAAATCTTGTGAACCGCATCTCCGGCCGCATCAAATACTTGAATCGAGCGGCGTGTTCCGGAATTCGTTTCACGCTCGACCGCGAAGGCATGAACCCAATGGCTGGGGAATATGCGCAGGTCAATCTCTTGGGTCAGGACCATCGCGGCATGGGCGCCGGGATGATAGTTGTCGTATTGCCCGACTTTCTCGATCACGCAGGAAGGGTTGCGAGTCAGCGCCATGACCTCTCCCAACCCGTTCAACTGGCCAAAAAGCGCATCCATGTCTGATCTCAGCCTTGTTGTGCCGTACCCAGCGAAGGCCGCCACCAGCTGCCCTTCGGACAAACCAAGTGATTCCGCCAGATCGCGATCACGTTTGCCAGCCTTCTCTGCATAGGCGGCACGAATATCCTGAGGGGCCGTAAGCACCTGTTCCATAGTGGATTTCCCATCTTCGAGTGGTTTTGTGAAGCGCTGGCCTGGCCCATGATCCCGTCATTGGCCCGCTGGCAGTGACTGCAAACTCAGTCACGGAAATATGTTGACTGTTTTAGTAAGCTTTATTAACGAGCACAAGTCATCGCTGAAAGGCGATTCCAAAAAACACCAAAAAAGACTGACCTTAGCCAGCGAACTGCAAGCATCTCCGGTCCTCAAACCACTCGAAGGGACAGAAATGCGTGCTTCAATTCGAAAGGCGGGCCTACTTGGCACCGCCTCTTGTCTCAGTTTCATCGCAGCGGCCTCTTGGGCGCAGGAACAGGATGATGGGTTCCTGGGCACACTTGAGCTGGGCGAAAGCAAACGGGGAATCCAGACCGACACCGCAGTACCTATTACCAATATCGATCAGGAAGAGATTAACGACCGTCAGGCCAACACGGTTGCAGAGCTGATCGACACGGTGCCTGGTGTGACTCTGGTGAATGGCTCGACACCGCAGGGGTCAGGTATCAACATTCGCGGCTTCGGTGCCAACAGCACCTTCGGCACCGACCAGAAGGTTCTCATTCTGATCGACGGGGCAACAACCGGTTCGGAAGAGCTGTATCGGATCGGCAACCAACTCTTCACCGATCCGCAGCTTTACAAAAGCGTGTCGGTGATCCGGGGCACTGTCGGGTCGTTTGAATTCGGCTCGGGCGTCGTCGGCGGTGTGGTTCAATTGGAAACCAAAGACGCCTCGGATTTCACCGGCGGTGAGCCCGGCTTCCGGTTCCGTCAGACGTTGGAAGGGTATTCCAACGGTAGCGGCTTTGCCTCGTCGTCGATTCTGGCTTGGCAGCCGAACGAGCAGACCGAGTTTCTGTTCAACTACACCTATCGCGATCAGGACGATCAGGAAGACGGGAATGGCGATACAATCGGCAACAGCGCCTTTACCCTGCCTTCCCTGTTGGCGAAGGGTAAATACAGCTTCGGCGACAACCTGGAGCATTCGATTACCGCGTCCTGGAACCAGTCGACCTCGGAAGAACGGGACGTGCCATATGACTCATTCGGTACATCCGCAGACGCATTTGGCAATGTGGATCGTGATATCGAAACCCGGATTGGCATACTGCGGTATCAATACCGGCCAGCGGACAACGATCTGATCGATTTGGATGTGAACCTCAGTTATTCCGAGCAGTCCATCGACAGCAGCTATGTTCCTGGCTCCTCTAGCTTAGAGGGAACTCCGTTTTTCCCAAGCATTCGGGCTCTGGCGGACGCGTCACATAACTATGAAACCACAAAGCTGACGATCAAGAACACTTCGTATTTCCAAACTGGAATCGCTTCGCATGATCTTCGAGCCGGGATCGAGTTCATCAATCGAGAGCGTCTGGATGCCCCGTCAGCTCCTGGTGGGACCGATCGTCGGATTGCCTTGTTCGCTGTCGATGACATTCAGATCGGCGACCAACTGACCATCACACCGGCGCTGCGTTACGAAACGCAGGACATCAAGGGGGATGGCGATACAGAACCTTTCGATGAGAGCTACGATAACGATGCTCTGATGGGGGGTCTGTCGGCGCGGTACGAATTCGCAAACGGTTTCGGCATCTTTGGCGGCGGTGCATACACTGAAAGCCCGCCCATCATCGACGACCTTGGCACCCCGGTATTCATGACCCAACCCGAGAAATCGCGCACCTGGGAAGCAGGGTTTTCGTTCAATCGCGGAGATATCTTTGCCGAGGGCGATGTCGTGCGCGCCAAGGTGAATTTCTACGACACCAACTTGCGGGATGTCACATCGTACACTCAGTCGAATCCGATTACCGGAGCCTCGGTCCTTTTGGACAAGGTCGAAACGCGCGGTGTGGAAATCGAAGCATCATATGCGAACGTTGGCGGATTCTATGTCGACTTTAACGCCAACGTCGTAAGCGGCACGGAAACTAATGAAAACGGGCAGGAGTCCCGCTGGCGCAACGAACCGTCGGATTCGGCGCGGATCACATTCGGCAAACGGTTTGGCGAAACGCTGGACGTCAGCTGGGAGCTTTTCGGAGCCAGGTCTGGCTTTGATTCCTCAGGCGACCCGGTTGCCGGGTATGGCGTGAACACATTGCGTGCGTCCTACTTCCCGCAAGAAGGCGCGCTCGCAGGGTTCGAAGTTAGGGCAGGTATCGAGAACATCTTCGACAAAAACTACCTGCCGAACCTGTCGACGCGCAATGCGCCGGGCCGGAACTTCAAGCTGACCGTGGCCAAAACCTTCTGATCAAGAAAAGAAAGGACCAGTTATGCGAATTGCGTCGAAAAGAAATGCTCGGTTGGTCCTGCTGACCCTTCTCCCAATTCTGGGGGCGGGGCTTGCCTTCGCCGAAGGAACCGGTGGCGTTTCGATAGAGCTGAGTTCTGCGGAAAAACGAGACCAAAGCTGCCTGCTCAGCTTCTTAGTCGAGAATACCTATAACGCTGATATCGAAAGCGCCGTCTACGAAATGGTCTTATTCGGCGCCGAAGGTGGGGTTGCTCTGCTCACGCTTCTGGATTTCGAGGATCTGCCCGCAGGGCGTCCTAGGGTTCGCCAATTTCAATTCGTTGGAATGGCCTGCAACCACATCACGCGAATCCTAATCAACGGCGCGCAGGAGTGTGCGCATCAAGGCGGGATGGAGGATGCCTGCATGTCAAACCTGACACTCAAAAGCCGCCTTGAAACGGAAATAATTGGATAGGCCAATGGATACGATCATTCAGAAATTAACAGACGCCCTTGCGCTTGGCGGGCCGGTTGTTGCGATCCTGATCGCAACCTCGGTCGCAACCCTGTCGCTCGTCATTTACAAGCTTTGGCAATATGCGACCGCCGGCGTCGGTCGCCATATCGAGCTGTCTTTGGCGATTGAAGCCTGGGACCGCCGGGACCGTGTTGCTGCGATGGCGCATCTGGAAAAGAGCCGAAGCTATCTGGCCCCGGTGATCGCCATGTCATTCGGCGGCGATAGCAGCACTCTATCCGAGCGTGCCGATGCCGAGGCCGAAGCGCGATTTGCGGGGCTCGAACGGGGCTTCAACGTGCTTGATGTGGTGTCACAGCTTGCACCGCTACTGGGGCTATTCGGCACTGTTCTTGGCATGATCGAAGCCTTCCAAACCTTACAAGGCGCAGGCAATTCGGTAGATCCTGCACTGCTTGCTGGCGGCATTTGGGTTGCCCTGCTGACAACGGCTGCAGGGTTAGCCGTCGCCATGCCAACCTCGCTTTTGCTGACGTGGTTCGAGGCACGCATGACGCGTGAGCGCATTTTTACCAACCGTGCCTTACGCACCGTTTTCGCACCTGGTCACGCCGCAGAATGCAAAGCGACCGAGAAGCCAAAGGCAGCTCTTGCCCATGGCACTTGAGACCCGCACCAAGTGGCGCAAGCGCCTGTCGATGACCTCGTTGATCGACGTTATCTTTTTGCTGCTCCTGTTTTTCATGCTTACTTCGACCTTCTCGAAATTCGGCGAGATCGAGTTTTCAACGGCTTCGGCAGGCGGTTCAGACCAAGACATCCCGATCCGCTTTGTGAAGCTTGAACAGGATCGTCTTCTGGTCGACGGGACCGTAATAACCCTGGATAGCGTTGCCGAGCTTTTCAACGGGACCTCCGAACAAATGGCATTGATCAGTCTCGGCCAGAACGCAACCTCGCAACAACTGATTGACCTGCTGACGGCCTTGAAAGGCGTGGCTCAGCTACGGACGCAGGTGATCGGATGATGCAATTGAAACCAAAGGTGAGGCGAACCCGTGAACCCACAATAGCTCTGATCAACGTCGTCTTTCTGATGCTGGTTTTCTTCATGATTGCCGGTACGCTTCCCCCGCCGCTTGGCAATTCGGTGCAACTGGTAGAAACGCGGGACCTTGAAGGGCGCGAACCGCCAGATGCGCTCGTCATCCGGGCCGACGGTGTGCTCGAGTTTCGTGGAGCCGAACTGACAGATGTTGAAGCTTATGCTGAACGCGCCTCGATTGACCTGCCTCTGGAAATAGTGCGCTTGGTTCCCGACCGCGCGCTTCCAGCGGTGCGGCTGAAAGCGGTTAGTGATGCGCTCCGTGCCTTGGGTGCAAACAAGGTCTTTGTGGTGACACAAAGGGCGCTGCAATGATCCCCAAATCTCGCGCCATGGCCGCATTTGCGATCGTGTTGGCCGCCGCGACCCACGGTCTTGCTTTGCATGACTTTGGCCTACAAACATTGACGCAAATCGAAGGTGGTGGCTCGGTCGAAACTGCGGCGCTTGGGACGTCCTTTAAGGATTTCACTGCTGGAACCATTGCATCCGCGCCGGTCACGGCCCGGAAAACGAGTGTAGAGCCTGATCAACCAATAAAACAAGCAAACCCCGAGGTGCAGACAGTGAAGACTGCAAAACCTATTGTAAAACAGGTCGCGCCTTCGGCGAAAGAAGCATTGAAGGCGACGGATACTCTAAAGGCAAGCCAGTCCGAATTGACTCAAGCCAAACGGCCTGAGGCTGAGGCCAAACGCAAACCTGCAACGTCACCCGCACAAAACGCAGAACTTGAGAAAAAGAAAGTCGCCCAGCCAGCTGCGAAAGCAGGCAATGGTGAACGCACTCGAAAAAAGGGCAGCACAACGGGCGAAACCGCCATGGGAGAAGCCGCCGCAGAAAAGACAGCCAGTTCAACCTCGGCCCAGGGCAATGCCGAAGCAAGCAACTACGCGGGGAAAGTCAAACGCAAGATTCTTCGCGCGAGACGCAAAAGCGTCAACATCCGCGGTACCGTTCTGGTGACGTTTCGCATCGCTGACAGCGGAGCTTTGGTATCGGCCAACATTGCCCGTAGTTCAGGTTCCAAGCGTTTGGACCAGATCGCCTTGTCACAGGTGCGCGCGGCTGCACCTTTTCCAATTCCGCCTGCCGGGGCCCGTCGCGAGTACAATATAAAAATTTTGAGCAAGTAGCGGTGAATGCACGAGGGAGGAAAGTTTTTAAGAACCATATGATCAGCACCAGATTGCGACAGCGCGAGTGCGAAGGGTGATTTCAAAATGCCAGACAGCACGCGTTAGCTAAGCTATGCAACAGCCGCACTGATGCTTCCGATGAGGGAGTTTTGCCACCTTAGGGTCAGGAATCATGGCCAAGGGATGACGGTTGCCGCGACGGCGATGGCAGAGAGGAGGACTTTCGGGCAGCGGTCGTATAGGGTTGCCACGCGCCGCCAGTCCTTAAGCCTTCCAAACATGATCTCGATTCGGTCGCGGCGTTTGAACCTGCTCTTGCCGTATTTGAACTGGGTCTCGCGTTGTTTGCGGCCTAGGTGCAGGCGCGTATCAAATTGTTTTTAAACGCTTCTCTGAACCAGCCGGCATCACAATCCCGGTCACCGAGTAGCCAATCGACGTCCGGAAATCTACTCAGCAACGCCGGTGCACCGATTTAGTTATTGGCCAGACCGGTAGTGGCAGAAAGTCTGTTCGGTGTGACCAGACTATCCCAGATGACATTTAGCTTCGTATTTGCGCCGGCTGTCTCCGGCCCATTAGGCGTCCACGCCCCCTTTTTGACGCCTAATCTGGTCGCTGTGCGGTACGCGTTCAGGTAAGTCGCGTCGATCACAACGGCCTTCTTTTCGCCATGCGCGGTGGCCAGACCAGCCATCATCCGGGCGAAGATGCCCTTATCGCTTCGCGGCTTCCAACGGTTTTACAGCGTCCTATTAGGCCATACGCAGCCGGTACATCACGCCATCGGATGCTGTTGCAGTTAATGATGAGAAACACGCTCAATACACGCCGGTCATTAACGCTTTGCTTGCCATGGGACTTCGGTAAGAAAGGCCCAGGACGCGCTAACTGCGCGTCCGTCATCCAGAATAGATCTGATATGTTCAAAACTCAATTTTCAAATCGTGAATCATACCGCCCGAAGGATATCATGGATCTTGTCTCCAGTAGTCGTTCATTGGACCGATTTAATCGCGGGGTCAGATACTGCGCGACCAAGCGGTGGAACTGCGCGGGAGTTCCGGTTTTGCCTGTTCCAGAGCCCAGGACTAGTAGCCAGTAGATGAAAAGTGATGCCAATGCCATGGAAGAGGAGGGGACCTTCGGGCCTTCGCAGCAAGCGTCAAAATTGGAAGCTGATTGACGCGCATAGGGCCTAGCTCACCGGCAGTTCAGAGCTACTCTTTCGCTAGCGCGAAGTCTTACTTTTCATGGTCGATCCGTCACTTGTTTGCTGAAATCAAACCCTTGCCTTTTCGAACTCGGCCCATGCGGTTTCAAAGGTTTCAAAATCAAACCCAGATTGGCGTGCAGCATCCAAGACGATACGCTCTGTCACCAGCAGTTTCTGGATCGCCGCTTCCAGATGCACAACGATATCCTTTGGTATCACCAGTGCTCCATGACGGTCAGCGTGTATAAGGTCACCTGGGCTTACCGTCAGGCCAAACACGGAAACTGGTGTATCAATCTCGCGTATGTGGACGAACCCATGGCTCGGGCCGATTGAACCGGCGACGACGGGAAACCCATCGGGTAGGTCCCCAAGATCGCGCATCACGCCATTGGTGACGACCCCCGAAATACCGAACCCTTTGTGGACCGATGTGTTGATCTCACCCCAATAGGCGCCGATACAGTCCGGGTAGTTTACATCCTCAATCACCGCGACAGATGGCTCCGGGGCCTCAGCCATATATTTGTAATAGGCCATGCGCCGCGCCCGGATCACATCTGCTGGCTCGGTTGGCGGGTGAATGGCGGCTATCTTGGCGGTGCGTGCATAGCCGACAATTGCCGGCTCATCGGGGGCAGAGCACAGCATGGTGCCCCGGGTGAACTGATCAAATCCTCGTTTGCCCTGCGCCACTTCAATGGCGTTGCATACGGTGGGCGTGTCGACCTTGCGAAGCAGAGACAGAAGCGATGGGGTCATGAGTCCTCCAGCCAGCGGATCAGGACCGCCGTGGTTTCTTGTGGTTGTTCCAGTGTGGGCAGGTGCCCTGCGTCTTCAATGATCGTCAGCACGCTGTCTGGCATAAGATCGTGCATGAGTTGGTGGCGTTCGACAGGGCAAAGACCGTCGGCACGCCCGCACAGAACAAGCGTTTTGCCGGAATAGGCCGAAAGGGTCGCGCGTTGGTCGATGCGATCCATCAGGGCTTGCGATTGACGCAGAAAGACGTCGGGCCCCAGATCCGCAGCCATAGCCATGCACAGGTCCAGGATAGCGCCCTGTCGTGGACCGTCCGCCAGATAGTTGGGCTTCATCTCATCGCGCATCACCTGCCGCAAGCGCCCCTCGCGAACGGCGGCCATCTGCGGCGCACGGCGCGCTTTGACCTCGGGCGCTTCTGCCAGCGGGTTGGTATCCAGCAAAGCAAGCCGTTCCACCCGATCCGGGGCCTGACGCAGCACTTCCATTGCAACAATCCCACCCATCGACAGCCCCGCCAAAGCGAAGCGCGGAGGGGCGTTGTTCAGAATCTCGGCGGCCATGGCCCCGACGCTGTCCTGCTGGCTTAGCGGGAAGCTCATCAACGGCACCCTGTTTGAAAGCGCGTCGATCTGCGGACCAAAGAGGCGCGCGTCGCACATCATGCCGGGCAACAAGATCAAAGGCGTCATGACGCGGCCAGCTTTGCCCCAGCCGATAGCGCCGCCAATTTGGCATAGGCGATCTGCGGATCAACCGCTCCGAAGCCCGCGAAGGTGCCAAAACCGCAATCGCTGCCTGCAATCACTCGATCCGCGCCAACGATGCCCGAGAACCGGTCGATGCGCTGCGCCACAAGCTTGGGGTGTTCGATGAAGTTGGTGGTGGTGTCGACAACGCCGGGCACTAGTACCTTGTCATCGGGTATCTCATTTTTCCGGTCGCGGAACACGGTCCATTCATGGGCGTGTCGCGGGTTCGAGGTTTCAAACAGCACATAGCGCGATTTGGTCGCCATCAGCGTGGAGAACACCTTGTCCATTGCGATGTCACAACAATGCGGGCCCTCGTAATTGCCCCAACAGATGTGCACACGCACTCGCTCCTGCGGGACGTTCTGCAGAGCATGATTCAGGGCCTCGACATGCATATTGGCGATCTTCACGAACGCATCGTCCGACAGATCGGTGAACAACATATGCCGCGACAGGGCCAGATCCGGGCAATCCAGTTGTAAGTCCAGACCGGCGGCCACAATGGTCTCGTATTCTTCTTTCATCGCATCGGCCAGCGCGGCCAGATATGCTTCGCGCGTTGGGTAGTGGTCATTCTGCAGAAACAGCGAAATCACCCCTGGCGAGGCGGCGTTCATGAAGCCTCGGTCGAGCCCACGTTGGGACATCGCCGACTTAAGGTTTTCGATGTCCTTCTGCAACTCGCCTTGCCCTTTTGAACGCACGTCGCCCGTACACATAGGGCGCGCATATTTCGGGGTGCCGCCATCATCGGCGAGGCGTTGCAAAAAGCTGGGAAACATCTTCAGATCCGCAGGTGCATTACGCGGGCTGTCACCGGAAAAACCGGTATATCGGTCTTTGACGTAGGTGGCGTAGGAAATCTTCGAGGTCTCGCCATCGCTGACGATATCCACCCCGGCTTCGACCTGTTTGCGCACCGTCTCGGAGACCGCTTCAGTCATGCAGGCATCAAAACCTGCGGCATCGTATGGCTTGCCGTTTTCACGGGCGAAGATGTAATCCACCACGTCCTGCGAGCGGGGCAGGGATCCAACATGCGTGGTCTTTACGGTCATTGGGGCCTCCTCAGATTTTGCGAGCCATCAGGATTGTGTGGCTTTGGGTTTCAGGGTCTTCGGCCAGAAACCCGGTCAATTGCAGCCCGTACTCTTCAAGGCAAACAGCATAGCCTGCCGGAGACAGCGACGCGTGATAGACAGGTTCCGATCCAACGGTACCACTTTCCTCTCCCGCGCGGGGACCGACGGTCAGCATCAGCATTCCACCGGGCCGCAAGTGACGGGACATGCGGGCGATGCAAGCCCTTTGCTCGTCCGCTGTCAAATGGAAAAAGCTGTTCCAGGCGATGATGCCATCGAAGGTCTGATCCAGTTCGAAATCGCGCATGTCGCCATGTCGCCAATCCCCATCGGGCCAGCGGGTCCGGGCAATGGCCAGCATCGCCTCAGAGAAATCGACACCCGTGACGTCAAACCCTTCGGCCTTGAACCACCGCGCAATCGGATCGCCTGTCCCGCACCCTAAATCCAGAACGCGATCGCCTGGCTTCAGGCTGGCAGTGAAGCGCGCCAGCCAGCGCGCTTCGAACAAGGCCTTTGAACGGCGCTTGTCATAGTCGGTCGCCTGCCGTTCATAGATAGCATGGGTGTCGTTTGGATCTGCGGTCATCCTGTCCAGGTGGCTCCTGCCGGGTCATCGGTCGCTGTAATCCGGTACAGACCTGCCTGTCCGGTCATCGACGGTTCAACGCTATAGCGTTCTCCTGGCAGAACCAAGGCGGTGTCTCCATTTGACAGAGTGGTCTCATACCCATCAATCGAGATGCGCCAGTGACAGCTGGCGGGCATTAAAACAACCGGCTTTTCAGCAACAATTGGATCACTCACGCTCGACCCGCGCCCGAGGAAGTCGACCTCGAACCCCGGTTTATCTTTAATCAGAGCGTTTTCGCCGATCACCGGTGCTGGTTTATTGGCCGACAGCGCCATGAGATCCCAATAACGGGCGACGTATTTGCCCACCACATCCTCGACCGGTACTTCGGGGTAGTCTTTCAACTGTTCCTCGGTCATCAACGGCATCGGCCGCACGTTGTGGGGCAGCTCTTGCCCTTTCTTGGAGTCGTACAGAACGCCATTATCACCCAGCATCAGCCCGTGGGCCTGCGCGTCCTGAATGACCTGCGGCGCCCATGTTACGCCACCCCCGGCATCGTCGCCGCCGAGGATCGACATGATCATCCCATAATCCTGCCCTACATTTTCGAACCCGCGAAAAATGCCGGTTGGAATGTTGAAGATGTCGCCTTCCTCGGCAATGAACTCACCCGCAGTGCCGTAGCGACCCCAGAAGAACCGCCAGCGGCCCTTGGCGACAAAGAACACCTCGGCCGTGGTGTGGCTGTGCAGAGAGTTCCGGCATTTCGGAGGCTGGCCCGCAGCGCCGATGTTAAAGCCTATCTTGTCGGTGATGTGGACGTGCTGGTCGGGCGATTCCGAGACGCCGCCGCCGATAATGGTAAAGTTCTCTTTCTGGTCACTGCCCGGTGTGTGGGCGTCGATAAAGGCGGTTTTGCAGGGCTTCAGCTCGCCGTAGCGGACGATGCGTTGTTGGATTGTGCTCATGATGGTCTCCTTGAAGATGGGGGTGATGGGATCAATCCCGTCCCCCGGGAGGTCGGTTGTTCAAACGCCGCGCGCGCAGCGAGGCGCGATGTGTGTGAAAGCGCCGCGCCGCTTGACTGGCGTTCAGGGAGAGGCCCATCGCAGCCACTCAGCCCTCCTGTCCCTGTAGCAGGATCTGTTTCCAGACCGAGGTCTCGTCGAACAGGGTGTATTCCCGGCGCACTTGCGGCTTGCCGGTAATCAACTCACCGAACTCGCCGTGGCTAATGCCCAGAACATAGATCTTCGCACCGGTTGGCGGGCCAAATACACCCCAGCCATCATGCTTGCCCCACAGGCTCCAGCGTATAGCAGCGCGAGGGGGCATATTCGGGTCGTCGCGGCCAATCTGGTGTTCGATCTTGAATTGGGCGTTGGGGAAGCTGGCGCGCAAACCCATCCAGAACCGATCCACCGAGTCCCAGCCGTGACCGGTGATCCCACCTACATATTCGGACTGAACTGCGCGATCATATTCGGTTTCAATTGCGCCCATATCGGCATTCATGATCCGGGTCAGTATATCGGCGTAACGCTGCCCCCATTCATTGTCGTTGCCGGTGCCCTTGTAGGGGCCAGGTTGGTCGATCTCGGGCGTCAGCGGTTTGATGCATTTCTCAGGTCCACCTTCGCGCGCGATTAGATCGGCGGCGTATTCCTTGGGGTCCCAACCCATCTGACGCACGATCGCACCCTGATCGCGGATCAGCCATTCATCGTTGATCTGGTTGTCGATGGCGTGGCAGTCGGCGAGAATCCGATAGCGCAATTTGGTTCCGGTCGCTTTTCCATAAACGCCTTCAGCCAGATGCGTCGCAGTCGAAATGATCCGGTGAGAGCTCAACATCCCCTCTTCCGGCGTACCGGACCAGATGACATCCTCGCCCAGCAATTGACGGTCCGGAAATTCGGCCAGCGTCGCCATGGTTGCTCCGATGACGTTCTGGTTGCCCAGCACCACCGACCCTGGCGAGCGCACGACGATATCCTTGCTGTAATAGTCGTGCAGCGTGGCGATGCCGCGATCCTCCCAGATCTCTTTGGTGATCCCGATGATGTAATCCGGGAAATCCCGGAATTTCGGATCAAAGCCCTTCATGTCTCAGTCCTTTGTGGTTTCCACCCCTTCGGCAAACGCGCCGAGGTCCGCACGATCAGTGGCCCGTCAATGGCCACTTTGCGCGGCTCGGCCGTGGCCGGGGTGTCGATATGGTCAAGCAATGCGGTGACGGTTTCAGCCACCATCAGATTTGCGCGCTGGCGGATTGTCGTCAGGTTGTAGGCAGGCCACCCGGCGGGCGGCACGTCGTCATAGCCGATGACCGAAACATCCTCGGGCACGCGCAGGCCCAATTCGAAGCGGATCACGTCCATCACGGCCAAAGCCATGTGATCATTGGCCACAAATACCGCGTCGGGCCGTTTACCGGGGGCAACGTCAAACATCCGGCGGGCGGCGGCGCGCGCGTTTTCGGTGTGGAAATCTCCGACGTCATGGGCGAACACATCCTGCCCGCCTTCGGCCAATGCCGCGCGGAACCCGGCCTCGCGGTCGCGCTGGGTCGAGGCGCCCTGCCAACCCGCTATATAGGCGATACGCTTATGCCCTCCGGCCAGCAGAAACTCGGCCACTTTACGGCCCCCCGCATAGTTGTCCGAGGCCACCGTGGTGATCCCGTCAAGATCCTGCGTACGGTTGAACAATACAACCGGAACACCGGCCTGCTGGCAGCGCATGGCGATATCCGACGACATGGGAACCGAGGCCAGAATGACCCCGTCCACCTGATAATCCAGAATTTCCTCCATCACGTCGTCAATATTCCCGGCCGAGCGTGAGGCCATGAAAATCAGCACGTGATAGCCTTGTTCCTGCAGCGCGTTGGACAGTTTCTCCAGCGCCTCGGGGTAGAAGTAATTTTCAAGATACCCCACCACCAAACCAATAATCCGGCTTTTGCCCGATACCATGGCGCGGGCCAGAACATTGGGCCTGTACCCGAGTTCGGCGGCCGCCCTGCGCACTTTGTCTTCGGTCTTTTTGCTGACCGAGGCACCGGGTGTGAAGACCCGGCTGACCGCCGACTGGCTAACACCTGCCAGCTGTGCAACCTGAAGGGATGTGACCTTTTCAGCCATCAGGTTTCTCTCTGAACAGTGCAGCCAGCAATTTCATCCCAGCATCTAGCCCCATCGTCGGCATACCGCGCGGTACGGTCGGGTCGTGAATGCTCAGCCATGCATTGCCATCGTGGTATTGATTCAGGGATTGCAATGCCGCCATTGAACCTTCGGTTTTTGCTATGTCCCGAAGACCGTCTATGGCATGCATCGGAGCTGTTTTTACAAACGCACGACCGCGCTGTTCACGTTGCTCACGAAATTCGGAAACCATAGCCTGGCTTTCGTCCTGCTTGGACACACCTTCATGGTCCCAACGTTTTGCGTCACGCATGACGGGGGCAACCCGCTCGGTCCAACGAAAACCGCGCGAGATCGTCGGAACCGCAAAGGTCAAATCGCAACAGGCATCCATTACCCCGCGCAGACTATCCGGTATTTGGAAGTCACCCCGGGTGTCCGGCAGTTGGCTTCCGGGGCGCTCGCCCAGAAACTGAACAAATAGCTGATGCACCGTATCGGCATCGGGTTCGTTCAGTTTACCGATCAGTTGCTGCGCATCTTCCCGAACGGAGTCTTTGTCGATCTGTTTCAATCCGTATTCGTCCAAGATCGGGCCAAAACGCCCCCAAAAGTGATGCGGTTCCTCATTCTCCATCCCGGCTGAGGGTCGATAGATCATCGTTTTGCCTTCTTCCACGATAGCATCAAGGATCGCATCCCGTAGTCTGCGTTGAATGCTGATATCCTTGTCGTCATAGCGCATCAGTCCGCCGTCCACCCGCCGTCAATCAGCATCGAAGTGCCCGTCACCAGCGCTGAGGCGTCTGAGGCCAGATAGGTGACCGCGCCCATGATGTCTTCGACTTCGCCCACGCGGTCCAGCTTGATCTTGTCCATGATCCACGCGGCGCGTTCTGGGTTGTCGAAGGTGGATTGTGTCAGCGGTGTGCGGATGAAAGTCGGGCAGACCGTGTTGATGCGGATGCGCTGTTTGCCCCATTCGATCGCCATGGCTTTGACCATGCCCTCAAGCCCGTGTTTGGTGGCACAATACAGCGCCCGGTCCACACCGCCCACGTGGCCCATTTGGCTTGAGATATGGATGATCGATCCTGGCCGCCCGGCCTCAAGCAGCGCCTTGGCCGCGTAGGATGACAGAAAATAGGCCGAGCGCAGGTTGATATCTGTCACCGCGTCGAAATCCTCGGGCGTGGTGTCGATTGCCGGGCTATGGCGGGCGGTTCCGGCGGAATTGACCACCACATCAAAAGGGCGGACTTCGAACAGTTGTTTCAGCGCCTGCAAGTCACCCTGATCCACCACCACAGCCTCGGCCGACCAGCCCTGCGCCTGCAGCGCGGCGACAGTCTCAGCCAGTCGATCTGCCCCGCGCGCCGCACAAACCACATGCGCCCCGGCTTCGGCAAGCGCGACGGCACAGCCCTGACCGATACCCGAGGAGGCACCGGTAACCAGCGCGGTTTTACCGCTCAGCGAAAAAGAGGGGGTGCGGGGCAGATCAGTCATCAGCTCATTCCATCCGGTATTTCAATTCGGCCCATATTCCGGGCCTTGTTGAATTCCCGCAGACGGGCGAACACGTCAACGCCAAGTTGGCGATAAGCGTCCAGAAGATCGACCAGAACCCAGTTTTCGCGGATCAGGCCATTCTCGAGCCGCCAGAAATCAAGGCTGCGCATGGTGATCCGCTGGCCCGAGGGCGCAATCCCCATCCAGCCGTCATGGGTTACCGTCTGGATCATGTTCGGCCAGCCGGTGACGGCGGCATATTCGCCATCGCCGAAGAAGTGATAGGTGATGTCATCCACATACTGCCCGCGATCCGGCATCCCGTTCAGGAACGGAATCTGGTGCCAGTTACGAAACCCAGCATAGCCGCGCCCGGTGCCGATCCCCGCCGGACCGTACCAGTTCATGCGGGGGTGCCAGAACTTCTCCATCTCCATCACCTCTGGCCCGCCTTCCGAAGGGTGTTTCTTGAGGTGATCCAGCATGTCGATGATGTGCTGGCATGTCTGCTGGCCTTTGGCGGCATCATATGGCCCCGGCACCAGACCATCCTGCGTGGCGGGACCCGGCACATGCCATTCGAGCCCCAGACTTGGGGCCATGGGCCAGGCGTTGGCCTGCATCATCACTTCGGGGATGTCCCACAGCGCCTGCATCTCGACGATCTTGCCGTCGCTGAAGCGATAGAATTCATGGAACCGCATCGTCACCTGATGGCCGGTCGGCGGGATATCCAGCCACGGTCCGGTGAAGGTACCGGTATAGTAGCCGCCGCAACCGACCCAATCCGCGCCGTGTTCATCCGGCCCGGCTGTGACGATGTAGTCGCGCCGCTCCAAGTCAGGCCATGCGTCCAGCAAACCTTTGTAAGCGGTGTCATAAAACGCGTCGCTGCCTGTGCTGTCGCCGAACGGGTGGCATAATCGAAACAGGGCATCCGGAGCGCTGACATTTGCCAGCGCCTGCCGCACACCCGTTTCGGTAAAGTCATACATAGCCGCCCTGAGCGGAGCGATCAGGGTCTTGTGCTGCGTATGGATATCACTCATTCCGCGGCGTCCCGATATGGGGCCGCCTCGCCATAAGGGACGTTGATCCCGCCATAGCGGCGGACGCGGACGTTGCATTGCTCGGCATGGCCCACGAAGCCTTCCAGCATACACAGGCGCGAGCCATATTCGCCGATCAGCGTCGCCGCCTCATCGGTCAGAACTTTCTGATAGCTATGTGTTTTCAGGTACTTACCCACCCAAAGCCCGCCGGTATAGCGCCCGGCCTTTTTGGTGGGCAGCGTGTGGTTGGTGCCAATCACCTTGTCGCCATTCGACACATTGGTGCGCGGGCCAAGGAACAGTGCACCGTAACAGGTCATGTTCTCAAGGAACCAGTCATCGCGGTCGGTCATCACCTGTACATGCTCGGATGCGATGTCGTCGGCAACTTTCAGCATCTCGTCATAGGTGTCGCACACGATCACCTCGCCATACTCGGCCCAGGACACTTTCGCAGTGTCGGCGGTGGGCAGGATGCCCAGCAGGCGGTCGACCTCGGCCAGAGTATCCTCGGCCAGTTTACTCGAATTGGTCAGCAGCACGCAGGGGCTGTTGTAGCCATGCTCAGCCTGACCCAACAGGTCGGTTGCGCAGAGTTCCGCGTCTGCTGCGGTCTCGTCGGCGATCACCATGGTCTCGGTCGGGCCGGCAAACAGGTCGATGCCCACACGGCCAAACAGCTGGCGCTTGGCTTCGGCCACAAAGGCATTGCCGGGGCCAACGAGCATGTGGACGGGATCAATGGTTTCGGTCCCCAGCGCCATCGCGCCGATGGCCTGAATGCCGCCCATCACATAGATCTCATGCGCGCCGCCCAGGTGCATGGCCGCAATCACCGCCGGGTTCGGTTTGCCCTGAAACGGAGGTGTACAGGCGATGATGCGCGGCACGCCCGCGACGCTGGCTGTCGCCACCGACATATGGGCCGAGGCCACCATCGGGAACTTGCCGCCGGGTACATAGCAACCCACCGACTGCACGGGGATGTTCTTGTGGCCCAGTATGACGCCGGGCAGGGTTTCAACCTCGATATCCAGCATCGAGTCCCGCTGCGCCTGTGCAAAGTTGCGCACCTGCTCTTGGGCGAACTTGATATCGTCCAGCTCGCGGTCGGTCAGCTGGCCGATCAGATCGTCGATCTGCTCGTGCGACAGGCGGAACGAGGCGGGGGAATAGTTGTCGAATTTCTCGCTCAGCTCGCGCACGGCGACGTCACCACGGGTTTCGATGTCTTTCAGCGTGGCCTCGACCACGGCTCGGGTCTTTGCGTCATCTTCGGCCCGGTCAGCGTCGGATTTGCCGCGTTTCAGATACTCGATTGCCATAATCCTGATCCTTACTTGTCGGGGCGGGGTGCGGTTTTCTCACCCCGGTCATAGGCTTCCCAGCCCTCACCGTTAAACAGATCGACCCCCAGCTGCGCGGCCACATGGGCGAAATCCACATTCACCCAGTTGTCGACGATCTTGCCGTCGACCACTTTCCAGAAATCCATGTAACGGATCTCGACCCGCTTTCCGGTGGGGGCGATGCCCAGAAACTCGCCGGAATGGGTGGCCTCTTGCCGGCCAAAGGCGGCGGCCCATTCGCCCATATAGAGGCGTGCCTCGTCGATACAGGTTTTGTCCGAAAACGCGGCCTGGAAGGGGCGCTGCCAGTTATCCTGAAATTCCATCAGGCCGGTCTTGGTGCCGCAGCCCTGATTGCCCATCCAGCGGAAACCCTTTGAGAAGAACTCGCCGATATCGTCAATACGGTGGTCGTTCAAACCGTCCACCATGGTTTCGATCACGCGGCGCGTGTCTTCGGTTTTGCTCAGATCCGTGTCACGAGTCAGAACGGCTTGTTCCGGGCGGGAACCCTTCATTTCTTTATCCTTTTACTGCGCCAGCGGTGAGCCCGCTTACGATTTGGCGTTGGAAGATCATCACAAGGAAGAACAGCGGGGCGATGATCGACACCGCAGCGGCCACGGCGACCACCTGATCGGTCGTGGTTGTTTCGCGGTTGAACATGCCCGCAATGGCAGGGACCATCGTCTGGTTCTGCGCATCGAGCAGCAGCGAGGTCACAAGAAAGTCGTTATAGGCCAGCAGGAAGCTGAACAGCCCAGTCGTAATCACTCCCGGCCACATGACCGGCATGATCACGCGGCGGAAGGCTTGAAAGTGGTTGCAGCCATCAACCCGCGCCGCCTCGTCCAGTTCGGCCGGAATGTTCTGGAAGAACGAGCGCAGCATCCAGATCGTGAACGGCTGGTTGATCGCAACCAGCACCGCGATCACGGCGAAAGGCTTACCATAAAGCGTCGGTGCATTCTCACCCAGAATTGGCGCCAGCCATTCGGCCGAGTTGATGAAGACCGGCAGATAGCCCGCCACCAGAACCGAATGTGGCAGCGCGCGAAAGATCAGCGCAATCAGCAAAATCCAGAAGGCCAGTGTTGAGCCCGACCGCGCCAGACCATAACCGGCCAGCGTGCCTACGGTCAGCGATACGGTCACAACTCCGGCGGTCACGACCAGCGAGTTTTTGAAGTTGTTGGAAAAGCCCCGGTCAACCCAAACGGTTTTGTAATGCTCGGTCGTCACGCCCAGCACGTCGCGGCCCAGTGGGCCGAACAGCGGGTTCAGCACGTTCAGAACTGCGGGCAGGACTACAAAGAACACCAGTAGGAAGGCGATCAGGGCGACAAGCACTCCGACCACCCAACCGAACCACGCCTGACCCGGCGCGGTGTATTCCCTGATCTTCGCGGGCAGCACCTTGGTTACGACCATGGCGGCACCCCAAATCACCGCGATCCCGAGTATAATATCCAGAACCGACAACCCGTTCCCTGTTGCCAGCGTCGCCGGTCCAAAGATCACGTTCAGCGCGTTGCTGTCATAGGCGTCCACTGGGGATTTGACGCTCATGATCGCGATCCAGACGATCGGGAAGGCGGCGACAAGGCACCAGAACGCCAGGAAAATGTTCGAGGTCAGCCGCAGGCTGAGAGGTTGGCGAAGCGCGCGCGAGGACATATCAGTGGCCTCCTTTATGGTCGCGCCAGGTGCGGCGCAGCGGTAGGATCAGCAGAATGACGATCCCGATCATGGTCAGCATCGCGCTGGCCGAGGCCCGGCTGATCGACCGGTTGCCCGCCTGATCCGGCACGAGGAAGTCGAAGGTCAGCCATTGCAGCGAGATGACATAAGCCTGGCTGGAGAAACCGACGATCTCTTCGAACACCCGGTAGGCGTCCATCAGGTGGATCATCGACACGAAGATGATCAGAGGCATCAGATGCGGAATGACGATGTATTTCATGCGCTGCCAACGAGTCGCCCCATCGATCACGGCGCTTTCTAGACTGTCTTGATTGACGGTCTGCAGTCCGGCATAGAACACAACGGCCGCAAACGGGGCCACGTGCCAGACGCGGTAGAACATCATCAGGATTTCAATCGTCCAGGCCTGCGCGAATAGTGCTATGTCTCGGTTCAACCACCATTCCAGTAACGCCGTCAGGATGCCGTCCCCACGGAACAGCCAATTGATCGACAGCGCGCCGATCACCGGCGTGATGATGAAAGGCAGCAGCGAGATGAAGATGACCGGCCCGCGGATCGACCCCGCGGCGTTGTTGATCAGAACCGCGATGCCCAACCCGAACCCAATGACCAGAGGCAGTGTGATTAGCGTGAAAGTCAGTGTGAATCGCAGCGCCTTCCAAAAGTTGATGGTGGACAGCACGGACCAGTTGCCCTCGGTGATCGCGCGCCAGGCCCGCTCGGGTTCCAGCACGTTGCGATAGCTTTGCAGGCCGACATATTCGGTCTGGGTGATCACCTCGCCATGTTCATCCAGCTTTGGCTGCGATTTCTGCTCGGTCACACAGGTCTGGGTCAGGAAGCCAGGGGTACAGGTTTCGACCTCGACCATCTCATAGACAGGCTGCGTGATGTAAAAGCTCTGCTTGAACACGCTGACCAACGGGAAAGCGATAAAGAGAAGCATCATAAAGACAGAGGGGCCAACAAAGGCGGCAAATGTCCTGAAATTCATGGCTCTGCCTTTCTCATGGTTCTCGGGTGGGGAAATTGGGAGGGCACGGGGCCCTCCCCAGGGAGGATCAGTTGCTGATCAGACCAGCTTCTTTCGCGGCGGTGATGTAGTCCGCCTCGATATCGGCCAGCGCAGTCTGTGCGTCCTTGGCGCCGGTCAGGTAATCGGCCAGACCATTGCCCAGGGCGCTGTGCAGAACACCCATTGCGGCGCTGGCCGGGTAGGCCCCAGCACCGTTTTCCGCCGAGGCAGCAGCGCCTGCAGCCAGTTCGCCGGGCTGGTAGGCCGCGTTCAGCCAGACGGCAGTGTCATTGTTCGCACTGACCATGTCACCGTCGATTCCTTCCATGACCAGACGGAAGGCAGCATCGGCCTCTTCATCGCTCATGTTTGAGGCCAGAACGATGCCGTCCCACCAGATCGTGGTCGAAGGACGCTCGGAGCCCATCGGAGCCGAGGCCATGGTGACCTTGCCGACTACCTGGCTTTCTGCCTCGTCATTCATAGCAGCGGCGCGGCTGGCCCAC
Organism: Ruegeria sp. BG11; assembly: GCF_056538565.1. NCBI lineage: Bacteria > Pseudomonadati > Pseudomonadota > Alphaproteobacteria > Rhodobacterales > Roseobacteraceae > Ruegeria > Ruegeria sp. BG11. The sequence continues at coordinate 337,318 of NZ_JBQFTH010000003.1, read as the reverse complement.
AGGTTCGCCATGGCGATCTTGCCCTGTTGGAACTGCTGCTGGACATAGGTGGAATCGGACACGAGGTATTCGGGATCCATGAACTCGGTCATGGCCTTCATCGTCTCAAGCGCTTTGACGCCCTTTTCGTTGTTGATCGCGGGCATGTTGCCCTCGCCGATGAACGTGCCGCCTTCGCCCATATACATGTTGACGAATTCCTGAGCCAGGTTCCAACCGGTTTTGAACGTGCCGCCGATTGGGTATTCCATCACGCCGGCCTCTTTGATCTTGGCTGCGGCAGCCAGAACGTCGTCATAGGTCTTGGGTTCTTCGATGCCCAGCTCGGCCAGAACATCATTGCGATACATCAGGTGCTGCGCGTTCACCATCATAGCGATCGCCATCACCTTGCCATCCACCTTGATCAGCTGGTTGGGCAGCAGGTCTTGCCCGTATTTCGCGACAAGATCATCCAGCGGGCGGATCGTGCCCGCGTTCAGAAGCGGGATCATGGTTTCGTTCGCCACGCCGCCGATCTGATAGAGCGAGGGGTTGGCAGCGAAAGCTTCGGGCTGCTTCTCGCGGAATTCCTGATCCAGCGAGGCGCTGAAATTGCCGCACTCGGCCATCGCATCCGTCACTGCTTTCCAGGCTTCGAACCCTGCCGACAGCGATTTCAGCGGCACTTCGTTTTCATAGGAACAGGCTGCCGATGCACCGCTTGCCGCGATGGCCATGGCGCCTGCCATTAGGATCGTCTTGAGTTTCATGCGTTTCTCCCTGTCAGGATGGGTCCGTCGTCGACGCCCGGACCGCTGTTATGCCCCGAAGGGCTGTTGGCGGGGTTACTCCCCGATCCGCGCACCGCTTCCAGCTTCGAAGAGGTGACAGATTTCTGTTGGCACCGAGAATGAGACATCATCCCCGATCTCGGCGCGGAAAGATTTATCGGCCTTGACCGACACCAAAGCCCCACCGACCCGGACCGATATCATGGTCGCGTCGCCCAGAAGCTCCAGCGTGTAGATCGGTGCGGTGATCTGGCCTGCGCCTTCGGCAAGACTGGCATCCTCAGCCCGGAAACCCAGTGTCATGGGGCCATCGGGCGCGTTGACTGGGATCTCAACATGTTCCGCACGGAACACGCCGCCCGCGACCTCACCCTCCATCAGGTTCATGGCGGGCGAGCCGATAAAGCTGGCGACAAATGTATTCGCGGGTCGGTCATAGATTTCGGTCGGGCTGCCGACCTGCTGCACCACGCCCTGTTTCATCACCACAACGCGGTCAGCCAGTGTCATCGCTTCGATCTGGTCATGGGTCACATAGATCGTCGTCACCGCCAGCTCATGGCTGAGGTTTTTGATCTGCGCCCGGGTCGAGACCCGCAGCTTGGCATCCAGGTTCGACAGAGGCTCGTCCATCAGGAATACGTTCGGTTCTCGTACGATGGCGCGGGCCAGGGCCACGCGCTGCCGCTGACCGCCCGACAGTTCGGCGGGTTTGCGATGCAGAAAATCGTCCAGCTCGACCATTGCGCTGGCGCGGCGCACCTTGTCGTCATGGGTCGCCGGGTCGATGCCGCGGACTTTCAGCGGAAAGCGGATGTTCTCATAGACGTTCATGTTGGGGTAGAGCGCATAGCTTTGGAACACCATCGCCACGTCGCGGTCTTTGGGTTCCAGATCGTTTACGACCTTGCCGTCGATCAAAATATCGCCCTCGGTCACGTCCTCAAGCCCGGCGATCATCCGCATCGTGGTGGTCTTGCCGCAACCCGATGGACCCAGCAGCACCAGAAACTCGCGATCTGCGATGGTTAGGTCAAAATTGTGGACCCCCACAAACGAACCCCATCGTTTGCCGACGTTACGCAGTTGAATTTCCGCCATGGTGCCCCCAACTAGGATTCGTTTTGCATACGTTTGCAAAACTGTAATTCGCATATATCAAATCAGGCAAGACTTTTTTGCATACGTATGCAAGAATGTGGAAAATACCCGATTCATTCCAGCGACACAAAACGCGCAACACCCTGACAAAAATGGAAAATACCGTGACCTTCCAGAAAGAGAAAAAAGTTATCTCTGACTTTCATTCCGCATTGGATTCAGCGACGCCCCAAGACGTTCCCAACGTCATGAGCCGTTTCTGCACACCTGATTCAGTTTGGCGCGGCTTTCACCCATTCAACTTGATCAATGATGCTGAACAAGTGGCCCAGCAATTCTGGATGCCCCTGAAATCCAGTCTGACACGATTGCAAAATCGGGTGGATATCATGTTCGCCGGGCAGAATTCGCTGCGTGATGAATCAGATGTGTGGGTCGTCACTATGGGGCATTTGATGGGCCTGTTCGACCATCCCTGGCTTGGCATCCGACCGACCGGAAAGATGGCGTTTCTGCGCTATTGCGCCTTCTACAAGGTCGCCGATGGCAAGATCACGGAAACGGCGATGTATTTCGACATACCGCACCTGATGGTACAAGCCGGCCAGAACCCGTTTCCTCCGCAAACAGCGGCGCATCTGGTGCAACCCGGCCCAATGCCACATGACGGCCTGCTGCTCACGGAACAGCCGGTTGCAGAGGGTGAGAAAACACTGGCATTGATCAATGCGATGATCTCGGACCTTGGCCAGTGGCAAAGCGGGTTACCGCTTGAGGAAGAGTTGGCCAGAACCTGGCATCAAGACATGATCTGGTGGGGGCCCGAGGGGATAGGTGCGACCTACACGATCGAACGCTATGCCAAGCAACACTCGGGACCGTTCCGTGCGGGTTTCAAAGACCGGTCAAAGACCAAGCATATCTGCCGCCTGGCCGAAGGGCATTATGGCGGCTTCTTTGGCTGGCCTAACTTCACCGCAACGCCCTCAGGAGGGTTCATGGGTATGCCGGCCACTGGCAAACCGGGTGAGTTCAGGGTGATCGACATTTATCGCCGTGCCGAGGACAAACTGGCCGAAAATTGGATTTTCATAGACCTGCTGCATTTCTGGAAACAACAGGGCGTCGACGTATTGGGTCGCACTGCTGGGATCGAAACACCATGAAGATAGACGCACATCACCATCTGTGGGATCTGAACGCGGTAGAGTATCCTTGGTTGATGGAAAAGGGCGCCGTTCGGTTTTTTGGCGACCCCACGCCGATCCAGCGTGACTATTTGTTACCAGAATTTCGTGCAGATGCGTCGGCACAGGGCTTCTCGGCTTCGGTTCATATCCAGGTCGGCGCCGCCGATCCTTGGGCCGAGGCGCAGTGGGTACAATCCGTGGCCGACCAAAATCCGGATTGGCCGCTGTTTCAGGTCGTGTTCTGTGATTTGACAGCCGATAATCTGGAATACCAGCTGGATCGCTTTCAATCGCTACCCTCGGTCCGGGGTGTTCGTCAGATCGTCGGGCGCGCGCCAGGCGAAGATGCCAAGACCGGCACAAACAGATTGCTTGAAAACCCGGATTTCCGGACCGGCCTGAAAGCCGTGGGCGAGCGAGGCCTTTCCTTTGACCTGCAATTGCTTTCTGAACTGATGGAACAAACTGCCGAAGTGCTTTCTCATGCACCAAGCACGCCTGTCGCTCTTTGTCATGCTGGCTCACCACATGACCGCAGCGCTGAGGGGTTAAGTCACTGGGAAGAGGCGCTTAGTTCCCTGTCCAAACTGCCTCACGTCCATTGCAAACTCTCTGGGCTTGGCATGTTTGATCACAATTGGAGCGCCCAAAGCGTCGCGCCAATCGTTTCAACCTGCTTGTCGCAATTCGGCGCCGATCGTTGCATGTTCGGATCGAACTTTCCGGTCGACAGTCTTTCTTCGACTTACCATGAACTGGTGTCGCGCCTTCAAGAACTGATCCCTGACGCGCATCAGAACAGCGTGTTCCAAGATACTGCTAAGAGGTTCTACCGTTTTGAATGAGTTTGGAAACTGTATTCGAAGTTGATCGGCCCGTTGCAATTGAGGGTACCGCGTGGGGCGATGCGTTTAGATATGCGCACGCCCGGATTCATTCGGTTTCAACATGTCAGGCAATCACAGCCAGACTTTCGACTTCAAATTAAAACCGAGCCAGGCAGATCAGGCCGCTCATGAGAACGGCCTGTTTCTCTTTTGCTGATCAACACCTCTCAAGGAGAATTTGGTGCATAGGCCAGATAGTTTTCCTGAATAGAGATCTGGTCCGCGATGAACTTTGCATCATGCCAAACGCCCCAGATAAACGATGATCCGCGGCGCGATTGCCAAGGCAGCCCGACAAAATAGAGCCCCGGCACTGGAGAGACGCCGCGTTGATGGATCGGTCTGCCTCGGTCGTCCAGCGTGTCTGCCTCCAGCCAGTCATAGTCAAACTGGAACCCGGTTGCCCAGATCACGGTGCGTATATTGTTACGCTCAAGGTCCAGCTCGCGAATGGGGTCCGACACACAAGCGGGATCGTCCGCTATGACCCAGGCCTCGGGCTCTTGTGGCAGGTCCATGCCGGTGCGCGCGACGTAGGCATCGGCGGCTTCGAGCAGGGACAACATGTTTGCGTCGCCCGCATCGAGATTGGCTTTGAGGTCATCAGCGATATGGAGAACGCCGTTTTCATAACCTGACGACATCCCCAGCAAAGTGATACCGCGCTGGGCAAGTTTCCTGAAATCTACGGTATTGCCGCCATGCGCGCCGCTGACTGCGATCGTGACATGCTCGGTGCCGGGCGCCGGTGTATCCAAATTCCAAATGCCGAGAACACCCAGCCACCAGACATTGTCGCGCCCGCGATAGCGACGCGGAGGTCGGTCATGGGGGCCAATGGAGAAGAAAACCTCGCGCCCAGCATCGTGCAACTCGGCGGCGATCTGCGATCCTGAGGAACCGCCGCCGATGACCAGCACGGCGCCCTCAGGCAAAGCGTCGGGATTGCGATACGCGGTGGAATGCATCTGCAGAACGTCAGAGGATTCGGGGATGATCGGCGGAATCGCCGATTTCTGAAACGGCCCTGTGGCACAGACGAGGTGGCGCGCTTCTATGGGACCTTGCGACGTTTCGATCAAAAAACCCGCGCGGTTTTCATGCGGGCGCGCACGCGTCACCGTAACGCCGGTGCGCACGGGCGCGTCGATCATTTTGGCATAGTCTTCAAAATACTGGGCCACGCATTCCTTGCGCGGAAAGGCGTCGCGGTCGCCGGAAAACTCGAGGCCCGGGAAGCGATCATGCCATGCTGGACCATTTGCAACGAGTGAATCCCACCGTTCGGATCGCCAACGTTCGGCAATGCGGCCCCGCTCTAAAAGGACGTGTTCAATGCCTTGGGCACGGAGATGCTCGCTTGTGGCAATGCCCGCCTGACCTGCGCCAATCACCACCGTGTCGAAGTTTTCCATCGCGTCACCTTTTTTACCGTGCTGGGTATCTGTTGGCCCGGCTGCTTCTTTTGCTTGTGCAACCCTAATTTTGTATCATCTTATGTCGATTAGATTTTACCTAATCACCGGTAAGATAGACTTTTGGTTTGTTTCCGGCAAAAGCCGTCCCAGTATGTGAATGCGGTGGCCGCCCGCGACTCAGGCAAAGAGGTTCGTTCATGCCCAAAGACCACGTTGATCCTATCGCCGCTCTCCGCGCGAATACCTCGGTCCCATTTGAACGTGCGCGGGCCATGCCGACCGAGGTCTATACCGAGCAGAGCTTTGTCGATGCAGAGCTGGAGCACATCTTCCGAAAGGACTGGTATTGTGTAGGCCGGGCCGACGCCTTGTCGTCTGTCGGGGACTATGTCGCTTGCGAACTGGCCGGGCAGCCAATCGTTGTGTTGCGTGACAGAGACGGCGATCTGCGCGCGATGAGCAATGTGTGCCTGCACCGCATGTCAACGCTTTTGCATGGGCGCGGGAATGCCAAGACGATCGTCTGCCCCTATCACGCCTGGACCTATAACCTCGACGGCAAGCTGCGCGGTGCGCCAGCGATGAAGCAGAACGAGGGGTTTTGCAAAGAAAACTACGCGTTGCCTCAGGTCCGCTGCGAAGAATGGCTAGGCTGGGTCTTTGTCTGCCTTGATCCAAATGCAGCCACCGTGGCCGAGCAACTGTCTGAAGTCGCGACCATGATCGAAGGCTATGACATGGCCAACTATTCCGAGGCGTTCTACGAAGAACATGTCTGGGATACCAACTGGAAGGTGTTGGCCGAGAATTTCATGGAAAGCTACCATTTGCCGGTGTGCCACGCGGGCACGATTGGTGGCTTGTCGCGGCTGGAGGATATGATTTGCCCGCCCGGTAGCGCGGCCTTCAACTACCACACGATTCTGAAGGATGAATCCCTGCGCATTGCCATGGCGCACCCCAGCAATGACCGGCTGAACGGCGATGAACGCCGCACGACCTTTCTTTTGGCGCTTTATCCAAGCCTGATGATCACGCTGACGCCAGGGTATTTCTGGTATTTGTCCTTGCATCCCAAAGGGCCGGGTCAGGTGCATATCCGCTTTGGCGGTGGCATGTCGAATGATTTTGCGGATGACCCGGATGCGCAAGACAATTTCACCGCGCTCAAGGCGCTTCTGGATGACGTGAATGTCGAAGATCGCGGCTGTACCGAAAAAGTGTTTAGGGGTCTATGTTCAGAAGCGGCAACGCCCGGGCACCTAAGCCATCTGGAACGACCGAACTATGACTTTGCGCAGTATCTGATGTCAAAGATCGACGCAGGAGGCGCGTCCTAAATATGGCTCACACCCGCATCCGCCCTTTCAATACCGGCGATACCTACCCGGAACAGTCGCTTGACAATGACCTGTGCCAAGCCGTTGTCACTCGCGGCGGGAGTACTGTCTGGATGCGCGGGCAGTGCCCGCAGAACCTGGACGATGCCAAGAACATCGACAGCCATGACCCCGCAGAGCAAACCCACAAGGTGATGCAGAACATCAAGCAATTGATCGAAGAAGCAGGCGGCGAAATGGAGCACCTCGTCAAGGTGGTCGTCTATATCACCGATGTCCGCCACCGTGAGGCTGTGTATCGGACCATGGGCGAATACATTAAAGGCGTGCATCCTGTTTCGACCGGTCTGGTGGTGCAGGCTCTGGCACGGCCCGAATGGCTGGTGGAGATTGACGCCACCGCCGTGATCCCGGACTAGCCCCGTGACTTTCTCTCTTGTGGCCCGCTGCGCGCAGACCGGCATGTTTGGCATGGCGATCTCGTCTTCCTCTCCGGCCGTTGCAGCCCGTTGCGCCTATGCCCGTGCAGGCGTTGGTGCGGTGGCAAGCCAGAATGTCACCGACCCGAGCCTTGGCCCAAAGACGCTCGATCTGATGGAGCAGGGCGCCTCGGCTGAGGTGGCGGTGCGCCAAATCACTGGTGAGGCCGCGCACATCGCGTACAGGCAGCTTCTGGCAATTGACCGGAACGGAACCACAGCCATCCACTCAGGCCAAAACGTGCTGGGCAACTGGAACGAGGCGCAGGGCAGGGATGTTGCATCGGGGGGCAATCTTCTGGCCCATGACGATGTACCCGCTGCCATCGTGTCTGCATTCGAAGATGCGACGGGTCACTTGGGTGACCGGCTGATTGCTGCACTGCGCGCTGGGCTTGTTGCCGGGGGCGAGGCCGGGCCCGTGCATTCCGCGGGTCTGATGCTGGTTGACGAAGTCAGCTGGCCCGTGGCCGACCTGCGCTGCGATTGGACCGAGGATTGCCCCATTGAAGCGGTTGCAACCGCCTGGAACGTCTACAAACCACAACTGGACGATTACGTGCGCCGCGCACTCGATCCCTCCGCCGCGCCCTCCTATGGCGTGCCGGGGGACGCGTAAGACATAACAACAAGGGAGGCCGGGATGACCCATTTGCGAACGAAACTTCAAGACTTGGCCGCCTTGCCCGCGGATCGCCCGATGGGTATGCCCGGTGCATTCTACACCTCACAAGAGCAATTCGACCACGAGGCGCAGACTGTGCTGCGCAGCGGGTGGCATTGCTTGGGTCGGGTCGACGAAATTCCGGAACCCGGTGATTTCTTCACTGTCCAGCTTCTGAATGAACCCTTGCTTGTCGTGCGTGGCGATGAAGGTGAAATCCGCGCGCTGGCAAATGTGTGTCGGCATCGCGGCATGCCGCTGGCCGAAGGAAGCGGTAATACAAAGCGGTTTGTATGCTCATATCACGCATGGGCCTATGGGCGCGACGGTGCCTTGCTGCGTGCCCCACGGATGGAGAATGCGGGCTTTGATCCCAAATCCTGCAGGCTGCCGGAACACCAGGTGCAGCTTTGGAACGGGTTCATTTACGTGAACCTGACGCCAGACGCCCCGCCGTTTGAACACCCCGAGCTTGACGCCATGCTGGCGCCTTATGAGACCGAGGATTTCCGCCTTGTGCATGTGGCTGAAGAGAACTGGCAGACCAACTGGAAATGCCTGGTTGAGAACTTCATGGAAGGCTACCACCTGAGTGTGGTCCATCCGCAAACCCTGCACGGCTACACCCCCTCAGGGCTGTCGCGCAAGCTGGTCAGCGGGGATGGCTACACCTCCTACGCTGCCAATTACCCGGACAATATCACGCCGCGCGGAGACGGCGCCGTGGGTCTGAGCGAGGCGGAACGAAAACGGTCGTCCCTCTTTGCGAAGTTTCCCACGCAGGTGGCCAGCCAAGCCGCCAGCCTGCTCGTATCGTTGTCTATTTTCCCGATCAACGCGAACCTGATCCGCGTCAAATGGACGATGTCCGTCTATCGCGATAACCTCGATCACGACACGATCCAGGGGCGAATCGCGCTCTGGGAAGAGGTCAACCGCGAGGATCGCGAAAAGCTTGAGCGCATGCAGGTCGCGCTGCATTCTGCCCACGCGATCGAAGGGCCGCTGGCAGGGGATGACTATGAAGGCACGATCCGCGATTTCCAGACCTGGCTGGCCCAACAGGATAGTGCCCCTGATCTGGCCTGAGAGTATGCGAGCCCTGAAAACCTCTGCCAACGTCTCTAAAATAGGAGCGTCTGCGTGCCGCGTCTGACCCTCCGGCAGTTGGAGTACCTGGTTGCGGTTGGCGAAACAGGCAGTATAGCGCGGGCCGCAGACCGGTTGAACGTCTCGTCGCCGTCGATCTCATCGGCCATCAGCCAGCTTGAAGAAGAGTTGGCGATTTCGCTGTTCGTAAGGCAACATGCGCAGGGCCTGTCACTGACACAAGGCGGGCAAAGGGTACTTGAAAAGGCCCGCCAGGTCCTGAACGACGCAAGAGAGATTTCAAACATTGCCGCCGATATTTCGGGTACGGCGCGCGGCCCTCTCGCGGTGGGCTGCCTCCTGACCTTTGCGCAACTTGTCTTACCGCGGTTGCGGCGCGGGTTCGAAACCGGGTTTCCCGATGTCAGGATCGCCCAGAAAGAACTGAATCAGGCCGAGATTTTCAACGCGTTGCAACGGTCCGAGATCGACATTGCGCTGACCTATGACATGGATATTCCAACCGACCTGAATTTCATCGGGCTGGTGCGCCTGAACCCATTTGCATTGCTGCATGCCGGGCACGAATTGGCGACACGGACATCCGTATCCATTGATGATCTGGCGGACCTGCCAATGATCCTTCTCGATTTGCCGATCAGCACCGACTACTTCCTGTCGCTGTTTACGGCATCCTCGCGCCAGCCTCGCATCGTGGAGTTGACAAGAGACATGGCCGTGATGCGTTCGATGGTCGGTAACGCCTTTGGCTATTCCATCGCCAATGTGCGCCCGCAAAGCAATACATCACCGGACGGCAATCCGCTTGTTTGCGTGCCGATTACCGGGCCGGTTCGGTCCTTGAGAATGGGCCTTTTGACCACCCACGGTGCGGAAAAGTCGCGCACGGTGTCTGCGTTCATAGACTATGCGCAGGCTCAGGCCCGCGCGGGCGCCTTCCGCGCCATCGGAGGAGAAGCGCTTTCATGAGTGTCTCGCTAGAGGTTCTGGAGCGTCTGGTTGCCTTTGAAACCGTCAGTGCCCGATCCAACCTCGATATGATCGCCTATATCGAAGACTTTCTGCGCAATCGCGGCTTTCGGGTCCAGCGCATCGTGGATCCTGACGAACCTAAGGCAGGGCTTTTTGCAGAAATCGGGCCATCTGTTGAAGGTGGGCTGTTACTCTCTGCGCATTCCGACGTGGTGCCAGTTGAGGGGCAGGATTGGAGCGTAAGCCCCTTCAAACTTACCCGACAAGAAGGCCGATTGTACGGGCGTGGAACGACCGATATGAAAGGCTTTCTGGCTGAGATGTTGGCCCTCGCCGATGCCGTGCACGGTCGGGAGCTGAAAACGCCCCTAAAGCTCTTGGTGTCTTACGACGAAGAGATCGGCTGCGTCGGGATTTCACGCATGAAAAAGCAGCTGCCGTCGCTGTTGGAGCGTCCCAGACTGGCCATTGTAGGCGAGCCGACCGAGATGAAGGTCGCTATCGGCCATAAAGGCAAGCGTGCCTACCGCGCCGACATTAGAGGTGACGCCGGACATTCCGCACTGGCCCCGCAATTTGTAAACGCACTCCACGTTGCTGTAGATTTCGTCGGAGAATTGCGCCAGATGCAACAGAAGGTCCAACAAACCGGGATCCGCAACGACGCCTACGATGTTCCCTATACGACCTTCCATGTTGGCCAGCTGTCCGGCGGCACAGCGCTCAACCTTGTGCCCGACAAGGCGACGCTTGTGTTTGAGTTCCGGCATCTGGCGGAAGATGACCCCGACAAGATTGAAGCCCAGCTTCAGCAGGCAGCAGACGCGGTTTTGGCCAAGTTTCCACCGGCTGCCCAAATCTCGCTCCGGGCGTTGGCGGGATACCCGGGGCTGTCAGTCGCCAGCTCTGAACCGGTGGTCTTACTGGTCAAATCCTCTGGCGGCGGCGACACAACCCACGTTGCATTCGGAACTGAGGCTGGTGTTCTGTCAGACCTCGGCATTGCGACAGTGGTGTGCGGCCCAGGGTCTATGGCGGAACAAGGCCACAAGCCTGATGAGTACGTTTCCGAGGAACAATTGGTTGCTTGTTCCCTCATGCTCGGAAAAGTCGCGAATGAGGTGTTGTTTGGCCTCTAGGGCAGATGTGTTTTTTGTGAGGTCAGTTGCGAAGCTTCCGACAATTGACGCCCACACTTGATGCGTATGAATGCCGTCTGCTCCGGTAAGGGGCGGTCCGGGATTGGCGTGCAGCCATCATCTAAACACTAGTCCGTATTCTTATTTCGGTCGCATATCTGTTTCCTTCGACTAGCCACGTCGGAGAGTGTCGCGGAATAGGATGGGCCACGAGCTCGCTTCTGAACGACTTTGTCGCAGCGTTGGCGAGACAGATTGACCATTCAATTGTTTCGAATCGATTGAGAAGTGGTATGCTGCACTGCAGAAATCGAGGCGCCACGATGTTCCACCTGAACAGGTCAAAAGCTGTCGTCATCGGAGTGGCAAGCGATCGGTCGATCGCGTGGGGTAATGCACGCGCGCTTCAGTCGCAAAGCGAAGATGTCGCCCGGCCCTTTGAAAACTCGCGTATTCACCGGGACAGCCAATTTCGGTGCGCTGCAATAAATCGTGCACCCACGTATTGCTTCGCGACCATTGAAGATGTCGGCCTTTGAAGCGTTTCTTGCAAGCCGCGAGGCGTTCAATTTTATCAGGGGCATATACCCCATCGACGATGAAAACAGCATCGTCTGAGGAAGGATAGATCAATGGCTCGGAATTCAACCTTGAATGAAAAGGCATCGAACCTTGCAAATGGCGAAAACATAACGGCCGTGAACAGCAAAATGTCTGACGCGATTTCCAACGTGCTCGATCAATCTGGTGTTCAGTATGAAATTCTGTCTTGTGCCGCCACCATTCAGGCACAAAAAATAACTGAACACCATTCGGATCGGGTTCTGAACCTGACAAGCGATCTGCAAGATCTTGCGGTGCAATTCACGCAGACGAAATCTGTTGGCTCGGCTTGGGCGGACTACGTCAAGGATGCTGGTCAGCGCGTCGCCTTGACGATGGACGCCTTGCGTGAGCGTGGTGATGTTTTCCTCGAACATGAAGCGGCCGGATGCCCGCCAGTGCTTGCCTATGACTACGAAGTGATCGTTGATGGGGCGGAGCTCGACCGGCCTTGCAACTATCAGCTATTGCGCATTGTCCCCCCGCAAGGGATCGACGTAGACGATCACAAACGCCCCTACATCATCATTGACCCGCGTGCCGGTCATGGGGGTGGTATTGGTGGTTTCAAGTCCGACAGCCAGGTCGGCGTGGCGCTGGCCAAGGGCCATCCGGTCTATTTTGTGAGCTTCGGCCGTGATCCGGTTAAAGGTCAGACATTAGCCGACGTCATGCATGCCGAGGCTGGATTTGTTCGAACAGTCAGCGCGCGTCACCCCAAAAGCCCGCAACCAGTTGTGACAGGAAACTGCCAGGGCGGTTGGGCGACATTGCTGATGGCGGCCTGCAACCCAGATCTGAACGGACCTTTGGTGCTCAACGGAGCGCCGGTTGCACCTTGGTCGGGTGAGGTTGGTGAAAACCCCATGCGCTACAACGGTGGTATGCTTGGTGGCACCTGGCAGCCGATGTTCTGGTCAGATTTGGGGAATGGCAAGTTCGACGGCGCCAATCTGGTGATGAATTTCGAGCAGCTAAACCCCAGCCGAAACTACTTTGGCAAATATTTCGATCTGTATCGCGATCCCGAAGCCGGCAGGCAGCGCTTCATTGATTTTGAGCGCTGGTGGGGTGGGTTTTTCATTCTGAACGAGGCCGAAATTCGATGGATTGTCGAACAGCTGTTCGTTGGAAACCGGCTGGTCAAGAATACCGCGCAACTGGAACCCGGAGTTCCCGTTGATCTCAAGGCGATCAAAGCGCCGATTTTTGTCTTTGCAAGCCATGGCGACAATATCACGCCGCCGCAACAGGCGTTGAACTGGATTGCCGAAACCTATGCGGACGAAGAAGAGATACGGGTACGCGGCCAGCGCATCATCTACATGCTTCATGATGAGGTGGGACATCTGGGCATCTTTGTTTCCTCGAAGGTCGCGCGCAAAGAGCACGCAGGCTTGGCCTCTACACTTGAGACGGTCGAGGCAATGGCGCCCGGTCTCTATGAGATGGTCATTGACAACATCGAAGGGGACGGGGTCGATAAATCCTTCGAAGTTCGTTTCGTCGAACGAACGCTGTCGGACGTCGCGGCATTGGATGACGGTCGACAGGATGAGAACAGTTTTGCCGCAGTGGCGCAAATGTCCGAAGTGCAAGCAGGGGCCTATGAAACCTTCGGTCGCCCAGCAGTGCAAGCCCTGTCGTCACCGGTGATGGCCCAGGCTTTGCGAAATGCACATCCATTGCGAGCACAACGCGCTGCGATGTCTTCGAGCACAGTGTTGGGGAAAGGAATCGAAACTCTGGCGCAGAATGCGAGAGCACAGCGCGCTCCTGCCGATACTAAAAATCCATTTTTGAAATGGGAAAAACTCACCGGAGAATGGATCGAGCAGTCGATGGATCTTGGCCGAGATTTGCGCGACGCCTGGTATGAGGCGTCATTCTTCGCCATCTGGGGTGGGCCGTTTGCGTCTTGGTTCGGGCAAAAGAATGCAACGCGCCGAACCCTGCCAGACCCGGCGACTTTGCGCGATCTGCCCGAGGTCAGCGCGGTGCTTGCTCATATGCGACAAGGGGGTCTGCCCGAAGCGGTCATTCGTATGCTTGTTCTATTGGCTGACAGTCACAAAGGCTTTCGCGCCGAGATTTTGCACCGGTGGGCGCATATCTTTCACCACGAAGCGCCGTTCAAGTCCCTTTCGGTCACCGACCGTCAACGTATTCTGCATGAGCAATCCCTGGTCGCCACTTTTGATCCGAAGGGCGCGGTTGAAACGTTGCCTTATCTATTGCCTGACAAAGCGCGGCGCACTGAAGCCGTCGAGCTTGTCAAACACATAATAGGTGAAGTCCGAACGCCCTCTAAAGAACTGGAAGAGATGGCCAATTTGCTTGTGCGGGTTTTGGACTACAGTGGGGATGCTGGAACTGAGGCAAAGCCAGCGTCAGAGTCATCACCAGCAAGACCCAGAAGGCGAAAAGTAACCCGAAACCCAGTCTGAATTGAAACGATTTCATTGCTTTAGGCCGGAAACGTCTATTAACTTGGCGGCAACCAGATTTGCCAGATCAATATAAATCCCTCTGGCGCTGATGCTTTGGTGGGCAGCACGAAGGTGGAAAGAAATTAAACTCTTAAACATGCGACTTAGGGTAGGCGATGTCTCAGAGTCTTTTGAAGTATACACGTGTTTTGGAAATTGTCGGCGACACGATTAAGGTTCGTGTGCCGGTTGACGAAGGTGGCGCACCGGCTGTTCGGTTCAATGATCTGGCGGTGATCGAAACGGTCGATGGGCATAAAACGTTGGCCCAAGCGATCTTTATCGACCGGGATGTGGTGACGCTGCAGGTGTTCTCGGGCACCAAGGGCATCTCGACCGAGGCGACGGCGACCTTCCTGGGTCACCCGATGCAGACGCCGTATTCTGCAAATATTCTGGGACGCGTTTTTGACGGCGCGGGAGAGCCGATTGACGGCGGCCCCGACCTGTCTGCCGAGCCTCGGATCGACATAGGCGGGCCAACCGTGAACCCGGCCGAACGGGCCGTGCCCAACAAGATGATCCGCACAGACGTGCCAATGATCGACGTGTTCAATACGCTGGTCGAAAGCCAGAAGATTCCGATCTTTTCAGTCTCGGGTGAACCGTTCAACGCCTTCCTCAGCCGCATAGGGATTCAGGCGGACGCGGATATCGTGGTCTTCGGCGGCTTGGGGCTGATCTTCGATGACTACCACACCTTCCGGACTTCGTTTGAGGATGCTGGGGTGTTCTCGCGCACCGTGATGTTCGTCAATCAGGCCATGGACCCTCTGGTGGAACGCCTTTTGGTGCCAGACATGGTGCTGGCCGTGGCCGAGAAATTCGCGGTGGAAGAGGGCAAGCGCGTTCTCGTGCTTCTGACCGACATGACCGCCTATGCAGATGCGATGAAAGAGGTGGGCATCAGTCAGGAGCGCGTCCCCTCGCAGCGTGGATACATGGGTGATCTCTATTCGCAGCTCGCGCGACGCTACGAGAAAGCCTGTGACTATGCCAAAGGGGGCTCGGTAACCGTCCTGACCGTGACCACGATGCCCGGCAATGATGTGACCCACCCGGTACCAGACAACACGGGCTACATCACCGAGGGCCAGTTCTACCTGCATTCGGGCGTCATTGACCCATTCGGCAGCCTGTCGCGCCTCAAGCAGAACGTCATAGGCAAAACCACACGTGAAGATCACGGGCAGATCATGAACACGATGATCCGCTTCTATTCGGAAAGCCGGGATGCGGCGCAGAAACAGGCGATGGCCTTTGATCTGTCGGACTACGATCACCAACTTCTGAAATTCGGCGCGCTGTTCCGCAAGCGGTTCATGGACATTAACGTCTCAATCCCGTTGGAAGACGCGCTGGATCTGGGCTGGAAAACACTGGCCGAATGTTTTGAACCCGAACAATTGCTGATGAAGCAAGCTTTGATCGACAAGTATTTCCCAAAGGATGGTGATGGCGCGGTTGCAGCTGAATAAGTCGTCGCTCGCCCGCGAGCAGACACAGCTGAAAAGCTATGAGCGGTTCCTGCCGTCGCTGGACCTGAAACGCCAGCAGTTGATGGCCGAACGCGCCAGGGCACTCGAAGATGTAAAGCGTCTGGAAAACGAAGTGAGCGATCTGGCGCAACAGGTCGGCGCGAAGCTCCCCATGCTGGCGCAGAAGGGTATTGATCTGGACGGGTTGGTCGAGCTGAAAGACTACAAGATCAAAGAGGTGAATGTCGTCGGCGTCAAGTTGCCCGCCCTTGACAGGATTGAGGTCTCGGTGCGGCCGTACTCACGGCTGGCCAAGCCCCATTGGGTCGACGCCGCCGCGCAATTGCTACACGACATGATCGAGGCGCGTCTGCGGGTCAAAGTGGCGGAAGAGCGGGTGAAGATTTTCGACAAGGCCGTCGCCACGATCACGCAGCGGGTCAATCTGTTCGAAAAGGTTCTGATCCCGCGCGCCAAGGCCAATATCAAGAAGATCCGCATCTATCTGAGTGATGAGCAGATGCAGGCCGTCGTGCGCTCGAAGATCTCCAAGCGCAAACATGCGCAGGAGGCCGTGTCATGAGTGTTGCACGGCTCAAAAAACTCTCATTGGTAGGACGGTCGGCGCAGAAGGTCGAAACGCTTGAGGCGCTGCAGGCGCTGGGTTGTATGCATGTTCTGCCTTTGGCCGCTCCGCCGGCTGAGCCGGAAAAGGTCAATGAACGGGGCGCGCATGAAGCATACAAGGCGCTGCGTTTCCTGACCGATGTCCCCGAGCCTCGCAGGCAAATACAACGCGATCCTGAGTTCCAGATGGATCAGTTCGTCAAAGACGTGCTGGAACTGATGCAGCGTACGCGTGACATGTCAGACCGAAGAGATTTTCTGGCCCATCGGATTGCTCAGGTGCAGCCTTGGGGGGATTTGGATTTCCCGCCCGACGATGTTCTTGCGGGCAACCGGTTGTGGTTTTACCAACTGCCCCTAAAGCACCGGGGTGCGTTGGAAGGTCTGGCGCTGCCTTGGGCCATTCTCGAACAGGATCACCGCTTCATCTATGCCGTCCTGATTGCGCCAGACGAACCGGCCGACGATATCCTGCCGGTCCCGCGCACGCATACCGGGTCTTTGCCGATCCACGAGTTGGAAGCACAGCTGGAAGAGGCAGAGATCGCGATCGAAGCGCTTGAGGCGGAAAGGGTTGCGCAGACCCGATATCTAACGCTGATGCGGCGCAACCTGTCCGTAGCTGAAAGTGCGGCAGAGCTAGCCCACGCCACCCAGAAGGTCCGCGACGAAGAGGCGATGTTTGCCCTGCAGGGCTGGGTGCCAGAAGATCGGATTGATGCGGTTCTGGAAATGGCGGGGGCGAAAGATGCCGCCGTTCTGATCGAAGACCCGGGCGCCGATGACACCCCGCCCACATTGCTGGAGCAGCCGGAACAGCGCAGCGCTGCCGTGGACTTGGCGCTGTTTTACCAAGTGCCAGGCTACAAGGATTGGGACCCGAGCGTGATCGTCGCTGCCTCTTTCGCATTCTTCTTTGCAATGATCGTGGCAGATGCTGGATACGGGGCCGTCATTCTGCTGGGCCTGTTGCTATTCTGGAAGCGTTTGGGCGGGACGTTCAGCCTACAATCCTGGAGGCGCTACGGCGTCATCGTTTCGGCGGCGACCATCCTGTATGGCGTGCTGGTTGGCAGCTATTTCGGGGTCGCGCCGCCCGATGGGTCCCTTCTGGCAAAGGCCAAATTGCTGGACCTGAATAACTTCGGCGCGATGATGATGATCTCGATTGTTGTCGGTGTCTTGCATCTTGTGCTGGCCAACGCTCTGGCCGCGCGTGCGGCATGGGGGCAGCGTAAAGCGGTTGCCAACCTGGGTTGGATCGCGGCGCTGATTGGCGGGTTTGTTTTGTGGCTCAGCTACATGAAAGGCCAATCAGCAACGCTGGGCGCGATGATATTGGGCGCGGGTCTTTTGGCGATCTTGCTGTTTACAAGCGAGAGGCAGGTCAAAAAACCAATCGACTGGCTCTGGCGTCTTATAGACGGTGTGCAGGGTCTTGCCGGGGCCATGGGCGCATTCGGAGATGTCCTTAGCTACATGCGTCTCTTTGCGCTCGGGTTGGCCTCGGCCTCGCTTGCGATCACCTTTAACGATCTGGCCGTCTCGGTGATCCACGCGCTGAAAGGGCCGGGCATTTTGTTCGGCCTGCTGATCCTGATCATGGGCCACATCCTGAACTTCGCCCTCGCCATGATGAGCGGCGTCGTCCACGGGTTACGTCTCAATTACATCGAATTCTTTAAATGGGGCCTGCCGGACGAAGGCATCGTCTTTCGTCCGTTCGCCCGCAAGGAGGTTCAGAAATGAATGAGCTTGTTCTGACATTGGGTTGGCTGGGCATCTACGCCCCCATGGCGCTGGGCGCGGCGGCCAGTGCGATTGGCTGTTCGATTGCGGGTATGGCCAGTATTGGTGCGATGACCGAGACAGAGGGCGGCTATGGTCGGTTCGTCGGTGTCTCGGCTTTTCCGTCAACGATGGTGATCTACGGGATCGTCATCATGTTCACGCTTAACCGCGATGTGACGCCGGAAAACGCGGGTGGGCTGTTCGGGATCGGCATCCTGTCGGGCATCGCGCTGATGTATTGCGGTATCTGGCAGGGGCGCGCCTGCGCGGCGGCGATCAATGCAACGAAAGAGAAGCCTGAGATATTCGGCCTGTCCTTGGCTCCGGCGGCTATAATCGAAGGCTTTGGCGTCTTCGCCTTCGTCTTCGCCCTCGTGATCAGCGCGGGGATCAGTTGATGGCACAGGATGGCATGATCTCGCACGGCGTTGACGCACTGATCGACAAACTGCGCAATGATGGGGTGGCCGCCGGGAAGGCGGATGCCGAGAAGCTGAGGGCGGATGCAAAGGCCGAGGCGGCCAAGATTCTGGCGGACGCCAAGCGTGAGGCGGATGCCTACCAGAAAAAGGCCCGCAGCGACTCCGACAGCTATCGCGCGGCCGGCGAAGAGGCGCTGAACACCGCCATGCGGGACGCGGTTCTGACCATGAAAGCGGGCCTGACGGATCGGTTTCGAGAGGACGTGGCGCGCCTCGTCACCAAGGAAATGGCAGACCCAGACCTGCTTAAACAGATGATCCTGGAGGTTGTCGGGCGCGCTTCTGAGGGGGCCAATCTCGAGGGCAAGGTTCAGGTCATCCTGCCCGCAAAGGTCGCCACGCAAGAAGACATCAAGCAAAACGCTGATGACATCCAGTCCGGTAAGTTGACGAAATATGTGCTTGGCTTGACCGCCGAAATGCTGCGCGAACAGGTTGAATTGCATGCTGCGGACGACGCGCAGGGCGGTATCCGAGTTCGGGCCGAAGATCAGGGCGTGGTTCTGGACCTGACCGACAAAGCCGTGGCTTCGCTGCTGATGCAGCATCTGCAACCTCGTTTCCGCGCCGTGCTGGAAGGGGTGATCCGGTAACATGTCGGACTCCGACGCCTATATCGCTTTGATCAGCAGCCTGCCGGGCTCGGAACGGTTGTTTGTAGCCAAACAGCCGCCCTTGTCGCGCCTCCGCCTTGAGCGGCGCTTGACGGCGCTGACGTCCGAGGACGCGCGCGTTTTGAAGGCGTTGGAGCATGCTCTGAACTGGGGCGGCTATGACATGGACGTGACGGATGCTCAGGCGATCAAGCGATGCAAAGAAGCATTAGAAGATACGCCGCAACCAACTTTGCGGAAGATCCTTGTGGAGCGCATGGATCTGCGCACCGCCGTTGCCGCACTGCGCCTGCGCAAGCAAGGCGGTGGCGCCCCGTCAGGGGTATTCGGAATGGGGCGTTGGAGCCGGCACATCCCCGAGAATTGGGGCGATCCTCATTTCCGTCTTGAAGGCGCGATGCCGTGGATCAAGGAAGCAAAACAGCTGTTGGATACCGAAGACCCTTTGGGACTGGAGCGCTTGCTCTTGTCCGTCAGTCACAAGCAACTGAAACGACACGCATCTCGTCATTATTTCGATTTCGAAGCGGTGGCGATTTATGTGCTGAAATGGAACATTTTCGACCGCTGGGCGCAAAGCAACGCGCAGGACGCGGCCAAGAGATTTGAACATCTGGCGCAACAGGCCATGGCCGATGTCGCTGATATCGATTTTGAGGGAGCATACGCATGACCGCCCCAACCCCCGCCACGCAGACCGCCACCGCCCGCGTCGTTTCGGTGCAGGAGGGGTTGGTGCAGATCCAAGCCAACGTCGACGCTTCGGGCCAGCCCGGACAGCTGGTCAAGAACGAGGTGGTTTTCATCCTGCCCACGCGCCCCGGCCCAGGCGGCAGGCAAGAGCGGCTGAAGGCCGAAGTGTTGCGCGTACGCGGTGATACAGCGGATGTTCAGGTCTATGAGAGCACCGACGGTGTCGCGGTCGGCGATCCGGTAGAACAATCGGGCCAGTTGCTGTCGGTCGAACTCGGGCCTGGCTTGCTGGGGCAGGTGTTTGATGGCCTGCAGTCGCCGCTGCCCAAGGTGGCCAGCGAGTTTGGAACATTCCTGCCGCGCGGGGCAGACGTTGCCCCGCTGGATGATCAGGCAAAATGGTCGTTCACGCCGTCCGTTAAGGTTGGGGATACGGTCACAGCAGGCGACAGCATCGGAACGGTGCCCGAAGGCCACTTCAGCCACAAGATCATGTTGCCCTTCAATTGGACAGGCGACTACAAGGTCGTTTGGGTCCAGAAGGGCGCGGCCACGATCCACGACATCGTTGCCCGACTGGAGGATGAGCAGGGCGGTGAACACACACTCACCCTTTCGCAGAAATGGCCGGTACGGCGCCCCTTGCCAGAGAGTATCCTCAAACGCGCCCTGTCCGAACGCCTCTACCCGACCGAGCCGGTTCTGACCTCGCAGCGCCTGATTGATACATTCTTCCCAATCGCCCGCGGCGGAACGGCCTGTATTCCCGGCCCGTTTGGAGCGGGCAAGACGGTGCTGCAAAACCTGATCGCGCGGAACGCCAAGGTAGATATCGTCATCGTCGTGGCCTGTGGCGAACGCGCCGGTGAGGTGGTCGAGACGATCCACGAATTCCCCAAGATGACCGACCCGACAACTGGCGGCAGCCTGATGGATCGCACGATCATCATCTGTAACACGTCCTCAATGCCAGTCGCCGCGCGCGAGGCTTCGATCTTCACCGGCATCACGTTGGGCGAGTATTACCGCCAGATGGGCTACGACGTTCTGCTGATCGCCGACAGCACCAGCCGTTGGGCGCAGGCGATGCGCGAAACCTCTGGTAAGTTGGAAGAAATTCCAGGCGAGGAGGGCTTTCCGGCCTACTTGGAAAGCTCGATCAAGGGTTTGTACGAACGCGCGGGCGCGTTGAAGACCAATGATGACGATCTGGGCAGCTTGACCCTGATCGGGACTGTGTCACCTGCCGGAGGCAACTTTGATGAGCCGGTCACGCAGTCCACTCTGTCTACGGTGAAATGCTTCCTCGGCCTGTCCTCAGAGCGGGCCTATAAGCGGTTCTATCCGGCCGTTGACCCGATGCTCAGCTGGTCGCGCTACACGGATCAGCTTTCCGACTGGTACGACAAGAACGCGGAACCCGGATGGACAGGTAAGGTCCGGGACCTGCTGGCCCTGATCGAAAAAGGTGAGCAAGTCGACCAAATGATGCAGGTCACCGGCGAAGAGGGTGTCACCATCGAGGATTTTGTCACCCAACAAAAAGCGCTGTTTGTGGATATGGTTTACCTGCAGCAGGATGCCTTTGATCAGGTGGACGCAACTGTTCCCTTGGAGCGGCAAAAGATGACCTTCAAACTGGTCTACGACGTGACCCAGTCGAGTGCCGACTTCACTGACAAAGCCGAAGTGCGGCAGGTGTTCACGCAACTCACCGGATTGATGAAAAACTTCCACTACGCAGCCGAGAACACGCCGGAATTCAAATCAATCTGGCAGCAGATCACCGATCTCTGTCATGAAAAATTCGGAGTCTGAGGAGTTGCTTGCCATTTAGGACGGAAAGCCGACTGGTGAGGACAATGTCCGTGAGTATTCTGGTTGGCTTAAGCATCGGTCCCAAAGCTGTTGCATACTTTTGACAGCCCAAAGTGTCTTGGGCCGGAGCACGCCTTTCGATGTCATCGCGTTGAGAACCTATCCATGATTCCGTCATAGCACTTGATATCCGAAGGATGCTATGCGCGAGGGCCATATCGTAGGCGCGTTATTTTTTCTTTTACATTGACCAATTTACAGGCAGATGGATCGACAAACCTCGGGAAGATGCGCAGCTGAAATTGGACTAGTTTGACAGATCTACTGCTCTGGCGAACAATTGGCATTTGACGAAGCCGAGCCAAGCACAACGACCATGAGCCAGAATTTCTCCCGGCGACTGACGGATCTTCTGATCCGTATCTACCCGGACCATGACCATACAGAATTATCCGAGCAGATTGTGCAAGCGTTCTGGCCGTCCGGCCACCACCAAAGAAAGCAGGGGCGAAAGCCCGGCAATGGTCTGTGGTCGGAGCGGGACAGTGTTCTGATCACTTACGGCAATTCCATCGAAGATCAGGTTCATAAACCGCTGGACCTGTTGCACGATTTTCTTGTGCGTCATCTGCAAGAGGTCGTAAACGGTGTGCATATCCTGCCTTTCTTTCCCTTCACATCCGACGATGGGTTTGCGGTGTCGGATTACTACAGCGTCAGCGCGCAATTGGGGGATTGGCCGGACATCACGCGCATCGCGGATGATTTCCACCTGATGTCGGATCTTGTGCTCAACCACGTGTCTAGTCAGGGGCTATGGTTCAACAACTACCTGCAGGGAAAACCGCCGCATGATAGGTTCTTCTTCGAAGCCAAGCCCGAAGATGATCTGCAGCCGGTGGTACGGCCCAGAACCACCCCGCTTTTGCGTCAGGTTGAAACGAGCCGTGGCGACCGTCACGTCTGGTGTACTTTTAGCCACGATCAGATTGATCTGGATTTCCGCAATCCAGAGGTGCTGATCGAAATGCTTCGGATCATCCGACTGCATATCGACAAGGGCGTGCGCATCCTGCGGCTGGATGCCGTGGCCTTCATCTGGAAAGAGGTGGGCACGACCTCGATCCACCTTCCTCAGACGCACGCGATCGTGCAACTGCTTCGGCTGCTTTGCGATTTCACGACTGAGACGGTCGTCCTGCTGACCGAAACCAATGTTCCGCGCACCGAGAATTTAAGCTATTTCGGCAATCGGAACGAGGCGCATGCGGTCTACAACTTCCCCCTGCCTCCGTTGATCCTGCACGCCATGCAGTCTGGCACGGCACGATATTTGCGTGATTGGCAGGCGGCCATGCCTCCGGCACAATTGGGGTGTGCCTATCTGAACTTCACCGCCAGCCATGATGGCATCGGGATGCGGCCCGCAGAAGGGCTGCTGCCGCCCGAAGAAAAGACGCGGATGATCGACACCGTGCGAAAGCTGGGCGGGCTGGTTTCCATGCGCGCCTTACCGGATGGTCGCGAAGAACCTTATGAATTGAACTGTGCCTTCTTCGAGGCCATGCGCGCGACCTTCAACGGCGAAGATCAGTTTCACCTGGCGCGTTTTATCTGTTCGCAGACCATCGTAATGTCGCTTGAGGGCATTCCCGCGTTCTACATCCATTCCCTGCTGGCCACACCCAACGACCATGAGGCGGTGGAACGTCGCGGGATGAACAGGGCGATCAATCGGCATCGCTGGCACTATCCGGACCTGTTGTCAAAGCTCGCCGACCCCGGATCGGATCAATCCCGAGTGTTGTCGGAAATGTCGCGCCGGTTGCGTATTCGTGCGCAGCAGTCGGCGTTCCACCCGAATGCGACGCAGTTTACCTTGCGGCTCGACGAAAGGGTCTTTGGCATCTGGCGGCAGAGCCTGGATCGAAGCCAATCCATTTTCGCCCTTCACAACGTGTCTTCGGATCACGTTCAGATCAACCCGACGGAAGTGAACCTGATTGCCGAAGAAACATGGATGGACGCTCTGACCGGCGAGGTCTTTGGTGCCAATATGTCCGAATTCTCACTGGCGCCTTACCAGTGTCGCTGGATCACGAACGCCCCTGCGGTGTGAACTCATCCAGATCCAGCGCGACCGCTTCGCTCAGGTGGTGCAGGAACTCGGCATCTGCGGCATGGACCCGGTTCCATGTCGGGATGAACGGCGTTTCATGGGGGTTCTCCAAAAAGACCCGCCCGGCGCGGATGATGTTTTCGGCAAACAGCTCGATCGACTTTTCCTCGGTATGGCGATCAAGCGCCAAGCCGTTCATCTTTGCATCGGTATAGTACCCCTCAAGCAAATCCAACGCCGAGCGATAATAGGTCGCTTTGAGCGTCCGGAACGTGTTGGTAGTGAATACGGTGCCATCTGCGGCCAGTTTGCGGAAAATGGCCTTGCAGATGTCGGTCGACATTCGGCTTAGCCCGGTGTTGGCATCCTCGGGCGACAGCTTCTGATGCTTGTGATCGTAATTGTCGGCAATCTCGACCTGGCAGACGGACTTGGGCGCGAGGTTCCTCCAGGCTTCGGAAAGAACGCCGATTTCCAGCCCCCAGTCCGACGGGATGCGCAGATCGGGCAGGGTCGATGTGCGAATGGCAAACTCGCCTGACAGCGGATACCGGAAGCTGCGTAGGTAATCGATGTAGTCCCGATCTCCGATCACCTTTTTCAGCGCGATCAGCAGAGGGCTGACCAGCAGCCGAGTGACACGGCCGTTCAGGCTGCCATCGCCGATGCGCGGATAAAAGCCTTTGGCCATCTGGAACGGGAAGGTTGGGTTGACTACGGGATAGACCAGCCGATCGAGCATATCCCGTTTGTAGGTCACGATATCGCAGTCATGGATCGCCATAACTGAGCTGTCGGCGCAAGCCAGCAGATAGCCGATACAGGACCAGACGTTTTTGCCCTTGCCCGGTTCCTGTGGTGCAAGGCCAAGGTCGCGCAGCCGGTCTTCCAGCTGCAACATCCGGGGGCTGCTATTCCAGATCACAACATGTTTCTGGGGCAAACGGTCAAAAAACGCCCTGGCGCTTTGGTATTGTTCTGCGTCGGCCTGATCGAGCCCGATGATGATGCGATGCAGGTAATTGACCCTGGACAGCTCGTCGATAATCCCCGTAAGGGCCGGGCCTTCCAGTTCTGAGTAGAGACAAGGCAGGATCAGTGTCACCTTGCGTGTTTCGGCAAAGACCGAGATTTCGTGCACCAGATGCTCGGCCGGACGGCTTCGAAGGTTGTGAAGCGTGGTGATGTTTCCGTTCTGATGGAAGTCTGCCATTTGGGCTGCCTGTCTTGGTTAGCTGTCTTTGTGATCGGATGCGGTGAGGGTCAGAATGGCCTCGGCCCAGCCTTCGGGGCCTTCGCGTATGGTTCTGAATATCCACTGCTCGTCTTCGAGTGCCTGGACCGGAATGGGTGCACCATGCCGGTTTGCGACAACGACACCAGTGTCGGCGGCAAGGATCATTTCCAGATCGTTCGGTGCATCCCCAAGAGCGATGGTTCTTTCGGGTTTCAACTGGCGGATCACGTCGGACATGGCATCCGCTTTGGTCTTTCCGAACGACAAAGTGAGAAATCGACCGCCTTGCCTGGCCTTTAGACCGTACCGCCCGGCTTCGGAGATAAACCCGTCAAGATCTTCTGGCGCGCCCTCCCACACGCCCGGTTCGCTGAAATGCCGATCCTGGGCTTTCTCTGCCTCGACGAGATCAAGGCCGGTCCTGTCGCTCACCTCCTGCACGCTCATATCTGCGAAGCCGCGAAAGCCGGGTGGGAGGTGTTGCAGGATATTCAGAATGTTCAGATATTCAGATGGCCCGCCGGTTTCTGGGTGGCCCGGTGCCAGAATGCCAGCACCATTTTCAACGATCGACGGCATGTTCGAAAAGCCGATGGCTTGGCGAAAGCCAATAATCTCAGCAGCGGTTTTACTGCTGGCTAGCACGAGCCCCGCGCCAAAGTCCCGAAGCCGTTTTAGTGCGGGTTGCGCCGCGTCCCAGCTATAGTCGTGATGGTTCAGCAGAGTACCATCGAGATCGGAGAAAACCAGAAGTGGCAGGCGTCGGGACATGGCTTCTGACTAGCATCCGAGATCGCGCGGCTACATCTCAAATCAGAAGAACATGCGGATTTAGTGTTTAAAAAATCAGCAGACAAGTATGGTAGCTGAAAAAATAGGCAAACTAGGCCGGCAATACCTAACTTAGCCCACTCCCATGTGCACTGGACGCGCAGGAAATGAAAACGGATAAAGCTAAGAAAGGGTATCCGAGCATTGAACTTTGTGTCTGTTCCGGATCACCTGCACGACAGCGCGAGCGAAGGAAACTGACCATGCCCAGCAATGTAGAACCGAGCATCCGCCAGCTCAAAGCGCTTGAGGCGGTTGCCCGCACCGGCAGTTTCACAGCTGCAGCAGAAGAGTTGGGCGTCTCTCAACCCACGGTTTCAAACCTGATCGTCGCCTTGGAGCGGCAAACCGAGTGTCGCTTTTTGCGGCGGGGCAACAAGGGTATTGAAACCACCGAAATGTTCGAAACACTGCGCCCGCAAATCAAGGCTTTGCTGGCGTTGAAGTCCGAGGTCGATCTGGCGATTGGCGCGCGGAAAGACCTGAAGTCGGGCAGCTTTTGGGTGGGCTATTCGACCTATCAGATCGCCATGCCTCCAATTGCCCGATTTATCCAGACCCATCCGCGTGTCACCCTGAATGCGCGTGCCATGGCAAGCCTCGACCTGTTGCCCTTGCTGCGCACCGGTGATCTGGATGTCGCCTTTGTCACCGCGCTCGAACCGCTGGAGACGATGCATTGCCAAAGGGTGGCATCGTTCCGGATCGGCATTGTCGCCCAAAGCGAAGGTGCATTGCGAGACGTCGAGACCCTCAGTTGGGCGGATGTCGGGAAACTGAGACTGATACAGCGGGAGCCAAATGCCGGTACGCGTCAGATCTTCGAACGCGCGGCCTCAGATGCTGGTATCGTGCCGGAAACCATTCTGGGCCTCGGCTCCTGGGGGTCGATCACCTCTCTGGTCAGGGCTGGCGTGGGCGAAGGGGTAGGCTTCGAATCGGAGTTGGTGGCCGCAGACAAGGATCTGAAATTCATCCCGATTAACGATCAAAAACTAAGCGCTCATCAGTTTTTGGTTTCGATGCCTGCGATGGCTGCGTCGGCCACTGTCCGACAATTCTATGAAATTACACAAGAAACTTTGGCGAGCGTTAACGAACAGGCGCGCCATAGTTTAAAGCTATAAACGCTCACTCATTATTAAACTGTTACAATAGCCCCTTAACCGGGTCGTCGAACAAACCTGGAGGTTGTCATGACGATCCGTCATATTCTGATGTCCACTGCCGCGACGATGATTGCGGTTCCCGCGCTGGCAAATTGCCCTGGCGCCACCGTCGCTGATCCAATGGGGCTGGAGCCCGCTTTCCCGCAGCAGTTGGAACTGGCCGAGCTGCAATCGGCTGCATCCTGCACCCTGGAATTCTCGGAAAACCCAGCGATTGCCGACCTGAACGGCAAAATCCTTGGCAACGCCGACCTAGCCGCTGTTGCAGACCGTTTGCCGACCGAGCCTCTGGTCGTGATGCCCTATGACAGCATCGGCCAGTATGGCGGCGCGATCACCGGCATCTCGAAAGCGACCGAGTCGGGCACGTCGGACCTTCTATCTGTGCGCCATGTGAACTTTGTGCGCTATGCGGATGACCTGCAGACGGTTGTTCCCAACGTTGCCAAGGCGTGGGACTGGAACGAAGACAAAACCGTTCTCACGATCACGCTGCGTGAAGGCCACAAATGGTCTGACGGCGAACCCTTCACCGCCGAAGACGTTGCCTTTTGGTACAATGATCTGCTGCTGAACACCGACATTCTGGAAAAAACCCCGGATCGCTGGCTGTTTGCAGGCGAGCCGATCAAGGTTGAGGCGGTTGATGATGTGACCGTCCGCATGACCTTTCCGGTGCCGACGCCGGGCATTCTGAACCGCTTTGCCGTCGACTATGGCCAGCCGTTCCAGCCCAAGCATTTCCTGGGCCAGTTCATGCCCAAATACAACGAAAACGCCGATGCGCTGGCGCAGGAATACGGTTTCGCCAACGGCGCCGAAGCGGTTGATTTCTACTACGGCGGCTCGGATTGGAAAGACGTTCCCTCGCCGCTGCTGAAAGACGCCGACAAAGCCGCTGCGATTGGCCGTGCGGTTGTGCCGACGCTGGAAAGCCACATCGTTGTCGAAGAGACCTCGGAAGGCCGCAAACTGGTGGCGAACCCCTATTTCCACCAGGTCGACACTGCGGGCAACCAGTTGCCCTATATCAACGAAATCGTTGAGAGCTATGTCAGCGACAAGGAAGTTCAGAACCTTAAGGTCATGAACGGAGAGGTTGTCTGGAAACAGCAGGCGATCTTCCTGGAAGACTTTCCGCTGCTGAAAGAGAACGAAGCCAAAGGCGGCTACACGATCCAGTTCGCGCCGACACTGGGTGAAAACGTGTTCTTCTCGTTCAACCGCACCCATAACGACGAGGTGCTGCGTGAAATCTTCAACGATGTACGCTTCAACCGTGCCATGTCGTTGGCGATGAACCGTGATGAAATCAACGAGATCGTCTATCTGGGTCAGGGCACACCAATGCAGGGTGTTCCGGCCGAGCCCAAGACCGTGTCGTTCATCTCGGATGACGTGCTGACCAAGGACATCGCCTATGACGTTGAAGGTGCCAAGGCCCTTCTGGCCGAAATGGGCCTGAGCGACAGCGACGGCGACGGCACGTTGGAGCGCCCGGACGGCAAGCCTCTGGTCATTCGCTTGGTCTATTCCTCGCAGGGTGTGCCGGTGAAAATGATGGAGCTGGTGCGGGACTACTGGACCGCCGTGGGCGTGCGCGTCGACCTGAAAGAGGTCACCTCGGATGAATACCGCGCCTCGGGCAACAACAACGATCTGGACCTGACGACCTGGAAATATGACGGCAATGCCGGCCCGACCATCTCGCAGGACACCACCGTTTTCGTGCCGCCCTTTGGCGACTTCTTCAACCCGGGCACCGGTGCCAAATGGGCCACATGGAAACAGACCGATGGTGCTGAAGGTGTTGAACCCCCAGCCGATATCCAGAAGCTGTGGGAGCTGAGCGAGCGGTTCATTCAGGCTGAGTTCGGCTCGGACACCAGCAACGAAATCGGTGCGGAAATCGTCAAGATCCACACTGACAACATGCTGAAGATCGGCACCATCGGTGACATCGTTGCTCCCTTCTTGTGGCGCAATGACCTGCAGAACGTCAAACCCATCAAGTCGAAAACCTACGACTTCTACTGGACCTACCCCTACCGCCCCTCGCAGTGGTGGCTGGAACAGTAACCCCCATACGGGTTTGACATTTTCCTCCGGGGCGTTTGCAGCAGACGCCCCGGAGTTTGCAGTCCAAGCTGCAATCTTGGGACAGACGCATGCTCAGATTTACCGCCGAACGACTAGTAGGGATGGCTATCACGATGCTTCTGGTGTCGATGATGGTATTCCTGATCATGGAAATCCCGCCCGGAGACTACGCCGACCGCTACGCGTTTCGGAAATACTCGGGAACCGGGGTCAACGTAACCGAGGCCGATGTGCAGGCCATCCGTCAGGAGCTGGGTTTGGACAAGCCCATGTTGCTTCGGTATTTCGACTGGATTGGCGGCATCGTTCTGCGCTGGGATTTCGGGCAGGCATTTGCCTTTGAAACCTCGGTCACCAAGGTGATCGGTGACAAGGTCTGGCTGACCGCAGGCATCCTGTTCGCAACGCTGATCCTGACCTATCTGATCTCGATCCCCGTTGGAATTTATGCGGCCGTGCGGCGCGGCTCGGCCATTGATTACGGTCTGACGATTTTCTCGTATCTGGGCCTCGCGCTGCCGAACTTTCTGCTGGCGCTGGTCATGCTGTATTTCGCCAACCGCTGGTTCGGCGCGGATATCGGTGGCTTGTTCTCGGCCCAGTATCAGGACGCGCCTTGGAGCGTGGCCAAGGTCTGGGACATGCTGAAACACCTGTGGTTGCCCGCGGTGGTTCTGGCCTGGTCGGCGGTGGCCTACCAGATCCAGACCGTGCGCGCGACCATGTCGGATGAACTGAACAAGCTGTCCGTCACCGCAGCCCGCGCGCGCGGTGTGCCCGAGCGGAAGTTGCTGATCAAATACCCGGCCCGGCTGGCGATCAACCCGGTCGTCTCGACCATCGGGTTTGACGTGAACCGGATCTTTTCCGAGCTACCGATCGTGGCCGTGGTTCTGGGCCTGACCGAACTGGGTGAGCTGCTGCTGAAAGCGTATCTCGACCTCGACATGAACGTGGCGGGTGCGATCCTGCTGATGCTGACCTTTGCCATCGTCTTCATGAATTTCCTTTCCGATCTGCTGTTGGCGTGGCTCGACCCGCGCATCAAGCTGGGGGCGTGACATGACCGATATGACAGATCCCGAGATGACCCCGGCCCAGCGTCGGGCTGCGGAAAAAGAACGTCAGCAGTTGCTGAAATACTACTCGGCTTCGCAATGGACCCTGATCTGGTGGCGTTTCAAAAAGCACCGCGCCGCGATGTATGCCTCGATCGTGCTGGGGCTGATGGCGCTGGCCGGATTGTTTGCCGAATTTGTCGCCCCCTATGGCCCAGTCACGCGCGATACCTCCTATATCGAAGGACCGCCGCAAATCCCGCGCTTTTGCGATGACAACGGATGCTCGGTCGTGCCCTTTATCACCGGCACCAAGACCGAGCGTGATCCGGTGACCCTGCGGGCCGTCTCGGTGCCCGATCCCGAGGTGCGCAACTATCTGGGGCTGTTCGTCAAAGGCGAACCGGTCAAGGTTCTGGGCTTTATCCCAACCGACCGCCACCTGATCGGCTTGCAGAACCCGGAGGCCAAGATCCATTTCTGGGGCACGGATGATCTGGGGCGGGATGTGTTCTCGCGCACCATCTATGCCACGCGGACGTCTCTTTCGATTGGTGTGATCGGCGTGCTGATCTCATTTGTACTGGCGCTGATCATCGGCGGGATTGCCGGGTATTTCAGCGGCCTCATCGACAACGTCATCCAGCGTGTGACCGAGGTGATCCGGGTGGTGCCCATCATCCCTCTGTACATGGGTCTGGCCGCCGCCATGCCTAAGGAGTGGTCGACCACACAGGTCTATTTTGCGATGACACTGATCCTTGGCCTCTTTGGCTGGCCGACACTGGCACGGCGCATCCGGTCTCAGCTTCTGTCGATCCGGAACGAAGACTATGTGGTTGCGGCCCGACTGGCCGGTGCGCGCCCCAAGCGCATCATCGGTCAGCACATGCTGCCAAGCTTCACCAGCTTCATCATCGTCGATCTGGTGATCTCGTTCCCCTACATGATCCTTTCGGAAACCGCGCTGTCCTTTGTTGGCCTCGGCCTGCGCCCGCCGTCAGTCTCGTGGGGTGTTCTGTTGCAACAGGCGCAATCGGTCCGCGCGATCGAGCAAACCCCATGGCTGTTCATTCCCGCCGTATTCGTGGTGGTGGCCGTTCTCGCCTTCACCGTGATCGGCGACGGGCTGCGCGACGCGGCTGACCCCTATGCGGAGGCGAAGTGATGGCAAACATCCTCGACGTCAAAAACCTGACCCTGTCTTTCCGCACCGATGAAGGGCTGATCCAGCCGGTTCGCGATGTCTCGTTCTCGCTTGAGAAAGGCAAGACGCTGGGCATCGTGGGTGAAAGTGGCTCGGGCAAATCCGTGTCGACCAAGGCGGTGATGCAGCTGCTGCCCGGCATTGCCAGCATCGGTCAGGGGTCCGAGATCAACTACGTCATGAAGGACGGCAAATCCGTCGACCTGGCCAAGGTGCGCCCCCATGACCCACGCATGGGCGTGATCCGCGGCGGCGAGATCGGGATGATCTTTCAGGAGCCGATGGCCAGCTTTTCGCCGATCTACACCATCGGCAACCAGATCATGGAGGCGATCCAGCTGCATCGCGGGCTGAACAAGCGGCAGGCGCGCGAGCTGGCGATTGAGATGCTGGACAAGGTCGGCATCACCAACCCCTCCGCCCGCGTGGATCAATTCCCGCATGAGATGTCGGGTGGCATGCGCCAGCGGGCCATGATCGCGCTCGCCCTTTCGGCGGGCCCGCAGCTGCTGATCGCGGATGAGCCGACAACCGCACTGGACGTGACCATTCAGGCGCAGGTTCTGCAACTGATGCGTGATCTGCAGACCGAGCTGGGCATGAGCATGATTTTCATCACCCACGATCTGGGTGTGGTCGCTCAGGTCGCGGACGACATTGCAGTGATGTATAAGGGCGAGATTGTCGAGCGCGGCACCGTGCGCGAGGTCATCAACAACCCGCAACAGGCCTATACTCAGCGCTTGCTGGACGCGGTTCCGCGATTGGACAAGGTCGTCCCGCCTACACCGTTGAAAAAGAGCAAAAAGCTGATTGACGTTCACAATCTGGGCGTCGCGTTCGAGGTGCGTAAGAAGAAACTGTTCCGAACCGAGGTTGAAACGGTTCGCGCGGTCAGTGACATCACTTTTGACATCCTCAAGGGCGAAACCGTGGGCCTCGTTGGCGAAAGCGGATCGGGTAAAACCACCGTTGGACGCGCGATGTTGCGCGCCATTGATCCCAGCGAAGGCGAGGTGATCTTTCACCGCAAGAAAAAGGGCGATATCGACCTTGCCCACGCCTCCGAGGCCGAGCTTCGTGCGGTGCGCAGCAAGATCAACATGGCGTTCCATGAAGGCCCGGTTCAGTTGCACAACCTCGGTGGCAACTTGCTACGCAGCTTCCGCCCAGAAATGAGCCTTGTCTTTCAGGACCCGTATTCCTCACTGAACCCGCGCATGACGGTGCGGGATATCATCGCCGAACCGCTTGTGGCCTCGGGCCTGATGACAGACCGGGATCAGATCGACGAGCGGGTGCGCGAGATCGCGGCGCGTTGTAAGATCGATCTGGAGCATCTGCGCCGCTTCCCGCATGCGTTCTCCGGTGGGCAGCGGCAGCGGATCTGCATTGCGCGCGCGCTGGTTTCCAAGCCCAAGTTTGTTGTTTGCGACGAATGCGTTTCGGCGCTGGATGTGTCGATTCAGGCCGAGATCGTTGCGCTTTTGAAGGACGTGCAGGCCGAACTGGGTGTCAGCTTCCTGTTTATCGCGCACGATCTGGCGGTGGTCGCGCAGATCTCGCATCGGGTGGCGGTGATGTATCAGGGGCGGTTCATGGAATATGGCCCGACCGACAAGATCTTTTTCAGCCCGCAGCACCCTTACACCAAGGCGTTGCTGTCCGCCGTGCCGCATCCCGATCCTGACGCCGAATTCAAGCCGATCCGCTTTGACGGCGACATGATCCATCCCGTTGCCTCAAATGGCCCGGACGGGGTGTCGCTGCGCATCCGGGATCAGCCCTCGGACAAGCCGATCCAATTGGTGGAAGTGGATGAGGGGCATTTTGTTGCCTGTCATCTGGATCAGCACGTGACCACGGAAAGGACCAAGGCGCTGGAACCCGCTTAGCCGGTCGAAACACCCTTGCCGGGGTCACCGGAAAACTGTAGCCAAGCCATAGCTCAAACCTATGTTACGGCAACCTTCATATAGAAGATGAATGACATGATTGATCACACCCAAAAACTGCCATCGCCGCATTTCGGCGAACCGTATCTGTTGACTCCGGGTCCATTGACCACGTCGCTGCCAGTGAAAGAGGCGATGTTGCGCGACTGGGGCAGCTGGGACGCAGATTTCCGCGCCATGACGGCTGAGCTGCGTAGCCGCCTGCTGGATATTCTGGGGCAGGACAAAGCCCGCTATGACTGTGTGCCTTTGCAGGGCAGCGGCTCCTACGTGGTCGAGGCGATGCTGGGCAGCTTTGTACCCAAGGACGCCAAGGTTCTGGTGCTGTGCAACGGCGCCTATGGCAAACGAGCGGTACAGACTCTGGGTTATCTTGGTCGTGACTACGCCGTGATCGACATGGGGGACTATCTGCCTCCGCGCGGGGATCAGTTGGCAGAGGCGCTGCAGGCCGACCCCGCGATCACGCATGTGCTGGCCATCCATTGCGAGACCAGCTCGGGCATCCTCAACCCGCTGCAAGAGATCTCGGACGCGACACAGGCGGCGGGTCGAAAGCTTCTGGTCGATTCCATGTCGGCCTATGGTGCTGTTCCGCTCGAGCCGCATGTGATCCCGTTTCAGGCCATGGTCAGCTCGGCCAACAAATGCATCGAAGGCGTGCCGGGCTTTGGGTTCGTGATCGCCGAAACAGATGCGATCAAGGCGGCGGAAGGCAACAGCCATTCGCTCAGCCTGGATGTTCACGCCCAATGGGCCGCGATGGAGAAAACAGGCCAGTGGCGCTTTACCCCGCCGACGCATGTGGTCGCGTCCTTCATCGAAGCGCTGCGCGCGCATGAGGCCGAGGGCGGCGTCGCCGCACGGGGCGCGCGGTATCTTGAAAACCGCAAGACGCTGGTCAAAGGGATGCGCGCGCTGGGCTTTGTCACATTGCTTGATGATGAGTGGCTGTCGCCGATCATCACCACTTTCTTCTGCCCAGATCATCCGAGTTTTGCGTTTCCGGATTTCTATAACCGCATGAAAGCGCGCGGATTTATCCTGTATCCCGGTAAACTGACCGCAGCCGAAAGCTTCCGCATTGGCCACATCGGACAGGTCGATGCGCATGTGATGCAAGCGGTCGTTGACACCGCAGCCGAGGTGCTGCGTGACATGGGGGTCGACAGTGCCAGCCCCTCGGACGAAACACTCAAACAGAAACAGGTTGAACCTGCCTGACGAAAGGAAAGACAATGAGCAAATTCAAAGCCGCCGTGTTTGATTGGGCGGGGACAATGGTCGATTTTGGATCATTCGCGCCGATGGGCGTGTTTGTGAAGGTCTTCGCAAAGTTCGATATCGAAGCCACGATCGAACAGGCCCGCGCACCGATGGGCGCGCCCAAATGGGATCACATCCGCTCCATGATGGATATGCCCGAAATCGCCGCCCAGTGGGAGGCGAAATACGGCAACGCGCCAACCGATCAGGATGTCGACAAGGTTTACGAGATCTTCGTGCCGATGAACGAAAAAGTCGCTGCCGACTACGCGGATCTGGTTCCGGGTGGCAAAGCTGCGATTGATGATCTGCGGTCCATGGGCCTCAAGATCGGATCGACCACGGGCTACACCCGCTCGATCATGGAGAACGTCCTGCCGGTTGCCGCCGCTCAGGGCTATGAGCCGGACAACCTAGTCTGTTCCGACGACCTGCCAGAAGGCCGACCCGGCCCGCTGGGCATGTATAAATGCATGGTTGATCTTGTGGCCTATCCGCCTGCGGCTATCATCAAGGTCGATGACACCGAGCCGGGCATCAAAGAGGGTGTCGCCGCTGGCTGTCTGACCGTGGGCGTATCCCTGTCCGGCAATGCTGTGGGTAAAACACCGGAGGAACTGGCTGCACTTTCCGCAGATGAGGTTGACGCGCTGCGCCAGCACGCGACCAAGATCCTGAAGGACGCCGGAGCGGACTATGTGATCGACACGGTTGCCGATCTGCCCGCGCTGATCCGTGGACTGGACGGCGCAGAGGGCTGACCCCATGCTGAAGAAGGCTCCGCGCAATTTTCTGTTCATCGTCATCGATCAGTTCCGCGCGAACCTTCTGACGGGCGCTTTGGGCCAGCATGTGCCGCTGCCCAACATCCGCGCTCTGGCCGCGCAATCGGTGCATTTCCGCAACCATCATACGGTTGTGGTGCCTTGCGGTCCGGCCCGTGCAAGCCTGCTGACGGGCCAATACGCCATGAACCACGGATCGGTTCAGAACGGCGTTCCGCTGCGGCGCGATATTCCCAACCTTGCAACAGCGCTGCGCTCCATCGGGCGAGAGCTGTTGCTGTTCGGCTATACGGATACGCAGCCTGATCCCAGAGGCTTGCACCCGAATGACCCGGCGCATCTGTCCTACACAGGGCCGATCCCGGGGATCACCGAGGTCACCGAGATGCGTGAGGAAGCGTGGGAGTGGCTCGCCCATCTCAGATCGCGTGGTTATGACGTGCCGGATGCGGGCGACCTGACCGCGCTTTACAGACCTCAGAACAACATGCTCGGAGGGCCAGCGCTCTATGATGCGCGAGACAGTGATACCGCGTACCTGACCGACCGGGTTTTGGCGCATCTTGACGTTCGCAAATCACAGCCATGGTCTGCCATGGTCACCTATATCCGGCCGCATCCTCCGTTTGTTGCCCCCGCGCCGTATAACGATTTGATCAACCCGCAGGACATCCCGCCACCGGTTGAGGCCACTTTTGAGCATCCGTTTTTTGAAGCCTATCATTCCAGCCCAAGCGGCCCGGACATGTTCTGGGGTTTTGACGGACAGCAAGACGCAATGACGCCTGAGCAGATCGCGCTGTGCCGGGCCACCTATCTGGGACTGGCCGCCGAGGTTGATCACCATATCGGTCGACTTTTTGAGTGGTTGCGAAATGTGGGTCAGTTGGACGACACGCTGATCGTGTTGACCGCCGATCACGGAGAGATGCTGGGCGATCTTGGTCTTTGGGGAAAACAGACCCCGTTCCGCGCCGCGTCCCACGTGCCCCTGATGATCGGGCATCCAGATCTTGAGCCTGAAGATATCGACGCATTGACCCAGTCGATTGACGTGGCCCCGACGGTTCTGTCGGCGCTTGGGGCTGCACCGCCCTCTGAGATGCGGGGCTGCAACCTTTTGGCGCCCGAACGACCCTACGGGCACGAGGCCATGGTCGAGCTTGAGCTTGGATCAGAAAACGGCCAAGGGCGCTTTGAAACCGCATGGCAGTGCCCACCCGATCATTGCCGCGCCCTCGCGTTTGAGAAAGACGGTTATCGGCTTGCGCATTTCGCGACGGATATTGAGCCAATGCTGTTTGATGTCGAAAATGATCCTGATTGCGCCCGGAATCTCGCGCGGGAAGATCTGCCCCGACTGCATCTCCTGCGGGCTGAGGTGCTGTCACACAGAATGAGAAAAGGCTCGGTCTGAGGTAACCTCGGGGCCTGACCCCCAAAGCTTAAAAAGGTTGAAAAAGCAAAGAAATTAACTCTGAGGTGAGGAATTCCGGAGCTTTTCAGAAATGCTTGCCGCAGTCTCAACAACCGACGCGGCCAAGGTTTCAAGCTTGTTGTCGGGGAATCTGGTGATGGGCCCAGACACAGAAACTCCAGCGACGACATTCTCCAACGAGTCGAATACAGGCGCCGCGATACAGCGTAGGCCTGGAAAACGCTCTTCATCGTCGATTGCCCATCCTCTTTGCCGGGATGTCTGCAGCTCGTTTTTGAGCTGTTGTTTGTCCGTAATCGAGTTGGGAGTCTGCTGGACCAGTGTCAGAGGGGACAACAGCTTTTCAAGCGCTGCTTCGTCCATATACGCCATGATGGCTTTGCCGACACCGGATGTGTGAAAGTAAGCTGCGGTGCCATTTTTGATCGAGGCGCGGATCGGGTTTTCGGATTCCACTTGAATCAGATACAGCAACTGTCCTCCTTCCTCGATGGCAAGGTTCACGGTCTCTCCGGTTTCCTTGGAGAGCTTGCGCATCGCCGCTGGTGCGACCTCCAGCAAATTCGAGGCTTCTTCAAACGTGTTACCGATCCGATAGGCCTGCGGTCCGACGCGCCACTTACCATGTTCGGCATCGTTAACCACCATTCCTCGCTGTTGAAGCGTGGTCAGAAGCCGGTGCGCCGTCGCCGTTGGAATGCCTGTCGTTCTTGCGATGTCGACAAGCGTCGCGCCCCGCGCATCCGCGACGGCAATCAGGACACGAATCCCACGATCCAGCGCCCCGACCAGAGAACCTGCGGGCTTTTCTTCATTCGCTTTCAGACGCGGCCGTCCGCGTCTTGCAACTGTCTTTGGTTCATTCATTTTTGGCGCGTTTGTCATCTGGATTGTTGTGAAAAGAGTCTAGCTTGTTCGCAAGTGCAAAAAAATGAAAATAATAAATATAGCAAAAACAACAAATTGCGCCCATCTTGACGCTCAAAATGAAAGAGTTTCCAAAATATTTTGAAAAATCGCGAATCTGGCTTATCGTAGATTCTATCCGCTGGAGGGCGGGTTTGGTGCCAATGCCGAAGGGATATCGGCGACGGCCCAGTCTAGGGAGGAAACATGACAAAATCTTTGAACCGCAGAAACTTTCTGCGTGGCTCCGCTGTTGTAGGTGCTGGCGCGCTTGCTGCTCCGGCTGTCCATGCTCAGGAAGGAACGACAATGAAGATGCAGGCTGCCTGGGGCGGCGGCATCTTTCTTGAGAACGCTCAATCCTACGTCAACCGCGTCAACGAAATGTCCGGTGGCAAACTGACAATCGAACTTCTGCCTGTGAATTCGGTCGTAAAAACCAGCCAGATGCAGGACGCGGTTCACCGCGGCGTTCTGGACGCGGCGCATTATGTTCCGGCCTACTGGTACTCGAAATCCAAGACAGCATCGCTGTTCGGGACGGGTCCGTGCTTTGGCTGGTCCAGCCAGGAGGTTCTGGGCTGGGTGAACTATGGCGGCGGTCAGGAACTGTTTGACGAGCTGATGGGCATCCTTGGCCTGAACGTTGTTTCGTTCTTCAACTCGCCCATGCCCGCACAGCCACTGGGTTGGTTCAAAGAGGAAATCACAAGCTCGGATCAGATGAACGGTCTGAAGTACCGCACAGTTGGTCTTGCGGCAGATGTTCTCCTTGAGATGGGCATGTCCGTTGTGCAGCTGCCCGGGGGCGAGATCCAGCCCGCAATGAAGTCCGGCCTGATTGATGCGGCGGAGTTCAACAACCCCACATCCGACCGCGACTTTGGTATGCAAGACGTGTCCAAACACTATCATCTGGCCTCGTTCCACCAGAGCCAGGAGTTCTTCGAGGTCACGTTCAACAAGGACAAGTTCAACGCGCTTGCGCCCGAGCTTCAGGCGATCCTGAAATACGCGTCCGAGGCCGAGAACTCGAACTTCTACTGGAACAACACCAAGCGCTACGCCGACGATCTGGTGACGCTGGCCGAAGAGCAGGGCGTCAACGTGTATCGGACGCCTGACAGCGTCATGCAGGCCCAGCTTGAGGCTTGGGACGTTGTGGTCGAAAGGATCTCGAACGAAGATCCGTTCTTTGCCAAGGTCGTCGACAGCCAGAAGGCCTATGCGAAGACTGTCATGAACTACCTCAACCTCAACCAGCCTGACTACAAGCTGGCGTATAAGCACTACTTCGGCTGAGGCCTGACAACTCTTTGAAAACGGAAGGTCGCGCCGGTGCGCGGCTTTCTGAACTGCGGGCGGAACAGGCGAGGAACTGACCTTGATCAAGACAATCCACGCCATCGAAGGGCTAAGCCAATGGGTCGGCAAAGCCTTCGGTTGGTGCATCCTAATACTGACACTTTCGGTGTCCTACGAAGTGTTCGTCCGGTACGTGCTGAACAAGCCGACCGTCTGGGCGTTCGATATGATGGTTCAGATGTATGGCGCCCTGTTCCTGATGGCCGGGGCCTATGCGCTGGCGCAAGACGCTCATGTGCGCGGCGACGTGCTGTACCGCCTGTTCTCGGTCCGCTGGCAGGCGCGGGTCGATTTCGTTCTGTATATAATCTTTTTCTTCCCCGGTATGTTTGCCCTGTTCTGGTACGGCTGGGAAATCGCCAAGGACAGCTGGCGCTATGAAGAAGTCAGCTGGAACAGTCCCGCCAGAATTCAGATATATTTCTTCAAAACTCTGATCCCGGTCGCAGGTGTTTTGCTGATGCTGCAAGGTCTTGCCGAGATGGCAAGATGCTGGCTGGCGATGCGAAATGGCGTCTGGCTCGACCGTCTGGATGACGTACGTGAGACCGAAGACATGCTGATGGAATCAACCGTCGACCGAATTCATACAACAGGCACCAAGCAAGGAGGTCGCAGCGATGACTGACCCACAAGTCGCCATCCTGATGCTCAGCCTCTTTATTGTGCTGGTTCTGTTGGGCTTTCCGATTGCGTTCACACTGCTCGCCATGGGTGTCGCGTTCGGGTATTATGCCTACTACCAGTCCGCGCCCGAGAGCATTGCGGACATCTTCAACAACAACATCTTCTATCTGCTGAACCAGAACACCTATTCGGTGATGGAGAATGACACGCTTGTTGCCATCCCCTTGTTCCTGTTCATGGGCTACGTGGTCGAAAGGGCGAACATCGTCGACCGGCTGTTCTTTTCGCTCTACATGGCAGCCCGCAACCTGCCTGGGTCTCTGGCGATCGCGGCGCTGCTAACGTGTGCGGTTTTCTCGACAGCGTCGGGGATTGTGGGCGCAGTTGTCACGCTGATGGGATTGCTGGCCTATCCGGCAATGGCCAACGCGGGGTATCAGCGCAGTTTTGCCTCGGGCGTGATCTGCGCCGGTGGCACGTTGGGCATCCTGATCCCACCGTCGATCATGTTGATCGTCTACGCCGCCATTGCCGAGCTTTCTCCGCTGCGCCTCTATGCAGCGGCGGTCTTTCCGGGCCTCATGCTAGCGGGTCTCTACATCGTCTACGTCATGGTGCGTGTCTGGTTGAATCCGTCGCTGGCCCCCAAGCCGCAGGAGGATGATGTTCCGCCAAAACGGCAGATATACATGGACCTGCTGATCTCGTTCGTGCCGTTGACTGTTTTGATCCTGCTGGTGCTTGGCTCAATCCTCGGCGGTCTTGCAACACCGGCCGAAGCGGCGGCGATGGGTGCCTTGGGCGGGCTTGTGCTGGCCGTGCTCTACCGGTCGCTCACCTGGGACAAGGTCAAGCAAAGTGTCTTCCTCACGGCCAAGGCCACCGCCATGGTGTGCTGGTTATTCGTGGGCTCGTGGACCTTTGCGTCGATCTTTTCATATCTCGGCGGGCATGACGTAA
Organism: Ruegeria sp. BG11; assembly: GCF_056538565.1. Taxonomy (NCBI): domain Bacteria; kingdom Pseudomonadati; phylum Pseudomonadota; class Alphaproteobacteria; order Rhodobacterales; family Roseobacteraceae; genus Ruegeria; species Ruegeria sp. BG11. Next base: position 296,627 of record NZ_JBQFTH010000003.1, on the reverse strand, counting down.
TCGAGCATTGGGTTGTTGGTATGAACCTTCAGCCCTGGCAGTTCCTGGTGCTCGCGCAGTTGATCATCTTCCTGCTGGGCTGGCCGCTTGAATGGTCCGAGATTCTGATCATCTTCGTGCCAATCTTCCTGCCCATGCTCGAGACGTTTGGCGTCAACCCGTATTTCTTCGCGATGCTGGTGGCTCTGAACTTGCAGACCTCATTCCTGACACCACCGATGGCCATGTCGGCCTACTATTTGAAGGGGGTCCTCAAGAACCAGATTCAGCTGATGGAGATCTTCCGAGGTCTGATGCCCTATCTGGCCATCGTTATCCTGTGCATGGTGCTGATGTATCAGTTCCCGGGTATCGCACTATGGCTGCCTGACTACCTGTTCGGGGTCTGGGTGCCATGACCAAACATGATCTGTCATTGTTCTCGGCGGTTCAATCCGCAGAGGGCATTCGGGACGGGCGTATCTCTTCCGAGGCGCTTGTTGAGGATTGCCTCAAACGCATCGAAGAGACCGACAGTACGATCCGCTCCTGGGCTTACTTGGATGCGGGCGTAGCCCTGGATCAGGCGCGTGAGCTGGATCGCATTCGCAAGGCCGGACGGGCGACCGGCCCCTTGCACGGGGTTCCCATTGGGCTGAAGGACATTGTCGACACAAAAGACATGCCCACGCAGCGGGGCACTCCGATCTTTTCGGGTCGGCAGCCGGAGGCAGATGCAAGGCTGGTTGAATGCCTGCGCGAGGCCGGCGCCGTTATCATGGGCAAGACCAAGACGACCGAGCTTGCCTTCATGCATCCGACCGACACGACCAACCCTTTCGACACGTCTAGAACACCAGGGGGGTCGTCCAGCGGATCTGCTGCGGCCGTTGCGGCCAGGCATGTGCCTCTGGCCATCGGCACTCAGACCGGGGGCTCGGTCATCCGTCCGGCCTCTTATTGCGGCGTCTATGGTTTCAAACCCTCGCGCGGAATGATCTCGCGACATGGGGTTTTCAGGACGTCGGTCTCTTTGGACCACGTTGGGGGGTTCGCCAACGCGCTGGAAGATATCGCTTTGTTGACAGACGTGGTGGCTGGATATGACCAGCGCGACCCCGCCAGCTTTGCCCGGCCGCGAGCAGATATGCTAGCCGGTGCGCAGGCCGAGGTTCCGGTCGAACCGAACATTGCCTGGCTGGATTTTCCGTTCAACGACCGCCTTGATGAAGATGCCCTTGAGGGGCTGAACGCCGTTATCGAGGGGCTTGGTGGAAGGGTCGAGCGTTTTTCGGTATCGCCGCAACTGGCCGATCTGATCACCGTTCATAAAACGATCTATGACTACGAAATTCGCCAAAACATGGCCGAAATCTCGAACGCGCATTGGCCGGACCTCAGCCCTGAGATGCAATCCGCAATCACCCGCGGCGGAGATATCAACGAGGCCCAATATAAAGACGCCTTGGCGGTCATGGCGTCCGCTCAGGGCTTCTTTGCCGAGTATTTCAATGAATTCGACGCAATCCTGGCCCCGGCAGCAACTGGCGAAGCCGTGCCGCTGAGCGCCGGTCATACCGGAGATTCCGTTTTCTGCCTCACCTGGACACTGGCAGGTTTGCCCTGCCTCACGCTGCCTTTGTTGGTGGGGCAGAATGATCTGCCCATTGGTGTCCAACTGATCGGCGCGGTCGAAGAAGACGACCGGCTTCTTCGGACAGCTTCATGGGTTCAAAGAACCCTCAGAACGCAAGAATAGAAGGGAGAGCAATCTTATGTCACGACTGACAAATATTCTCATGGGCCTCATCGGTACCGGCCTGATGATGGTGTTCGTCCTCGGGCTTGCCCACAGTATCTCGACCGGTTTCGCCGGGTTCTGGGGCGGGTTTCCGTTCTTGTGTATTGCGGTCTTCGTCATAGCCCTGGCGCTGTACAATTTCTGGGAAGACGCGATCAAAAAGGACTGACCCCATGAGCGATAGACCCGTTCTCTGGCTACCGCGTCGGGTGTCCGATGCCACGATTGCGCGCGCGCGACAAGGCTATGACGTGATCCTGAACGAGGCCGACACGCCGGGCACGGCGGACGAGATCATCGCCATGAGCGCAAGGGTCGACGCGATGATGCCCTGTCACTCGGAACATTTCTCGGCCGAGGTCGTCTCAAAGCTTGAACCACGGCTGAAGATTGTGGCGAACCACTCGGTGGGTGTAGATCATTGCGACCTTCCGGCGCTGGCTGCGAAGGGGATTGTCGTGACAAACACGCCCGACGTCCTGTCAGACGCCACGGCTGAGCTTGCGATGTTGCTGATGCTGGGTGCCGCGCGGCATGCGGTCCGAGGGGACCGCCTGATGCGCACCGGTACTTGGGACAGCTGGAGCCCGTCTTTCATGGTCGGCAAACAGCTCACCGGCGCTCGGCTTGGGATTGTCGGTATGGGTCGTGTGGGCCGCGCGTTCGCAGAAAAGGCGCGCGGGTTTGATATGGAGGTTCACTACTTCAACCGCACCCGCCTGTCGCCTGAACAAGAGCACGGAGCCACATACCACGACAGCATCGAAACGTTGTTGATGGTGGCGGATTTCTTGTCACTGCATTGTCCTGCAACACCGGAAACCGTGAACCTGATGGATGCCCAAAATCTGGCAAAACTGCCTGACGGCGCGGTTCTGGTGAATTCGGCGAGGGGTGCGCTTGTTGACGAAGACGCGCTTCTGCACGCGATCGAAAGCGGCAAGCTGGCCGCTGCCGGGCTAGATTGCTTCAAGACTGAACCGGGTGGAAACCCAAAATTCGCCGCGCATGAAAACATCTTCATGCTGCCGCATATCGGCAGCGCCACAACCAAAACCCGAGACGCGATGGGCTTTCGCGCCTTGGACAATCTGGATGCCTTTTTTGCGGGCCAAACACCGCGAGACCTTTTGTAGTAGAGGATTTAACGAATGGCTAAACTTGCTTTTCTCGGCCTGGGCGTGATGGGCTATCCGATGGCAGGCCACTTGCAGGCCGCAGGCCACGAAGTAACGGTTTTCAACCGGACGGCAGCTAAAGCTGAAGCCTGGGTTGCCGAACATGGTGGCTCGATGGCCGCAACCCCGCGCGAGGCGGCCGAGGGGGCAGAATTTGTCATGACCTGTGTGGGGAATGACGATGACCTACGCAGCGTTTGCACCGGGGCAGACGGAGCTTTCTCCGGGATGTCGCAAAGCACAACGCTCGTGGATCACACGACCGTTTCAGCTAAAGTCACACGCGAGTTGTATGCGGCAGCGAAGGATCAGGGTTTGGGCTTTGTAGACGCGCCGATTTCGGGCGGTCAGGCGGGGGCCGAAAACGGTGTCCTTTCGATCATGTGCGGCGGGGATCAGTCTGTTTACGATGCAGCCGAGCCGATCATGCAGGTCTATTCGAAGATCTGTCGTCGGATTGGCGAAAGCGGTGCGGGTCAGATGACGAAGATGAGCAACCAGATTGCGATCGCCGGTCTGGTTCAGGGTTTGAGTGAAGCCCTGCACTTTGCCAAGAAAGCCGGTCTGGACGGGCGCGCGGTCGTCGAGGTTATCAGCCAAGGCGCAGCTGGAAGCTGGCAGATGGCGAACAGGTACGAGACGATGCTGGACGACCACTTTGACCACGGGTTTGCCGTAGATTGGATGCGCAAAGATCTGGGGATTTGTCTTGATACTGCAAATGAAACCGGGGCGAGCCTTCCGGTGACGGCGTTGGTCGATCAGTTTTACAAGGATGTTCAGAAACTCGGCGGCGGCCGCTGGGATACTTCGTCTTTGCTAAAGAGACTTCGGGCTCTGGATTGAACAACACGTCTGCGATTTCGATGCCTCCCAGCTGAGCGCTTGCAAAGCAAACCGAGGTAGGGCGGCGATTTGCCTGACACGCAGTTCAAGCGCCAGATGGTTCGCTAACCCAGACGCTTCTTGAACCTCAGCGTTGCTGCCAGCAATCCGAAAATGGCAAAGCCGATCATCCACAGGATCTCTGACCGCAGATCATAGAGAGAGGCATCGCGCAGAACCACGCCTCGGATCATCTCCATGAAATGCGTCGCCGGCAGCACCTGTGCGATGATTTGCACCGGATGGGGCATGCCGTCGAACGGGAACATGAACCCCGACATCAGGATCGATGGCAGCAGGATAAAGAGGGTCATCTGCATCGACTGAAGCTGGTTCTGGGCCAGAGTTGAAATCACCAGCCCCAACGACAGGCTGGCGATGATGAACAACAGCGTCACCACCAGCAATGTGCCCAGCCCTCCGTTTATGGGGACGTCAAACAGCAGATGACCTAGCCCCAGAATGATCGCGACCTGGATCAGACCCAGAAAGATGTAGGGGATGATCTTGCCCAGCATCAACTCGATCGACTTGATCGGCGTGTTGATCAGCATCTCCATATTGCCGCGTTCGCGTTCCCGAACGATCGCGGCCGAGGTGAACAGGATCATCGTCATCGTCAGGATCACCCCCACAAGACCCGGCACGATATTGACCGCTGATCGCTGTTCAGGGTTGAAGTACAGCGTCACCTCAAATGTCGGAACCTGCCGGTTTGCAGGCAGTCTTAGTAGTTCGGTCAAGGGCATTGTCCGCAGGGATTTGATCGCGTTTGCCACCATCGTGTCCGAGCCATCGACGATCCAATGCGCGACGGGTCGACTGCTGGTTTGATCTGTTGAATTGGGCAAGCCTAGCCCGACAGACGGGCTGCGGGCAAGGCGTTGGCTGACGTCTGGGGGGATGATCAGTGCGGCCCGCACGCGGGATTGTGTGATCGCGCGCTCGGCCTCTTGTGGGGTGGTCAGGTGCTCGGTGACGGTCACGACCTGTGTGGCCTGAACCATCTGCGTCAACATGCGGGACAGCTCGGTTCGGGATTGATCGACAACAGCCACAGGCACGTGGCGCAGATTTGTGTTGATCGCATATCCGAACAACAAAAGCTGGATCAGCGGGATCATGATGACCATGGCGAAGGTCATCCTGTCCCGCCGGAGCTGCAACAGTTCTTTCCTGAGGACGGCTGCGATCCGGCGGGCCGAGATCATGGGTTTTCCCCCCGCGTGGCGCTGACAAAGACGTCTTCAAGATTTGGCCTCTGGGGTGTCAAGGACAGATCGGAGAAACCCTCAAGCCGGGCGCGCAGCATGTCCACCGGCTGAGGTTCGGACTTGTCCACCAGAACCCGCAAGCGAGAGCCGACCTGAGCGGTCGACAATATCTTTGGCCTGCCGTCCAGCTCATGTTTGACCTTGCGCAGATCCGGACCTTCGACCTCGACAACGTCGGCTTGAAGATCATTCATAAGCTGGCGCGGTGATCCATCCGCTTTCTTGACACCATGCTGAAGGATGGCCAGACGGTGGCAGCGCTCGGCCTCATCCATGAAATGGGTAGAAACGATCATGGTGGCACCCTGATCGACCAGATCGAACAATTGCTCCCAGAATGTGCGGCGTGTTTCGGGATCAACGGCCGAGGTCGGCTCGTCCAGAAACAGCAGTTTAGGCCGGTGCAGGATCGTGGCCGCAAGGGCCAGCTTTTGCCGCTGTCCGCCGCTCATGCTGCCGCTGAGTTGATTTACGTTTGTTATCAGGTCGTAGGTGTGCAGCAGTTCGTCGATACGATCTTTCGCTGCTTTTACCGGGATACCGTAGATTTCCGCCGCGAACCTGAGGTTCTCCAGCACGGTCAGGTCGCGGTAGTAAGAGAAGATCTGGGTCATGTACCCGATCTCATTCTTCAGCGGTTCTGCTGCCTCAGGCATGGACCGGCCCAGAACCGAGATGGATCCGCTGGTCGGTGTCAGTAGCCCGGTCAACATGCGCATGGTCGTGGTCTTGCCACATCCGTTGGGGCCGAGAAACCCGTAGATCTGGCCTGTTCTGATCTCAAGATCCAGATCGTTGACGGCGGTGTTTGTTCCGAACTGCCGGGTCAGGCCGCGTGTCGACACAACGACATCCGTCATGGCATGGGAACCTGCACTGGAACCCCGGCAGGCAGGTCCGGCGACGCTGAGGGCAGATCAATTTCGGCCAGATAGACAAGCCGCGTCCGGTCATCTTGGTTCAAACCATAGTAAGGGGTGAAGGATGCGTCGTCGCTGATCCAACGGACCACGCCGTCCAGCGGGTCATCCAGCCCGTCGACATTCACCTCCAGCGTATCGCCGGGTTTCAGATTCACGCGATGCGGTTCGGGCACATAAACGCGGGCATAGGGCGTCTGGCCGGTGACCAGAACGGCCACGGGGCTGCCGGTTGTCACTCGTTCACCAAGGTTCCAGGGCAGTGAGTCCAGCACGCCGTCGCGTGTTGCGACAACGGTCAGATCCTCCAATACGGTCTGTTCCGCGTCAACCGACGCTTCGGCTGCGCGGACGTTGGCTTCGGCGACGGCGAGATCTTCGGGGCGGGTGCCGTTCTGAAGCTCTTTCAACGTTTCCTGAGCACCGACCAATTCGGCCCGCGCAGAGTCCCGCAAGGCCAGATCATTTGCGACCTGCGCCTCGGTCACGACCGAGTTTTCAACCAAACGGGCATTGCGTTCATAGATTGCTTCAGCATCGGCCAATCGCGCGGTAGCCCCGGCGACCTTGGCTTGGGCAATTGCGATCTCTTCGTCGCGCGGCCCGACCTGCAGCTTCAAAAGGGTGGCTTTTGCTTTTTCCAGTTCCGCCTGAGCCAGGTTCAGCTTTGCGGTCTGCAATGTGGGATCAAGTTGAACCAGCGTATCTCCGGCCGCAACGACTGAGCCCTCGGCAACGGGAAGATCGACGATGATTTCGCTGGCCGTCGCAGTCAATGCGACGCGGTCGCGTGCCAGAACACCTAGGGCCACGCTCGTATCCGAGGCAGAGCATCGGTCCAGAACCGCAGGCAGCATTGCCGCCAATATCAAGGGTATGGGGATCGACAAATTCAGCACGGGGTCCCTCCGGGTGTTAACCTCTGGTCGCGTTGGACGGTTTGTTGAACCATACAATCATGAAATCGGAATTGTATATATTGTCCAGCCTTCCGCGGAGACCACTCCAGGGGATCACGCAATGCGTTGTGCTGGCCTCAAACCTTAAGCTTGTACTGACACACCATTTCCCTGCCATGCCATCGGCAGTTTTGGATCAATCGGGTTCTCAAAAGCGTTAAAAGTCAAAACGCGCGCTGTCATAGCGGGCGAATAGAACGTCACAGTCATCAGAATCCGGTCGAATGGGTCTGGGGAAATCCAGAATTTCAAACCCACGGCGCGACAAGGCACGAAACAGCTTGCGCGGGTGGATTTCGGCGCCCGGCTCTTTTGGCGCTAGGTCTACCCCCAGCTCACGCAAGTCACGAAGGAACAGGCGAGGTGTCGAACGTGTCATGTCGTGGCCCGGTCTGGTTGGTGTTCAAGAAGGATGTTCATCGGCTTGGGGCTTATCACCTCGGGCGCGTGCATTTGCGCATGGTTCAAAAAGGCCTGTCACAGCCACCGATACTCGGAGGTTTCCATCTGCAGCGATCGGATCATGGCGCGGATCAACCCTCGGGGCAAGCTTGGGTCATAGAGTGTTGTCTCATGCAGTTCCGGCGGCGTGATTTCTTTCATTTCACGCAGGGCAGGGCCGATGATCGGTAATCCGAAACTTAAGGCCAGTGAAACAGTGCCCGAGCTGAAAAGCTCGAAATAGGGGGCCAGAAAGAAATGCGCGTTCGAGAAGATTTCTGGGATCTCTTCATCCGGGATACGGTCGGTGCTGAGCGATATGTTCTCATTCCAGCCGAGACGCCGCAGCAACCGTCTTTGGCTGCCGAAAGCCTTGCCGTACATGTTCAGACGATAGTCATAGTCCCGCTTTGCCAGCTTGGCGGCGGCGTCCTGGATGCGCTCAGCCCCTTTTTCTCCTCGAAACATGCCGAAGAACAAAACGCGGTTGGGTTGCGATCCGGCATGGGGCGCGCCAGTGTGATGTTTTGCGGCTCATATGACCTGAGATAGCTTGGATGGGAAATCACATGAATACGGCTCGGGTCAGCCCTGTATTCCGAGATCATGTGATCGCGGGCATGGGGGGCGTGAACGTGGATGGCGTCGGCCCGATTGACCAGCGATTGGCGGGCCTGGAGAAAGCCGTCAAGGTTGATCACCTTGTGCGGGCGGGCGTTTTGAATGGTCCAGACCAACCGACCGCCCTGCGCGCATCGATACATCAGACTGCGCCGATAGGGGTTTCCTCCGGCGGTCGGAATGTACGGTATCCGAGCAGATTGTCAGGCGCAGGTGGTGCCTTACTCAGCTATGGCCAGGCTGACCGTCGAACAGGGGCTTGCGGTTCCCTCGATGACGCTCAACGAGTTTCGCCATCCACTTGCCCTTTTCCGGCACCAATCTCGCCGTTAGCGGCTGAAAACCAATTGTTACGCATTCAGGGAAAAGCTCTTTGATCTCTTGCCGCGCTTCGGGCGAGATGGCCTGCATAGTCAGCGGCCCCAGAAAGAGGCTTTCCGTGGGCGTGCCGTTGGACCAGATAATCTCATGCTGATCGAACAGGATGTGGTGATACCTCACTCCGCCAGCCAGGTCGTCCAGAACATCGATACCGCTCAACGGCAGCAGTTTCTTCGCTGGCAGCAGGACATCCTGACAGTCGAACATCCGCTTGGCGATGGCCGAGGAAACTAGAATCCGGTGCTGAGGCGACACGATCAGATCGCGCCGTGGATAGCCGGGACCCAACGCATCCGCCCGGATCACAATGGGTTTGAGGTGCGGTTTGTCCTCAAGCTGAGTTCCGCTCAGGTCACGAGAGCCAATCCAGCAAACCGGCTGCAGACCGTTGTCATATGTCAGGACCTGATCGCCGACCTTCAGGTCCTCGACCTGAACGAGCCCATCTGATGTTTCGATCAGTGTTCCGGATGCAAAACAGGGTACATCCTCGAATTCACCGCTCGCATTGGTCGGGCCGGTCACGACCTGATCGATTTCGATGGTGTTGTCACCATCCTCGTTCCAGGCTGCCGCGATTGCGTCGGTGTTCACGGTCAGGCCGTTGAACAATTCCAACGGGACAAGCGCGCCATCGTTGGACTTCACACCGAACAGGGCGATGGTCCCGTCCGGGTTCACCTCGAGCCGGACAACAGGATCAGTGTCCGAATTTTGAAGCTGCCATACGGCAGGCGTATTCACCTCGTACCGGTCGCCATCTGCAAATCGCACGGTTTGACCGGAGGTTCCGCTAATCTGGAACTGCAGCTCATTGGGTGCTCCGGCAGGGCCGCCGACAAAAAGATCAACACCGTTGATCTGCACGCTGAAGCTGTTGTCGAGCAGCCTGAAGTCGATAACAAAACCCCCGCCGGGGGTTGTGTCCGTAAATGTGGTGGATGCGCCGCCGACGATGCTGAAATCTGGCATTCAAGTCTCGTTTCAACCTGTAACCTGTTTTCCTTCCGTAGACGCGTAAACCCTTGCTTCTTCAAGACAGAAATTCGTTCATTTTGTGAAAAATTCGCCCCTGACGTCAGGTCCATTTGTTTTGGTTTTGCCCTAGACTGACGTGGGAATCCGCGGGCAGCGTCCTGACGCATATTTGGGGCGGGAGCGCGCGCCTCTCGATGGCGTGTCGTGCTCAGGCAGCCTCGTCCAGAGTGCGCAAAATCCAATCTCTTACCTTTCGCGCATCATCGGACAGAGGGGTTTTCTTGGACCAGACCAAATAGAACCCTTTGCCGGTCGTCCATTGCCAATCGGATCGGGCAGCCAGCAGACCCTGATCGACAAGACGGTCGGTCAGGTGTTTCCAGCCGAAGGCAAAGCCCTCACCGGCCATCGCCGCCTGCAGGACAAGCGCATAGTCATTCAATCGCAACCCCGTGTTCGGAACCGCTGTCCTGATCGAGAAATTGGCGAACCAATCGCTCCAACTCGGACGCTGACGAATGGGTTCTTCCAGATGAATGAGGCGTTGGGACAGGAGATTGGGCAGGCTTCTCAGATCAACTGCGGCGGCCATGACGCGGGGCGAGGCGACAGGATAGATCGCCTCGGGCGCGATCAGGGCGCTTTCGCAATCCGCCCAGTTTCCATCCCCCAGACGCACCGCCAGGCTGATGTTTTCCGCGTCGATATCCGGTTCCCGGTCACTGGATTGCAGGCGCAAGTCGATTTTCGGATGCTGGCTTTGCAGATCGACCAGTCGCGGCATGATCCAATAGTTGTTGAAGGCTGTCGATGCGCTGAGGGTGACGTAGCCCGCCTGTTTGGTCTGCTGAATGGACTCAACCGACAGGGCCAATTGCTCGAACGCGCGCGAGACATCCGCCAGCAGTCGCTCGCCGGCTCCGGTCAGGACGACCTGACGGTGACCGCGGGTGAACAGAGGTGTTCCCAGGCCTTCTTCCAGCCTGCGAATGGCAACGCTGACGGCGGGTTGTTGCACGTTCAGCTCCTGCGCGGCGCGGGTAAAGGACTGAAGGCGGGCGGCGGCCTCGAATACGACCAGATTACGAGGGGATCCAAGCTGTTTCCAGAGTTCTAGCATAATCTGTGTTTATGCTAAGCATTCAAATTTTCAAGCGTCACATGCGTTTTCTTGGCAGTTAATATGCACCCAAAAAATGGAGTGCTATTAATGGCTCGGCGCGCACGTCAATCCCGTTCCCGCGGTTCCGAGGCTGGTTCTGTCCCGGCCTCCCCTTATATCCAACGAAAGTTGGCGTTCTTTGACCCCCTGAACGAGGAAGATCTGGCCCGCCTTGAGGCTCAGGTCGACTGGATTTTCCAGGATGTGGGAATCGCCTTCCGCGACGACCCCGAAGCGCTGGAGCTGTGGCGCCGCGAAGGGGCGCGGATCGAAGGCGATATTGTGCGGGCCGACGCGCAATGGATTCGCAGCCTGTGCGCCAAGGCGCCCAAAAGCTTCACTCAGATGGCGCGCAACCCCGAGCGTTCGGTGGTCATCGGTGACGGCAATCAGGTTTTTGCACCTGTCTACGGCGCACCTTTCGTGCGTGATCTGGAAGGCGGTCGTCGCTATGGCGACATCGAGTCGTTCGAAAAGCTCGTGAAACTGACCTACATGCATCCGAACCTGCACCACGGCGGTTTCGTGACCTGCGAACCCTGCGACGTGCCGGTGAGCAAGCGTCACCTCGATATGATGTTCGCGCATATGACCCTCAGCGATAAGCCGCATCTGGGTGCGATCACCGAGATGAGCCGCGCGCAAGACAGTGTCGACATGGCCGAGATCATCTTCGGCGCGGATTTCATGGAAGACAACTGCGTCATCATGGGCAACGTGAACACGAATTCTCCGCTGCTGGTCGACCGCGTTGTCACCGAAGCGGCGCGGATCTATTCATCGCGCGGCCAAGGTATGATCGTGGTTCCGTTCATCTTGTCCGGTGCAATGGGTCCGGTCAGCACTGCCGCCAGTGTCGCACAGGCCATGGCCGAGGCGATGATGGTCTGTGCTTACGTCCAACTGCTGCGCCCTGGAGCGCCTTTTGTCCTGGGCAACTTCCTGTCGTCCATGTCGCTGAAATCCGGCGCACCGACCTTTGGTATGCCCGAACCTGTGATCTCCAACTACGCCATCGGCCAACTGGCCCGCCGCGCCGGTCTGCCGCTGCGTTGCGGCGGCTCTCTGACGGCTTCCAAGATCGAGGACGCGCAGGCCGCCTATGAATCGGCGGATTCGATGCATTCGACCATGCTGGCCGGTGCAAACTTCGTTCTACACTCGGCGGGTTGGCTCGAAGGCGGCCTGTGTACTGGTTTTGAAAAGCTGATCATGGATGCGGACCGTCTTGGCTCATACCAAAAGGTCCTCAGCCAAGGGTTAGACACCAGCGACGACGCCTTCGCCCGTGACGCCTATGAAGAGGTCGACGCAGGCGGTCACTTTCTGGGCTGCGCCCACACCATGCGCAACTACCAGACCGCATTTTACGAACCCAAGCTGAGCGACAGCGAAAACGTCGAAAGCTGGGAAGAGGGCGGCTCCAAGGACATGCGCCGCCGCGCCTATGAGCGCTGGAACCAGATGCTGAGCGAATACCAACCCCCCGCAATGGACGAGGCCAAGAAAGACGAACTGGCCGCCTATGTGGCCAAACGCAAAGAAGAGATCCCGGACGCCTGGTACTAAAACCGGGATCCCTTCATCTGGCCAGAAATACCTTCGGGGGTGAATTGAGCCACAGGCTCAAGAGGGGGCAGACAGCCCCCTTCCCCCATCACCACAAGAAAACGACACAGGAAATTCCCATGCCTGAGATTCAAAAAGACGAAACCACGTCTGGCAAAAAGCTGCCCTCCCACGCCAAGGTCGTTGTCATTGGCGGCGGCGTTGTCGGCTGTTCGATCCTCTTTCACCTGGCCAAGTTCGGCTGGAAAGACGTTGTCCTGCTGGAACGTGACGAGTTGACATCCGGCTCCAGCTGGCACGCGGCGGGTCAGATCCACACGATCAGCTCGGACCCTAACATCTCGCGCCTGCAGAGCTATACCATTGATCTCTATAAAGAGATCGAGGAAACCTCGGGTCACTCGGTCGGCATGCACATCACCGGCGGTTTCTACGCGGCGTCGACCAAGGAATGGTACGACTACCTTAAGCGTGAGCGCTCGAAAGCGCGCTACATGGGCCTGCATCAGGAATTCATCAGCCCGCAGGAACTGGCCGAGCGTCACCCGCTGATCGACCCCAAACACTACCATGCCGCCCTCTGGGACGAGCAGGACGGCGACGTCGATCCTTCGGGCGCAACCTACGCCTTCGCGAAATCCGCCCGTCACCACAGCGCGCAGTATTTCACCCATTGCGGTGTAACCTCGATGAGCCAGCGCCCCGATGGCAGCTGGGATCTGACCACCCCCAAAGGTGTCATCAACGCCGAGCAGGTCGTGAACTGCGGCGGTCTCTGGGCGCGCGAAGTGGGCCATATGTCGGGCATCCATCTGCCCGTACAGCCGATGGAGCACCACTATCTGATCACCGACGCGATCCCGATGATCAAAGACCGCATGGAAAGCATGGGCGAAGCCGGTCGTCTGCCCGCGGGCATCGACTATGAGGCCAACATCTACTTCCGTCAGGAACGCCACGGCATGCTGTTGGGCACTTACGAGCCGAAATCGACCCCGTGGAAAGTCGATGGTACGCCATGGGATTTCGGCCACGAGCTGCTGCAACCCGATCTGGACCGCATCGCCGACCGTCTGGAAATGTCGTTCGAGCGTATCCCCGCCATCGGCGAATCCGGTATCAAGGACACCATCAACGGCCCGTTCACCTTTGGCCCCGATGGCAACCCGATGATCGGCCCGGTTCCGGGTATGAAGAACTACTGGGTCGCTGTGGGCGTCATGGCAGGCTTCTGTCAGGGCGGCGGCGTTGGTCTGACCATGGCCGAATGGATGATCGACGGCGAGCCTTCGATCGACGTCTGGGCGATGGACGTGGCGCGCTTTGGCGAATTCGCAACGCCGGATTGGGGCACCATCAAGTCCTCGGAAAACTACGAGCGTCGTTTCGTGATGACCTTCCCGAACGAAACGCTGCCCAAGGGCCGGATGCAGAAAACCACCGCGCTCTATGATCGTCTGATCGACAAGGGTGCCGTGATGGGTCAGGGCTTTGGTCTGGAAAACGCGCTGTGGTTTGCCGACAACGCCGAAGACTCCCATGAAACCCCGACCTTCGAGCGCAACCGCAGCCACGACTATGTCGCGCGCGAAGTCAAAGCCGTGCAAGAGGCCGTCGGCGGTGTCGAAATCGCCAACTTCGCGAAGCACGAGTTCAAGGGCGCTGGCGCGCGAGACTACCTGAACCGCACTCTGGCCGGTTACGTCCCGAAACCGGGCCGTCTGGCGCTGACCCCGATGCTGACCGAAAAAGGCCGACTATACGGTGACTTGACCGTGGCATGCCTGGGTGACGATCACTTCATGCTGTTCGGTTCTGGCACGATGCAGGACGCACACAGCCGTTGGTTCGAAAAGGACCTGCCTGCGGACGTGTCCTATGCCAATGTCTCGGATGACTGGCACGGGATCGCTTTGTCTGGTCCGAAATCGCGCGAGCTGCTGGCCCGTATCACCCGCGACGACGTCAACGCTGATGCGCTGAAGTTCCGCGATCTGCGCCAGACCTTCGTGGGCGGCGTGCCGGTGATCCTGAACCGTATCTCGTTCTCGGGCGAGCTTGGTTTTGAGATCTACTGCAAGCCGATGTACCTGCTGCGTCTGGCCGAAGCGATCGAAGAGGCCGGGGCCGATCTGGGTTATCGCTGGTACGGCGCGCGTGCGCTGATGTCGCTGCGTCTGGAAAAAGGCTGGGGTGTCTGGACCACCGATTTCCGTCCTGACTTCAACGCGGTCGAATCCGGCATGGATGCCTTCATTAACTGGAAGAAGGACTTTGTTGGCAAAGACGCGACGCTGAAGTTCAAGGAAGATGGCGTTGCCCGCAAGCTGGTCACCATGACCATCGACGTGGACGGCATCGACGTCTCGAATGACGAAGCGATCCTGAAAGATGGCGAAGCGGTCGGTTATGTCTCGTCCGGCGGCTATGGTCACCGCGTCGGCAAGTCGATGGCGATGGGCTATGTCGCAACCGAGAGCGCCGCTCCGGGAACCAAGCTTCAGGTGGAAATCCTGGGTGAGTTCTACGATGCCGAAGTTCTGGGTGCACCCGCCTATGATGCCAATGGCGCCAATATGCGGACGTAAGAAAGGAAAGCCGGAATGGGTCGTCCCGAGATCAATTTTGCAGATGCAAGCATACGGGTGAATGAGCTGAACCGGTTCATTTTCCTTTTGACGCCAGGGTTCTCTGCTTTGGACCTTGGGGCCGGGATCGACTCATTGGGGGCGGCAAATGCCGCCTCCGAGCAGGCTGTTTTCGAATGGAATATCGTAAGCGAAACCGGCGATGCGGTGACCTCATCCTCGGGGATGACGGTTGCTGTTGATGGCGGTTTGATCAAGACCCGCCGGGGCGATTGCATCGTCATTTGCGGGCCAATGACCGTGGATCGGTCGATCTCGACTGAGTTGAAATCGTGGTTACGGCAGGCGCGTCGGTTCGGCGTTCAGCTTTGCGGTATCGGGGGTGGGTCCGGCATTCTGGCCATGGCCGGGGTGGCCAGCGGCCAGAGCCTGAGCGCGCATTGGAAACAGCAACCCGTGATGGTTGAGCTGTTTCCGACCGTGGAATCCAACTGCTCGGTCTTTGTGGATGAAGGCCCGATTGCGACCTGTGGCGGTGGTGTCACCACGCTCGATCTGTTCTCATCGCTGATCGGTCAGGCCTGTGGTCAGACCGTTGCCTCCCGCGTGGCGGATCAATTGCTATATGCGTCGGTGCGTCCAAAAGATGGCAGGCAGACGCAGACGGATCTGTTCCGCTTTGGCCGCCGTCATGAGAAACTGGCGACCGCCATCATGATCATGCGCGAAAACCTTGAAAACCCGCTGTCGCCAAGTGTCGTGGCCGAAAGCGCGGGCCTCTCGACCCGACAGCTTGAGCGCCTGTTTCAACGGTACGTTGGCACAAGCCCGAAGAACTATATGACGCGCCTGAGGCTCGAGCGTGCGCGCACCCTGTTGCAGCAAACCGACATGCGGGTGCTGGATGTGGCCATCGCCTGCGGCTTTGGCTCGGCCAGTTATTTTTCTAAATGCTTCCGCCGGTATTTCGGAACGTCTCCGCATATGCAGCAGAAGTCGGTCTGAAAGACCGAGCTTCAGTCCGAAAACCTCTTCTCAGCCCGCGCTGGTCGAACGATTGTGGTGCAGAATACGCCCAATCGTGTTCATGAGGATTTGTGCAGCCAAAATGGCGGTGCTGCCCGTGTGATCGTAATCCGGGGCCACTTCGACCAGATCCAACCCCACCACATCCCCACGCTGGGTCAAACCATCGAGCAGTTCCAGCACTTCGTAGTACAGGAACCCACCGTGGCTGGGTGTACCGGTCCCGGGCGCGATGGAGGGATCGAACCCGTCAATGTCTATGGTGACGTAGTACCTGGCGCCTTCCGGTATCCGGTCCAAAACGGCCTCGGTCCCCAGCTTGCGCAACTGCCGGACCGACAGGATGTCTGACCCCATGCGACGGGCGTCCTCATAGCCCTCTTTTGCGGTCGACGAGACGTTGCGAATGCCAATTTGCGTCAGGCCCGAAACATATGATTTCTCCGCCGCACGCCGCATCGGGTTTCCGTGCCCGAACCGAACCCCGTGCCGTTCATCCACGAAATCCAGATGCGCGTCGATCTGAACAAGGTGAATGGGGCCGTTCTTTTCGCAATCGGCAGCAAAGGCATCAATGCAGGGGATGTTGACCGAATGATCTCCGCCCAGAACCACAGGCAGAGCCCCGGCCTCAAGGCATTTTTCGACACCGAGCTTTATGTTCTGGTGGCTTTTTTCGGTGCTGGTATGCACGATATCGGCGTCGCCCAGATCCACGATCCGGGTGGTTTCCGACGGAAGGTAGGTGATGTCATCCTCATGGTCGTATGCACCGCCATGCCCGAAGGAAAACAGGGTCGAGGCCTCGCGGATGGCGCGCGGCCCGAACCGCGCGCCGGGCCGGAACTGAGTGCCAAAATCGAACGGAGCGCCAAGGATCGCGACTTCAGCGTCGATCACATCCCAGTCGCTGACATAGGGATATTTGCCAAAGGTCGAGATCCCGACAAAGGGCAAGTTTAACCGACCGCCTTCATATCCATGTGCGCTCATTCTTCAGTCTCCAACCGCTATTCTTGCGCCATAGTGTGGGATAATTTTCAGAAGTGCCATAGGGTTGTGGAGAAGAGGGCGAAATCTATCGCCACGCTCAGCGCATCACAAACGGGTTCGACATGGGTTGATCAGAGGTGTTCAGCCATACGGTCTTGGTGCGTGTGTAGTCCTGAATGGCCTCGATCCCCGCTTCGCGGCCATAGCCGGATTGGTTGTAGCCGCCAAACGGCGCGATGGGGGACACCGCTCGATAGGTGTTGATCCAGCAAATACCGGCCTTCAATCGGGACGACACGCGATGCGCGCGGGCGACATTTTCGGTGAACACGCCCGATCCCAATCCGAACGGGGTGTCGTTGGCCAGAGCGATTGCTTCCTCTTCGGTGTCGAAGGGCAACAGGGACATGACAGGCCCGAACATCTCGACCTTCAGAGTCTCGGTCTCGGGTGATGCACATTCGACCAGAGTGGGCGCCATGAAGTTTCCGGGTCGGTCGAGGGGCGCGCCGCCAAACCGAATACGCGCGCCCTGATCGGAGGATTTTGCCAGTACCGTCTTAATATTGGCGATCTGCGCATTGGTGCAAAGCGGCCCGATATGGGTTGCGGCGTTCAACGGGTCACCCACGACAACGTCTTTCATCTTCTCTTCGATCCTAGCTGCCAAGGCCTCCAGAATTGGGCGATGTATCAAACCACGTGAGCCGGCGACGCAGCTTTGCCCGGAGGCCCCAAAATTACCTGCGATCAGGCCATTGGCGGCCCCGTCCAGATTGGCATCGTCAAACACCAAAATCGGGGATTTTCCCCCAAGCTCCAGCGTGGTTGCGGCGAAGTTTTCGGCCGAGTTGCGAACCACATGGCGCGCGGTTTCCGGGCCGCCGGTGAAGGCGATGCGATCCACGTCGGGATGTCGGGTCAGGGGGATCGCGCAGTTTTCCGCGTCACCCGTGATAACCGAGACGACGCCGGGCGGGAAGCCCGCCTCCTCTACCAGACGCGCGAATTCCAGCATCGGAGCGGGCGCAATCTCAGAGGCCTTCAGCACCACCGAACATCCGGCGGCAAGGGCTGGCCCCAGCTTGGTCGCCGTCAGGAACATCTGCGCGTTCCAGGGCACGATAGCGACGACGACGCCGATCGGTTCGCGTCGGGTAAATACATGCAGGTTGGGCTTGTCGATCGGAAGCACCGCACCTTCGATCTTGTCGGCCAAACCAGCATAGTAACGATAGTAGTCGCCGACATAGGCCGTCTGACTTGCCGTTTCGGCCAGAAGCTTTCCGCTGTCTTTCGTCTCAATCTCGCCGAGGCGCTCGGCATTTTGTTCGATCAGCTCTGCAAGCCTGAATAACAGTTTGCCGCGTGCGGTCTGCGTCAGATCCCGCCAAGCCGGGTCATTCAGGGATCGACGCGCCGCCGAGATGGCGCGATCCATATCCTCGGGCGCGGCGCAGGCGAAACTGGACCATGCCTCGCCCGTAGCAGGGTTTTGCGAGGTCATGACCTGCCCTTTGGCGCCCTCGGTCCAGGTTCCGTCGATGAAAAGCTGATAGTGTGGGTTCTGTTGCATCACGGGTCCTCACTGAAACTTTGGCATCACGTCGTCGATGAACCGGGCCAGCGAAGCGCGCTTGCGCTCAAAGCTCATGCCGCTGTCGATCCAGAACGAGTATTCATCATAGCCAAGGTCTTCATAGTGCTTCAGGCGATCCGTGACCTGCTCAGCCGTGCCAACTGTCAGATCGCGGGCCATGTTTTCAGGTGCCATCATGGTGTTGGCGGCCATTTCCTCATCGGTCAGAGTTTGGATCAGCCCCTGATGCACGGGGCGCTTGTTCTGGAACCACGCGCCAAAATAGTTGTAAAAACGAGAAAGCTCTTGCGTGGCCTGATCCACATCAGCGGCGTCCTGTCCGACATAGGTGTGGTGAAGCAGCATGATCTTGGGGCGCGGCCCGTCATAGTTGGCGCAAGCATCATTGAAGCGACCTATCAAACTCTCAATCTCTGCGTTGCCTTGCCAGAGCGGTGTGACCTGAATGTTGAAGCCATTCTGGACGCCGAATTCATGGCTGTTCGGGTCGCGGGCCGCGATCCAGATCGGTGGCCCTCCGTCCTGAACGGGTTTCGGCGCAGAGGTGGTGGCAGGGAATTGGAAATACTCTCCCTCATGGGCGCAATCGCCTTCCCACAATTTGGGCAACAGGGGGGCGATTTCCCGCATGCGCTGGCCCGCGTCCCAGGCATCCATGCCGGGGATCAGCCGTTCATACTCATAGGAATAGGCCCCGCGCGCGATACCCAGTTCGATGCGTCCCCCGGTCATCAGGTCGGCTGCGGCGGTTTCACCGGCCAGTTTGATCGGATGCCAGAACGGGGCGATGACCGTGCCCGTGCCAAGGCGGATGTTTTTAGTGTGATGCGCAATATCGACCAAAGACATCAATGGATTGGGCGCGATGGTGAAATCCATCCCGTGATGCTCGCCCGTCCACACCGCGCGCATCCCGGCGTCATCGGCCATTTTGCACAGCTCAATGAACTCTTCATACAGTTTCTCATGAGGCTGTTCGGGATTGAGCCGCTCCATATGAGCAAAGAGGGAAAACTCCATCATTCAGTCCTTTCCGAGAGAGTATGTACATCGCCCCGCTGTGCGTCGCCGAGGTAAAGGGAAAAATCGCGGGTCAGGCTTTCAAACGCAAAGCGGGACATCATGGTGGCGATGGCCGGGGTTGCGAATGTCAGGTCTGTAAGCTGCTCGATGGCAACCGCTTCAAGGGTGCTGTTGAGCGGCAAAGCCGGTGCCGACGCGAGCGTATAGACATGGTGCGTCGTGGCATCGTCGTAGACAGAATAGACCGCACCCAACTGCGCTGCGATCTCGCGCTTTGCCAAGTCTTGCTGTAGGCTTTCGCGCAGGGCTTGATGATCCGACAAGCTGATCTGCGGCGGGCGGTATCCGAATGCGGTTTTCTCCAACAGCACTTTTCCGTCGCATTCAATGATTGCGCCGCAAACCACGTGTCGACCCGTGGCTTCCAATGCGCCACGCTCGAGGCCAAGACTGAAATACTGCCCGTTTGCGTATCCGAGGCCTCGGGTTTCGGCATAGGAATAGGCCTCAACCTCTCCGATCAGAATACAGTGATCTCCGGCCTCGACGGTTTGATGGGTCCGGCATGAAAACGTCGCGACCGCGCCGTCCAGAAGAGGGACATGATGAGCGTTCAGCTGATGCGCGGTTTTCGCAAATCGATCCCCTTTGAACCCGGCGAAGGTGTTTGAGACATCCTCTTGCCCCTCAGCCAGAATGTTCACCGCGAAATGCTCGCAGCACGTGAAGGCATCGTAGGAGGACAGGTTCTTGCCCGGGCAAACCAGCAAGAGCGGCGGGTCCAGAGAAACGGATGAGAAGGAGTTGGCAGTAAACCCCAACGGCGTGCCTGAGGCATCACGCGTCGTAACAACAGTGACACCGGTCATAAAACTGCCAAAGGCGCGCCGCAGATCGCGAGGATCGAGACTGGTCATTGTTGCACCTCATTCAGAAAGGTTGACAGGGCGGCGTTAACCTCCGCGGCATGGGTCATCGGCATCATATGCGCGGCACCCTTGACGATCTGCGCCCGCCCGTTCGGAGCAAGCTCGGCCATGGCGCGCGACATGTCCGGGGTCGAATTGGGCTCAAGATCACCCGTTATGAACAAGGCGGGGCAGCTGAGCGTCTTCAAATCGTCCCGGCGCGGGATCGGACTGTTGGCAAACACTGTATAGGCTTGCTTATAGGCCGCAGGATCTGTCGCGGTCAGCCAAGTCCGGCAGGCAGCGCATTCGCGCGGATCAGTATCACCAAACCAACGCTGCAGAGTGCCCGTCGGATCACTTGGTGTTTGACCGTCAAGCGCTGCGGCTCGGGTTGTGACGGCCTGTGTGGCCTCGGCGCTACGTTCGAAAATGGCGTTCAGTGCGACGACACCCGCGACCTGTTGCCGTGCCCTAGCTGCCAGATCGAGAGCGATCATTGCGCCCATGGAATGACCAACAACTACGGTTGGTCCACCCAGTTGATCCAGAACGCGCAATGTAGCTTCGGTGTATCCCGACAACTCTGCGCTCGTGTTGCCTAGTTGGCTTTCGCCATGACCGGGCATGTCCGGTGCGGTCAGACGCGCCACGGATGCCAGCGCGTCCAATTGGGCGCCCCAGGCCTCGGCGCGCAAACCGACACCATGCAGCAGCAGGACATTCGGTCCCGCTCCGGTCTGGATTGCTGCGAGCCCGCCGATCTCAGACCGCGGCCGGGTTGTCCACGTCATGGCCCAAATCCTTGAGGTCCTGATAACGGTCACCAATACGGTGATGCGGCCGACCCGAGGTCGCCGCACCAAGCACCACAACGATCTCATCGTCTCGTGGCGCATCGGGGATCGCAAATTGGATGGTCAGATAGTGCGAGCGCCGCCCGGCGTCGTTCTTGTCCATCAGCGGCACCATGATCGGAGCGTTCGCGGGCCCTCGGATGTTGGTAAAGGCCAGATAAGACTTTGCGTCAACGGCCTGCCGGTAGTGATTGCCAAAGCGCAGAGTGTGAATGAGGCCCGAGGCATGCTCGACCTCGCCATTCAGACCAACCACGGCGGCCTTGCCATAAGCCTCGATCGCATCCCCGCTGCCAGCCAGCGCAATCATGCGCTTGGTCATCATTTCACCCAAGACGGGACCGTAGGCCTGAATCTCGGGCTTCAGGTCTTCGACATATCGGCCAGCCCATGGGTTGGTGACTACAGCGGCCACTGCAAACATTCGCCATGGGGTTTTTGCGGGGCGAAACCCCTCGACCAGAACCTCTTCGTCATAGGTTACGATTTTGCGTATTTCCGGCTGCATAAAACTTCTCCTGTCGCGCGGGCCGACGTTAGAAACGGGGCTGATTTTTGACAAATGATAGAATTATGTGCTTTGACATTAACAAGACTAATGACCAGCTTGGCCAATGGCAAAATCACTTCCCCCTCTGACCTGGTTCCGATCCTTCGAGGCCGCCGCCCGCACGCTTAGCTTTACCACTGCGGCCGAGGAAATCGGTCTGACGCAATCGGCGGTCAGCCAGCAGGTGAAATCGCTTGAATTGCGGTTGGGCGCATCCCTTTTCGTGCGCCATCCGCGCAGTCTGGCGCTGACGGATGCGGGGAGAAAGCTGTTGCCCGAGGTGGGTAAGGCGCTTGAGGCGCTGGCTGTTGCCGCCGGGCAGGTCGACACCAACGCGTCCGGAGACGTTCTGACCGTCGCGACCTCGGTCAGTATCGCGCAATGGGTCATCGCCCCACATCTGCCCGCGTTTGCCCGTCAGCACTCGGACATTCGCGTACGGCTGCTCAGTGCGATATGGCCCGATGACTTTAATGCATCCCAGGCGGATGTGCAGGTGCGATTCGGATCGAAGAAACAAGTGGGGCAGGGCGCTGTTCGTCTGATGCCGGACCGGCTTGTTCCTTTCAAATCTCCGGCTCTGTTGGGGGACATATCGGATCTGCCTCTGATTGAAGCTGTGGGGACTTCAGGCGGGTGGATTCGATGGTTGGAAAGCCAAGGGCTACAAAGCCAGCCCACCATTTTTGTGGATACCTTTGGCATGGCGCTTCAATTGGCGGCGCATGGGGGTGGCGTGGCATTGGTGAGTGAGCTTCTTGCGAAACATGCGCTTGATACGGGCTTGGTCGAGCGTGCGCATGGCGGCTCAATCGAGAGCAATGAGGGGTATTTTCTATCCGCCAACGCCGCGAACCCGGCGGCGGGATTGTTTCATGACTGGCTGTTGGGTCAGGTCGGTTAACGCTCAGAAGAGTTGACAGATCCAGGGCGATCGGATCACGTCAGGCAAAATGGCGGGGAGACACATGAAGATCGTTGCGAATACACACAGGGCAGGTCCCAAACTTGCGCCCTCGGCCCCTTATCCGTCGACACATGCGGCCCGCGTTACGGCGTTGTTGTCCATGTGTCCAGCGGCGAAAGATACCCCGCTGGTGAATGCCGCAGGCCTCGCTCCGGTTGCGCAGCTTTGGGTCAAAGATGAACGCGCGCGTATGAATCTGGGCTCGTTCAAAGCCCTCGGCGCGGCTTATGTGATTGCGCGCCACGCGGCCGAAGCCTCGGATACGCCGGGTGTAGACACGTTGGCAGGGTCAACCTACGTGACCGCCAGCGCTGGGAATCACGGGATGAGCGTTGCAGCGGGAGCGCGGATGTTTGGCGCAAAAGCTGTTGTCTATATCGCCGAGACTGTGCCCGAGAGCTTTGCCGCTCGGCTGAAGGGCCAAGGTGCCGACGTGGTTCGCAGTGGGTCCGATTATGCAGCCAGCATGCAAGCCGCAAGCGACACGGCTGAGGAAAACGGGTGGACCTTGCTCTCGGACAGCTCATGGGACGGGTATTTTGATCTGCCGTGGACCCTGATGGAGGGGTATCTGCAAATGGCGTCTGAAGCGGTAGATCAATGCCCCCGACCCCCGACGCACATCATGTTGCAGGCAGGCGTTGGCGGTCTGGCCGGGGCTGTCGCTGCCTATGCGCGCAAAGCTTGGGGTGACGCGCCAAAAATAGTCGTGGTCGAGCCTGAAGCCGCGCCCGCCCTGCAGGCCAGTATCGAGGCCGGGTCGTGCGTGTTCGCCGATGGGCCGGACAGCATTATGGGGCGTTTGGATTGCAAGGAGCCTTCGCTGATCGCGCTGAACGGATTGGCGCGCGACGCCGACCTGTTCCTGACACTTTCGGATGAGGACGTGTCCGTGAAACTGCCCGCCATGGTCGCAGCGGGGTTGGAGACAACAGCCTCGGGCGGCGCTGGGCTTGCCGCGGTTCTGAATGACCGGGCGCGGACCGAATTGGGAATGAACGAGACCTCGTGTGTGCTGTGCATCCTCTCCGAGACCGCGGAATGAGGGGGTTCGCGCCATCCGAATTTGAAGCGCGCACCAAGCGCGCGCAGCAGTTGATGGATGCGGCGGGCCTATCCGCGCTTTTGCTGACAACCGAGACAGATGTGCGTTATTTTACCGGGTTTCTGACCCGGTTTTGGGAAAGCCCGACCCGCCCGTGGTTCCTCATCGTGCCAGCCGCGGGCAAGCCGATCGCGGTGATCCCGTCGATTGGGACAGCCCTCATGGCGCAGACATGGATCGATGACATCCGCACCTGGAGCGCGCCTGATCTACAAGATGACGGTGTTTCTCTTCTGCGTGACGCGCTGGTCGAGGTGACGCCCACAGAGGGACGAATTGGGGTGCCGGATGGGCATGAGACGCATCTCCGCATGCCTTTGGCAGACCTTGAACATCTGCGCGGCCAGCTTGGAACACGAGCGCTGACAGGCGACAGCGGCATCCTGCGCCAGTTGCGTATGGTCAAATCCGAGGCCGAGATTGCCAAAATCGAAACCGCCTGCAGCATTGCCGGTCGGGCCTTTGCCCGCGTTCCCGAGA
This sequence comes from Ruegeria sp. BG11, assembly GCF_056538565.1. Classification (NCBI taxonomy): domain Bacteria; kingdom Pseudomonadati; phylum Pseudomonadota; class Alphaproteobacteria; order Rhodobacterales; family Roseobacteraceae; genus Ruegeria; species Ruegeria sp. BG11. The sequence goes on along the minus strand of NZ_JBQFTH010000003.1, from coordinate 272,382 downwards.
TCGCCGGGGAGAGGGTGCCATTGGATGAGGTATTCCGCCGCTTTCAGATGCTGTGTCTGGAAGAGGGCGCCGATTGGGTACCCTATCTTGCAGGCGGGGCCGAACAGAGCGGTTATGCGGATGTGATTTCACCAGCCTCTGGTGTGCCGCTGGCGCTTGGTGATGTGTTGATGTTGGACACCGGATTGGTTTGGGACGGGTATTTCTGCGACTTCGACAGAAACTGGTCAATCGGCCCGCCTCGGCCTGATGTGGCAAACGCCCATGCCCAGTTGATCGAAGCCTCGGATGCTGCGTTCGATATCGCCCGGCCGGGCGCAACCGCAGCGGATTTGTTTCATGCTATGAACACCGTTCTCACGGCGGATGCAGAGGGTACGGATGCGGGTCGTCTGGGCCATGGTTTGGGAATGTCACTGACCGAATGGCCCTCTCTGATCCCGACGGACAATACAGTTCTGGAACCGGGCATGGTTTTGACACTGGAACCGGGCATCGCTGTCGGTGACAAAATCCTGGTACACGAGGAAAACATCGTAATCACTGACGGCACCCCACGGTTTATCAGCCCGAGGATTGGGCCGGAGATGATGCAGCTATGACCCATGTCCCTTACACTCTGGACGCAGACGATCCAAGCGCCTCGCCGCTTGGGCTGATCGTTTTGCAGGTCGATGAGACGCTTGAGCCTGAGTTCGGCGGATATTTCGCGGACCGCAAATACCCTCTACACGTCACGCGTATTCCCAGCGGGGTCGAGGTGACGACCGAGAGCCTTGCCGAGATGGAGAAGGCGCTGCCCGCGGCGGCGGAGTTACTTCCCAATGCGCGACCCTACAATGTTGTGGGTTATGGCTGTACCTCGGCCAGTTCAGTGATCGGGTCAGAGCGCGTGGCAGAGCTGGTTAAACAGACATGCAATACCCGTGAAGTCACAAATCCTCTGCGCGCGGCGATTGCCTGCGCCGCCGACCTTGGTGTTTCGAAATTTGCCCTGCTGTCGCCTTACATCGAAGAGGTCAACATACCGCTGCGTGCCGCATTTCAGGCCAATGGCATAAGCATGGATGTGTTCGCAAGTTTCGGGCAGGCAGAAGAGGCCAAGGTGGCACGGATATCGACGGAATCCGTGGTCGAGGCGGCCTCCGAGTTGGGGGCAGATCAGGCGGTCGAGGCGGTGTTCCTGAGTTGTACCAACCTGCGAACTCTCGACGCGATACCGAAAATCCAAGAGCGGATCGGAAAACCTGTTTTGTCGAGTAATCAATGCCTTGCGTGGCATATGCGGCGCTTAAACGCTGTGCATTGACAAGTAAGTGTGAACTCAATTTTGGCAAAAGCACCATAACTTGTTGCCAAGTGCGTATCGCTTGGTCTTAACTGTGGATCACAGATCAATGAAATCCGAAAGCCTCGGGTAATCATTTGACGAAACAGGGGGTCTTGTGACCGGTACAACGAACGACGCCGCGTTTGTCGAATTTCAACGCGTTCAGAAGTCTTATGATGGCGAGAATCTCGTCGTTAAAGATCTCAACCTTGCAATGCCGAAGGGCGAGTTTCTGACAATGCTTGGGCCGTCAGGCTCAGGCAAGACAACTTGCCTTATGATGCTCGCCGGGTTTGAAACCGCTACCCATGGTGAAATCCTGCTGGATGGAAAGCCCATCAACAATATCCCGCCGCACAAACGTGGGATTGGCATGGTGTTTCAGAATTACGCTCTGTTCCCGCACATGACGGTGGCCGAAAACCTTTCGTTTCCTCTGGAAGTTCGCAAGCTGGGCAAGTCCGAGCGCGACGAAAAGGTCAAACGCGCTTTGGACATGGTGCAGATGGGTGCCTTTGGCGGGCGCCGTCCGGCGCAGCTTTCCGGTGGTCAGCAACAACGGATCGCTCTAGCACGGGCCCTGGTGTTCGAGCCGGAACTGGTTTTGATGGACGAGCCGCTGGGCGCGCTGGACAAACAGCTGCGCGAGCACATGCAGTTCGAAATCACCCGACTGGCGCATGAGCTTGGCATCACCACCGTTTACGTGACCCACGACCAGACCGAGGCGCTGACGATGTCAGACCGGGTCGCGGTGTTCGATGATGGCCGCATTCAGCAGCTGGCCCCGCCGGATCAACTTTACGAAGAGCCCGACAATAGCTTCGTTGCGCAGTTCATCGGCGAGAACAACACGCTGGAAGGTGTGGTCAAATCCATAGACGGCGACGGCTGTGTGGTGCAGCTAGATGACGGATCAGAAATTGATGCGGTGCCGATCAATGTGCACAATCCGGGCGAACGGACCAAGGTTTCGATCCGTCCGGAGCGTGTGGAATTCAACAAGGATCGTCTGCATGCCGACGCGCATACGCTGAAGGCGACGGTCAAGGAATTCATCTATATGGGCGACGTGTTCCGCTTCCGCATGTCTGTAGCGGGCAATGACGAGTTCATCGTCAAAACACGGAATGCGCCCGATGCCATTCGCCTGCAACCCGGTCAAGAGATTGATATCGGTTGGCTGGCTAAGGATTGTCGTGCGCTTGACGCATAGACCAAGCCGCGCGGCACAAGCGCGGTTACACTGAGGGACCGGCTGGCGAAAACCCGTGCGTCGGCTGACCATACAACAAACGGGAAATACTGGGAGTTTTACATGAAACCAACAAAGACACTGCTGACTGCAGCGGCTCTGGCAACAGCGGCCGGTGGCGTTTCCGCCGAAGAGATGACCATCGTCTCATGGGGTGGGGCCTATTCCAAATCGCAGCTCAAGGCCTATCACGAGCCCTATTCGGAAAAGACCGGCGTCACCATCCTGAACGATGACAGCTCGGCCGAAGCGGTTGCCAAGCTGCGCGCGATGAACGAAGCCGGGAATATCACTTGGGACGTGGTTGACGTTGTTGCGGCGGACGCGATCCGTCTTTGCGACGAAGGTCTGGCGATGGAAATCGATCCCGACACCATGCTGGCCCCGGCACCTGATGGCACGCCCGCATCCGAAGACTTCGGTGACCTGCTGGTTAGCGACTGCTTTATCCCGCAGATCGTTTACTCGACCACATTCGGCTATCGCACCGACCTGGTTGGTGACACACCGCCGACAGACGTCTGCGCCGTGTTTGATCTGGAAAACTATCCGGGCAAGCGTTCGCTGGAAAAGCGTCCGATCAACAACATGGAATGGGCTCTGATCTGTGACGGCGTTGCCAAGGACGACGTTTATGACGTGCTGGCGACTGCAGAGGGTCAGGATCAGGCTCTAGCCAAGCTCGACACCATCAAGGACAGCGTTGTCTGGTGGTCGGCAGGTGCCGACACGCCCCAGCTGCTGGCTGATGGCGAGGTCATCATGGGCTCGACCTACAACGGTCGTCTGTTCAGCGTGATCGAAGAGCAGAACCAGCCCGTTGCCATGCTGTGGGATGCGCAGGTGTTCGATCTGGACGGTTGGATCATCCCGGCCGGTCTGAGCGAAGAGCGTCAGGCACGCGCACTGGACTACATCATGTTCGCGACCGACACTCAGCGTCTTGCGGATCAGGCCAAGTACATCTCGTACGGTCCGGCCCGTGCCTCGTCGGCTCCGCTGGTGGGTCAGCATGCCGATCTGGGTATCGACATGGCGCCGCACATGCCGACCGATCCGAACAACGCCAAGAACACGTTCCTGTATAACTACGAGTTCTGGGCTGACTACCGCGACGACATCGACGCCAAGTTCCAGGCGTGGTTGGCGCAATAAGCGTCTGATTTCATGACAAAGTCGGGGGCGGCGCGCCGCCCCCGGACCAAAGAAAACCCAAGGGGCACTGATGACTGACGCAAGCCAAAACGCCGGACCTATGCTGGCAGCGGATGGAACGCCGCTCAAGCAATCGCTGGCACGTTCGTTGAGGCGACAAAAGCTGCGGGCGCTGATGCTGGTGGCCCCTCTGCTATTGTTCGTGCTGTTCTCGTTCATCGTGCCGATTGCATCGATGCTTTTCCGGTCGGTGGAAAACAGCATTGTGCAGCAAACCCTGCCCCTGACGGTCGAAGCCTTGCAAAGCTGGGACGAAAACAGTGGCGAACTGCCTGACGAGGCCGTCTATGACGCCTTTGTCCGCGACATGGTCGTGGCGGTCGACAACAAGACACATACCCGACTGGGCTCGCGCCTGAACTACGAAGAGACAGGCATGTCCTCGATGTTCCGCCGCTCGGGTCGGAAAATGGGTAAGCTGGATCCCGAAACAGATGGGCCGTTCAAGGATCAGGTGATCGAAATCCATGAGGGCTGGGGCGAACCGCAGACTTGGGCGGTGATCAAGACTCACTCGCCCGCCGTAACGAATGGCTATTTTCTGAACGCGGTCGATATGCGCCGCACGCCCGAAGGCGCGCAGGCGCAGCCCGAGGACAAGCAGATCCTGATCAAGCTATTCGGGCGTACTTTGTTCATGTCACTGGTGATCACCGCGTCCTGTATCCTGTTGGCATATCCGGTCAGTTACCTGCTGGCGACCCTACCGATGCGGGTGTCAAACTTACTGATGATCCTTGTTTTGTTACCCTTCTGGACCTCGCTATTGGTGCGAACGTCGGCGTGGAAGGTCATGCTGCAACAACAGGGTGTGATCAACGAAACGCTGGTTTGGCTTGGGTTGGTGGCCGATGACGCCCGACTTGTCATCATCAACAACCAGATCGGTACGATCATCGCGATGACGCATATTCTGCTGCCGTTCATGATCCTGCCGATGTATTCGGTGATGCAGACGATCCCCGAGTCCTACACCCGCGCCGCGAAATCTATGGGCGCGACGAATTGGACAACCTTCTGGCGCATCTATTTCCCGCAATCCATTCCGGGCATCGGCGCTGGATCGATTCTCGTGTTCATTCTAGCCATCGGCTACTACATCACGCCCGAGATCGTGGGCGGCACCAAAGGTGTCTTCATCTCGAACCGGATTGCCTACCACATCTCGTCCTCGCTGAACTGGGGGCTGGCCGCGGCGCTGGGTACGATCCTGCTAGCTGTCGTGCTGTTGCTCTACTGGTGTTACGACAAGATCGTCGGCATTGACAACGTGAAGCTGGGATAATCGACATGGCCGCACTTACTCCGATTTCCCGCAAACCAATGTCCATGGTCCTGCCAAGCGTTGCGCTGGCAGGGGCCTTCGCCGGTGTCTTCGTTGGCGCAGGTAACGGTTCGATATTTCTGGGCATCATTGGCGGAGCCGTCCTAATCGCGGCACTGGCCTGGATCTACATCGCTGTTCTAAAGAATGAGAATCTGGCCCGCTGGATCACCATTTTGGGCTTCGGCATCGCCGGATTTCTGATTTCGGGTCCCATGGGCGGCGTTCTGGGGCTGCTGGGCGGCTGGTTCTTCGCATGGTTCATCTACTGGCTGTATGAGGGCCGCTATCGCCGCAAACTACTGCCCTATCTGACTGCGAAACAGGTGTTCTATCACTACCTGTTCCGAGTGATCTGCGGTGCAATCTTTGTCTTCCTTATCACGCCGATCCTCGTGGTTCTGCCACTGTCGTTCAACGCGCAGGACTTCTTTACCTTCACGCCCGAGATGTTGCGACTGGACCCCGAGGGGTATTCGCTGAAGCATTACCGCGACTTCTTCACCAACAATGAATGGCAGCGAAGCTTCAAGAACTCGCTGATCATCGCTCCAATTGCGACGGTGATTTCTGTCTCGCTGGGCACGCTCGCCGCCATCGGCCTGAGCCAGAGCCATGTTCCCGGTCGTCGTGCCATCATGGGTATCCTGATCTCACCCATGATCGTGCCACTGATCATCTCGGCCACCGGTATGTTCTTTTTCTACAGCGATATCGGTCGCTTCATGGAAGGCACGCTGGGCATGAACAAGAACTTCGTGGGCTATGTGAAGGTCATCCTCGCGCACGCCGTTCTAGGCATCCCGTTCGTCATCATCACCGTGACCGCCACGCTGGTCGGCTTTGACCGCTCGCTGACGCGAGCGGCGGCGAATATGGGCGCAGGGCCGGTGCGGACCTTCTTCAAGATCCAGATGCCGCTGATACTGCCGGGCGTGATCTCGGGTGGTTTGTTTGCCTTCATCACCTCGTTCGACGAGGTTGTCGTGGTGCTGTTTGTCGGTTCGGCCAGCCAGAAAACCCTGCCATGGCAGATGTTCACTGGTTTGCGCGAACAGATTAGCCCGACCATTCTGGCGGTGGCCACGATCCTCGTGGTGATCTCGATCGCGCTGCTGACTACGGTCGAATTGCTTCGTCGCCGGTCCGAGCGTCTGCGGGGGCTTTCCCCCGCTTGACGCAAGCGCGCGCCTGATCTAACGATTCACCTGTTCATCCCAGCCGCGATGGCGTCGCGGACGCACTGGGATGATCGGCTCTCGGACCCCGAGACCGCCTGTCCTGAACGCCGGGACAAGTGGCCGGGTTTGCCGCCCGGCAAAGATGAGAGACCTGAAAATGACAAATCGCCCCGAATTCTTCACCTGCCACAATGGCGACAAGGCGCCCCTGCCGTTCAGCAAAGGCGAATACGATCGCCGTCTGGGCAAACTGCGCGCCATTATGGCTGCGCGGGATATTCCCGTAGTTCTTCTGACGTCGATGCAGAACATCGCCTATTACTCGGGCTTTCTGTACTGCGCCTTTGGCCGGCCCTATGGCTGCGTAGTTACGCAGGACGCCTGCACCACGGTTTCGGCCAATATCGACGCAGGCCAGCCGTGGCGCCGCTCGGCCGAAGACAACGTGATCTACACCGATTGGAAGCGTGACAATTACTGGCGCGCGGTGGCCAGCCTGATCGGCGGCGCGAAACGGATCGGGATCGAGAGCGATCACATGACTCTGGCCGCGCGCGATACGGCTTTGGCGATGCTGGGCCAGCCTGAACTGATCGACATCGCGCCCGAAACCATGGCGGCCCGTATGGTGAAATCCGCCGAAGAGATCGAGTTGATCAAAGGTGGTGCCCGCACCGCTGATGTGGGCGGAGCGGCCATCCACGCTGCCATCCGCGAAGGCGCAACCGAGATCGAGATCGCCATGGCCGGTCGGGACGCAATGGAGGCGGAGATCGCCCGCGCTTATCCCGAAGCCGAATACCGCGACACTTGGGTCTGGTTCCAGTCCGGCCTCAACACCGATGGCGCGCATAACCCGGTCACCAAACGAGCGCTGCAAAAGGGCGATATCCTGTCGCTGAACACCTTCCCGATGATTTCGGGTTACTACACAGCTCTGGAGCGCACCTTGTTTCTGGGCGAACCCGACGCCGACAGCCTGCGCATCTGGAAGGCCAACGTCGCCGCGCACGAGCTTGGCCTGAGCCTGATCAAACCCGGCGCGACCTGTTCCAGCATCACCGCCGAGATCAACCGCTTCTTTGAAGATGAGGGCCTGCTGCAATACCGCTCCTTCGGCTATGGCCACTCCTTCGGCGTGCTCAGCCATTACTACGGGCGCGAGGCGGGTCTGGAACTGCGCGAGGATATCGACACGGTTCTGGAACCCGGAATGGTCGTTTCGATCGAGCCGATGCTGTGGATCCCCGAAGGCCAGCCCGGAGCCGGTGGCTATCGTGAGCATGACATTCTGGTGGTCGAAGACAACGGGGCCGAGAACATAACCGGTTTCCCTTATGGCCCGGGTCACAACATCATCGAAGCGTGATGCCAATCGGGTGGGGCGCAGGCCCCACCCTTCGCGAAAGACACGCAGAGTGCGGTCTAGGCTTGATAAAACGGGTCCAGCTTCGCCTTGGCTTTTTCGTTCACGATTGGGATATAATTCACGCGTCCACCCGCAGATTGTGGAATGGCCTGCTCAAGCGCCTTAAGGTCCCGCACTGCCAAAACGACCGCATCGCCGGTTTCCCCGCCAAAACCCGCGATCTCTTCATCGCTGAAACCGATCAGTTGAACGACGTCTTTGGCCAGAAACATTTTCACTTCAACAGATTGCGATAACTTGAGAATTTCGTCTTTCAGCCGCTGGGCTGTTTGGGCAGGCATGGTAACGACGGCCATTTTCGGTCCTGGTTGATTGGGTTCCGCTGTATTTGAACACACTACAGGAAAACAATTCTAGGCTTGTGAATTTAAAGATGCATTAATACGCAGGAAATAGAATATTATTATTCTAAGCGGTTTATGTGGTTTGGGAGAAGCAGTAATGCCATTCCTGTTTGATTGGTCAACTCTAGCCAGCGCGAACAGTTCGACCGTGCTGACGGACGGTTCTAATTCTTCAACGCTAACCGTGGCCTCTGATCCAGGGGTGTTTTTCAGCGGCTTTCTTGGCGGAAACCTGTTTGTTTCGGGTATCCCAGGGCCTGCGACATCAGAAGTGACGTTTTCAACCGCTGTCAAAAACGTGACGTTCGAAATTCTGGATCTGGACAGCAACGAATTCTCTTTCGACGATAGAGTGACGGTTCTGGCGTTTGATGTGAACGACAATCCGGTCCCTGTAGTCTTTTCCAACCTAAGCCCGTTTCACGTCCAGACCGGCAACACGGTCGAAGCCAGCGGGAATGTGTCTCCGGGTGTCGAAGGAGCAGGCGCACCAGATTCGTTGACCGTTTCCATCCTAGGCCCGGTGTCCCGGATTGAGGTCATCTTTGAAGGGGGTCTGTCTTCGGGTGCAAATACCGGTGCAATCGGCTTTGGTGATATCTCTGGCGACATTCTGTGTTTGTGCGCGGGAACCATGATTGAAACACCGAACGGACTAACTGCCGTCGAAGATTTGTCGGTGGGTGACATTGTTCTGACCAAGGGAAATGGCCCGCAGCGCTTGCGGTGGGTCGGAACCAAGACGGTGGACTTCGCGGCCCAAGGGGCCGCTGCGGAAAAACTACGACCTGTCCGTATCTCTGCTGGCGCGCTAGGGCAGGGGCTTCCGGCAAAAGACCTGCTGGTGTCCAGACAACACCGCATGTTGGTGTCCTCCAAAGTGTCCGAGCGTATGTTCGGCAGTCCCGATGTCCTTGTGTCGGCGATAAAGCTGGCCGCGCTGCCTGGGATTTATGTGGATGAAGACATAACCGAGGTCGTCTATTTCCACCTTCTCTTCGATCAGCACGAGGTCATTTTCGCCGATGGCGCTCCTTCGGAGAGTTTGTTTACAGGCCCCGAAGCAATCAAGACAATATCGGAAGAGGCCCGAGAAGAAATCTTCACCCTCTTCCCGGAAGTGCAACGTCAGGGCTACGCCCCGGAAACGGCATATCCTGTACCAGCCGGTCGTTTGCAGAAGAAATTCGTCGAGCGGCATCTCAAGAACGGAAAGCTGGTTCTCGAGGACGCGTCCACGCCATCGAACCGCCTGCATTAAGCGTTCACAACTCGGTCATTTCGCTATTCGTTTCGAAAGTCCGATGTGGTGTAGTCTTCAACCTCCGCGATTGGCCAAGGCCCGGGCGCATTTTAGCTGGAAATTGCCTCGGAAAATGCGGTCAGGCGATCGCTCAGATCGCTCTGCCCATCGGCACCGATGATCATGTAGCCATAGCCGTCTTCCGCCCAAGTGGCCGTTGCCAGACCGCTGAGAACGGCAAGGTTCACGTCCTTGTCCAGTGCCCCAGGCCCTTGACGGATCACGCAAAAGGCAAAGGGCCGACCTTGATCATCCGCAAAGACGACCTGAACCAGTGGCTTTCCCTTGAAAGACAGAACCTGAGCCCGCTTCAGCTCGGCCCCCGGCAAGGCGCTCAGGGCTTCGCGATTCAGGGACCGGCCCAGCGTGGCCTCGGCCTGAGCAAACTGGGCATCAAGCGCCTCGGGTGCGGTGTCCAAAGTGGCAATTGTTTCAGGTACATAGAGCGATTGGTAGATTGCCGCCTGCTGCGCCCAACCCAAAGGCGCGGGTCGTGTCGCCCACCAAGTCGCCGAGACCGCCACAATCGCGACCGAGGCCGCAACGGCCAGCAATCGAAAAGGTTGAGGCGCGGGTTGAGACGTCGCGCGGTCCGGCAAGGTGATCTGAGGCGCGTCCTGCGGAACATCCTTGAAGACCGAATGCACAACGGGTGCAAACGGATCAAGCGCCATCAGGCGCTGTTCCAGTTCTGGATCGGCTTCGACCGCGCTCTCGATTTCTTGCGCGTCGGTCTCGTCCAGATTTCCATTCAGATACGCCAGCAGCGTTTCATCGGAAAACGTCATTTGCCACCCCGTCGAACGGCGTCCGCAGCCTCGTGCTGCATCACGGTTTTCAGTTTCTGCCGAGCCGTAGAAAGCCGGCTCATGATTGTTCCAATCGGCACCTCAAGCAAGGCTGCTGCCTCGCGATAGCTATACCCTTCCACGAAGACAAGCATCACGGTCTCGCGCTGTGCTTCTGGCAGGTGCATCACTTGGGTAAACACTTCAGCCGCGAAAATATTCGTTTCTGAATCCGGTCCTGTTGCAATTAATTCGGTTTCGGGGGTCACAGACAAGGCCTGCGCCTTACGAACCGAGCGCGCGCGCACCTCATTCAGCCAGATCGAGCGGCAGATCGTCATCAGCCAGCTGTCCAGCCTGTCATGGGATGTTACCTGGTGGTGACGCTCCAGCGCGCGCAGGCATGTGGATTGCAAAAGGTCGTCGGCCACATCCGAGGCGCCCGACAGGGCAAGCCCGAACCGCCACACGCGTTTCGAATGCGTCTGGATCGCGCCGCGCACGGCCTGTTCCGAGCTGATTTCACCACTCATCGAATAAATCGTGACCTGTGTGTGTTTGTCTTTCACGGACCGGGCCCGCGGGGTCAGAAATTACATAACCTGAGGAGAAATGAAATGAAACTTCTGTTGAAAGCAGTCACGATTGCGTCTGCAATTGTTGCAACCCCGGCCCTGTCGGAAAGTTGGACTCTGTCCTCGGATGCCTCGCACCTGGCTTATGGAACGATCAAGAAAGACACAGTGGGCGAGGTCAATTCCTTCACCGGGCTGAGCGGTCATGTCAGCCCCGATGGCAAGGCTGAGATCGAGATTGATCTGTCGTCGGTGGAGACAAATATCGACATTCGCAACGAACGGATGATCGAATACGTGTTCCGCAAGGCAGGCACCGCTGCCTTGACCGCTGAATTCGACATGGATGAGGTCTCGGGCCTTGCCGTGGGCGCGTCGTCGATTATCGATGTCGAGGTCGCGTTGTCCCTGGTTGGGACCGAGATCGAGTTCGACGCCGAGATGTTCGTGGTGCGACTGACCGAGACGTCGGTGATGGTTTCCACCAATGATATGGTCTTTCTCAGCACCGAGGATGCAGGCGTGGATGCAGGCGTCGACAAGCTGATGGAACTGGCCGACCTGTCCGGCATCACACGGACCGTACCGATCACCGCGCGGCTTGTGTTTACCATGGATGAAAACAAGGCCGAAGCCGCGCCCGCCGCTCCGGTTGCAATCGCCGCAGTGGAGGGGGATCTGAAAGCAGGCAAGAAGGTCTTTCGCAAGTGCAAGGCTTGCCATCAGTTGAAAGAAGGCCGCAATGGCGTAGGGCCCTCGCTGTTAAATATGGTGGGTGCATCTGCGGGGCAGGTGGACGGGTTCAAATATTCCGACCCGCTTGCCAGCGGCGATCTCGTCTGGACGCCGGAGAATCTGGCGGCGTTTCTGGCCGACCCCAAAGGGTTTCTGCCCGGCAACAAGATGCAGTTCCCCGGCCTGAAGAAAGAGACCGATATCACCAATGTCATCGCCTACATGCAGGAAGAGGCTCAGGGCTGACGGATATCAGAGGCGGTGTGGCAGACCCTGCCACATCCGCTGGATGCGCTCTAGGCGCGGCGCCTATTGCACGAATTGTTCTGCGACGACCTCGCCAAACTTGTCGAAGAACTTGCCGGATAGCTTTTTGGCCGTCCCTGCGATCAGGCGGCTGCCCAATTGCGCGATCTTGCCGCCGATCGTGACCTTCGCGGTGTAGGACAGAACCGTCTCATCCCCGTCGGCGGTCAGGGATACATCTGCGCCGCCTTTGGCAAAGCCAGCCGCGCCGCCTTTGCCTTCGCCGGACAGCGAAAACGCATCTGGCGCCTGGGAGTTGTCCAACGTCACCTCGCCGCTAAAGCGGGCTTTGACTGGGCCGATTTTCAGGACGACCTTGGCCTCGAGGTGTTCGGGCGAATGTTGGATCAACTCTTCGCAGCCCGGAATGCATTCGCGCAGCACATCGGGGTCATTGAGCGCGCGGTAAACGGCATCCTTGGGGGCTTTGATGCGGATTTCGTCAGTGAGTTCCATCTGGGAGGTCCTTTTTCAACAACATTTCGGAAAGACACGGAGGGCTTTTTCGGTCGCCTCCTCCGCGGTCAACTCGGGCTGCGCCGCTTTGAAAGCGTGCAGCCAGTTAAGCCATTTTCTCATCATGGGATGTCTCCTGGGATTTGTCAGAATTGCGCCACATGATGATTTCAGCCAAAATCGAAAGCGCGATTTCATGCGGGTCGATAGCGTGGATATCCAACCCGGCGGGCGATTTCAGGCGCTTGGTCTGCTCTTTGCTCAGCCCTTGCGTTTCCAGTTTGGCACACAGAACCTCGGCCTTGCGACGGCTCGCAACCATCGACACGCGGCGTGCGGGTGACTGCAGTGCCGCTTTCAATGCCGCTGCGTCGCCTTTGCCTTGTGACGCCACCACAACAAAATCACGCGCTTCAACGCCCAATGCGTTCAGGTCGTTGGGATCAAAGGGGGTGAATTTCACCGTGTTTTCAGAACCCTCAGGCAAACACACGCGCAACCCAGCCAGTGCCGCATGGGACGCCAACGCCTGCGCGATAGGAGAGTCTCCGAATATGATCAAGCGCGGGGCGTGTTGATAGGGTTCGATCAGCATGTCCACTGTCCCTCCGGATGGGCACCCGCTTTTGTAGGTCTGAACACCGTCCGGGTCGGCCATAGACACAACCTTGTCCGAGGGTTTGACGCGGATCATTTTCGGCTCACCCGACACCAGCGCCTCTTGCGCTGCGGCGCGTACGGCCCGTTGTACGCAGGCACCCCCCAGATGGCCCAGAACCGTACCGTCGCGGGTGATGGCCGCCTTGCCTCCGGCCTTGGCCGAGGTCGCATCGGCAGTGCGCAGAACTGTCGCCACGCAAAAGGCATCGCCGGTGCGGCGCTGTTCTTCAATCGTGTCGAAAATGTCGAAACCTGCCATCGGTATATCCTTTCACAGTTTTCTGAATTCAGGTTCCAGCGCCGCCAGCGCCTCAAGCGTATTGGCGGGCAGATGGGCGTCCAGATGGGGTTCTGCGGCCTGCATGGCGGCGGCAATAGGCTGGTACCTTTGCCAGCCTTTCAGCGGGTTCAGCCAGACGACCCGGCGCGCTTTGCGTTGAATCCGTTCCAGAACCTGCCCCAAGGCCTGCGGAGTCGTGCTGCAATACCCATCCGACAAGATCAGCACGATCGTCCGTCCATTCAGTGCACGCGCACCGTATCCGTCCAGAAAACTCTCAAGACTGCCAGAGATATCGGTCCCGCCGCCAAACCCCTCAGCCATCAGTGAAAGCCGCCCCGCAGCGCGGATTGAGTCGTGATCGCGCAAAGCGTCTGTCACGCGCATCAGACGGGTGTGGAACAGATAAGCGTCGGCTTCGGTTCCGCTGCCGATCAGGCCCTTGAGAAACGCCAGGAAAACGCGGGAATATACGGTCATCGACCCACTGACATCGCATAGCGCAACGATCCGCATCGGTCGCGGCGGTCGCGCACGGCGATAGAGGTCCATCGGCTCTCCACCCCGCGCCAGACTGGCCCGCTGTATCCGCCGCATGTCCAGCGTCCGGCCACGTGATGCTTGTTTACGTCGGCGAGATCGGCGGTCGCGGATCGCCCGGGCCAGCTGTGTTGCGGCCCGTTCGGCCTGTCTCAGCGACTCGTCATCCATCAATTCGCGCAAATCCCGGCGCGACAGGTTGGCCGTTCGGGTCGCAATCAGCTTCCCATCCATCCCTTCGGCCTCCCCGTCGCCCGGATCAGGAGTGGCGGCTGCCTGATCTGTATCCGTTTGCGGATCCTGTTCGTCTTGTGTTTGCTGCTGCCAGATCTTCGGTTTCGCGGACTGCAGCCGTACATGTGCGGTCTGAGCTGTCCCATTGCGCTGCTTGCCGACATTGAACCAGTAGGCGTCAAACAGCTCATCAAAGCGTCGCCAATCCTCGGCGCTGCCTGTCAGCAACACGCACAAGGCCTGCCTGGCCTGTGTCGTGTCGGTTGCCTCGACCGCCGACAAGGCGGCCAACGCGTCACCGGTTTCGGCGGGACCCACACGCAATCCGTTCATCCGCAGATGGGACATGAAACCGCTCATGCGGTCCGCCAAGCCCGCCGCGCGTGAGGGGAACCGGGTGACCTGCATCACGCGACCTTCCCGATCAAGCGATCCAGAACCTCAGGCGGGGCGGCATCATAGTCGGCGGCGGTTTTCAGCAGGCAGACCAGCGTCGCCTGCACCTCGCCCCGAGACTGGGCCATGTCGTTCACACCTAGCCCCGACAGGGCGGCGGCCCAGTCCAGCATCTCGGCAATACCCGGTGTTTTCTCGAGGTCTTCCTTGCGCAGGGCCTGAACAACCCCGACGATCTGACGTGCCAACAACCCTTCAATGGACGGCATGCGCGCCTTCAAGATGGCCATCTCCGTCTCGCGCGAAGGGTAGCCGAGATAGCTGTATAAACACCGCCGCCGCAATGCGTCGGACAGGTCCCGCGTGCCATTGGCCGTCAGGATCACAATCGGGCGGGAGCGCGCCTTGACTGTCCCAAGCTCCGGAATCGTGATTTGAAAATCAGACAATATCTCAAGTAGATAGGCTTCGAACTCCTCATCTGCGCGGTCAATCTCATCTATCAAGAGAACCGGTGGGTCGTCTTCGCTGATCGCCTCCAAAAGGGGCCGTTTCAGAAGGTAATCATCCGAGAACAACTGCGCTTCGCTTGTGCCGCCTTGCGCTTCGCTCGCGCGGATGGCCAGCAATTGACGTTGGTAGTTCCACTCATAAATGGCGTGGCCGGCATCCAGCCCCTCATAACACTGCAAGCGGATCAAACGGGCGTCGTGTTGGGCAGCCAGAGCCTTCGCGACTTCGGTCTTGCCAACGCCTGCCGGACCTTCCAGCAGCAAAGGCCGCCCCAAAGCCTGCGCCAGATGCAGCGCCATCGCCAACCGATCATCAGCGACATAGCCCTGCGCGGCCAATCCGTTCTGCACGTCACTCAAAGTCAAAACCAGGATCCATTCTTCATCTGGCTAAATATATCTCGGGGGAGGTTCGGAGAGGGCTGGCCCCCTCCGTTCGGTCGGATCGGTCAAGCCGATCCGAACCCAATCACCCATGCATCCCCAACCCATTGGCGATCTTCCAGATCCGCCAGTGGTCATGCGGCATATGGCTCTGCACCAACCCGAAGGGTCGGAACGCATCATGCACCGCATTCGAGAAACAGGGAACGCCACCCACATTCGGGCTTTCCCCAACCCCCTTCGCGCCAATCGGATGGTGCGGGGAAGGGGTCACCGTGTAGTCGGTGATATAGTTCGGCGTCTCCCACGCGGTCGGCAGGAAGAAGTCCATCAGCGTGCCGGTCTTCACATTGCCCATCTCATCATAGGCAATCTCCTGCCCCATTGCGATGGCCAAGGCCTCGGTCACACCACCATGGACCTGCCCGTCAATGATCATCGGGTTGATCCGCGTGCCGCAATCATCCAGCGCATAGAACTTTCGCACGTCCCACTCCCCGGTATCCACGTCGATCTCCATGACGCAGATATAGGCCCCGAACGGGTAGGTCATGTTCGGCGGGTCATAATAACTGACCGCCTCCAGACCGGGTTCCAACCCCGGTATCGCTTGGTTATAGGCGGCAAAGGCGATTTCTTTCATAGTCTTGAACCGCTCGGGCGCGCCTTTGACAGAGAACCGATCCACGTCCCATTCGACATCGTCGTCGTGGACCTCCAGCAGATAGGCCGCGATCATCTGTGCCTTGGCACGGATTTTGCGCGCAGCCATAGCTGTTGCAGCCCCTGCGACCGGCGTGGACCGAGACCCATAGGTCCCAAGCCCATAAGGCGCAGTGTCGGTGTCGCCTTCCTCCAGCGTGATGTCATCGGCGGGCAGGCCGATCTCACTGGCGATGATCTGCGCAAAGGTTGTGGCATGGCCCTGACCCTGAGAGATCGTCCCCAGCCGCGCGATGGCAGATCCTGTCGGATGGATGCGGATTTCGCAGCTGTCGAACATCCCTAAGCCGAGGATATCGCAGTTCTTGACCGGGCCAGCACCCACGATCTCGGTGAAATGCGTCAGACCAATGCCCAGCAGTTTGCGGGTCTTGCCAGCCTTGAAATCCTCAACCCGCTGCGCCTGTTCAGCCCGCAGACCTTCGTAGTCCACGGCCTTCAGAGCTTTGTCCCACGCAGTGTGATAATCGCCCGAGTCATATTCCCAACCCAGTGCGGACTGATACGGGAACTGATCGGCCTTGATGAAGTTTATCCGGCGCAGCTCGGCCGCGTCCATGTTCAGTTTGATGGCCAGAACCTCGATCATGCGTTCGATGAAATAGGCCGCCTCAGTCACGCGGAAGGAACAGCGATAAGCCACCCCGCCCGGAGCCTTGTTGGTATAAACCCCATCTACAGCCAGATAGGCGGTCGGGATGTCATAGGACCCCGTGCAAATGTTCATGAACCCGGCAGGGAACTTGGTCGGGTCGGCACAAGCGTCAAAGCCACCGTGATCCGCCGTGGTGTGGCACCAGAGACCAGTGATCTTGCCATCCTTAGTGGCGGCAATCTTGCCCTGCATCCAGTAGTCGCGGGCAAAGGCGGTGGACATCAGGTTCTCCATCCGGTCCTCGACCCATTTCACCGGCTTGCCGGTGACAATCGAGGCAACGACCGAGCAGACATAACCTGCATAAGCCCCAACCTTGTTGCCGAACCCGCCACCGATATCAGGGCTGATCACTCGGATATTGTGCTCGGCAATACCGGAGATCAGTGAGACAACCGTCCGGATCGCGTGAGGAGCCTGAAACGTACCATACAGCGTTAATTTTCCGGTCACCTTGTCCATGCTGGCCACAGACCCGCAGGTCTCCAGCGGGCAAGGATGGGTGCGGTGGTAGTAGACCATCTCTTCCGCCACCACGTCGGCTTCGGCCAGAATGGCTTCGGTCGCGTCCTTGTCGCCCTGTTCCCAGGTGAAAATGTGGTTGTGATGTTTGCGGGGTCCGTGCGCACCTTCGGTCTGACCTTCAAGGTCTTCGCGCAAGACCACATCGGATTTCAGCGCCTCAAACGGATCGGTCAGAACAGGTAGTTCTTCGTATTCGACATCGATCAGTTCGACGGCATCAGCGGCGATATAGCGGTCTTCGGCGACCACAAAGGCGACTTCCTGGCCTTGGAACAGCACCTTGCCGTCGGCCAGAACCATTTGCTTGTCACCGGCAAGCGTCGGCATCCAATGCAGGCCCAGCGGAGCCAGATCCTCGGCGGTCAGAACAGCGATCACGCCGGGCATCGCCAAGGCGGCCTCTTTGTTGACGCTGACAACACGGGCATGCGCGTAGGGAGAGCGCACGAAGTCGCCGAACAGCATGCCGTCCAGCTTGATGTCATCGACATAGTTGCCCTTGCCTTGGGTAAAGCGCACGTCCTCGACGCGTTTGCGTGAGCTGCCCATCCCTTTGAGATTGGCGGCGCGTTCTTCGGGGGTCAGTGTCTGGTCGTTCATTCCGCAGCCTCCTTCTGAGCGTTCAGCATGTCAGCCGAGGCCGAGATCGCCTTGACGATGTTCTGGTATCCGGTGCAGCGGCACAGGTTTCCAGCCATGCCGAAACGGATATCCTCCTCAGAGGGGTTCGGGTTTTCCTGCAGCAAACGGTGCGCGCGAGTAATCATCCCCGGCGTGCAGAAGCCACATTGCAGCCCGTGGTGCTCGCGGAACATTTCCTGCAAAACGCCAAGGCTGCCGTCGTCATTGGTGAGGCCTTCGACGGTGGTGACATCGGCTCCGTTCACCTGCGCCACAAAAGTTGTGCAGGATTTGACGGATTTGCCATCGATATCCACGGTGCAGGCCCCGCAATGGCTGGTCTCGCAGCCGATATGAGGGCCGGTGATTTTCAGATCTTCCCGCAGGAAGTGGATCAACAGCGTGCGCGGCTCGGCCAGACCTTCGACCTCTTTACCGTTCACGGTGAGTTTGACGTGCATTTTCGACATGGTTTCCTCCCCTCAACCCGCGCGGCTTTGCGCACGGTCGATGGCGCGGCGCAGCATCACGCTCGCCACATGTTTCTTGAATTCGACGGGTCCACGGTTGTCGGCCACGGGTTCAATGGCATCCAGCATGGCGGCAACACAGCCGTCCACATCGCCATTGGCCAATGCAGCGCTGGCGCTTTCGGACCAGATCGGAGTGTCCGCCAGGTTGGTCATCGCAACCGAGGCCGTGCCGTTACCGACCATCACAGCGGCGGCGGCCGTCGCATAATCCCCGATCTTGCGCTTTTGCTTCTCATACGCCTGACCAACACCAGCACCAGGTACGGGAATCGAAATTCGGGTCAGGATTTCCTCATCCTCGCGTGCTGTGAAATAGGCGGCCTCATAAAACTCACGCGCGGCGACACTGCGTGACCCATCGGGACCGGATAGTTCAAAGGTCGCGTTCAGGCACTGCATCAGACCCGGCATGTCATTGCCAGGATCGCCGTTGGCGACATTGCCACCGACGGTGCCCATATAACGAACCTGCGGGTCGGCGATCTGCAAGGCCGCCTCGCGGATCAACGGAATGGCAGCTGCGAGACCGTCATGGGTGATCAACTCGTGCTGCGTCACCATGGCGCCAAGGGTTACCGTATCGGACCCGATCTCGATGCCCTTGAGTTCATCGATGGCCTGAAGGTCGATCAGGTGGCCCATCTCGGCCATTCGCAGCTTCATCATCGGGATCAGGCTGTGCCCGCCCGCGATCACGCGCGCTTCGTCTCCGTGTTCTTGCAAAATGCCGATGGCCGAGGCGATGTCGCCTGGCCGGTGATACTCAAAACCGGCTGGTATCATGTTTTTCCTCCCTGGGTCCAAGCGGTATACCTTGGGGTACCTTCAATCAGGAAAGAGGGGTGCGCTCAGCGGTTCCAGTCGTAGGGAACGGGGCGCGCAGGTTGTTTCACGAAATGCGAATGAGCTGCACGAGTTGCGATCACAGGCCCAAAGCGTCACGGATGTCTGAAAGTCGAGATCGGCTGACAGGTACCTTGCTGAGCGCCTCGACAGAGTCGAAATAGCATGTCCCGTTGTCCTTATGCCTCTCGAAGCTTGAAACATGTTTGGGGTTCACCAGATAACTTCGATGGGCGCGCAGGAAGCCATCGGGCTGTAGGCGCGTCTCGGCCTCGGTGATGGACCAGGGGCAGAACAGTTTCTCGGAATCGATATAGAGAATGGTGTAATGCCCCTCGGCCCGTATGGCGGCAATTTGGGCGGGTTCGGCAAAGAAGGTTTGACCTTCGCGCTCAAACGGCACCCCGGCGCGTAAGGTTGGGGTTGGTTCTGGTTCAGGGGCGGGTATTGGGACTGATGCGGGTTCAGGCTTGGGTTCGATGAAGGTGATCCCGGTCAGCAGGAAGGCCCCACAGATCAGGAAGACTGCAACCGTGACGCCCATTGCCAGAATCTGGTTGTCCAGCGCAGGCCCGGCAGCCCCGGCAGTCTCGGTTGCGACGAAATCCGTGAGACCGGTTGCGATGAAATGCATGGAAAACACGGCAATGCCGAAACAGGCTGTGCCCAGCAGGATGTTCCGATGGGTTCGGCTGTCATAGGCCACCCAGATCGCCAGAACCGACAGAACAACCGAGGCCGCGGTCGACAAAACGATATCGAACAGGCTGTAGACGGGTCGGCACAGCTGCATCCCGGCCATGCCGACATAGTGCATGACAACGATCCCAAGCCCCACGATCACCCCCGCGCCAACGATGGTCGGCGGTGTTCTGGGACGGAAATGCAAAAGCAGCAGCGCCAGCCCCACCATAAGGATGGCAACCAGCGCCGAGATCAGCGTCACCAGCGCGTCGTAATAAAACAGGATCGGCAGTTGCAGGCCCAGCATGGCAACGAAATGCATGGACCAGATACCGCCGCCCAGTATGACGGCTGCGAGGGCGACGATGAACTTGCGCCGTTGATTGTCCAGTTTCGACGCGCCATGCGTCAGGTAAAGACCGGTAAAACCCGCCATCAGCGCCACGGCCAACGAGGCCGCCACGAGCCACGCATTGTGCGAATAGTCCAACATTGAGATGCCGCGCCCTCCCCAGCGCGATCATGACGTTATCAAACTGAAATTCTACGCACAATCTTTGTTGGACACAGCGGCAGACACCTTTTTCGACTGAGGCGCATAAACGGGGTCCCGCCGGTTTTAAGGCTACAGGTCAGATCCGCTTTTTCGGCGCAAGGTAGGTCCATGTCGGCCCGGCTGTCTCGCCCGATCCGTCCGGCAATGGGATGCGCATCAGTTTTTGCGCCAGCGACTTGATCGAATACATCGTTGGAACAAGGTCGCGCAAAGCGGATTTATCTTCGTTGAAGGCGATGTGCAGACCGTCCAGCAAACCGGACCACGCGGCGTTGAATTCGGCCGAGATCGCGGCGATTTCGGGGGCGGACTTATAGTTCTCCTCGCTTGGGTCGTCTTTCATCGGAGAGACTGCGCTCCAATCGACGATAAGGTCACCGCCAGTCGGAGGGTCGGTCACAAGATCTTCGGGGCGATAGTAGCGGCTATGTAGGATTTCGTTGAACTTGAAGAAATGTGCAACGTCCTCATGGCCAGCTGGCCCCGGAATGGTGTCTCCGTCGCCAGCTTTGCCACCCAGATCTGCGCCTTCGCCCTCTTCCATGATCTTTTGGATGGCATCAAAAGCCGCCTTGCGACGTTGCGCGGGGGTGCCGGTTATCTCGACTACTTCACCGCCCGCGCCGAAATAGTCGTCATTGGAGATCTGACGCGCGGGGTCGCCGATGAAGATCTCTTTGTCCCCGAACTCCTTACACGCTTCTTCCAGCAGCTTCCTGACATAGGCGTAGAACCCGCCGATGGTGGAATAGTGCCCCCTCAATGCCTTACGGAGGTCTTTCGGCGCGGTTTCGATCTTGCGAAAGCTTTTGACCTGTTTGGGCGAGAATTTGCGCAGACGCACCTCTGGCCCGGCCCCGTTCAAAAGCTCTGTCGGGTATTTCGGCAGCAAGTTGGGATTGTTCAGCTGAGGCGTGCCCCCGATCGCGTTCATCACATTCGCCGCAAGAACCATATGCAACATCTCTTCGACCATGACTTGACGGATCACCTCGATCGGTTCGGCGTTGACGATGGTCGGCTCGGACCGGTCGTATTGCCCTTGCTCGAGGATCGAATAGCAGGCCGTCGCGTAGGGCGGTATTGTCGAAAGCTCTAGCATCAAGGCGTCTTGCAGATGTTTGCAGAGATTTTTACGCGCGGCGTCCAGTTTCTTTTTCGAACTCATTTCGCACCCCCTTTCCGAACGGCCTTCTGGATGGCTCTGGCGGCCCTGAAGGCCATGGCAGACATCGTCAGTGTTGGGTTGGACGTGGCAATCGTCGGCATCGAGCCCGCGCCCACCAGCCACAGATTGTCGTGGTCCCATGCGCGCATCTCGTCATTGGTGACCGAGTTGTGCCTGTCGGTTCCAATCCTGTGCGTACCGACCAGATGGCCTGCACCGAAGAAGGTGTAACCCTTTCCATCATAAGTTAAATACCCCGCATCCGATGGGCTGTAGGAGGTATGGTTCTTGATACCCAGCCGCTGGAAAATCTGCGCGCAGGTGTCATTGGCGGCGGCCAGCCCTGCGCGGGAATAATCGTCCAGATCATAGCTGATCACCGGGCGGTATTCGCCCATTGGCGTGCGGTAGGCTGGGTCGATGGTCACGCGGTTAGTAGCTCTGGGCAGTTGCTCAACCATAGTGCCAATTCGGACCTGCCGCTGGACATCGTGATAGAGCTTGTCGCGCAGGGCGGTGCCATAGAGGTTGTCTTGCTCGACCAGTCGCGCCACGTCGGAGTTCGGAGAGCCAGCGGCAAAGTTCCATCCCCAATTACCGATCTCCAACCGGAAAGCTGCATTCTTGTTCCTAAAGTTTCCGTCCCGGAAATTGGCATAGCTCGAGGTCGATCCCGGGCCGCGAAACGGTCCAACCGGCTCGGGCGCGGCGCCCCAAGTCATCATGTAGGGGTGGTCCATCAGGTTGCGGCCCAGCTCGTCACTGCTGGTGCAAATTCCCGAGGCTAGCGCCAGAGTGACGTTTTCCACCGCACCGCCAGCCAGCACATATTGCTTACCTCTGGCCCGGCGTAGTTCGTACTGAGGCACACCGGGGAACGGGTATTTCTTGTAAACAATACCAGATACACGCCCGCTTTCGGCCAGTTCGACCTTCGAGGCGATGGCCTGCGTGATCGTCTCCATCTGATGCTTGGCTTTGTGCTTGGCATCTTCGAGCGTTTTCATCGCGTTGTATTTGGCCTGGATCGGGCAGATCGGAATGCAGCTTGAGTTTCCCTCGCACCGCTGACCCATATAGGCGAATGGTCCGGTTGCGCCGCGCGGGCGGAATTGCTGCCTGCGCTTGTCGCCAACCTGAATGCCCTTGGCAGTTCTTGGCTTGCGCGGAGTTGAGTTCCGGCCCTGCGGCGTGCGCGAGACTTTCAGGTGAACCGTGCTGGTGGCATCCTCGCCGATTTCGATGGGCATCCCATCTGCCTTGGCAAAGAAGCCATCCACGTAAGACGACGGGATCGAATGCATCGGGTAGTCGTATTCCTTGTCGAAATACCCGACATTGTCGTGCCGTCCTGACGTGCGAATACCCAGTGCCTTGGGCGTCTGTTCGTCGGCATCGGCCGAGACACCGATCTCCCACTCGGCGCGCTCATAGTCTGCGCGCAGGTCCTGATAGCCAAAAGGCCAGTCAACGCCTTTGCCAAAGCGGCTTTGCATCTCGAAATCCGCAGGCATCATGCGCAGGCTCGTGCCCAGCCAATGCAATGAGGTTCCCCCAAAGGCCATCAGGTAGTTGCTGCCAAAGGGCAGGGGGCCGCGTTGCACGAAATACCCGTTTGTGTCGGGCTCGGTGCCCCGTACCGCGGTGATGTCTAACACCGAAGGTGACGGCAGGGTTGGTAGGTTCGGATAGGGAGAGTTCGGCGTCTTAGCCAGCGACAGATAGTACTGATCCAAGTAAGAGCGATAGGTTTCCCACGTCTTGCCATGGTCTTCCCCGGCTTCGAGGATCAGAACCGAATGACCGGCCGAGACCAGCTCTTTCGCCAGAATGCCCCCGGCAAACCCGGCTCCTACGATGACCACATCATAGGTCCGGTCGTCATCTGCAATCGCGCTCATTTGCCTGCCCCCCGCTGTTTTGGAGGTTCAAGGCCCCATGCGCCAAAGCCCTGTTGCTTGGCCCCTTGGGGATGCGCTCCGATGGCGTCCCAGACCAGCCCTTCCTTGTAGGACCTGGTCGAGATGATCTTGACCACATCAAACCGCGACGCGCCGTAGCTTTCGCGCCATTCCTGCGAAAGCGGCACCCATTGGCCGGTATACCACAGCTGGATCAGCGTCCGCGACAGCGGGCCGAGACACTTGTCCGACAGATAGGTCTGACGCATGATCCGGTCGTCGTCCTGCTTGCCCAGCTCGTGGGAATGGGACAGGAACTCCTTGAGGATTTCGGCGGGCAGGACCTGCCGAAACTGATGCCAGTATTCGCCTGCGCATCCGGTACCTTGCAGCTCGGCGCTGCTATAGCCTGTCAGGGCGGCGCTGACGGTCAGAAAGGCTTGAAACTCGGGGGCGTCATCATGCGTCTTCATGGCGATCCCCATCAATTGCGTCCACATAGAAGCCACGAGGCTCAAAGCAGGCAGGCGTGCTTTCAAAGACCTGCACGGCCACCGGCGTCATATCGGTGAACAGCGTGAGCATGTCGCGGGTCATCGGGAAATCGTTGTTGCCCAGTTTCAGCTTGAAGCTTTTTGCGATGCGTTTGCCCTCTTTCGTGGTCAGCATCGCGGTTTCAAACAGGCCCGAGATGGTCCAGCGAGTCCAAACGGTGCGCCCAAGTCCAGTGGCGAATTCGGGGATCGGTGTGCAGTTGGTCAGAGTCCAGTGATCGCCCTTGAGTTTGCCAAGATCCGCCGTCAGATCATAGACGATGGTTTGCGGATCGTCGGGATTGACCAGTTGGATCCACCATTTCTTGGGTGAGATCGGAGGGTGCCCCTTCATCTTGGCATTCAGCGAAGGAACCTTGTAGTTGAACTTGCCCAGAAACTTGGGTTCTCCGAACGCTTGCCGTCCGGCCTTGACGGCCATGGCGTTATCGGCGGCAACGTGAACCCGTAGATGGCCGATGGTTTTCGTCTGATCTCGGCCGTGAAGATACTCAGTCAGGGACATCTTCGGCACGCCCGGCACACGGTTCTTGGGATAGGCCAGTAGGTTGAATTCGACCTCGTTCACGAAGCCCAGCGAGTTGTCATAATGCGCGGTATAGCGTTGGAAGTTCAGCAGGATGACGGCCTTGTTCTCGCCGTCTTCATCGGGAAATTCGGCGACACACAGGCCGGTGCCTTTCACAAACTGGCGGGCAACTTCGACCGAGGTGTACCAATACATCCATTGGCATTGCAGCGAGGCATAGTAGAAGGGGAACGTGTCAAACTGTTTTGGCAGTTTCGGCATGACGCCGGTGACATCCGTCTGATGGCACGGGTCGCTTTTGGCTTTTTTCTTTGTCATTTGGCTGTGATCTCCCCCACTGGCTGTGACAATTCTACTTGCTCAAATTCCGCCCGATCATGCCTCCGGCTGTTTTGTTTTTAGGGTTTTCAAAATGGCTTTTGCCTCGACCAGCGCGGGCGCCTTGGTCTTGTCGGCGGCCACGGCTTTCGAGATCTCACCAAGGCAGTTTGACGAGGTCTCAAGCTCGGCCAATTCCCGAATGACATGCAAAAGCGGGCCGTAGTGGCCCAGCTGCAACGCCACCATAGCAGCCTCTTTAAGGTGGCCGATCCCGGCGCTGTCATCCCCGTGGGCCATTGCCAACCGACCGCGCAGGCAGGTCAGCCCGACGATCCAGAATTTCTCACCGCTGTCGTTGGCGAAGGCTTCGGCTTCGTCCAACAGTTCCTCGGCCAGTTCCAGTTTGCCGTGTAGAATAGCCGCATCCGCGTAGAGGCACAGGAAGAAACTCAGACCAAGGCGGCAGCCGGTATCGCGCCATTCGCGCAGGCCCAGGGCGATCTCTTCCAAGGCCTTTTCACCATCTGTGCTTCGGCGCACCCAACCATTCATGACCCGCGCCCAACCGCGCCAGAATTGGAAAGAATATTCCTCGGACAGCGCGATCAAAATGGCCGAACTGTCCTGCACCGTCGCCTCATCGCCCCGGAAATGGGAAATCCATCCAAGGAAAGCATTGGCGAAGGACTGGCTGAACGGGTGCGCGGTTTCTTCGGCATGGACTAGCGCCGCTTTGATCGCTGTCAGCGCGCTGGATTCGTCGCCTGACAGCCAGTAGGAAAGCGCGCGATAGCCCTGAAGAGCCACTGCAAGGTCAACCACATCGAAATCGAGGCCCATGAAGCGATGTTCGATGGACAGATTGACCTCAAGCCCGGCCTCAAGATGTTTCAACGCATCTTTCGGATGGCCCAGATAGGTCTGAAGCGATCCCATTGAGCGTTCGGCTGAGACAATGGTCAGCGGGCTCGATAAATCCTGACAGAGCGAGACCAGCCGATCCGCATTCTGTTTCGATATTTCATATTCTCCGCCCAACATGGTCGAGCGGAACTGCCCGTAGACCACTTTGAACAGCCGCTCTGTCTCACCATACTCGCGGCATAGGGACTGCGCCCGCGCATAGGCCGACAGAACCGATTTATGCGCATAGCCCCGGACGAAGGCCAGAGGCACGGCGATCATGATCTGCATGTCGATTTCGCGCCGGTCACGTTCCTGCGATTGCGGCATTTCCTGCAAGCATTCCAAAGCATGCTGCAAATGTGTGATCGCCTCGACATTCGCCGAGTGGTCCAATGCCTGTCGGGCTGCGGTCATCAGTTTGCCCTCGGCAGCGGGGTAGTTGCCGGCACGCCAGTAGTGATGGCCCAGAATTTCAGGCTCTCGCGCGACGGTTTCGGCGTATTTCTCCTCAAGAACCGTAGCGATTTGGCCATGCCACCTTGAGGCCGTCGAGCGCAGCATGGATTGATACGCGGCATCCTGCACCAGCGCGTGGCGGAACCGGTAGGCATCTGCCGTACCCGGCTGGCCTGCGGGCACGATCAGTTCGGTCTCAAGCAGCTGGTTCAGCGCTTCGGTGATGTCGTTTTCGGTCCAGTCCAGAACCTCGGACAGCAGCTTGCGCTCAAAGTTTCGGCCGATTGCTGCGGCGACCTGCACGATCTCGCGGCTGGCCGACAAACGGTCCAATCTGGCCATCAGCGAATCCTGCAGCGATTCCGGGATCGCCATGGACAACTCGGCCTGACTCTGGCCGCGGTTGACCAAAAGGCCGGATTCCATTGCCATCTTGGTCAGCTCTTCGACGAATAGGGGCACACCATCCGTGCGGTCGGCCAATTGACTGAGAACTTCCGGCGACGGCCGCACGCCCGAGATGCTTTCAACCAGCTTGTAGATGTCACGGCGTACAAGCCGATTGAGCTCCAGACTGGTGACATGGGACTGGTTGCGCCATGGCGATTGGAACTCGGTCCGGGCGGTCATCAGGATCAGGCAGTGGCGGTTCGACACCTGTTCGATCCAGCCGTTGACGAATTCCAGCGTTGAGGCGTCGAACCAATGCACATCGTCGAGCAGCAGCAACAAGGGATGGTGCTGCTCCAACCCCGCGCACAATTGCAAAAGCGCCTCGATCAGCGCGCCCTTCTCCCGCTCGGGCCCCATCGGCGCGACCAGAGAGGTGCTGTCTTCCAGCCCCATCAGGCGCAGGATAGGGGCGGCGCAGGTTTCTGAATCCAGGTTCAGATCGGTCAGAAAGCGGGTAACTTTGTCCCGACTTTCCTCAGGAGGCGCATTGGGCAGCATGCCCGTTAGCGTCGTCAGCGCATTCTTGATCGGGAAAAATGCGCTGCTTTGATGCAATGGCGATCCGAACAGAGTGAACTGGGTGGAGTCCTCGTCGGTTAGCTTGTCCTTCAGGCCAAAGGCGATTTTGGATTTGCCGACGCCCGCGTCGCCGGTCAGTAGCAGAACCTGCCCCTCTCCGTCCAGCGCACCGTCCCATCTGGACTGGACCAGAGCGATCTCGGCGGTGCGCCCGATAGTCGGCGTCTTGTCGTGCGCGAAGTCTTTGCGCCCAGTCTCAAAACCGGAAATCTTCGGCCCGACCTCATAGAGATGCAACGGTGTGCTGACTCCCGCCAAGGGAGGGCTGCCGATCGAGTTGAAATCCAGACGCTCTCCGATCAGTCTACGTGTCACTTCCGAGACAACCACCTGACCCACATCTGCCGCAGCCTGAATCCGCGCCGCCACGTTCGGTGTATCGCCAAACAGCCAGACCTTTTCTGAGCTTGATGTGCCTGCCGCCGTGCCCACCACCACAGGTCCGGTGTGGATCCCGATCCGCACATTTGTCGAAACCGACTTGTCCGTCAGTCCGGCATTTCCGTCGCGCGCAGCGCCCGCGATCTCAAGCGCGCAAAGAGCGGCGGAGTAGTGGCTGAGTTCCTGCGCGGTGGGATAGCCGAAGATGGCGACCACTCCGTCTCCGGCATAATTGGCAATCTCGCCGCCGAATTTGGTGACGGTCTGGCCAACCAGCTCGCGGTATTGCGTGATCAGTTCGCGGTAATCCTCGGGGTCGAGTCTTTCGGATAAGGCCGTCGACCCCACCAGATCGCAAAACATGACGGTCAGTTGGCGACGTTCGGCAACGTCTTCCGGTAAATCCTTGGGGGATGGCACAGTGGCGGTGGGTGAGGGGCTGTCCTGACCCAGCAGCGCAGCCCCACAAGCGGTGCAAAATTTTGCATGCGCCATCGCTGACGCACCGCAGGACCCACAGGCAAGGGTTAGTGCATTGCCGCAGCCGTGGCAAAAGTTGGACCCGGCAGGATTGGCCGCGCCGCATTCGCTGCAATTAACATTCGGACGTCCCAATATGGCTGCCCCTGAGCGCTGTAATTGCGCCTTATGTGAAACAAAGAAACAATTTCGCTTTCTTTAGTATCACATAATCTACAATTCGTCGCCCTTGAATTGTGCGTGGGTTTTGTGCGCCCGCAAAGGGTTACTCACGGGTGCGGGCTGGCACTGTGGTTAGGACCCCGCCTGCGGTCGCAGAAACCCTCCAATTCTGTCGATGTTTTCGACCAGAAAGAACGGGCTGTCAGAGCCCGGTATGGGCTGAAAAAGCTGCCCATGGTCTTTTTTGAACGCGGTAAAGATCGGGCCGGTCACATGGTCCATAAAAGCGTGGAAGTCCTTGTAGATTTCGATGAAA
Organism: Ruegeria sp. BG11; assembly: GCF_056538565.1. Classification (NCBI taxonomy): domain Bacteria; kingdom Pseudomonadati; phylum Pseudomonadota; class Alphaproteobacteria; order Rhodobacterales; family Roseobacteraceae; genus Ruegeria; species Ruegeria sp. BG11. The sequence goes on along the minus strand of NZ_JBQFTH010000003.1, from coordinate 243,789 downwards.
ACGACGGTGCCGTCACTGCAGGGCGGCGCCGAGTTTTCGCCGCCTGTGTGGATGAGGTAGCCCCAGGTGTCCTCTTCCTGCTTCACATCTTGGGCCAGTTGCTTGAGGGCTGCAATCCCTTCGGCCTCCTGTTCGGGTTTCAAATACCAGGTCGCGATTATGCTATACATATCGATAGTCCTTTCTGAGGGCAGGTCTTCGTCCGATCCGTGATTATCCCTACCCAGACGGGTCAAATTGATTGATCTTCGCGGCGCGGCAGCCCTCGGGAAATGAGGATTCAATATGCCGAAAGAAAGCCCGCAATAGGTTCGTTGGATGAGGGCCACGCACCCCTTATGCTAGCATATTCTGCGCCGGGCTGGCAAAACTCAGATGTTGCCAGGGGGCCTTAGCGGTCCTAGCTGTCACTGACCGATGACTCGAATATCAACCCCGCGAGGAGATCTGCCGCAGAGGTCCGTAGGCGGCTTTGAATTGCGCCTTGGCTGCCCCGTAATCTGCGATTTTGCTGCTGTCAGGCTGAACGCGCTCGCCGATGTTGGGAGGGGTCAGTATGTCTTCTGGGGACGCTCCGGTTTCTGCGATCTGGGCAAGACGCGCGGCCCCTAGTGCCGCGCCGAACTCTCCATCTTTGGGCAACTCGATTGGGACGTTCAGAACGGTTGCGATCAGCTTGACCCAATAGTGCGATTTTGTACCGCCGCCGATGCCGATCAGCCGATCAATCCGCGCGCCAGTCTGCACCAGCGCGTCATACGAATCGCTAAGGCCATAGGCGACCCCCTCAAGTACGGCGCAGGTCAGATCCCTCTGGTCGGTGTCTTTTCCCAGCCCGGTAAAACCGCCGCGAATGTTGGCGTCGTTGTGCGGGGTGCGTTCGCCTGAGAGGTAAGGGTAGAACTGCACGCGGCCCGGCGCGCGTAGCTCCTCGCCCAATGCGCGCGTTAGGTCGGCGGGTTTTTGGCCGGTGATCTGCCCCAGCCAGTTCAGACTGTCGGTTGCAGATAGCATAACGCCCATCTGATACCAGCGATCGGGCACGGCATGGCAAAACGTGTGCAAAGCCGAGGCCGGATCAGGGTGATAGCCATCGCGCGCAGCCAACAGCACCCCGGAGGTGCCAAGAGAAATGAACCCGTCCCCCTCGTTCAGAGCACCCAAGCCACAGGCAGCTGCGGCGTTGTCTCCCGCGCCGCCTGCGACGGTGACGCTATTGCGCAGACCCCAACGGCTGGCAAGATCGGCGCGAAGGGTACCTGCGGGCTGACATCCCTCGACCAAGCGGGGCATCTGAAAGGGCGACATCTTCCCAGCGGTCAACAGCTCCTCCGACCACGCGCGGCGCGAGACGTCTAGCCAAGATGTGCCAGCGCTGTCCGACATGTCAGCGACGTAGTCGCCTGTCAGATAGTAGTTCATATAAGCCGCAGGCAGCAGAACCTTCGCGATACGGGAGAAATTCTCCGGCTCATGTTCCTTGACCCAGAGCAGTTTGGGGGCCGTGAAGCCGGGGAAAACGATATTGCTCGAAATCTCGCGAATTCCTGGCAGGGCGTCCAGATGCCGGGCCTCGGCATCCGCGCGTGTGTCATTCCACAGGATGCAGGGTCGGATCACGTCGCCTGCGGAATCCAGAAGCGTGGCGCCATGCATGTGGCCCGCTACGCCAACGGCTCGCAGATCGTTGAATTCAGGATAGGCGTCCCGCAACGTGGCAACCGCCCCCTCTAGCGCCGCGATCCATTCGGCGGGGTCCTGTTCGCTCCAGCCGGGATGTTTGTGTTCGGACGTGCAGGAATGCTCTGCCGAGCCGAGCACACTGCCGTCTTCAGCCAAGAGCAGGGCGCGCAGCCCGGACGTTCCGAGATCAATGCCAAGGTAGCTCATACTGCGTCGCCTCTGAATTCACATGTTTGCAAACGGTTTATTCTGTTTTTGAGGAGTCTGCAAAGTGCGGATCAGCCCCCGATATAGCTGCCGGTCTTTGGGCGATAAAAAATCTTCTGATCATGCAGCTTGCCCAGAAGATCATGCATCCGGCGGATGGTGTCTTCGTTGGTCTCGTCCCCCTCAATGGAATAAGAGGCCATCGCCTGTCGCAGGGCCTGTTCGATCAGTTCCATATCCTCGATGGAGAGTTCGAACATGTCATTAAATTGCGGCATTTGAGGTCCTCCGACTGCGGGTGTGAACCCAAAGCATGCCCGGAAAACCCCGAGTTTACCAGGTTGCGGTCCGTATCAGTCCCTTTGCATCCGCGCTGCATAATATTGCGCAATGGCTTGGGTCCGGTTCTTGACGTCTAGCTTGTCGTAGATGTTCGACAGGTGGAACTTCACGGTGTTCGTCGAAATCTCGAGCTCTTTTGAAAGTTCGCGATTGGACATGCCCTGCGCCAGCGCCTCGAGGATGGTGCGTTCCTTGCGCGACAGGCTTTCGATCGGGTCCTGCTGCATTTTCCGGACGTCGATGAACGGAAACACCATCTTGCCCGCTGCCACTTTCTCGCAGGTGTCCAGAAGCCCTTCGACCTCGCCCGAGCGTGCGGCAAACCCGGCAGCCCCGGCCTGCATCGCAAGTCTTGGAACGTCGGCATTGGCATCGCCATAGACTACGAAGCGCGGTGCGCTGGCCTGATCGCGCAGCACCTCGATCAGTTTAGCTGCGCCAAGGGCGGGCAATGTCCAGTCTACCACACCGACCTGAACAGGCACTCGCATCACCGTACCGAGGAATCCTTCGGCCGTGGCCGAAGTCGCGACCAATGAGAATCGCGGGTCGCGTTCAAAGATCTCGGACATCGCCGACAGGACCAGAGGGTTGCCGTCTGCCAGCATGACGTCGATGGGCTTTGATGGAGCTTCAGCCATAAGAATTTGCCCTTAAAGCTCAAAAACTACCCAAATGGGTGGGTACGTTTTTGGTATACTATCGTATTTTTACACCTTTGGGTAGGTAAAAATCCATCCTATTAGGCATGCTAAATCAGTAGTAAGTTACGTTGCGTGATCTGGCAAGACCACGTTTTCTACACGGCAACTCAACCAAACGGGCCGCTGAGCCTGAGAAACAGCAGAGGAAGCCGCACAATGACTCTCCAGATTTTCCCTCCGCTCGAAATCCCCGAGACCCTTGCAGCGGGTCCCGGACCCGGCAACACGGATGCCCGCGTTCTGCAGGCCTTTGCAGGGGCAGGGGTCGCCGATCACATGCAGGGCGACGTTCTGCGCGGAATGATCGAGTGCAAGCATATGCTGCGCGAAATCTGGGGCACGCAGAACGCCTATACCTTCGCCGTCGCCGGAACGGGTTGGAGCGCACTGGACGCTATGTTCTCGGCCGTCATGCCGGGCGACAAGGTTGTTGCTTTTACCAACGGCACCTTCTCGGGCATCGACGCGCTGACCTTGCGGATCAAGGCAGCGACGCCCGCCGAACACGCAGCCAATCCGCTTGACCCGCAAGCTGCCAGCGTCACGGTGATCGAGGTTCCGCATGGCCAGCCGGTCACCGGCGAGATCGTCGAAGCGGCCCTGGCTGAGCACAAGCCCAAATGGGCGTTCATGGCCCATTGGGAAACCGGGTCCGGCCGGATCAACGACATTCGCGGCTTTTCGGACGCGTGCGAGCGTCACGGCGCGATGGGGCTGATCGACGCGGTGTCGTCGCTGGGCGTGGATGATTTTTCGATCGACGACTACCCCGGCATCGCAGGCTGGGCCTCTTGCCCCCAGAAAGGTCTGTGTTGCCTGCCGCTGACCTATGCTCCAGTTAGCTTTACCGATGCCTTCATCGACAGCCTCAAGACCAGCGGTGCCTACACCTATGTGCACAACCCGATCTTCGAGGCCCGCCACTGGGGTATCGTCGACGGTCAGGATGTCGAGAAAGGCGCCTATCACCGGACGCATTCGGGCTATGCCGTGGCTGCCTTCCACGAGGCGTTGCGTCTGACATTGCAGGAAGGGCTTGCCAAGCGCGCAGCGTCTTACCGCATTCACGAACGCGTCCTGCGCGATGCCGTGGTCGAACTGGGGTGCGAGGTCACCTCGGACATGCCCAGCCTGATCGTTCTGAACCTGCCACCGGAGCTTGCCGGGCGTGAGATGGAATTGGTGCAGAATTGCCGTGCGCGCGGTTTTGGCATCTGGCCCACGCTAAGCGCGCCTGTGCAGGTGCGGATCGGCATCCTCAACCAGCTGAACCGGAAATCCGTCAGCCGGATCGTACGCCTGTTTGCCGAGGCGATGCGCGAACTGGGCGGACAGATTGATCGGGACGCGATCGAAGCCCTGCTGGAAAGTCGCTACGGCACTTCGATGGCTGCTTAATTTCACTGCAAGAACGGGAGGATTGCAGATGGATATTCACGAATATCAGGCGAAAGAGCTTCTTTCGAATTTCGGCGTCGAAGTACCACCCGGTGCTTTGGCTTATAGCCCGGAACAGGCGGCCTATCGGGCGCGTGAACTGGGGGGTGACAAGTGGATTGTCAAGGCGCAGGTCCATGCAGGCGGGCGCGGCAAGGCTGGAGGGGTCAAGCTGTGCAACACCGAAAACGAGATCTACACAGCCTGTGATGACATGTTCGGCCGCAAGCTGGTCACGCATCAGACCGGCCCCGAAGGCAAGGGGATTTACCGCGTTTACGTCGAGGCCGCGGTGCCGATTGATCGCGAAATCTATCTTGGTTTCGTACTGGATCGTTCGAGCCAGCGGGTCATGATCGTTGCGTCCTCGGAAGGCGGGATGGAGATCGAAGATATCTCGGCCGAGCGTCCGGACAGCATCGTGCGTTCAATTGTTGAACCCGCAGTGGGTCTGCAAGAATTCCAGGCCCGTGAAATCGCGTTCCAACTGGGGCTGGAGCCGAAGCTGATCCAGCACATGGTCCGCACGCTGCAGGGCTGCTACGCCGCCTTCAGCGATCTGGACGCCACCATGGTCGAGATCAACCCTCTGGTCATCACAGGGGACGACCGCGTTTTGGCGCTGGACGCGAAGATGAGCTTTGACGACAACGCCCTGTTCCGTCACCCGCAGATCGCCGAACTGCGCGACAAAAGCCAGGAAGACCCGCGCGAAAGCCGTGCCGGTGACCGGGGCCTGTCCTATGTTGGTCTCGACGGCAATATCGGCTGCATCGTGAACGGCGCCGGTCTTGCGATGGCGACCATGGACACGATCAAACTGGCTGGCGGAGAGCCTGCGAACTTCCTCGATATCGGTGGTGGCGCCTCGCCCGAGCGTGTGGCTAAAGCTTTCCGTCTGGTTCTTTCGGACGACAATGTGCAGGCCATTCTGGTGAACATCTTCGCGGGTATCAACCGTTGCGACTGGGTGGCCGAGGGCGTCGTACAGGCTTTGAAAGAGCTGGATATCGACATCCCTGTCGTCGTGCGCCTGGCCGGTACCAATGTGGAAGAGGGTCAGAAGATCCTCGCCAAGTCCGGTCTTCCGATCATCCGCGCCACCACTTTGATGGAGGCGGCCGAACGCGCCGTGGGCGCATGGCGCAACGACCTTACCCAAGGCACCAAGATGAGGGCTGTGTAATGAGCATTCTTCTCGATCGTAACTCGCGCGTGATCGTGCAGGGTATCACCGGCCGTATGGCGCGGTTCCACACGAAGGACATGCTGAACTACGGCACCAATGTCGTGGGCGGCGTGGTTCCAGGTAAAGGCGGTGAAACCGTCGAAGGCGTTCCGGTCTTCGACACCGTCAAACAGGCGGTTGAAGCCACTGGCGCGGATGCCAGCCTAGTGTTCGTTCCACCGCCCTTTGCGGCGGACTCGATCATGGAGGCCGCAGATGCCGGTATCCGCTATTGTGTCTGCATCACCGACGGTATTCCGGCGCAGGACATGATCCGCGTTAAGCGCTACATGTACCGCTATCCCAAAGAGAAGCGCATGGTCCTGACCGGGCCGAACTGCGCGGGCACCATCTCACCCGGCAAAGCGCTGCTGGGGATCATGCCGGGGCATATCTACCTGCCGGGGAACGTGGGCATCATTGGTCGCTCGGGGACGCTGGGCTATGAGGCCGCAGCCCAGTTGAAAGAGCGCGGGATCGGAGTTTCGACCAGCGTTGGCATCGGTGGCGACCCGATCAACGGCTCGTCCTTCAAGGACATTCTGCAGCGTTTCGAAGAGGATGAGGACACCCATATCATCGCCATGATCGGTGAGATCGGAGGCCCTCAGGAAGCCGAAGCGGCCGAATTCATCCGCGATCACATCACCAAGCCTGTGGTGGCCTATGTTGCGGGTCTGACCGCTCCGAAAGGTCGGACCATGGGCCATGCCGGTGCGATCATTTCGGCCTTCGGCGAAAGTGCCAGCGAAAAGGTTGAAATCCTGTCGGCCGCTGGTGTGACCGTGGCCGAAAACCCAGCGGTGATCGGTGAAACGATCGCCCGCGTGATGGAGGCTGCGTGATGGTCAAACCCTCGGTTCTAGTCACCCGTCGCTGGCCTGCCGCCGTCGAGGCGCAGCTGGCCGAGAACTACAACACCGTGCTGAACACCGGGGACAAGCCTATGTCCCCGGCAGAGATCCGGCACGCGCTGAAATCCTATGATGCGGTCCTGCCGACCGTGACCGATACCCTCAGCTCCGAGGCTTTGGACGTTCCCGGCGCGCAGACGAAAATCCTGGCAAATTACGGCGTTGGCTACAGTCACATCTGCGAGCCCTCAGTGCGTGGGCTGGGCATGACCGTCACCAACACGCCGGACGTGCTGTCCGAATGCACCGCCGATATCGCGATGACCTTGCTGCTGATGGTGGCGCGCCGCGCTGGCGAAGGGGAACGCGAGCTGCGGGCCGGCAATTGGACCGGCTGGCGCCCCACGCATCTGATCGGCACCAAGGTAAGTGGCAAGGTGCTAGGCATCATCGGATATGGCCGCATCGGGCAGGAAATGGCCCGGCGTGCTCATCACGGTTTTGGCATGCAGATCGTTGTCTACAACCGCAGCAAAATCGCGCCCGAGGTTCTGGCCCAATGCAATGCCACTCAGGTCGAAACCGTGGATGATCTGCTGCCGCAATGCGATTTCGTCTCGCTCCATTGCCCCGGCGGGGCTGCAAACAAGCACCTGATCAACGCGCAACGTCTGGATCTGATGAAACCGGACGCATTCCTGATCAATACGGCACGTGGCGAGGTGATCGACGAACGCGCCCTGATCCAGTCCCTGACCTTCGATATGATCGGAGGCGCAGCGCTGGACGTGTTCGACGGAGAGCCCCGCATCAACCCCGACCTTTTGGGATGCGACAACCTTGTGATGCTGCCCCATCTCGGCAGTGCCACCCGTGAGGCGCGCGAGGCGATGGGGTTCCGGGTGCTGGACAACCTCAGCGACTTTTTCGAAGGCCGCGAACCGCGCGATCGCGTGATCTGATCCCCCCGCATATCACTTCTCTGCTCTGACCTCTCAGTGGGGTCGGGCCTCGGACCGCTCAGGAGGACTGCGTCATGAACGCGCCTAATCGTTTAAATGGTTTTTTCACCCAGTCTTTGTCGGACCGTGACCCTGAGCTTTTCGGCTCGATCACGTCCGAGCTGGGCCGTCAGCGCGACGAGATCGAGCTGATCGCGTCGGAAAACATCGTCTCTGCCGCCGTGATGGAGGCGCAGGGCTCGGTGATGACCAACAAATACGCCGAAGGCTATCCCGGCCGTCGCTACTATGGCGGCTGCCAGTTCGTCGACATTGCCGAGAACCTGGCCATCGACCGCGCGAAAGAGCTGTTTGGTTGTGGCTTTGCCAACGTGCAGCCAAACTCGGGCAGCCAGGCCAACCAGGGCGTATTCCAGGCGCTGATCCAGCCCGGCGACACCATTCTAGGCATGAGCCTCGATGCCGGTGGTCACCTGACCCACGGCGCGCGTCCGAACCAGTCGGGCAAGTGGTTCAACGCCGTGCAATACGGCGTGCGCAAAGAAGACAACATGCTGGACTACGATCAGGTCGAGGCGCTGGCCAAGGAGCATAACCCCAAGCTGATCATCGCAGGCGGCTCGGCTATCCCGCGTCAGATCGACTTTGCCCGCATGCGTGAGATCGCCGACATGGTCGGCGCCTACCTGCACGTAGACATGGCGCATTTCGCCGGTCTGGTGGCCGCAGGCGAGCATCCCTCGCCTTTCCCGCACGCGCATGTCGCGACGACGACAACCCACAAGACCCTGCGTGGGCCTCGTGGGGGTATGATCCTGACCAATGATGAAGATATCGCTAAGAAAGTGAATTCAGCGATCTTCCCCGGCATTCAGGGCGGTCCGCTGATGCATGTCATCGCAGGTAAAGCCGTTGCCTTTGGCGAGGCGCTGCGCCCCGAATTCAAGACCTATATCAGCCAAGTCATCACCAACGCACAGGCGCTGTCGGATCAACTGATCAAGGGCGGTCTGGACACGGTGACCCATGGCACCGACACCCATGTGGTGCTGGTCGACCTGCGCCCCAAAGGCGTGAAGGGCAACGCGACCGAGAAGGCCTTGGGCCGCGCGCATATCACCTGCAACAAGAACGGCGTGCCGTTTGATCCTGAGAAGCCGACCATCACCTCGGGCATCCGTCTGGGGTCCCCTGCCGGCACTACGCGCGGCTTCGGCGAGGTTGAGTTCCGCCAGATCGCGGATTGGATCATCGAAGTGGTCGACGGTCTGGCCGCCAATGGCGAAGACGGCAATGCCGAGGTCGAGGCCAAGGTCAAAGCAGAAGTCGCCGACCTCTGCGCACGCTTCCCTATCTATCCGAACCTGTAAAACCAAGGACCCTAAACCATGAGCTTTCACCCAATCGAACAGGCTCCGGCCCGTCTGAACCGCAGCGAACTGGCTGTTCCGGGCAGCCAGCCCGGCATGTTTGAAAAAGCGGCTAAGTCGGATGTGGATGTGATCTTCCTGGATCTGGAAGACGCCGTCGCGCCCGACGAAAAGGAACAGGCCCGCAAGAACATCATCGAGGCCCTGAATGACATCGACTGGGGTAACAAGACCATGTCGGTTCGGATCAACGGGCTGGATACTCATTACATGTATCGCGACGTGGTGGATGTGGTCGAACAGGCCGGTCAACGTCTGGACCTGATCATGATCCCCAAGGTCGGCACCGCCGCGGATGTTTACGCCGTCGACATGCTGGTCACCCAGATCGAGGACGCCAAAGGCTACAAAAAGCGGATCGGGTTCGAACATATCATCGAAACCGCGCTTGGCATGCAGAATGTCAGCGAGATTGCTGCCGCATCGAAACGCAACGAAAGTCTGCATTTCGGGGTTGCCGACTATGCGGCCTCGACCCGCGCGCGGACAACCATCATTGGCGGTGTGAACCCGGATTACTCGGTGCTGACCGATGCCGACCCTGAGGGCGGCCGCATGACCCATTGGGGTGATATGTGGCACTACGCGCTGGCGCGTATGGTTGTTGCGGCGCGCGCAAACGGCCTGCGCCCGATCGACGGCCCGTTCGGCGATTTTCAAGACCCCGCTGGCTATCGTGCGGCGGCAAAGCGCGCAGCGGTTCTGGGCTGTGAAGGCAAGTGGGCCATTCACCCCAGCCAGATCACGCTGGCCAATGAGGTCATGTCGCCTTCGGATGCCGAGGTGGACAAGGCCAAGCGGATCCTCGTCGCGATGGCCGATGCCGAAGCGGCAGGCAAAGGCGCTGTCTCGCTGGACGGCCGTTTGATTGACTATGCCTCGATCCGGCAGGCCGAGGTGCTGGTTGAAAAGGCGAGCCAGATCGCTGCTGCGTGATCTGCCAAACGTTAGACGGAGCGGGCTGTCCCATCGGACGGCCCGTTTCGGTTTTGCGGGCGAAAAGCACTGATCGGGCGGCCGAATTGACGGGTGAACGACCGCCCCAAGGCCGACGCACAGGAAAACCCGCATCTTAGGGCAATCTGTTCGACACTCAGTCGCGTTTCCTGCGCCAGATAGCGCGCATGTTGCAGACGATAGAGCTTGTAGTAATTGCCAGTCGTCATCCCCAACTCATCTGCAAATGCGCGGCTGAGGCTGCGCTCGGAGAGCGAGACGCGTTCGGCCAGTTCAAAGGTTGTCAGCGGAGTCTCGACGTTTTCGGCAATGACATTCAGCGCGTCCAGCAGCTTCGGCGACCCACGATCCTGCAATTGTTGAGAACCGCGCTTCAGCTCGGATTGGCGGGCAGGGTCGTAGATGAACATGTTCGATGCATCAAATGCGGCGGCGGGTCCGAACAGGTTCTGGATCAGGTCGAGGGTCAGTTCCAGCGCCGTGCTGGCCCCTCCGCAGGTCAGAAAGGGTCCGGAATGGACAAACCGGGCGCTGGACACGTTCACTTTGGGAAAGCTTTCGCGAAAGGCATCAAGCTCTTGCCAGTGGATCGTCGCCTGATGCCCGTCCAGAACTCCGGCTTCGGCCAGAATCCAAGCCGCTGTATCCAAGGCCAGAACGCGCTTGGCGGTCCGAACGGCCTGTCGGATCGCTGCAAGCAATTCCTTGGTAATCTGCTGCCGGACGCGGTAACCGGCCACGATGACCAGTGTTCCGGTGGATTTTGCTGGGTCGAAGACCCGATTGGGAGAGACCTGTATCGCACTCGAGCTTTCTACGGGTTCACCGTTCAGGCTGGTGATCTCCCAACCCGGACTGGCGTAGAGCGCGCGCATCTTGACGTCCCGCAACGGCTCCAGCGCGCTGGCCAGAACCATGTTGGAAAACCCGTCCAGCAACAGGAACTCGAAATGCTCATGAGGGGATGACGACAAAAGTATTCCTCCTGACGAGAAATGTATCGTTTGTTCCGGGGTTTTGAAAGTAGCGTTGCCGCATCCCGTCGCCTGCCAAGGCGCGATTCCTGCTGATCGAAGGACAAAGATATGCCCCTTGCCATGAACCGCGAAGTTTTCATCACCTGTGCTATCACCGGATCGGGTGGGACGCAGGACAAGTCTCCGCACGTGCCGCGCTCGCCCGAGCAGATTGCCAATTCGGCGATTGATGCGGCCAAGGCAGGTGCTGCCGTTGTGCATTGCCACGTGCGCGACCCGGAAACCGGTGTGCCGTCGCGCGATCTGGGCCTGTACCGCGAGGTGACAGACCGCATTCGCGATGCTGAGGTCGATGTGGTGCTGAACCTAACGGCCGGTATGGGCGGTGATATTGTGTTCGGCCCGACCGAAAACCCGTTTCCGGTCAATGAAGCGGCCACTGACATGATCGGGGCGACAGAGCGGATGGCGCATATCGCCGAATGCCTGCCCGAGATCTGCACGCTCGACTGTGGCACAATGAACTTCGCCGAGGCAGACTATGTAATGACCAACACCCCCGGCATGTTGCGGGCGATGGGTCAGATGATGACCGATCTTGGCGTGAAACCAGAGATCGAAGCCTTCGACACCGGCCACCTATGGTTCGCCAAGCAATTGGTGAAAGAGGGTATTCTGGAGCCCAACGCTCTGGTCCAACTGTGTATGGGTGTCCCGTGGGGTGCCCCCAACGACATCAACACCTTCATGGCGATGGTCAATGCGGTGCCGTCTGATTGGACATGGTCGGCCTTCTCGCTGGGTCGCGATCAGATGCCCTATGTTGCGCAATCGGTTCTGGCGGGCGGCAATGTCCGCGTCGGGCTTGAGGACAACCTGTTTCTGGAAAAAGGCGTTCTAGCCACCAATGCACAACTGGTCGAACGTGCCGTGACGGTGATCGAGAACATGGGCGCCAAGATCATCGGCCCGGACGCCGTGCGCGAGAAACTGGGCTTGACCAAGCGCGCTCCCGTCGCGAAATGAACAGGCGCGTTCTTGTAACCGCAGGCGCGGCTGGCATCGGCCGCGTCATTGCGGAGCAATTCATTCAAGACGGATCACGGGTCGCGGTCTGCGATGCAGACCCTGCCGCAGTTCAGAGCTTTGCCGAAGCGCATCCCGGCAGTATCGCCGTGGTGGCCGATGTCACCTCGGAGTCCGCCATGGACGCCTTCCTGAGTTCCGTTGAGGCGGAATGGGGCGGCATTGATGTGGTCTGCGCCAATGCCGGTACCGGCGGCCCCGCCGGGCCGATCGAAGACCTTGCCTATGACGCGTGGCAGCAATGCCTCGCCACCAACGTGCACGGCGCCTATCTGACCTGCCGCTGGGCGGCGCGGGTCATGAAGGCGCAAAAAAGTGGCCTGATCGTCATGACCTCGTCCACTGCTGGGATCATGGGCTATCCGATGCGGTCGCCCTATGCGGCGGCTAAATGGGCCCTGATCGGCTTGACCAAAACCCTCGCGATGGAGCTTGGCCCCTTTGGCATCCGCGTCAACGCGATCTGCCCCGGAGCTGTTGAAGGCGACCGGATGGAGCGCGTTTTGGCGAACGAAGCCGCAGCCCATGGTCAGAGCATTGAGACCATGCGCGCAGCCTATGTGACTGGCGTGTCCATGAAAACATGGGTCACGGCGCAGGACGTGGCGAACAGCATACTTTTCCTTGCCTCGGAGGCGGGGACCAAAATCTCGGGGCAGGTTCTGTCCATCGATGGCCATACGGAGACACTTGCGCCATGACACAAAAAGCAACCATCGTCGGCGGCGGCGTGATCGGCGGGGGCTGGGTTGCCCGCTTTCTGCTGAACGGCTGGAACGTATCGGTCTTTGATCCGGACCCGGAAGCTGAGCGCAAAATCGGCGAAGTGCTGGCCAACGCCCGCCGCGCCTTGCCCGCCCTCTATGACAAGGCGCTGCCAGCCGAGGGCACTCTGACTTTTCATGACGATATGGGCGAGGCTTTGGCCGGCGCCGCGTGGGTTCAGGAAAGCGTGCCCGAGCGTTTGGACCTCAAGCACAAGATCCACGCGCAGATCGACAAGCTGTCGCCTGCCGATGCGGTGATCGGGTCTTCGACCTCGGGGTTCAAGCCCTCTGAACTGAACGAACACGGCGGTCGCGTTGTCGTCGCGCACCCGTTCAACCCCGTTTACCTGCTGCCGTTGGTCGAGTTGGTGGGGGATGCGAATACTTGCGCCAAGGCGTCGGATATCCTGAGGTCCATCGGGATGTATCCGCTGACCGTCCGCAAAGAGATCGATGCGCATATCGCCGACCGTTTCCTCGAGGCTGTCTGGCGTGAGGCGCTTTGGCTGGTCAAGGATGGCGTCGCCACGACTGAAGAAATCGACGAAGCGATCCGCATGGGGTTTGGTATCCGCTGGGCGCAAATGGGTCTGTTCGAAACCTACCGCGTCGCGGGTGGCGAAGCAGGGATGAAACACTTCATGGCGCAATTCGGCCCGGCCCTGCAATGGCCCTGGACCAAGTTGATGGATGTGCCGGAATTTACCGATGAACTGGTCGACCTGATCGCGGGTCAGTCGGACGCGCAATCCGGCCATATGTCGATCCGCGAACTGGAGCGTCTGCGCGATGACAACCTGATCGGGATGATGCGAGCGTTGAAGAAAACCGGCAGCGGTGCGGGCGGCGTTCTGAACGCGCATGAAGCGATGTTGCCTGACCCCGAAGGTGATGATCTGCCGATCACGGTGGATCGTGTCATCCCGCAAAGCTGGACAGACTATAACGGCCACATGAATGAGGCCCACTATATCGAGGTCTCGGCCCAGGCGACGGACAGTTTCATGCTGATGATCGACGCGGATGCAGATTATATCGCGGCGGGCAACAGCTATTTCACGGTCGAGAATTTCGTGCAGTACCACGCGGAATTGCATGCGGGGGGTCGTCTGACCGTCACAACGCAGGTTCTGCGGGGCGAAGGCAAGAAAATGCACCTGTTCCACCGTCTGCACGGACCGGATGGAGAGGTCGCGGCCACCGTCGAAACCCTGTTGCTGCATATGGATCTGAACGCGCGCAAAACCTCTCTGCCGACCGAGGGAGTGGCCGCGAAACTGACCGCTTTTGCCGAAGATCACGCCAAGCTGCCGACCCCTCAAGGGGCGGGCCGCCATGTGGGGCAACGCGGCTGATACCAACGCGTGCCGCCTCTGGTTTCATGAATCCGGCGGCGGTATCTACTGGCGGGTCGATCTGCAAAGATCCTGATCCGCCTTTTTTCCGCAAGCCCGGCGGCGTTGTGTTATAATTTCCTCCAATTGTTGTTGTGTTTTGGAGGTAAATTATGATTTTTCGTTTAGTGGCAGCACTTTGTTTGACCTTCGCTTTGTCCACCGCGAATCCCCAGATTGCCAGGGCAGATGCGGGTGACTTCATTGGCGGCGCTGTTGTCGGAGGGGTGGTTGGCTACGCAATCGGCAAAGATCAGCAAAAGAAGAAAGCGCAGCGCTCGACCACCCGGACATATAGGCCAAGCATTCCATCTACTTCGGAAGGGGCGCAGACGCAAACGGCGCTCAACTATTTTGGCTACAACGCAGGGCGGGTTGATGGTCAGGTGGGTGCCGGCACGCGAGCTGCAATCCAACGGTATCAGGCGTCAATGGGATACCCGGTCAACGGGTATGATTTCCAACCCTATCAGCGCGATTTCCTGATGCAAGCGTATTACTGGGGTACAAGTGGCGGCCAGGCCAGCACTCAGCTTTCCGGTCAGCCTTTGTTGATGGCCTATCGTCGGCAAGTCCAAACGGGCACAGCTGTGGCCGCTGCTCCGCAACCCGCGCCACAACCTGTGGCACCTGTGACTGCAACGGCGGCACCTGCCGAACCGGCGCCCGAACCGGAAGCGACCGAAACTGCCTCCGCAGCCCTGCCAAGCTTGTTTGCGGGCGGTACCGGTGGCCCGTCTCTGGCCAACCGTTGTAGTGCGGTGATGCTGCAAACTTCGACCAATGGCGGCTACACGACGCTGGCGAATATGTCGGACCCAGATTTCGCCCTGAGCGAGCAGTTTTGTCTGGCGCGCAGCTACGCCATGGCGAGGGGTGAGGATCTGATGCAGGACATTCAGGGCCTGACACCGGATCAAGTAGCGGCGCAATGCGAGTCCTATGGTGAGATGCTAGCGCCACAGGTTGTATCGCTGTCGTTGACGTCGAAAGCCGATGCCGAAACGCAGATGCGCAAGCTGGCTCTGGATTCCGGCCTCAGCCCCGAAGACCTTGCCGCGACCAGCAAGGTCTGTCTGGCGATGGGCTACCGTCAGGATAATATGGACAGCGCCGTGGGCTCGGCCCTGATGCTGGTTGCCATGGGTGAACCTGCCTACGGAGAGCTGATCGGCCACCACCTGCGCGAAGGCTTCGGCGTGCAAGAGCGTCGCGATCTGGCAATGCAGTGGTATGACGCAAGCCTGTCCGCGCTGGATGCCGGATCTCAGGCCGTGTTCCTGCCATCACAATCGGATCGCCCGGAATTGCTACGTGCGGCGATGACAAAGACACAGTAGGTCTGGCTGACCTGTTCCGCGGGCGCAAGGATCGCCTGCGGTTTTTTCCAGCGCTGCGATAGCAGGAACTATGATCGAGTACCGCACAGTTCGGCGCAATCCAGCGATGTATGTTTAATTCTCGGCGTCACGCGCTTCTGAATGCGTCAAGATACAATGCCCTTGCGCAAACACCTCAAAGGCGTGCTATTTGACATTGGCGGCCAGCGACATACCCGCTTGTTCCGCCAGCCAATGCGGTGGGCGAGGATACGTCGATCAGGATCGGGCAAATCCCGGCGCCAAGGGTGTGTCAGCGATCCGCAATCGACCCCTTGCCTCGTAATGCTGGCTACGGTTGGTCCACGTTCAAAATCCGTGGGGCATGTACGTGAGTTCGGACGAGCGAAGCCGCGGCAACGCCTGCGATTGCGCCGAACAGATGCGCCTCCCACGAGATGCCGGGCTGGCCGGGCAGAACGCCCCAAAGGATTGATCCGTAAAGCACCCCAACCACCATGGCCACGGCAAGAGTCACAGGCGACCGATCGACCAATCCGCGCGCGACCAGAAAGCCGAACCACCCAAACACCAGCCCGGATGCGCCTATATGGATGGCTGTGTTTCCAAACAGCCAGACCAGCGCTCCGCCCAAAGCGATGATGACGGCGTTCACGACCAACAATGCCCGTGTTGCTGTAGCCGCCAGCAAGGCCCCCATCAGGATCAGCGGAGGCGTGTTAGAAATGAGATGCGGAAAGCTGGCATGCAGAAGTGGCATGCCAAAGATACCGTCCAACCCGGCGATCTGCCTTGGGATCAGCCCGAACGCGAGGTTCAGGCGGTACCCAACCGTCCAATTGAGAACCTGTATCGCCCAAAGCACCGCTATGAAGAGCGCTAGGGCCTTGAACCGCGAAAAAACAACACGTTTACCGTTTTTATCAATCATCTGAAATAGATAATCGTGGCAGTGACAACGATCAATACGCCTTGCAGGATGGTCGGATCAGAGTGTGGGCGCTGACGCGCTCAGGTGGTAAAGACCTCGAAATGGATCTGTTTTTCCCCGATCCCTAGCGCTTCAAGGCCGGATTTCAGGTCGGTCATGAAATCCAACGGACCGCAGAGCAAATACTGAGCGTTGGGACCGGCATTCAATGCAACCAGTTCCTGCGCCGTGATCCGGCCTTTGATGTCAAAATCCTGCCCCGCCATGTCCTGGGCCTCGGGCGCGCTGTAGTAGATCCGTTTCTGTGTGGTCGGGCTGGTAGCAATCAGGTGGTCAACTTCGCCGCGCAGCGCGTGAAATCGTCCGTTGCGCGCGGCGTGTATGAACCAGACCGGACGATCAGGGTGCTGCGCTACAGCCTGATGCATCATGGCGATCATCGGGGTCACGCCAACACCGGCGCTGACGAGGACAAGTGGGCTGTCGCCGGGCGGAATCAGGAAATCCCCGGCTGGTGGTTTGGCCTCGATCACGTCGCCCACTTGCACCATGTCGTGCAGAAAGCGGGATGCCGTGCCGTTAGGCTCGCGTTTCACAGTGATCCTGTAGTGGTCCTCGGTGGGGCTACCGGACAGGGTGTATGTCCTCCGCAGTTTGGTATCACGCGTCGGAATGCTGAGCGCAATCGGCAGGTGTTGCCCCGCCTCAAACGCGGCGGGCGGCCCTCCAAGGGCAGGTCGCAAGTGGAATGAGGTGATCCCCTCTGCCTCGACAACCTTGTCCGAAACAACCAACTGTCTCGATGGGGTCGGCTCAGCCGACCATCTCAGCGACAGCGCGTTTGGTCGGTCGATCACGGCATCGACCTGTACGTCGATCATGCGCAGAATGTTGGGGTCGCGTGCCTCGGCCGGAGCCCAGTCGATCTCGGCCCGCCCGGACAGATGTAGCAGCCCTCCGGTCGCGAAATCGACAAATAGCAACCCGATGCGGGGGTTCTCCAACAGGTTGCCAATCGTGTTGAAGAAGTTGTTGCCGGAATAGTCGGGAATACGTAGACGGTTTGGGCCGACCACGCGGACAAAACCGGGTGTCCCTCCGCGATGAGAGGCATCAAACCCGTTCGACGCCGCGCGTTGCGGACCATGCCGACCAGAGCCGATGAAGAGCGTATCCGAGGCGCTGATACGGGCCATCTGCGCGGGGTTGAGGTGGTCCGATACCACCGCCTCTGCCGGTTTGTTGGCGGGCACCCGCTGCCAGTCGCGTTCATGGATGTACTGAGGGCAGTTGCCAAAGCTCTGGCGAATGTCGATTGCGAAACCGGTGTCGGTTGGACGGGTCCGACCGCTGAACCTATTGCGTCGGCGCGTCGCCAGCTCGATGCCGACAACGCCGATATCAGCCCCTTTTCGCAGGCTTTCTGCCAACGGATCACGAGGGTCGATCACGGTATCAACCGTCAGTCTGCGGGGATCAGGCGAATGAACGAACCCGTTTTCGCCTTCAATGATTGTCGCCCATATGCGGCCTTCTGCATCGCTGGACGCAGCCACCAGAAACGGCTGCGCCTGATAGAAGGCACGATGCTGGTCCGGCAAGTGGTCGCGAATGTACGGAGCGGCCCTGCGGGCTATATCGCCCGCACCCGCCCGCACCTGTGCCGCCAGTTCGCCTGCGTGAAACGGAGTATCCGTGCCAGACATCGTCTTACCTCCTTGTTGTGTGTTTAAAGGCCCAGATCGCTCAGCCCCGGATGGTCGTCCGGGCGACGGCCCAGAGGCCAGTGGAACTTGCGTTCATCCTCTGTGATCGGCAATTCGTTGATGCTGGCAAAGCGGTTGGCCATGTAGCCGTTTTCGTCGAATTCCCAGTTCTCGTTGCCGTAGGCCCGGAACCAGTGTCCGCTGTCATCACGGTATTCATAGGCGTATCGCACCGCGACGCGGTTGCCGTCATGGGCCCAGAGTTCCTTGATCAGGCGATAGTCCAGTTCCTTGTTCCATTTGCGGGTCAGAAACGCCTCGATCTCGGCGCGGCCAACTGGGAATTCGGCCCGATTGCGCCATTTGCTGTCAGGCGAATAGGCCAGCGCGACCTTGGCCGGGTTGCGGCCATTCCAGCCGTCCTCGGCCAGACGGACCTTTTCAATCGCGGTTTCGCGCGTGAAGGGCGGAACAGGGTGGCGGGGGGCTTCTTGTGTCATTGCACGTCTCCGATTGGGTGTTTAGCGCAGACGTTCAGGCGACGAGACCCACGGCCGTGGCTGGCATCGGCTCGAACCCGTCCAGCGCCTCAAACCGGGCGATCCATGCCCGCACATTCGGATAGGGGTCGAGCGAGACGTTCCCCTCAGGCGCGTGCGCGGTGTAGGAGTAGGCGGCGACATCTGCAATGGTCGGTCGGTCGCCAACCAGCCAGTCTCGGCCTTCCAATCCCTTTTCAAGCTTTTGCATCGCCTTGGCTGCGGTTGCGGCGGCAAAATCGACGTCCAGAGGTGCACCAAACACCGTGACCAACCGCGCTGCGGCGGATCCGAATGCGATCTCACCTGCGGCGAGGGTCAGCCAGCGCTGCACCGCCGCTTCGCCCACCGCGTCGGTCGGCATCCAATCAGGCGCGTATTGCCGGGCCAGGTACACTAGGATCGCGTTGGAGTCCGAGACCACAACATCGCCATCCTCAAGCACCGGGACTTGCCCGTTGGGGTTCATCTCCAGAAACTCGGGCGATTTATGCGCGCCTGCGGTCAAATCGACGAAAACGGCCTCATGGGCGATACCGGCCAGCTTGGCAAAGACCAGGGCGCGGTGCGCGTGGCCGGATTTCGGGAAGTGGTGGATACGTACTGCGTTCGACATTTGTCAGCTCCTGTCATGCGCGGAATTGCTTCTGCGGCTATAGATACAGCTTGCCATCATGGGCGATAATGCGCAGTTTTAGGGGATCATTAAGCCCTGGGAGGGCGCAATATACATGGACAAGATCGACCGGATGCGCGCCTTTGCGCTGGTGGCGCAGAATGCCTCGTTCACATTGGCGGCCCAGCGGCTTGGGCGGTCGTCTCGTTTGGTCAGCAAATACGTGGCCGATCTGGAGGAGGCGCTGGGCGTTCAGCTTCTGAACCGAACCACCCGCAGCGTATCCCTGACGGATGCCGGGGCGACCTATTTGGCGATGTGCGAACCGCTTCTGGACGGGTTCGACGAAATGGAGGAGGCGGTGCGTAATGCGCAGACCTCTTTGCGCGGAGTGATACGGATTTCTGCTCCGACAGGGTTTGGCTCACTACGGCTTGCCCCGTCGCTGGCGGCTTTTGTCGAAAAGCACGCTGAGGTCGAAATTGACCTCAACCTTTCAGACCGCCGGGTGTCGATCATCGAAGAAGGTCTGGATTTGGCGATCCGGATCGGGCCGACACGGGACAGTTCGCTTAAGATGCGCCGGTTGGGGCCGATGCCGCTGATTGTGTGCGCGTCTCCGGCCTATCTCGAACGTGCAGGTGTGCCCGCGCATCCAAGTGCCCTTGCCACCCATGAGTGCATTCTGGACGGCAACATGAGCGACCCTGCAGTCTGGCGGTTTGCCCTCGATGGCAACGAGTTGGCGGTGCACGTCAATGGTCGCCTACAGGCCAATGCGCCCGCGGCTTCGGCGCGGCTAGCCGCCGCCGGAGTGGCCGTTGCCAGATGCCCGGCCTACACGGTGGCGGATGCGCTCAGGTCCGGGGAATTGGTCGAGCTGTTCGCCGAACACCGTGTCACACCCTACGTCGTGGCCGCACTTTTCCCGCAAAACCGGCGCCTGACCACGCGGGTCCGCGCGTTGATCGACCATCTGGCAAGCGATGACTTGATCTGCAACGCCGGGGCGTAGTGCCCAAGACCAATGACGCGTAGACCCTTGACCAATCCCTTGCCCCTTGTTTTCGTAGGGTCGAGCGCTAGGCGACCCTCACTGAACTAAGGGGACGCTCGCAGCCGTGGAAGGGATGGTATGGCCGAAATCGAACCTTGGCTAAGCAAGCACGGACTGGCCAAATACGCCAGCGCCTTCGCCGACAATGAGATTGAGCTGGGCGACCTGACCGAGCTGACCGACGAAGACCTCGTGACCATTGGCCTGCCTCTTGGGCCACGGCGGCGGTTCATGAAGGCGGTACGCGCAACCACTGATGGCAACGCCCGGCCGCAAAACACGGCGCTGGGCGCGTCGATTGTGGCCGAACGCCGTCAGCTGACGGTCATGTTCATTGATCTGGTCGGCTCGACCGAGATTTCGCAACGGGTCGATCCCGAGGATCTGGCCGAGGTTCTGCGGCTGTTCAAAGAGACTTGCGCGGCTTCGGTCGCGGATTTCGATGGTCAGATTGCAAGCTACTACGGCGACGGGATCATGGTGTTCTTCGGGTTCCCGCTGGCCCATGAAGAAGACCCTGAGCGCGCCATTCGCGCCGGCTTGCGTATCATCCGTGAAGTGCCCGAAATCCGCACTCACGCAAAACTCCAGGTGCGGATCGGGATCGCCACCGGTCTGGTCGTGGTTGGCGATTTGCGCGGTGAGAAGATGTTCGAAGACGGCACCGCGATGGGTGAGACACCCAATCTGGCCGCTCGTCTTCAGGCGATGGCGGAACCCGGCACCATGATCGTGTCACCTCGGACGCACCAGTTGGCCGGTGGCGTCTTCGATTATGTGCTGCAAGGGTCCTTCAAGTTGAAAGGGTTCACGAAAGAAGTTGAGGCTTGGCAAGTGACCGGCGCGCGCGACACGGACAGCCGTTTCAGACGTGTTGAAGGTGCCTCGCTCGGCCCTCTAATCGGTCGCATGACGGAATACGAGACGCTCAGCGACAAGTGGAAGCTGGCTAGTGAGGGCGAAGGTCAGATCGTTCTGGTGTCCGGAGAGCCGGGGATCGGGAAATCGCGCCTGATCGAGGAGTTGCGGCAGAAAGCCCCTCAAGGCGCGCATGAGCAAATCCGGCTGCAATGTTCGCCGTACCATTTTGCCAGTTCGTTTTATCCGATCATCCGGCGGCTTCACCATGTTGCCGACCTGAGGTCTGAAGACTCGGATGAGGCAAAACTGGACAAGATATCATCGGTTTTGAAAGATTCCTCAGATCAGGTTTTGCGATTGGCCGCGTCGCTTTTGTCGGTCCCGTTCGAGGATCGCTTGGGGCCGCTGACCCTGACACCGCAGCAGATCATGGATCAGACAAATGAGATGTTGCTGGACCATTTGCTGGCCGATGTATCCGAAAAGCCGGTTTTGCTGTTGTTTGAGGACGCGCATTGGCTCGACCCGACGACAAAGGCCCTGATGGATCGGCTTGTGAACCGTCTTAGGGATCTTCCGGTGATGGTCGTGATGACCTTCCGGCCGGAATTTGACCCAGGTTGGGCGTTGCAATCCAATCTGACCAAAGTAGTCCTCAGGCAGCTTGATTTTCAGGACGTTAAACGCATCGCAAATGAGGTCGCGCAAGGCCAGGACATCCCCGACGCCATGTACGAACTGGTGGCGGCCCGATCCGATGGCGTGCCGCTTTACGTGGAAGAGGTGACGAAGGATCTGTTGGAAGCAGGCGATATGCCCGATGCTCCAATCGCCCGCGCCAGCGGAGGGGCCTCTGCGGCAAGCTCGGTTCCCAGTGCCTTGCAAGATGCTTTGATGGCACGTTTGGACCGCCTGAGCTCGGCCAAGGAAGTGGCGCAAATCGGGGCTGTGATCGGGCCTCAGTTCTCGTACCCGTTGATCTCGAAAGTGTCGCGTTTTAGCGATATCGTTCTGCGCTCCGGCTTGGACCTGTTGGTTGAGGCTGGCATCGTCACGACTTCAGGAGATGACGAGTTGCAGACCTTCAGCTATCGCCACGCCCTGATCCGCGACACCGCTTATAACAGTCTTCTGAAAACCGAACGCCGGATTCTGCACGAACGGGTTGCCAAGACGCTGGACCAGAAAACCTCAGCGGTCGAGGATGCAGGCCCGGAAGTCCTGGCTCATCACTATACCCTTGCTGGGATGGTGGATGAGGCGATCGACTGTCGCTATCTGGCCGGTCAGCGCGCCGTCAAACGCTCGGCCAATACCGAGGCGAATACGCAGCTGTCCCTGGCGCTTGATCTGCTGGGCGACCAGGCGACCAGTACTGAGCGTGACAAGAGAGAGATCGAGATACAGACTTTGCGCGCGGGGGTGCTGCGCTCGACCGCAGGTATCGCCGCGGATGAAACCGGTTCAACTTATGCGCGGATACGGGACTTGTGCGAACGCATGGATGAGACAGAGAACCTGTTCCCGGTCCTCAACGGCCTCTATTCCTTTCACTTAGTTCGGGGTGAGTATGATTTGGCACGGGTCGTGGCGCGGCAACTTCTGGACTTGGCGGAAACATCAGGCGAAACGCAACATCAGATGGTGGCCCATCGGGCGATGGGCGCGGTGCTGTTTCATATCGGAGAGCTGGACCCCGCCCACGCGCATCTCGAACAGGCGTTGGCGCTGTACCGCCCCGACCGCGATGCGCATCTGGCCTATGTCTATGGATCCGACCACGCGGCCATAACCTCTTGCTTCCTGAGCCTCGCCACCTGGATGCGCGGTGAGCCGGACAAGGCGCTGGAAATACAGACTGAGGCGGTTGAGGCTGCCCGCGACCTTGAACATGCCCATAGCGTGGCGCAGGCTCTGACTTACCTGTGCATGCTGCATCTTCTGCGCCGCGACCCGGTCGCTGTGACCCGGGAGATGGAGCAACTGGAAGAGCTGTCGAGCAAGCACGCGTTCACCTTCATGACCCTGACAGCCAATGTCTGGAGAAGCTGGGTCAAGGCCTACGCATCCCCTGGCGCGGACACCATCAAGGACCTCAAAAGGGCGACGGATGCATGGTGGGCCAGCGGAGCGGGAAATCACAAACCGTTCTTCATGACACTGATTGCTGAAGTCACGCTTGCCATGGGCGACCGCGAAGGTGCTTTGGCCGCTTTGGCGGAAGCGCGTGAACATCAGCGATTGACCAACGAGGGGTGGGCACAGGCAGAAACCGACCGGGTTTATGCGCTGGCGAAATCCTCGACCAGTCCCGCTGAGGCGGAATTCCGACAAGCTTTGTCCCGCGCACAGGACCAGAAGGCGCGGATGTTTGCCCTGCATACGGCCATAGATTTCTCCCGGACATGCGAGCGGTTTCACTGCGCGGCTATTGCAGACTCAGAGCTTCAAGCGGCGACTGAGGCGATTTCGGGCGGGGACCAAACGGTTGAGATGCGCCTCGCTCGTGAATTGTTGGCTGGGGCGGAAACGGCCTAGGCGCGCATCCGTACGTGTTCAGGATCATAGGGTGAGGCAAGGATGACCTGCGCGTCGACCAAATCGCCGTACATGTCGATCAGCGCACTGGTGCCTTCGCCCGCCAGCTCGGGATCAATGAACGCGTAGGCGAGGTTCTGCCCGACCCGATGACCCCAATCGCCCGAGGTGACGGTGCCAACCACAGTGTCGCCATGCATCAACGAAGCCCCGCCATGGGCGGGTGCGTGGGTTGCGTCGATCTGCAGCGTCACGAGTTGCTTGCGTTTGCCGCTGGCGCGGCGTTCCAACAGGGCCTCCTTGCCGATGAACTCACCTTTGTTCAGGTTTACGAACCGATCCAAGCCGGTCTCATATGGGTCGAATTCCGTGAGGATGTCGGATTTCCAATGCAGAAAACCCTTTTCCATCCGCATAGATTCCACCGCACGCGCGCCAAACAGCTTCATGTCATGGGCCTCGCCCGCCGCGCGCAAGGCAAGAAAGGCCGCGTAGAGTGAGGCGTTGGGGACGTGGATTTCATAGGCCAACTCGCCTGAGAAGCTGACACCCATGACCGTGGCCGGGGCGAACCCGACGAAACATTCGCGCACGGACAGCCAAGGGAAGGCCTCTTTCGACCAGTCGCCGCGCGCGCAGGAGGACAGGACATCGCGGGCCTTGGGGCCAGCCAGAACCAGAATGGTCTGGTCATTGGTCAAGGAGCGGATCTGAACATTCTCATCCTTACGAATGTGCTGGGTCAGCCAATCCATGTCGTGATATTCGCTGGCCGCAGCCGAGCCGTACCACACACGCTCTGGCCCCCGATCCGAGGCCGGTAGGTTTGCCACGGTCGCTTCGGCTTTGACCATGCCGTGATGGTTCAGCAGATACCCCAGACCAACGCGGCCATCGCGTTTGGTGACCGTCCCACAGAACATACGATCGAGGAAGCTGTGGCGATCAGTGCCGGTGATCTCGAACCGGTTAAAGCCGTTGACTTCGCACAGGCCAACATTCTCCTGCACATTCTTCACGTCTGCGGCGACGATGCCGAACGCCTCATCGAAGTCGAAGGTGAGCGTCGGGTGAAAATCGGGTGATGGCTTGATGTAGTCCATCCGCTCCCACCCGTTCACGACGGTAAACTCGGCCCCTTCTGCCGCCAGTACGAGCGTCAGCGGGCTTGTCTTGGCCGGTCGACCGGCGGGGCGATGTTCATGCGGGAAGTGAAAGCGGAATTCGTTCTGATAGTCCTCGATCGCTTTCAGGGAGGTCAGTTCAACATTCGTATGCCCGGTGAACCGGCGCGGATCAAGGCACCATGTGTCATAACATGCTTCACCATGCACGATCTGCTGCGCCAGCAGCCAGCCATGGCCGCCGCCCTCGCCCAGCCCTGCGCGCAGGCCGATGATGCAGAAGGCGTTGCGTTTACCGGGAATCGGTCCGACTAGTGGCGCTCCGTCGATTGTATAGGTGATCGGCCCGTTCACGATGGACCGAATGCCGGTTTCTTCCAATGCTGGCATCCGCTCGAACGCTCCGGCAAGAACGTCCATGACGCGTTCCAGATCGTCGGGGCAGAGGGCGTTTACAAAGTTCGGGTCTATCCCGTCCATGCCCCAGGTTTTGCAGTCCTGTTCATAGAACCCGACCAGCAGCCCGCCCTTTTCCTGCCGGCAGTAATAATCGCTGATTGGGCAGCGCAGCAGCGGCATCCGGTGACCGGCTTCGGCAATACCAGGGATATCCTCGGTCAGGAAATACTGATGCTCCATCGAGGCGACGGGATGGTGAACCCCCATCATCGCGCCCACTTCGTTCACGCGGTAGCCACAAGCATTGACGACGATGTCACAATCAATGTCGCCATGTTCCGTATGCACGGTCCAAGTGTCATCCTTGTGCTGGGTCAGCGCGGTGACCGGCGTATTGCGATAGACCTCGGCGCCAGCTTTGCGAGCGTGGTAGGCCAACGCCTGACACAGCTGGGCCGGGTCGATGTCACCGTCCAGAGGGTCCCACAATCCACCCAGCAGGTTGGTGGTCGAAATCAGAGGGTGACGGCGGGCGCATTCCTCGGCGTCGATCACCTCAAAATGCACCCCCATCCCACGCGCCATCGAGGCGAAGTGGCGGTAACCCTTTATCTGCGCTTCGGTATTGGCCAGTCGGATGCCGCCATCGGCGTGGTGGTAGTTGATCGGATATTCGGGGTTTTCGGAGAGTTCTTTGTAAAGGTTGATCGAATGCGTCTTCAGCCCGACCATGGTCTGGTTCATACCGAAATTCGTCACCTGCGCCGCCGAATGCCATGTGGTACCGCTAGTCAGTTCGTTCCGCTCGACCAGAACCACGTCGCTCCAGCCTTCCTGTGTCAGGTGGTAGAGCGTAGAGCAACCAGCAATGCCGCCGCCGATGACAACAACTTTGGTACGGGATTTCATGACGGTTGAGCCTCCGGAGTTCGCTTGCCCTGCATACGAAGTATGTTTGTCACCATGTGCAATTGTAGAGCGATATATTGAGACATTATAAAAATTAGAAATCTATTTTTTCGAAGTAAAATAGATGATCTTGCGCCACGGGCAACAATTCCTCTTGCTTGATGCCACAAACCCCCTATTTCAAAGGATTGGGAATGGCTGGACAGCGTAGCAAGCGAGGTGGGCGCGAAGGGCGTCTGGCACAACGAGCAGCCAAGCCCATGTTTGATCCATGCCCGCCCGGTCAGATCGGCGGGATGTACAAGCCGCTCAGCGAAGCCGACCTGCGCCGCATCTATGATACTGCCCTCGATTTGCTTGAGAAACTGGGTATCGGAGAGGCGCCGGACAGATTGCGTAACGATCTGTTGGCCGTGGGTGCCGTGGACAACGGCAAAGGACGGGTTCTGTTCCCGCCCGAGCTTGTTGAAGAGGCGATTGATCAAGCCGCAAAGACCTTCACTTTACATGGCCGCGATCCCAAAAGGTCGATCGAGGTTGGTGGCAACAAAGTGTATTTCGGAACCGGCGGCGCGGCTGTGCAGACTCTTGATATGGAAAGCGCGCTCTATCGGCCTTCGACCCTGAAGGACCTCCATGACTTTGCACGACTACAGGACACGTTGGCCAATATCAGTTGGTTTACACGTTGCTGCGTGGCGACCGATGTGCCGGACAATTTCGATCTGGATGTGAACACTGTTTTCGCGCTACTCAAGAACACGACCAAACCGACGGCGACGTCGTTCACGCTGGCCGAATATGTCGCTCCGATAGTCGAGATGTTGGACATCGCTGCGGGAGGGCCTGGAGAATTTGCCAAACGCCCGTTCATGAAAGCGCATATCAGCCCGATGATATCTCCCATGCGCTATGGCGAAGATGCGGTGGATGTCACCTACGCATGCATCAAACACAACATTCCGATCTCATGCATCACAGCGGCGCAGGCCGGAGCGACGGCGCCTGCGACCTTGGCGGGGTTTCTGGCGCAATCATTGGCGGAAACATTGGCGGCCCTATTGATGGTCCACGCAATTCAGCCTGGTTTTCCGATGGTGTTCTCGAACTGGCCTCTGGTCATCGACCTGCGCACCGGGGCATTTTCCGGTGGCAGCGGAGAGACAGCGGTTTTGAATGCCGCGTCGGCGCAGCTGTCCAATTGGCTTGGTTTGCCGTCTGGCGTGGCCTGTTCGATGACCGACGCCAAGGCAATAGATGCGCAATATGGGATGGAGAAAGGTATTACCTCAATGGCTGCGGCCTTGGCGGGAGGGAACCTGATCTACGAAAGCTCGGGCATGACTGCATCGTTGTTGGGGGCCAGTTTCGAGGCTTTCGTGCTGGATGATGAGATGCACTCCAACACCTATCGCGCCTTGCGCGGGGTCGAGGTGACGGACGAGAACCTCGGGTTCGATGCGATTTGTGATGCCGTTCTGGGTGATGGGCACTTCTTGGGGGGCCAGCACACTCATGCTGCGATGGAACGGGATTACTTCTATCCCACACTTGCTGACCGAGCAGAGCCGCGCATATGGGCCGAAAATGGCGCGCAAGATGCATGGGGTAGGGCAAGGGCCCGCGCGGGCGAGATTCTTCGCGACCACAAGCCTTCTTACCTGACGCCCGAACAGGATGAGGCTATCCGGTCTCGGTTCAATATTCTGATCTGATCATTCCACCAGTTTGAAGCTATCCGCCAGCCAAGGCGATTTCTCATATTGCGCAGTCAAAGCGTGATCTCGGATCAGTGCGCGCATCTTGCCATCTATCAGGTCCAAAACGGACCGCGAACAATCGGGTGTAGAGACAATCGCAAGCGTGCGGGCAAAGCTTTTGCCCGGAAACTTGTGCATGCTGAGATTTGGGTGAAACCTTTTGGCACGCGAGAACAGCAAAGGGGTGGTGATGGTCCAGCCCGCACCGGCGGCGACCATCGCCATTAAAGTCTGGTTGTTGCTGCATTCGAAATTGGACTGCGGTGAAAGCCCCAGCCGTCGCATTTGGGACTCGATCTGCCGGGCGATGATCAGATTGCCGGAAAACCGCAAGAACGGCAGTTTGGTGCGCCCTTCGACAATGTCCGAAAGGGATTTCTCGCTGAACCGAGGGAGGACCACCACAAACGGGTCTCGTAGTAGGGGGCGATCCTGTAGGTCCCTCAGCCGTTCCTCTGGGGTGGTCGTGATCCCTAGATCAAGATGCCGGTTGCGCAGCATCTCGACAATCGCGTGGCTGGAATCGGTATGGTACATGAAATCGCAGCTCGGCATATGGCCCGAAAGAAAGACGGCGAGCTCTGGGATAATATCGCTGTCGAAATCTTCGATTGTGCCGATCCTGAGGTAACTCGCCTCGGCTATATTTCCGGCAGATGCTTCGGCCTTGGCCTTGCGGATGGCATAGAGCGCGTCACTGATATTGCGCAGAAAGACCTGCCCTTTTGGCGTCAGAACCATCGGCCTGCGCGCGTGGTTGAACAGCTCGACCCCAAGGTGGTCTTCGAGATTGCGCAAGTGATGCGAGACGGTGCTGATGGTCAGGCCGGTCTCTTCAGCTGCGGCCTGAAGCGATCCTTTCTGGGCACAGATCTGAAACAACTCCAAGCCTTTTAGGTTCAGGTCCTTGGTGGCGGAATGGCGGGACATGTTTCCTCGGCGCGAACTCGGCGTGAATTAGCTACAATGATTTGAAATTATTGTTGGTAAATTATCAAATCAACGAAAAGCCGCACCCACCAACCGGAACGCCCCAATCTTCTCGTGTTGCAGATGACACAACAGCGTGAAGATGCGGTATTCTTTTTCCTTTTCTCCGCTTCGTTCTTTATTCGTATCCAAGCAAAATGCCACGGTCCTGCGGATGTCGTGAAAACAGGTAGTGAGGCAACTCAGGTTGGAAAACGGCCTTCTCTTTTCAATTCTACCCAATGCCACGGCATGTAAAAACTGCGTCTTCGTGCCAACCGTAAACAGCCCGGAGGCCAACCATGCTTGATACTCGCATCCGCCCTCTGATCGATCCGCCGCTGAACGCGATTGGGCGGGGGTTGGCGGCGCGTGGTGTCTCGGCTGATTTTGTGACACTGGCGGGTCTGGGGTTCGGCCTGTTTGCAGCTGGGGCGATTATTCTGGGTTTGCAGGTTCTGGCCGTCCTGTTCATCCTGCTGTCGCGCCTGGCGGATGGTCTGGATGGTGCAATCGCGCGCGCTGGGCGCAAGACCGACTTTGGCGGCTATCTCGATATCACCTGTGATTTTCTGTTCTACGGCGCAATTCCAATGGCGTTTGTCTGGGCGGACCCGTCGGCAAATGCCATGGCCGGGGCATGGCTGCTGGTCAGCTTCTACTTTAACGGCGCGACCTTTCTGGGCTATGCGATCCTGGCCGAAAAACGCGGGTTTGAGACGCAGAAACACGGTGCAAAGTCGCTCTACTTCACTGGTGGTCTTCTGGAAGGCACTGAAACCATTGCCTTCTTCATCGCAATTTGCCTGTTGCCCAACTGGTTCGGCCCGATGGCATGGGCGTTTGGCGCGGTTTGCTTTGTCACCGCCATTTCGCGCATCCTGTTGGCGCGGCAGGTCTTCACTCACTCGGAATAAACGCAAGGAAAACCCATGAAACATCTATTTGCTGCCCTCTGCGCGGCGCTGGCCGGAACAGCATGGGCTGAACCTGATCCCGCAAACTGGCAGGACGTTCTGGATGAGGCCAATGGCCAGACCGTCTATTGGAACGCATGGGGTGGTTCGACCACGATCAATGACTTCATCGAATGGGTCGGAAACCGCGTCGAAGAGGAACATGGCGTCAAGCTTGAGCATGTGAAACTCACCGATACCGCTGACGCGGTAAGCCGGGTGATTGCCGAGAAGTCTGCGGGTCAGGACAAAGATGGAGCGATTGATCTGATCTGGATCAACGGTGCCAATTTCAGTGCCATGAAAGAGGCAGATCTTTTGTTCGGCCCCTTTGCTGAGGCTCTGCCCAACTGGCGGTTCGTGGATGTGGACGGCAAGACCGTCACCACAGATTTCACCGTCCCGACCGAAGGGTATGAAAGCCCTTGGGCCATAGCGCAGGTCGTGTTCATCTATGACAGCGAAGTTCTGCCCAACCCCCCCAAATCCGCCGAGGCAATTCGCGAATGGGCGGCTGCGAACCCGGGTCGGTTCACGTTTCCTCAGCCCCCTGACTTTCTGGGAACGACGTTCCTGAAACAGATGCTGATCGAATTGGTCGAGGACCCAACCATCCTGCAGCAGCCCGCCGGCGACGACTATGCGCAGGTGACGGCACCATTGTGGGACTGGCTGCAGGATGTAACTCCGGACCTCTGGCGTGCAGGTCGCGCCTATCCGCAAACCGGGCCAAGCCAACTGCAGCTGATCAATGATGGAGAGGTCGACATGGCGATCAGTTTCTCTCCGGGTGAGGCGACAACGGCCATTGCCAACCAGCAGCTGCCGGAAAGCGCGCGGACTTTCGTTCTGGAGGACGGAACACTGGGCAATGCCAGCTTTGTTGCGATCCCCTACAATGCCTCGGCCAAGGCGGGTGCCATGGTCGTTGCAGATTTCCTAATGAGCCCCGAGGCGCAGCTGCGCGCGCAGGACCCAGATCTGTTGGGTTTTAGCACCGTGCTGGACATGGCCGCCCTTTCGGCGGAGGACCGCGCAGGCTTCGACGCTTTGGAGCTGGGCGCGGCAACCTTGTCGCCCGCTGAGCTTGGCCAAGCCCTGCCGGAGCCGCATCCCAGCTGGATGACCCGGATCGAAGCGGATTGGGCCGAGCGTTACGGCGTTGGCAACTGATCGCAGCCCCGGCAAACGATGGGAGCTGGCACCGACGCTGACGATAGCATTGCTGCTGGGTCCCATCGCAGCTGGGCTTTTGGGAACGATCCTCCCGGCCTTCGGAGGCATGCGCCCGGACGGGCAAAACGGGTTTTCATTTTATCCGTGGACGCGCCTCTGGGCCGAGCCGGGCGTGGGCAAAGCCCTCTGGCTGTCGTTCAAAACCGGTTTCCTTTCGACACTTGGGGCGCTGATCGGGTGTTTTCTGCTGATCGCAGGTTGGCAGGGCACACGCGTGTTTTCGCGGCTTGAGACGCTGCTGTCGCCCCTTTTGTCAGTCCCCCATGCGGCGGCCGCGCTGGGGCTGGCGTTCCTGATTGCACCATCGGGGTGGATTGCGCGGTTGATCTCGCCCGGTTTGACGGGATGGACCCGCCCTCCGGACGTGTTGATCCTGCAAGACCCCGGAGGGTGGTCATTGATTGCGGGGCTATTGATCAAAGAGCTGCCCTTCCTGCTGTTGATGTCACTGGCCGCGCTGCCCCAGATCAAATCGGCCGAGCGGTTGCGCGTGACGCAAGTGCTGGGCTACGGCAGGGTCCGAGGGTGGTTCTTGGCCGTGATGCCCGCGCTCTACACGCAGATCCGGCTGCCGATCTATGCGGTCCTGGCCTATGCGATGTCGAATGTGGATGTCGCGATGGTTCTGGGGCCGTCGCGCCCGCCGACGCTGTCCATGTTCATCCTGCGCTGGATGACGGACCCCGATTTGGCCATGCGCGCGCCCGCTGCTGCGGCTGCCTTGGTTCAGTTGGGGCTGGTGGCGGCGGCCATCATGGTCTGGCGAGGTGGTGAAAGGGCCGTGGCCGCGCTGATCAACCGTGGTGTGGAAAGCGGAACGCGCGGCATGGGCTTGCGCGACACCGCCCTTAGAACCCTTGGCCTCGTGGTGTCACTCACGGCGGGGATCGCGGTGTTCGGCGGGCTGATCGGCCAGTTCATCTGGTCCTTCGCCGGACGTTGGAGGTTTCCCGATGCGCTACCGAGCAGCTTCAGTCTGATGTCCTGGGAGCGCCACGGCCCGGACGCGGTAGAGGTCACCGTGGTCACCTTGGCACTGGCGTTTGCCACCGCACTGATCGCTTTGGTTCTGGTGATCGGCTGCCTGAACGCAGAACTTCGCACCCGGCGCAAGATGAACAAGACAGGTATGGTGATCCTGTACCTACCGCTCATCCTGCCTCAGATCGCTTTTCTGCCGGGCCTGCAGATCCTGATGATCCAGATCGGAGCGGCGCAGGGCATCCTTCCCGTGATCCTGACCCACTTGGTCTTCGTTCTGCCCTATGTGTTTCTGGCCCTGGCAGGCCCCTACCGCGCGCTCGACCGCCGCTATGCGACAATCGGGGCCGCTATGGGGCTGGGACCGGTCGGAGTGCTTTGGCGTATCCGGCTGCCTATGTTGCTAGCTCCGATCTTGACGGCGCTTGCGGTGGGGATGGCGGTGTCAGTCGGCCAATATCTGGCCACTCTTCTGGCCTCGGGCGGGCGGTTGAACACGTTGACGACCGAGGCTCTGGCCCTGTTCTCAGGCGGCGATCGCCGTGCGATAGGGGTCTGGACCATCGCGCTGGCGTTCACGGCATGGCTGCCGTTTCTGCTGGCCTTGATGATCCCCAGAATTGTCTATCGCAACAAAAGCGGACTACGCCATGATTGAACAGGGCCTCTCACTGGATCAGCTTTCGATCTCTCATGCCGATGGCAGAGGACTGGCGCAGCTATCAGCTGACATTGCGCCCGGAGAGGTTCTGAGCCTGATGGGGCCGTCCGGGGTTGGGAAATCCACCATTCTTGCAGCGATCACCGGAACTTTGTCGCCCGCCTTTCGTCTTGAAGGGCGCATAGCGTTGAATGGGCGGGTTCTGAATGCCCTGCCGTCTCAGAAGCGGCGCGTGGGGATCCTGTTTCAGGACCACCTGTTGTTCCCACACCTGTCTGTTGGTCAGAATGTCGGCTTTGGTCTGCCGCCCCGTACCCCGGACCGGGCCGCGCGCATTCAGGCCGCCCTGTCCGAGATCGGGCTGGACGGGTTTGAAACCCGCGATCCCGAGACCCTGTCCGGAGGTCAGCGCGCCCGAGTGGCTCTGATGCGGATGCTTCTGGCGGAGCCCGATGCCTTGCTTTTGGATGAGCCTTTCTCGCGCCTCGATGTCGGTCTCCGGGACAAAATGCGGGACCTCGTCTTTGCCCGAGCCGGCGCGGCGCGGCTGCCAGTTTTGTTGGTGACCCATGACATCGCCGATGCCGATGCCGCAGGAGGCAGGGTTGTGACTCTGCCTCAATAGCGGTTTTGGTCGAGATGTTCGGCTTTGTCTGGTTCCGGCTCGCCCTAGCCTAGTTCGTCAATCCGGACAGGTACTTGATCGCCGTCAGGCTCGGCAGGAACGTGTACGCGCCACCGCGAGTATGGATCAGTCGGGGAAAGCCGTGCAGTCGGATCGTGCCCCCATCGGGCAGGCTGAGGTCGAACCAGCTGGTTTCCGGCGTGTTCGCCCCCAGCAGAGGATCATTGGCACCCGTGATCGTCGGGTCGTGCAGGCCGAGGTTGATCCAGTCGCACATCACCGCTTCGAACTGTGCGCCGATATTGGCGCCGATGAAGCTGCCCAGCAGGCCGCGCTCAGCCGTGTCGGGGTTTTGGGGGTCGAAATCCGGGCCGTAGGACATGCCGCGCCGCACCAAACGTCGCGTGTAGTTGGCGATGCGTTGCACGATCCGACCGCCACGCGGGTTGCCGCGTCGCAGATGCGACCCGGCAGGACAGCGGGAATGCGCGTTGTAGTTGAAATTGGTCAGCGAGACCTCATGCTCGGGCCATTGCGCGTCCGGTGACAGCTCGTATGGAACGCCGTTTCGCCAGCGCCCGCACATCTGGGCCGCGACAACCTCTCGCAGAGCGCCGTGGATGTCCAGGCCTTCGCCGATGCGTTCCAGATTGTTCGGATCGACCAATTTATCGCGATCCGGGTGACCCATCAGATCATCGGCGGCTTTGTCCAGATAAGCCTCGAAACCGGCCGCATCCTGCGCCAGAACTCGGAACGCATTGAACGACCCGTTGAAACCAAGCGCACTGGGCGAGGGGACGCGGAACACCACGCCCTCTTGGCGTGTGGGATAACCCAGCAGGGCGGTGCCCAGCGGGTCAATCGGTTCATCGACACCGGCTTGCTCGGGATCATAGACCTGCTCGAAACGGGGCTGGGAAATGCCATCGACATAGCCGAAAAACACCTTGCTATCGGCCAGATTGCGGCCGTCGCGTTTACCCAGAATGGTGAAGGCCGCGCCAACCTGTTTCTCTACCAGGTCTAGGTGATCCTGAACGTCGGAATAGACCGACGCCATGATGTGAACCCGGTCAGGTTGATCAAACGGAGCCGGCCAGTGATCCGGTGCGCTGGTGCCGAAATCGCCCAGTTTCATCGCGCGTTTCGTCATGCCCTGCACGAATTCGCTGGGGAAGGTTTTCAGATCCTCGGACGCGGTGCCAAGGGCGCGCAGCCCGGCATAGGTCAGGCCGATGTTGAAACAGAAGGGCGGCTTGACCTCCCACAACACCCCTCGGGTGATTTCGGGGACCGTGTCACTGCCGCCATCGACGGCGGTTGCCAGAAACTGGCGTGCAGCGGCGCGGTCGGTGACTTCAAGAAACAGATGGCGCACCAGATCGCGGTGATAACCGCGCAGGATGTTGCCCTGAATGTCGGCGAGATCGAGTTTTGCAGTCACCAGCCTTGTCCAAATTTTTGGCGCACTTGCGCGGCGGAAACGCCCGGATAGGCGCGATAACCGCCCCCCAGCGACAGGTTGGGGTTCGCGTAGAGTTGCAGAACAAACGCACGCGGAAGGGTTTCCAGCCGATGCGGCGGCTGGTTTGGAGGCAGCCCTTTGGCCTCATCCTGCAGGCCGAACAAGTCGGTCGGGAAATCGGGGGCCTGAAACAGGTCGTGTTCATGGACCCAGTCGATGAACTCTTCGACGTTGTGCTCGGTCGGGATCAGGTGTTCCGCCCCGTCCACAAGTGAGATGACGTCATTGAACACACTGCCGATGGTGGTGATGAAATCCCGAATGTAATTGCTGAAATCGCCGTCATAGACCGAAATCATGCAGATTTTGTCGTCGATCAGCAGAAACCGCGCGAAATGCACCGTTCCGACATTGTCGAGCCCTGCGAAGATCTCTTCGACATTTTGCGCGATGGCCAGCGCGGCATGGGCACGTCCGGCGGGCGAGGGATCTTTCAACGGCATGATCAGGTTCATCATGCGCTGCACGTTCTCGCTGGGTTGCGGAGAGGGACGCGGGCCGCCGGGTAGTTTCGGCTTGGGGTCGCGCCAGTGCCAATAGGGCACAACGATGTAGCGTGACAGGAACTTGAACCATCCCCGGTCCTGCAGGGTGTTGACGTAGCGGTTGAACCAGCTGTTCTGATGAGTCATGACCCTACCCCTTCGAGAACGGGCAAGGGGACCCGCCGCGCCAAGCGCTTGAGATTTTGTACGAGTCGATGCGCATTTTCAGCACCGGATCATCCGAGGCCTCGATCCCGGGGGTCAGCAAGCCAGGATTGAAGCTGAGCTTCTCGGATTCTTCCACCTGATCCTCAGGCACAGCGTTCAACGTCAGAACACCCATCATGATCCGTTTACGATGTGGCGGCCAGGGGCGCGAGGAGTTGTTGAAATCGTCTCCGACCTCACCGATCGTCATCATCAGCGAGAACCGCGCAGGTTCCTTGGCAAGACGTTCCTTGAGTTCGGCCTGCAGATAGTCATCCACCGGTGTCTCATCCGGGTCGGTGTTCAGCACACCTGCGATGGGTTGCCACGAAAACCGCACCCAGCGGCGCACGCCTTCGGCTCCGGTCACGATGAAAGTATGGCAGGCGTGATAGGCCGCCCGCGCGTAGCTTGTCGGCGCGCCGATCTGGGCGGCCTGCAATACACCAAGCTGAGAATAGGCGTTCCGGTCGGCAAACCCGATGGCGCCTTCGTCCGGGCTGATCGTCTCGCCCGGATAGGGGTCGCGTTCAGGCAGCATCAGTTGAAGGTAGCTCCAGATTTTCTGCCAGGGAGTCTGACCGGTGTAGAGCTTGGGCTTGGCGGCCTCGGCGAAATCCAGAAACGTCTCGGGCGTCGGGGTGAAGAACTCGGGCAGGTTCATTGCGATCAGGTCGGTATCAGAACCATCAGACAAGTGAAACCGAACCGCCAGCCCCCGGACATCGGACCAGCCGTCATGCACCACAGCGCAGCCCGATCCGTTCGAAAACCGAACAATCACATCCGTCTTTTCTTTGGTGAAGTGATCCGCAGCGCAGAAATTCCGGGCGATGGGCGTGGGCTTGAAATAGCCGGTCGCACTGATCCCGATTGTGTGAACGGGGCGCAGGGCCAGATCACCATCAGGACGATGCAGAACTTCTACCAGCTTCTCGGCAAGGCCGGGATCGCTCATGACTTGACCACCTGTTAACTGAAGTTACCCCAAAAATGTGGCGTTAACCATAACCACTGGTCGGGCAAAGGCAACAGGAAGAATACATAAAGCCCGGCGAAGCCACTGTTTGATCACACAAAACTGAGGGTGGCTACCATTTGTTCAGCATGTTTTTGGCATGGGTCCAGTATTCACTTTGCCTGCAGGTGTAGAATGCCTTCTCCATCAGATCATAGGATTCAGGTCGGTGTGTTGCCAGCCCCACGACCTTGGGTAGCGAAGGGTTCAGACGTACCATCCGCTCTTTCAACACAAGATGGGCCATCCAATGCTGGTTCTCGGCGGATGTAGTCAGCAGCAGTTCGATCAATGCACCCCGGGGGGCGCCCGACGTGATCCCGAACCACTTCAACAGGCCCCAGTCGTCGGGGTTCTTGATCATCTCCTCCGAGATATCAGTGGGCTGTTGCCCGGTGCCGATAGACAGAGCCTCGATATGCGCCAGACCTTCGGCACGACCAGCCGCGATGGCCACGTTGATGCCGTTCATCACCGGATTGTTGGCAAAGGCCCCACCATCAGCGAAATAGCCATAGTCCACCCCGTCCGAGATGATCTGATGCGGCGGGAAATAGGACGGCGCGGCCGAGCTTGCCATGGCGACGTCCAGCAGGCCGACATCGCTCATATCCAGCCATTTTTCGTAGCCCAGCGTCTGGTTGGTGATGGTGAACGGGGACCATCCCACCTTGTCGCTGCGATGCAGGCACACGGTGTTGACCGCCAGAACCAGATCCGGCGACAGAGAATTGACTTTGCGGTCTCCGACCAGACTGCGCCCGATCTCCTCCAGCCCGGTCGCATTGTATTGCGACGCTGTGATGCCCGGACCTCCGCCCAGTTTGAAACGCCGCAGCACCTCATCCAGTGCCTTGTCAAGAAAGCTGTGTTCGTTTTCGCGGAAGATCTTGTCGGCATCTTCACGGTAATGCGCGGCAAGCGCTCCGATAAGCTGACCCATATCCTTGCCTTGCGTCCGGCCATCCGCCAGCGCCACGGAGATCAGCCCACCGGTCGAGGTGCCCGCGAACCCATCCGCCTTGTCCAGAACGCCGGTCTCCTCCTGCAGGCTTTGCAGGATCAGGCAGGTCAGGTAGCCCCTGATCCCCCCGCCATCGCAGGACACAAGTTTGAATACCATTCGATGCGCCTCATCGCTTTTTAGTTGTAGGGGGTTTTAGGATATCTGGCCTAGGAAAAGCCAGCCGTTTTGCGACCCGTTGAGGCTTATCCCGCATGGCAAATTGGAAAAAGCCTTGCGAAAACCTGTATTTGTCAGCACAGTTCGCCGCGAAAAGGACGGGCTTGGCCCGCAATGGCCGACCCCACCGGGGCCACGGCGCAATCAGGGAGTTGAGGCTATGGCGTTGGAACTACATGAGATGTGCAGCGGGCTGGGTTTTCCAGAAGGTCCGGTTGCGATGAATGATGGCTCGGTCCTGTTCGTGGATATCAAAGAGCAGACCCTCGTGCGCCTGTCCGTCGATGGCACCGTTAGTGTGGTGGCCGAAATCCCTGGTGGTCCGAATGGCGTGGCGATCGGCCCCGATGGCGCGGCTTACGTCTGCAACAACGGCGGTGTTTACAGTTTCGTGCCTTACGGTCCCGACGGTATTACCGTCCCCGCCCCCATTCGTCCGCACTACAAGGGTGGGTCCGTGCATCGGGTCGATCTTGAGACCGGAGAGGTCACGATGCTGTTTGACTCCTACGAGGGAAAACGGCTGATCGCGCCCGACGATCTGGTCTTCGACAAGGATGGCGGGTTCTGGTTCACCGATACGGGGATCGAGGACGCAGAGTCCACGCGCTATGGCGGGCTGTACTATGCCACGATCGACGGCAAGACCCTGATCAAGGCCGCCACGATTCCGATGCCCAACGGGGTTGGGCTGTCGCCGGATGGCGGCACCGTCTACGTCTCGGACACAGTGTTTGGGCGGCTTTGGGCGATGAAGATCACGGGCAATGGGCAAGTCGAGCCCGGCCCGATTCCGGGGATGCCAGGGCAGGTGGTGCAGACCTTGCCGGGGTACCAATGGCTCGACAGTCTCAAGGTGGAGGCCGACGGACGGGTCTGCGTGGCGACGATTTTCAACGGCGGGATCACGGTGTTCAGCCCCGATGGATCAACGGAACATGTCGCCATTCCCGATCTTTTCACGACCAATATGTGTTTCGGCGGTGAAGACATGCAGGATATCTGGATCACCGCCTCCAGCACGGGCAAAATCTACAAGGCCAGATGGCCTCGTCCGGGATTGAAGTTAAAGTTCACAGCTTGATGCAAAGGCCGTCTGCGTTGCGCGGGCGAGATCAGCAGACATTTGAGCGATAGCCAATAGCGGATCAAGAATTCGGTGTGTCGCAGGTGTAACCCAGCGACATGGAACAAAAAGGACAGCGTTTTGGCTAGGCTGAGGAGGCTCAGACGGCTGGCGTGGGTGTGACAAGCCAGGTAATAACGCTGCGGTCCAGTTGTTTGTAGCCGATGTCGAATACCGTCCCTGCCGTGACCGTATTCTTCAACGATTTTGTCAACCGCAGCCTTAGGACGGTTTCGCTCGGCGCGCAGTGCAGTTCGGCATGGTCAAAACCAAAGAACTGTTGAACCGCCGGGAACAGGGCCTTGTAGAGTGTCTCTTTGGCGGAGAATACAAG
The DNA here is from genome assembly GCF_056538565.1 of Ruegeria sp. BG11. NCBI lineage: Bacteria > Pseudomonadati > Pseudomonadota > Alphaproteobacteria > Rhodobacterales > Roseobacteraceae > Ruegeria > Ruegeria sp. BG11. The sequence goes on along the minus strand of NZ_JBQFTH010000003.1, from coordinate 204,672 downwards.
CGTTGCCATCAACGCTTGCGCGTCGCTTTCCCGGATCAGCCGGGTTTCTTCTGGCTGCAAAGCGACCTTGAAAATCGCATCCAGTGAGGACCCTTCGGCGATGTCCTCTATATCGACGCCAACCAAGGTGCCGGGCTGATCGGTGACAATCGCCGCACAGCGTCCTTTGGAATGCGTGATCGAACCTGCGACGCCTGCGGGCCAGATCGGTTCGCGGTTGGGACCGGTTGCGATCTGTGCTGGCGCATGCCCTGCGGTAGCCAAAGCGGCCATGGCTACGGCACGGCCTGCGAGGTACTCGGCCTTTCGCTTTTCAACGGCCCTGTCCAAACGATCCGGGTGGTCGACGTCCAACGTCGTGAAAAGGCCATCTTCAAAACGGGATTGATCAAACCTCGCGATCACGGCAGTCGCTGCCACAGACCCGATTTCCATGGCCCGTACGTCCATTAGGAACCCGTCGGAGCGCGTTTGAAGGGCAGAGAGGTGTTGGGCAGGCGGTGTCATGGCCCCCTTGGCTTCCCTCAAGCATCGCGCCACGTCAATCCGGTTTTTCAAATCGTATGACATCTGCGCAGTGGGGCAGCTTGAATTGTCGCAAACCATTTGAAGGCATCCGCCATAACCCACCTCTCGCCAAGAGGGTGGGGGGCTTAGCGCCCCTCATGTCTTCAAATCTCGAAGACGCGTGTCAGACTACGATCGGAATTGGATTATGCGTCTGAAAGTGCGGAGATATCGGCCTTTGTCCACACGCAGTCGTGGTCGGAAAGCGGTGTGCCAGTGGCCGAGATTGAACTCAACACGCCCTTGTCTACGGGCGTGAAACCCCGCCCGGCCAGCCAATCCAGTTTCATCTTTCGGTCCGGGTGCGGTGTGATCAGACTGGGGCGGGTCGTGTCGCCCTCGGCCGTAAACTCCCACGAATAGCCCTGATCTTCGGCCAGTGCGAACAAGGTTTCGCGGCGCCAGTCGAAATCGGGGGGAAGGTGGTTGCCGGTGTTCAGATCTCCTCCGATCAAGACGGGCATGTCGGGGGCGAAGGCGTCAATCTCCTCTAGCAGAAGTTCGAACTGAACTTGCCGGTGTTCAGCGGCGGAATTGCTTTCCAGATGGGTGGAGACTACGCAGATCGGCCCCCGTTCCGTTGGCACCACGGCGGCAATGGCCATGCGCCCGCCGACCCGGGGTTGTTCAGGGTCTGCAGCCCCGCTTTCGGGGGTGAACCAGTGGCCGTGGTCGTCCAGTCGGATCAAAGCCGTGCGCTCAAACGGGACCGAGGACAGCACGGCGTTGCCATGCCAGCCGGTTGTGTTGAAATCGTCGGTGCAAAAGGCGCGCTCGGTCGGGCCGCCCAGGTCAAGCTCGTGAAACTCGACGCCAAAGGCGTATGTCATGCCCAGGACGCGGGCAACCTCTTCGGTGGTGTGGCGTTGCGCGGTGCGGGCCATGCCGCAATCGACCTCGGAGAGCAGAACGATATCTGGTGCAATCGGGTCCAGATGCGCGGCGGTTTCTTCGGGGAACAGGCAACGTTCAACATTCCAGGCGGCGACGGTGATCTGCGCCGGCAGTTGGGTCGCTTTGGCCTCGCCGCCCAATTGCAGCGCGTTCATTGCTGGCAAAGATGCCATCAGCGACCGATGCGCCGTCGTTGTGCGTGGGGCGGCCATGATTTCAGCCCGCTGGTCTGATGTGACCTCGGGCAAAGTCGCGACAGTTTGTGTGATCAAAGGACTTTTCCCGTTTCCACGTCGAACAGACGCAGGGCGTCATGTTTCAGGGTGATGCGGGTTTCGCCCGTGTGCACGCTATGATCCTTACCGACCATGACCGTAAATGGCTGATCCGCAAGAGTGCCGTGCAGTAGACGATGCGCGCCAAGTTCTTCGAGGATGTCGACCTGGAACGAGACGGATCCGTTCTCATCCAGTTCGACATCCTCGGGACGTACACCCATTGTCACCGGGCCGCTGACGGCCTGTGGCGCGGGCATCAGCCCGTCATAGCCGTTGAGGCGCACCTGTCCGTCTGACGCTTCGGCCTCAATCAGGTTCATGGGTGGGGCACCCATGAACGAGGCGACGAAGGTAGATGCCGGATTGTGGTAGATCTCGGAGGGGGTACCGATCTGCTCAATCCGGCCTGCGTTCAAAACGATGATCCTGTCGGCCATCGTCATAGCCTCGACCTGGTCGTGGGTTACGTAAACTGCCGTCGTGCCAAGACGACGCTGCAGGGCTTTGATCTCGATCCGCATCTGGTTGCGCAGCTTTGCATCGAGGTTAGAAAGAGGTTCATCAAAGAGAAACAAGGCTGGGTCGCGCACGACGGCACGGCCCATGGCGACGCGCTGGCGTTGACCACCGGACAATTGCGCAGGTTTGCGGTCCAGATATTCGGTCAGGTTCAGCATTTTGGCGGCGTCTTCGACCTTGGCTGCAATCTCGGACGCGGGCGTGCCGCGGTTCTTCAGGCCATATCCAATATTTTTACGCACCGTCATATGCGGGTAGAGCGCGTAGTTCTGGAACACCATCGCGATGTCCCGATCTGCCGGATCCACATCATTGACCACCCGGTTGCCAATTTTAAGCGTACCTTCGGTGATATCCTCGAGCCCCGCGATCATCCGCAGCAACGTGGATTTGCCGCAGCCCGAAGGACCGACCAGAACGACAAACTCGCCGTCCTGAATGGTGAAGCTAGTGGTCTGAACGGCCTTGAAGCCGTTAGGATAGACCTTGCGGATGCCCTCTAATGTTACCTGAGCCATGCGCGTATTCCTTATTTGTCGGATTCTGTGAGGCCCTTGACGAACCAATTCTGGAAGAAGATGACGATCGCCACCGGCGGGATCATCGCAACAATGGCCAGCGCCAACGCTTGTCCATGCTCGGGGATTTGACTGTCGGTGTAGGTCAGCACGATCTGTTTGATCCCACGGACCAGCGTGAAGAAGCTTTCATCCGTCGTGATCAGCGTCGGCCACAGGTACTGGTTCCAGCCAAAGACAAACATGATGATGAAGATCGCGGCAATCATCGTGCGGCTGAGCGGGACGAGGATGTCGATGAAGAATTTCCACGGCCCTGCGCCGTCGATCCGGGCAGCCTCGGCCAATTCTTCGGGGACGGACATAAAGAACTGCCGGAAGAAGAACGTGCCTGTGGCAGATGCGATCAGGGGAACGATCAGACCGGTATAGGTGTTGGTCAGGCCCAGTTTCTGGATCGCCTCGTAGGAAGGCAGGATGCGGACCTCAAGCGGCAGCAACAGGGTGGTGAAGATCACCCAGAAGGCCAGCGTTGCAAAGCGCAGACGGAAATAGACGATGGCATAGGCGGCCATCATCGAGATGATGATCTTGCCCACGGCAAAGCCGATGCCCAGAATGAACGAGTTCATCAGCATCAAGGTGCCGTCAACGGTCTGTGTGAACCCGCCTTTTTCAAACATGGCGGCGTTGAAGTTCTTGCCCAGGTCGTCACCAAGGCCCAGTTGGATGCCTTCGCGGTGGATGGTGACCGCATCGTGGCTGGCTGTCGTCAGCGCCAGCAGAGGCGGCAGGATCATCAGCAAGGACCCAAGGATGAGGACAAAGTGATCTGCGATCGTTTCCCAGCGGATTCTGCGGGTTTTGCGGGTCACGGCGGGTGTGTCGAGTGTGGTGTCGGCCATGATATCCTCCCTCAGGTATAGTGAATCCGGCGTTCCACCAGCCGGAACTGGAAGACGGTCAGGATCAGAACAAGGGCCATCAACACAACGGATTGCGCGGATGATCCGCCAAGGTCGTTGCCGCGGAAGCCATCCAGATACACCTTGTAGACAAGGGTCATCGGGTTGTTACCCGGTTCACCCTTCATCAGTGCGTCGATGATGCCGAATGTGTCGAACAGGGCATAAGTAATGTTGATGATCAGCAAGAAAAACGCGGTCGGCGCCAGCAGAGGAAAGGTCACGTCCCAGAACCGCCGCGTGGACGAGCGGTTGTCGATCATGGCCGCCTCGCGAACTGAACGAGGGATGGATTGCAGGCCCGAAAGGAAGAAGATAAAATTGACCGGGATCTGTTTCCACACCGCGACGATGATCATTGCCGTTGCGGTGGCGTTGTAGTCAACGCCCAGCTTGAATTCCCAGCCGAACAGTCCGAAGAACTTGGTCATGGGGCCGGTACTTTGATCAAAGAACAGAATGCCCAGAAAGCCCGCGACGGGCGGCGCAATCGCGTAGACCCACATCAGCAGGGTGCGATAGGATCTCGCCCCTCGGATCACCTTGTCGGCCTTGACCGCCAGCAACAGCGCGATGGCCAGTGAAAAGAAGGTGACGAGAATGGAGAAGACAACCGTAAACCACGCGATGCGTTTGTACTGATCATTGCCCAGCAATGAGGTGTAGTTGTCCGCCCCAACAAAAGTCGAACCGAACCCGAACGGGTCCTGCAGAAAGAACGACGATTGCAGCGCCCATCCAGCGGGCCAGTAGAAGAAAATGGCGATGATCATGAGCTGCGGAAGCAGCAGCGCCACAGGAAGCCAGATAGTGTCGAAGCCCGCGCGTTTCATTGTTAGTCCAGTTGCAAAATGGGGGATGGCCGCGCCCAAAGGCGCGACCATCTTGGGGGTGATCCCAGAACCTTAGCCCTGAGTCTTGGCGAAGCGTGCCAGCAATTCGTTGGCTTCGGCTTCGATGTTCTGGAAGGCGCTTTCCACATCGGTCTCACCGGTCAGGATACGGCCATACTCGCGGTTCATGATGTCGCGGATCTGAACGTAGAAGCCCATGCGGTAGCCTTTGGTGTTGTCACCGGCCTTGGCTTGCAGCTGGTTCACACCAACTTCGGCGGCAGGATAGCGGTCATAGTGACCGTCTGCCTTGGCGGCTTCATAAGCGGCCTCGGTGATCGGGACATAACCGGTTTCCTGGTGCCAGAAATACTGGGTCTCAGGCGCGGTCAGGAAGCGGAAGAACTCGGCAGTTGCCTTGTTTTCCTCGTCCGATTTACCCGACATCGCGAACAGCGCTGCGCCACCGATGAAGGTTTGGGTTGGCTCAGCTGTGACGGCTTCCCAATAGGGCAACTCAACCGCGCTGAATTCAAAGCCCAGGTCTTTCTGCAGCAGGCCACCGAAGGAACCGGACGAACCCAGCCACATGGCAACTTTTCCTTCTTCGAACGGTTTTGCGTTGTCACCCCAACCGGTGCCATACCATTCGAACATACCGTTGTCTTTCCACTCGGTCACGGCGGTGAAGTGCGCCTTGATCGCGTCGTTGTTGACCAGGATCTCGGTGTCCATGCCGTCATAGCCGTTGTTGTTGGTCGCAAACGGCAGGTTGTGGCGCGACATGAAGTTCTCGGTGAAGATCCAGGGCAGGTGCGACTGGCTGAGCGGGATATAGCCTGCCTCTTTCAGCGCCGGAGCGGTGGTCGACTGGAACTCTTCCCAAGTCTTCGGGGGGGTCACGCCCGCAGCTTCTAGAGCGTCTACATTGTAGTACAAGATCGGGGTCGACGAGTTGAACGGCATACCGATCATCTTGCCATCGCTGTCGGCATAGAAATAACGCACACCGGCAATGTAGTCATTGATGTCGAATTCGACACCGTTTTCAGCCAGCAGGTCCTGAACCGGAACGGTCGCGCCTTTGGCCGCGATCACGGTGGCGGCGCCGGCGTCAAACACCTGCATGATGTTGGGCTGCTCGCCCGCGCGGAAGGCAGCGATCCCGGCGGTCAACGTTTCTTCGTAGCTGCCCTTGTAGATCGGAGTGATTGTGTATTCGTCCTGCGACTCGTTGAATTTCTCGGCAACCTTGTTGACGGTTTCACCCAGCTGCCCGCCATGGGCATGCCACCAAGTGATTTCGGTTTCTGCAAAAGCTGCGGTCGCGGTGAACGCGAGCGCGGCAGCTGTTGCGCAAAACTTCAGATTGTTCATTTCGATCCTCCGGTTCGGTGTCGGCCCTTTGCAGCAAAAAGACCGTTGGCATTATGTGCCAGTTTTCATGCAGGCTCCCCTGCGGCGTTTTTCGCGCGCAGCCTCCGACCCGCATCAGTGGAATACGTCCGCAAACTGCACACGTGACCACATACTGTTAACGTATGACAGTTCGATGAAAGATTTCTAGCAATATTGACAAATTCGACAAAAAAGATGGACAGCTTAGGCGTGGTTGATGACAGCAAAAAACAACTGGACAGACCGCGCCGCGTTACGGCGCAGGCGGTTGCTGATGCGGCGGGCGTGTCCCGCTCGGCCGTGTCCCGTGCGTTTACGCCCGGCGCTTACCTTGATGCTGAAAAACGTTTAAAAATCATGCATATGGCTGACCGTATGGGGTATCAACCTAACGCGTTGGCGGCAGGGTTGAAGGGGGGGCGATCGCACCTCGTAGCGGTCTTTGTAGGCAACAAGCGGAGCACCTACGACTCAGAGTTTGTAAACCGGTTGGTCCGGCAGTTGAACGCTCTGAACAAGTGGCCGATTCTGATTGATGGCAGCGGCGAGAGCGCTGAATCAGCTATGGATCAGGTTTTGCGCTATCCGCTGGATGCTCTGATTCTGCGCGGGGGCAGCATGCCCGGCGCGCTTGTGGAGCAATGCAGCAAATTCGGGGTCCCCATGATCTCATCCGGGCGGATTGTTGATGCGGCTGGGATCGACAATGTGTGCTGTAAGAATGCTGACGGGATGACCATCGCGACCCGCGTTCTGTTGGACAAGGGCCGCACGCGGTTCGGGTTCATTGCGGGCGCTGCCGAGTTCGGATCGTCAGATGATCGGAGGGCCGGGGTAGTCAGCACTTTGGCGGCGGCAGGATTGTCCCTGATCGCGGAAGACGTCGGAGATTTCACGGTTGGGGCTGGATACGACGCAGCGCAGAAACTGCTGCGGGAAAACAGCCTTGATGCGCTGATCTGTGCCAACGATGCCAGCGCGATAGGAGCGTTGACCGCCGCGCGGGAGCTGGGCGTGGACGTGCCCGAAACACTCTCGATTGTGGGCTTTGACGATATTGAAATGGCCGGTTGGCCCGCTTTCAATCTCAGCACAATCAACAATCCGATCGACCAGTCGGTCGAACATGTGATCACCTTGCTGGAAAAACGTCTGGCTGAACCGGCTAAGGCCAGTGAGACCCTTCTGATCGAGCCCTTCTTTGTCCCGCGCGGTACCCATTGACGCTAATACGGCCCGATGTGCCTGAAACCGTGAAGGGTTTCTCGGCACCGCGCTGGATTACGGTATTCTTCACACCGCCGATTGCCCGCTCTTGCATAACGAGAGAGGCCTAGACACCTAGGTAGGGGCCTGTCTCAGACCTCTTTGATCGAAGTCTCTGATAGTCTTTCCACTAGGCTTTGCTCAATCTCTTCCAGAACGCCGCGCACACGTTTTTGCAAGGCGTGTTCGACAGAACAGGTTGGCGCCTCGTCTTCACTGCTGCTGGCGACAAGGCGCTCGTCCAGCGCAAGGTAGACATCGGCTAGCGTGATGTCGCTCGACATGCGGGCCAGACGCCATCCGCCTGCATGACCTTTCTCAGACGTCAGCAGACCGGCGGAGCGCAATTTTCCCAAAACACGACGCACAACAACCGGGTTGGTTCCGGCATGGTCGGCAATTTCGGTTGAGGTGCGCACACGGTCCGGCTCTCCGGCCATGTGGCTGAGCGTATGCAGGGCAAGTGACAGGCGGCTATTGCGCTTCATATGACGGGGTTCTCCTAACCTGCTGGCAACGTAACTTTGGCTGTTGCATTAATCTAGTAACTATGAAAGTTACAAGAACCGCATCCAGAGCTATGGAGACTCATATGTCAGATACGCGCCTTCCCGTCACGGTGCTTTCCGGATTTCTTGGGGCTGGCAAGACCACCTTGCTGAACCGAGTTCTCAACAACCGCGAAGGTCGCCGTGTCGCGGTGATCGTGAACGATATGTCCGAGGTGAATATCGACGCCGACCTCGTGCGCGCCGATACCGAACTGAGCCGCACGGACGAAACGCTGGTTGAAATGTCGAACGGCTGTATCTGCTGCACCCTGCGTAATGACCTTCTGGATGAGGTCCGCCGACTGGCGGCCGAGGGGCGCTTTGACTATCTGCTGATTGAATCAACGGGTATTTCCGAGCCTCTGCCGGTGGCTGCGACCTTCGATTTCCGCGATGAGTATGGTGAAAGCCTGTCCGATGCGGCGCGTCTGGACACGATGGTGACGGTTGTCGATGCGGTAAACCTGCTCGGGGATTTCTCCTCGCATGACTTCCTGCAGGATCGCGGTGAGACCATGGGCGAGGAAGACGAACGCACCCTCGTCCATTTGCTGACCGATCAGATCGAGTTCGCCGATGTCGTGGTCCTGAACAAGGTCAGCGATGCCGGGCCGGAAAAGGTCGACGCGGCCCGCAAGATCATCCGCAGCCTTAATGCGGATGCCGAGATCGTAGAAGTCAATCACTCCGCTGTGGCGGCTGAGAAAATCCTCGATACCGGTCTGTTTGACTTCGAAAAAGCCCATGAGCATCCGATGTGGGCCAAGGAGTTGTATGGATTTGCTGACCACGTGCCGGAGACTGAAGAATATGGTGTTGCGTCTTATGTCTACCGGGCGCGTCTGCCCTTCGTGCCCGAGCGTATCCTTGAGGTTCTGAACGGCGATCTGCCGGGTGTGATCCGGGCCAAGGGGCATTTCTGGATTTCGACGCGTCCCGATTGGGTGGCTGAGTTTTCGCTGGCCGGAGCGCTCTCTAGCGTGCAGCCTTTGGGCACTTGGTGGGCTTCAGTTCCGGAAGAACGCCGACCGACCCATGACAGTGCCCGTGCCTATATGCAGGCCCATTGGCAAGAACCACGGGGAGACCGCCGGCAAGAGATCGTGTTCATCGGGGCAGGGATCGACTGGCCGACCCTCAGGGCGCGATTGGATGCCTGTCTTGTGCCCGCCGTTGCGGGTTTGGGTCCCGACAATTTGCCGGACTATCCCGACCCGTTCCCGATCTGGCGTCGGGCTGAGGCAGCAGCATGAGCGTTGTACGCCAAACCGTAATCGGTGCGGCCGTTGGGGTCGGCGTTGCGGATACGGCCGAGGCGCTGAGCGCCTTTCTCAATCCTGGCTGTGCCGCGGCACTTTGGCGGCGTCAAACTCCGCCCAGTGTTCAAAGCTGGCTGAACGATCTTGATCCCGAAGACCTGCCGAAGGGGAGGGTGATCCTTCCGTTGGGCAAACTGGCCGAAACGGTCGGCCATCTCTGCGACATGTCCGGTTTGCCAACATGCCCTGAGCGGGATTGGCTGAAGGCGGATATCGCCTTACTGGCAGAGGTGTTCTCAGACCTCGTCTCGGCCCGGTATTTGCGGTTGCGGCTGGATGTTGTCACGACCAACGCCTGCCGCAAGTTCCATATCGACGCCATCACGGCGCGACTGGTCTGCACCTATCGCGGCACCGGCACGCAATACGGCATTTCGCGCGATGGCGCTGAGCCGCAACGTGTTTTTACGGTGCAAACCGGGTCTCCGATCCTGTTGCGCGGGACGCGTTGGCCAGAAACACCGCGATCAGGCCTTTTGCACCGTTCCCCTCCGATCGAAGGCACCGGCGAGACCCGGCTTGTTCTGGTATTGGATCCGATCACAGAACCGGACGAGGCCGCATGACCGGAAATCTGGGGCAAAGCAGCTTGCGGCGCAGGAAGCGCGCGGGCGATTCCATGGCCGTCTTTGACAGCCTGCCCGCCCCTCTGCGTCAGTGGTTGTCCGAAGCTGCCCTGCCATGGTCGCCCGTCTCGGCACGCCGGATTTGGGTCAAAGCGCTGGCCAAAGGTCTTACGACGGAAGAAACGTTGCTATCGCTGAATCGGGCCGAGGCGAGTACACTGGCACGTGACAAGGTGATGGCCCTGCCGCGCGGTTAGTGCACCAACGCTCTGGGGTCGCTTTGACTTGAAACTGTTACGCTCAGCCGTCACCATCCGATCATTGTTGATTGATGAATTACGGAGGGCGCAATGGCCTATAAGCTGATTAAGGGCGAGTTTCATATTTTCTATCCCGACATTCCAAAGCAGGGCCCGGAACCTGACGGTGATACTCTGAAATTCAAACCAGATGACCCGTCGCTTGTTCAGGACCTTTGGCGTTCGGGCCAGCCCCGGCCCGGCTTCAATGGGCGTGCGATGATCAATCTGCGCTTTGAAGGGCTGGATGCGCTCGAAACCCATTTCCGCAGCGCGCATCAGAACAAACCCCTTGCGGAGGCGTCGCGCGATTTTCTGTTGGATTGGGCCGGGTTCGGAGACGTGGTGTTCTGGGAGGACAAGCCCAACAAGGTAAAGCAGGTCGAAAACAACCCGGTTCGCGGTTACATCCTGACCAATGGTCTGGACGGTCACGGCCGGATTGTGGCCTTTGTCTACGCGGGTGATGCGCCCGAACCGGACGGCGAGGTGTTCAAACTGATGCCAGAGCGCGTGGATCAGAGCTTCAACGCGCGCAGCCTGGAGGCGGGTCAGTCCTATCCGCTGTTCTACCTGACGCTGCCGATCTCTCTTGCGCAGCATCTCGGAGGGATTGCGGATCAGGCCCGTGCGACTGGAAATGGTCTGTATCCCGATGATGCGTCGGCCCCCGGGCAAGACTTCGAAGTAACCCCTGCGAATTATCAGGATCTGGCAATCTGGCCCAAGCTCTTCCGGCGCTTGCATGACTATTTCGCGGATGAATTTGACGATTTGACCGGGTTCGATACCTGGTTGCGCGCGGACCCGAGGGACCGGGACGATCGCATGCTTCTGCCCGAAGACTATGACGCCCATTTCCATAATGTGGTCGAGGTGACCTCGCCCACGTCGATGAGGCTGACAGTCGACCCCAAGGATATCGTGATCCTGCCGGACGATTTCACCATGCCCGACAGCGGCCTGCCGTCACAGTAGCGCCAGGTCTAAAGCTCCGCCGAAGGTGCAGGGCCGCGCCAGTCCAGACTGAGATCATGGCGCAGACTATTTGGGAAGGGGATCATCCGATTGGTATCCTCGTCCCACAGTCTCCATTTCAGGCAACTGAGCGCGTCTCGGATGTCGATTGCCGCGCTGTTCCAGTTCTGCGCGATTGAGGCGTTGCAGGTCTTGAGGTGATAGCAGGGGATCTTGGCGTTCAGGTGATGCAGGTCATGGAAACCGAAATTCAGCAGAACAAAATCCACAACCGGTCCTAGTCGGAGCGAACTCGCCCCGTGCAGAGCGGCTGCATGGGCAGTTTTGTCGCCCGACTGCCGCCAATAGGTTTCTTCGAAGTTGTGCCCGACATAGACTACAAATATTCCGAAACTGCCTGCAAGAAGGCTTCCAAGGATCAGGGCGTAAAAACTCCACCAGCCAAGAAATGTAATGATCAGGCCCCAGAAGGTGAACATGGCGATATTCTGCAGCAGTACATCCCGGACGCTGACGCGTCGTGTGTTTCGGGGCCAGCGGTATTGGACGAAGTAGATCAAGACCGGACCTATCAGGAACAAGGTGATAGGGTGCCGGTAGGCACGGTAGAACAGTTTCTTGGACAGGGGCGCGGCTTCGTACTCGCGCCGGGTCATAACATAGACCTCGTGGGCGTCCCGGTGATCCAGATTGCCCAAGTGTTGGTGATGCAGGTTGTGATTATACCTCAGAACGCTATGCGCGATCCCGGAAAAGAGGCACAGGAGGTTTCCAAGCAGATCATTCCACGTGCGGTTTGTGAAAAAGCTGTAGTGCCCACAATCATGCTGAATGGAGTAGAGCCTAAGTATACCGGCTCCAAACAGAAACGAACCTAAGGTCAGGGAAAGCCATGCTCCGGGAAAAAGGGCAGGGATAGCAAGCCCTGCAGCGACGACGCCCGCGCTGATCGCCAGCGCTTTGAAGGCCATCCTGTCTTCTGGTTTTGTGAATTCCCTCGGAACCTTGATCGAACTCATTACCGTCACTGAAATTGATTGAGACTATGAAATTGCTTGGCTTCCCCAATCGTTAGCACGGCTTTGGATTTCCGCCAAATGCGTTGCGGTTCACGGTTCAGGCGTCGGTTTGGGACAGCTCCAGAAACATATAGGGCTGTATGTTTTCGAATGGCCAAACGCGGACCACCTGCGTGAGGCCCAGTTTTTTAGCCCCGCGCCCGATCGCGTTGAACACGCCGATATGTTCCTGAAATACCGGATCATCGTTGAATCTGTCGATCATGCGGTCGGTGATCTCAGACCGCACGCGCACGCGCAGGCTTGACCTTTTTAGGTGACGTTTGATCTGGGCAAGACGAACGAAGTTGAGGCTGTTCCACAACCCATGAACTTCGTAGGTGTCCTCGACCCATGTAATCCGCTTTCGAAACAGTCGCTCTGTCAGGGTCTTTGAGCAAAGCGCGGGGATGTTGAAATGTGGCTCATACGGGAAGCCGTAGTTGGGGCAGAGGACCAGGCAGCGGCCCTGTGGGGCCAGAAAACGCGGCAGAGTATCCAGGAAATGCCGCCAATCCGGCAAATGCTCCAGCACGTTGACCATGTAGATCAGGTCATAGGGTTGCGAGGGGGTGAAGGCCTCATAGGTGCTGCGTTGAATGTCTCCACCCAGTTTGGCGGCGTGATCCAGAACATGCTCCATCGGTGCGAAGCCTTCGGCGAAAGGCTCGATGGCGTCCAGTGCGATGTTTGGGTTCCGTTGGCGCAGCATGGTTAGTAGGATACCTGCCCCGCAGCCGATCTCCAGCGCGCGCGCGCCGGGGGGCAGGGCGCAGATTTCAGGGTCGAGACTCTGGAAATGAAACCGTGCCGCGCTGAGCCAGATGTCTTTCAGGGGAAAGTCGAACCGCGCGAAATCCTCAAGAATGTCGTCGACCGAAAAAAGGCTTTCTTGAGGGCTGACCGAATGCATACTGATCCCGAGACGAGTGGTTTGAAGGATTGATATAACAATGTGTTGGAGCGGGCCAGCGTCCTATACCATTGCTGCCGTCGGGGTGATCGCCACCGTCAAAGCCATACGACAAGGCGAGAGCCCGTTGCTCTGGTCTCCGCTGGTGTATTTCACCGCGATTGAGGTGCTGCAGGGTTATTCTTATTCCGTCGAGGGGCAATGTGCATTGCCCCAAAACCAGGTCGCGGCGTTTCTGGCCTATATACATATCGCCTTTCAGCCATTGTTTACCGGCATTCTAGCCTTGTATTTTATCCCAAAGGATGTGCGCGGTATGATAGCGCCCGTGGTCTTCGGTCTCGGCGCAGTGACCGGAGCGTATCTGTTGCTGCAAATTTATCCGTTCGAGTGGGCAGGCCCGTGCCGACCGGGGCGTCTTTTGTGCAGCGATCATCTGTGTGTGAAGGCGGAAAGCTGGCACTTAGGCTGGCATCTGCCACTGAACGATCTGGGTGAAAGCCTGCCTGCCACGATTTTCGGGCAGCAATATGATCTGAATTTCCCGGTCTATTTTACGGTGATGTTCCTTCTGCCCGCTGCGCTGGGCGCGTGGAAAGTGGCGGGGTTTCAACTGCTGATCGGGCCGACGCTGGCATGGGCCTCAACAGATAGCCCGACGGAAATGCCTGCGATTTGGTGTCTGTTCTCGCTGGGCATTGTCATGATGATCGTGTTCACGCCGCTCAAGACGGCGCTGCAGGCAAAATCATGGCCTTTATGGACTGTGCTGCGCTGGGTGAACGGGACCAATAAAAAACCACTCTAGTACCCAAAAAAGCCGTTCACCCGCGCACCACTTTCTTTACCTCATGCCTAACCTGCGAACCGCAGTTCCGATCTGATCGGATACCCGGTTCCCCCTCAAGCCGGTGGGAGGCAAGAAACCCTATGGAGGCGGCGACTACGTCTCGGCGTCACCCTCCAGTTGATACAGAACCCAATCGTCACTCAGGCCTTTCAGCTGTTTGGGTCCAATTTCCTGAAACTCCAGCCCCAGACCCAAAACCAGATCGCGCACGGTGCTGGAAACCCATGTCTGCCCACCGGGTGTCAGGCTGAGAACACGGGCCGCGATTGCGATCGCGATACCGGTCACATCGTTGGTGGTGCGCAGACACTCTCCACAATGAATACCGGCCCGAAGCTTTAGGCCAAGCGCGTCTGCTGTGACCCGAAAGGCCTTGGCGCAGGCGATGGCGGCACTGGGGCGAGGAAAGATCGCCAGCATGCCGTCGCCCATCAGTTTCACAAGTGTGCCTTCGTGTTCTGCAACGGTTTCAAGCGCTGCCGTATCCAGAGCATCCATGACATCGCGCCACTCTGCATCGCCCAGACGCGCGATGATCTCGGTCGAGTTCACTACATCGGTCATCATGATTGTGACCAACAGGCTTTTGTTTTCACCATCAGCTTCGCATTCGGCGATGTTGTCCTCGAACGTTTGGTCGATCAATGCGCTTGGCTGAGGGTGGATGATCGTCGGGCGAACCGGGAAGGTTTTTACGACCGCCGGTTCGTTGCTCTCCATATCAACGACTGCCAGAGTGCTGTGCTTGTTGCATGGCGCTGGAAGTTCAGACAGTTCGGGATCGTCGATGGGCTCAATAATTTCAAAAGATGTATTCAACATAACTGCACCAACAAATCGGGACGTTGAAACAGAGATTAAAATCAAATTGTCACCAAACCGCTATGCAGATGTTAACCAGATGTTAACAGGCCGGGTTGTCGCGCACGCTAGGCTTGTGTCCGTGGCTGAACATATTCCAAAAAGAGTGTGGGGATGGTTTGGACGAAAACACTCACACGTGCCAAGCTGTGTTTAGAAACAGACATGTAGGACCGCAGAGTTGAAGAAGCTGAACGTATTGTTGGTAGAGGACGACCCGTCATTGCTTGCTCTGACGTCCGCGCTCCTCCGACCGCATTACAATGTTCTTCAGGCGTCCAATGTTGCGGATGCGCGCGCGACGCTTGCGTCCCAATCCGTGGATATCGCGCTGCTGGACCTCGGATTGCCGGATGAAGACGGTCTGGTGCTTGCGCGTTCGATGCGGGCGAAATCGGCACATCCGCCGATCATCTTCGTGTCGTCCCGCAATAGCGCGAGCGACAAGATCAGCGGGTTGGACATCGGGGGTGACGACTATCTGACAAAGCCGTTCGACCCGGATGAGCTTTTGTCCCGGATCAACGCAGTGCTCAGACGTACAAACCCCCAGGCTCAGATGCCCCGTCAAGATACCAAAGTCCGGCTGGGAGAGATCGAGATTGATCTGGACAGTCGACAGGTCTGGAACGCCCAGCATGAGGTCATACCCGTCACACGGGCCGAGTTCGACGTGCTGATGGCCATCGTCAACGCGAACGGTCGGGTGCTGTCCCGCTCGGTGCTGCTGGATGCGGTCGCCCTGTCGCCGGATCATGACGTCGGAGAGCGAACAATTGACGCTCTGGTTGCCAAGATCCGCAGGAAGCTGTCGGATGGCAGCGATGGTCCCAAGATTATCGTGACGGTCCACGGCGTCGGCTATCGCCTCGGGGTGACGCGACAGTGAAACCCCGCGCCTTCATATATGATGAGCCGATCAACGCGGTCACCCAGAACTTTCTGGACAAGAAGTTCGAGGCCCAGTACCGCGATTGGTACTTCGAATCCACACGCGGGCAATTCCGAACAGCTCTTCTGTTTGGCGCGTCTTTCTACGTCGTCTTTGCTTTTCTTGAAGTTTTTGTTCTCCATTCCCGCAGCTTCTCGGGTCAGGATCTGGCCGTTTGGGGCGCGCGGCTGTTCATCATCTCTTTTATTTTTGGACTTTTCTTTTTCTCTCACAAACTTCCTGCGCGCACTTTGCCCGTGATCATCTCCACCGGCTGGTCGATGATGTATCTGGCCATCTGGGCCGCCTTTGCTTTCTCAGGGGACCATGAATCCAAGGATTTTCTGTATCGCTTTGCGCTGATTAGCCTTGCGGGCACCGTGTTCCTTCCCTTTGTCTTTTCCCACTCGGCAGCGTTGCAGCTTTTGCTGTTTGTGCCGGTCTCGTACTATCTGGTGTTCGACAAAACGAGCTTGAGCATCGGGATGGATACCTGGATCGGCCCCTCCTTCGTTCTGGCCTCCACTGTTCTGATTGGTCTTTATGCCAAGTTCTTTTCCGAACGCACACTGCGGGCGAATTTTGTGCAGAGCGTCTATCTGGAAAAGGCGCGCAACGATGCGGAAAAGGCGAACGAGGCGAAATCCCAGTTTCTGGCAACCGCAAGTCATGAGCTGCGCACGCCGCTGAATGGCATCGTGGGCAATATCCGCCTGATCAAATTGACCCCGCAGGACCCTGAATCTCTGGACCAGAGACTGGATGAGATTGAACGCTCGAGCCTTGCGATGCGAAATCTCATCGACGATGTCCTCAACATCGCGCGTCTTGAGGAAAAGCCCGAAGATCGCGAATTCCGCACCTTCAACCTGTCCGAAGTTCTGCAAGACCTCGAGGCCGTCTTGCGCCCGCTGGCTCGGTCGAAGAACGTACAGTTGATCATCCCGCAGTTTGACGATGGCGTTTATCTCAGCGGCAATAGCGGCCACCTGCGGCACATCCTGCTGAACCTTCTAGGCAACGCGGTGAAGTTCACCAATGAAGGCTCGGTCACGTTGTCTTTTGAGCAATCAAAGCAGTCGGTGGCCTTTACGGTCAGCGATACCGGGATTGGTGTGCCCGAGGACCAAGTCAAGGATATCTTTGAACCCTTCACGCAGGCCTCGAACATCGACTCGCGCAAAACAGGCGGAACCGGGCTGGGGCTTTCGATTGTGCGCGGGCTTGTCTCAACGCTGAATGGGCAGGTGTCAGTCAAAAGCAATCTAGGCGAGGGGACAGTATTCCGGGTCGAAGTGCCTTTCCACGCGGCCCCGGCCCCAAGCCCGCAATCTGAAATGGCGGGTTTTGCAGCCACGGTCGGGACGAAGCAAAATGTTCTGATCATAGAGGACGACCCGACCAGCATGGAAATCCTCAAAAGCCTGCTGGAGAGGGATGGCCACACGGTCACCGCAGCGGCCAACGGCAAGGAGGCAATCGCCCATTTCCGTCCAGATGACACCGATTGCATTCTGACCGATATCCGACTGCCCGACACGACAGGCGTTCAATTGGCGCGAGACCTAAAACAGATTGCAAAGGAAGCGGGACTAGACAAATCGATCACGACGATTGCAGTGACGGCCAATGTGATGCCCGAAGATCTGGATGAATACACGAACGCTGGCTTTGACGCAGTTGTCTCCAAACCTCTGGATGAGCGGGTGCTATATGGTGCCATGCGGGCCTCACTCGGGCAGCCGTCGCCTGAGATATCGTACATTCCAAACACCGATGACACCAAAGAACGCCTGAGGAAATTCCTGAGCAATGAAGAGTTGGATCAGGTTTTCCTGACATTCCGAGAGTCGCTCGAAGATTGTTATGTCGAGCTTAAGAAAGCGCAGGGGCAGGGTGACAGGGACCGGATCGAGTTTCTCGTTCACCGTGTTTATGGTAGCGTCTCCAGTTTTGGAGAGACGGAATTGGCCGCCAAGGCACAATCGGTCGAGGGGCTTTTGCGCAGCGGCGCCGAGAATTATAGCGCAGAGTTGGACAAGCTTATTCAATCCTGCGGGGTCGTCATTCAGGGCCTTAAACGACAGGCCTCATGATGCGGTTTATCAAAGCGCGGCCTGTGCCCGTTCGATCATCACCACTGATGCCGGGTCGCCACCGCGTAGAGTGTCGGCAGATTTGAACGCATCGATGGCCTGGGCAAAACACCCGGCCCGGAAATGCGTCAGGCCAGATTCGTAGGCAGCGATCCAGGCGGGCGGTTCAGGCGTGTCGCCGGCCATTGCGATCAGTTCAAAGACGACCAATTCCTCGGTGCGGCCCGCGATCTCCATCGTGTCCAATTCACGGGCAATGATCGCATTGCCCGCTTCGCGCCGGGTTTCGGGGCCGATCAGGATTGCAGTGCCGTAGGTTTTGTTGACGCCTTCCAACCGGCTGGCGACGTTCACCACGTCGCCAATTGCGGTGTAGTTCAAGCGATGCTCGGACCCGATATTGCCAACCAGCGCTTCACCGCTGTTCAAGCCAATGCGTACATGAAAGGCCTCGTCCGACTGGCTTTGCAGGGCCGAGTTCTCAATGTCTTCCACCAACTCCAACGCGGCGCGACAGGCGTGTTCCGCGTGGTTCGGATTCTGCCTCGGCGCCCCCCAGAAGGCCATCACCGCGTCGCCGATGAACTTGTCGAGGGTACCGTCATGGCGTTCAATCGTTGAGGAGGCCGCATTGAAGAACGGCTCCATCAGTTCTACGACCTTTGGGCCGTGTTTCTCGGCCAGACCGGTAAAGCCAGACACATCGCAGAACAGGACCGAGATCTGTTTGGTCTCGCCGCCGGGTTGTGACTTCACGCCTGCGGCGACCAGCATTTTCACCAGATCGGTCGGCACGTATTTCCGAAAGGCAGACAGCCCGGCCGCCATGCTCGCCGTCGCAGCCGAGAGGTTCTCAAGCTCAACCAAACGTGAGGGACGACGTGAGACCTGCTCAACATCAAACCGCTCAATCCGGCTGAGGTCTTCGGCGACGCGTGACAGCGGGTTGGCAACGACCCGGCGCACCAGCCAGATTGCGGCTATTGTGGCCAAAGCCACCACGCCCAGCAGGATGTAGACCAGATTTATCAGCGTCCGGTCGATCCCTGACAGAAAGGCCGACTCCGGGATGACGGTCGCCACACGCCAGCCATAGAATCCCAGCGGAGTCAAAGCGACCGCATAGGCCACGTCGTCGTACACGACCCGTTTTGTCAGGGTGCCCGACACAACACCGTCTGCCTCGGCCAGCAGTTTCTGGCCCGAGAGTTTCGCCACTTCGTACAGCTCGCCCTCGCCCATGCGGGCAGGGGTGATTTCATCCGCGTTGGGGTCGGGTACGGCAATGACTTTGCCGTCTGCGCTGAGGATAAAGGCTGCGCCAAACTCACCGGGGCGCAGGGACCCCAGAAAGCGGGACAGGCGGTCGGTATCAATGGCAACCGACAGCACGCCTTGCCGCTGGCGGCGTACGTCGATTGGGCCGGAATAGGCAAACACCGTCTTGTCGCTGTTTGGCAGATCACGTACTTCGATCCAATCCGGTGTGTCGCGATCGATGAAGTTGTCATACCACGGGTGTTCGCGCGGGTCGTAGTCTGTCTCGGCAAAGCTGCGTTCTTCGAATTGGATATCGCCGGGGATGAAGATATAGCGGTCTCTGCGCAGTTTCCTGTCGTGAATGTTCTCGTCGATCTCGATCATCTCAAGCCCGCTATCCCCCAGCCGGTGGGCTGCGAAGAAATTACCATCGGGCCAGCCAAAGGTGATCCACGAAATATTTGGCTGAGATTGCAGCTGAGACAGGAACACAAATTCCCGCTTGTCGGCCTGACGTGTCTCTATCACGTTTTGAATGAAGATCGTCCGGACAGCGGCCCAAGCAGCCTCGGCGGATCTGAGGGTCAGGCCGACCTCAATCCGGACCGTGTTCGATATCTGGCTGTTGATCTCGGCGGCCAGCATCTGACTGTTGTCCCGCGCCGTAGTCCACCACAGGGAATGCACGATGAAGGTCGACACGCCGATGGATAAAGCGACGAGCATTGACACAGCGATCCCAACGGTGACACGCATTGAAGCTCCACGGCGGCCTATAGTGACTGGCGCTGCGATGCGGACAGTCAGGTTCGAGGCCAAGTCTAGGGGCTGCAACCGTCAGTTGCCAGTTGGTTTCAATCTGCGCGCTAACTTGTGTAATTGGCGAGAGAAACGCTTGGACAGAAAAACCGGCAGATCGACGAGCGGGTCAATCTGCCGGTGTTTTTGGTATCTTAGGTCAGCTACGACCCTTCCATGGGACCAGCACGTTCTCGGCCTTGCGCATCAGGATATCGATGCCGTAGCCGATAATGCCAATCAGGACGATGCCCATGATCACGATGTCGGTCAGCTGGAACTTCGAGGCCGCGATGATCATCATACCAGCCCCTTTCTGCGCCGCGACCAGTTCAGCCGCAACAACCGTGCCCCAGCAGACGCCCATCGCGACCCGCGCACCCGTGAAGATCTCGGGCAGAGAGTTCGGGACGATCACGTGACGCATGATCTGCCATTTGGACGCGCCAAGCGAATAGGCCGCGTGGATCTTGGAGATATTCACCCCCGAAACCCCCGCACGGGCGGCAATGGTCATGATCCAAAGGGCGGCAAGGAACAGCAGAACGATCTTGCCGGTCTCCCAGATGCCGAACCAGATTATGACCAGAGGGATCAGCGCCAGTGGTGGGACAGGTCGCATGAACTCGACAATTGGGTCGAACCAACCGCGGAACCAGCCCGACAAGCCCATCGCATAACCCAGCGGAATTCCCACGATGGCTCCGGCGATGAAGCCTGCGATGACTCGCAACAACGACCAACCCAAGTGCTGCCAGAGCGAGAAGTTCTGATAGCCTTCATTGGCGATCTCGAAGAAACGCGCAACGACCGTTTCCGGCGCAGGAAGCCAGATCGGGTTCATTTGCAAACCCTGTGCTGGCGTAAAGCTGATGGCGCCCTTACCGGTCAGCGATACAGTGCCGTCGCCAACATTGACTTTTGCGTCAGGACCGATCGGATTGCCATTGATCGCGATGATCTTTGCGCCATCTGCGCGTTTGGCGTCGTCGTTCTTGTCAAACAAGATGGTCGAGGACCGCCCTGTTGGCGCAGCAAATGCATCGTCTTTGGCGAAGCCCGTACCGGGGTCAACCTCGAAATCTTCGGCGTCTTCTCCGAACGGAGGGACGCGGATGAAGACTGTTGCGTCATCGGTCGTGCCGTCCGCATTCTCGACCGTGTAGGTGAATTGGGTTTCCCCCACAAACGGCCCCGGAACGTGCAGCGGGATCAGTTTTGATCCTGTGAATGCCGCCCAGATCACGAAGATAACCAGAATCGAGATGATGGAGGCTGCGCGATCTGCCCGCACAGCGCTTTCATCGCCAAAGGTCACAGTTTTCAGGCTGGTAAAGTCCTGACGGCTTTGAAGACCCTTGCGCAGCAGGTGAACGATCAAAAATGCACCGCCGAACAGGCCGATATAAAACAGAAGTACGATCATGATGCTTGCTCCGTCCGGCCCATGATTTCTTCTTCCATTTCCCAGATCATCGATAGGATTTCATCTCGGGTTTCGGCGAAACCTTCGGACTTTTTGACATCGCGAAGGTCGGCGTTCACGCCGCGTTCCGCGAAAGGCAGGTTGTATTCCTTGTGAATTCGCCCCGGACGCGGGGCCATCACGATCAGGCGCTCGCCTAGCAACAGGGCCTCCTCGACCGAGTGGGTGATCAGGATGATGGTCTTGCCGGTCTCTTTCCAGAGTTTCAGGACCAGCCCCTGCATCTTTTCCCGAGTTAGCGCGTCCAACGCGCCCAAAGGTTCATCCATCAGGATGACGTCAGGCTCATTCGCCAGACACCGTGCCAGGGCCACGCGCTGCTGCATACCGCCCGACAGCTCATAGACGGCCTTTTCCTTGAAGTCCTGAAGGCCGACGACCTCAAGAAGATGGTCCGAGATCTTATCGCGCTCTTCCTTGGGCATGCCCTTCATGCGCGGGCCGAATTCCACATTTTCGCGCACGTTCATCCATTCGAACAAGGCGCCTTTCTGAAACACCATACCGCGTTCCGCGTCTGGCCCTTCGACCACGTGGCCATTTAGCTCGACCCGGCCCGAGGTGGGCGCAAGGAAGCCCGCGACGATGTTCAGCAACGTTGTCTTGCCGCATCCCGAGGGCCCGAGGACCGAGACCAACTCACCTTCTTTAAGGCTGAGCGTGACGTCCTGAAGGGCTTGCACAGAGGTACCGTTGGGCAAGTCAAAGCGCATGGACAAATCAATGATGTCCAGTTCAGGCATTCCGTTTCCTTCCTGCTGTTGTTTCCGAAGGCCAGCCGGATGACCGGCCCCCGGAATATGTATGTTGTATTAGTTGGACGCGGCCGCCAGCGGCGCGCTGTTCACAGCGCCCTCATAGGAGTCCAGCGCCGAGTCGATGCTGCCCGCATCCACAAAGACGTTGGCAACGCCACCCATGAACTCATGCGCGCCACCACCCAGCCATTTGTCAGACAGCTGCTCTTCGGCGGAGGGGAAGGTGAAGGTCGCGATGGTTGCCTCGGCATCGGCCAGGTCCATACCTGCATCCTTTGCGATCACGGCCAGCATCTCGTCCTTGGACTCACCTGCGTTCCACTGCGCGTTTGCGTCAGCAGTCACTTTGAGGAACTTCGACAGCAGTTCCGGCTCTTCCTCGATGAACGCGGTTGGTGCGCTTGTGACGTCGAACACCAGAATGCCAAGCTCTTCCTTCTCAGCGCCGGTCAGCAATACGTTGCCATGTTCAGTCATACGACGCAGCGCGCCGCCCCAGCCGCAGACCATGTCCAGGTTGCCCTGAGCAAAGGCTGCCGCGCCATCGGCGGGTGCCATGTCGACGATCTCGAGCGAGCTGGTATCCACACCGAAATGGGCCATCTGCGACAGGAACCCATAGTGTGCGGCCGTGCCGATCGGCACACCGACTTTCTTGCCGTTCAACTCTCCGGCGTTGGTTTTGTCGATTTCCAGCGCTTCGGCCACGACGCAGTTGTCATTGTCCGAATAGCTAACCGCAACGTCGACGGCCTGCAGGTCCTGACCAGCTGATGTGGCCACAACGAAGGGCGGAACGCCTTGGCTTACTGCGATCTGAACGTCACCGGATGCCATGGCAGCCGACATCGCGGTCCCGGTGTCGAAGGACACCCAGTTGATCTTGACGCCCATCTCTTCTTCATAGGTGCCATTGGCCTTGGCGTATTGGAACGGCATCGGCCATTCGAGGAAATAGGCGACGGTGATTTCATCCGCAGCCGCTGCTTGTGATGCCGAAAACGCGGCAAGACCGGCGCAGGCCGTTGAGAGCAGATACTTTTTGATCATTGGTTTATGTTCTCCCTGTTGTGATGATCATTTTTTTATGTGGCCCGACTTTTTGTCGGACCGATACCTGAGACAATAGACCCAAGATAGTGAAACAGCGAAACAAATTGTGCTGCGGCGCTGTAAAAACCGGGGGCAGAGCCGCGAAATTGGGCGCGAAGGCGCGCAAAATCTATTTGGTGACCCTGCCGGGAATTACTGTTTGTTTTCAACATGGTCTCATATCGAAACGTCCCCACGCGCGGTTGTGCCAAAGACGTCTGGTCCAGCGGGATTGCTCTGGTGCCTGTTGCGGGAACCGACACCTCTGATCGCTGTTTCAAAGCGGGCGTCATAGTAGATCCCGTTCCTCCAGCACCTTGCGCGCCACGCGGAAACACTCCAGCGATTGAGGAACACCGCAATAGATTCCGACCACGTGAATGATCGACTGGATTTCCTCTTTGGTGACGCCGTTGTTCAGGGCGCCGTTACAGTGGATTTCCCATTCATGCATCTTGCCCAACGCACCCAGCATGGCAAGGTTCATCATCGAGCGCGTCTTGGCGTCAATCGTGTCGTCGCCCCAACCGAACCCCCAACACCAAGCGGTCATCGCCTCCTGAAACGGGCGGGTAAAGTCATCGGCCGCCGCAAGGTTCTTTTCTACATATTCTGCGCCCAGGGTCGATTTGCGTTGCTTCAGCCCGGTTTCGAACAGGGTGTCATCCATAGGTCTTCCTCGTGATTATGCGACCCGTTGACTATTGGTCAGCCAATCCGGCAGACGGGTCTCCTGCCAGATGGGACTTGCCTTTATATCCAAATTCAAAAGCAATGAGTCGCAGGTCAACCTGCGTAGTGGCAAGTTCTACCGTACGGAATCCAAAAGCGTTTCAGGTCAGGCGGGGGTGTCCACGCCGTCCCGCATCCATTGCTGAAGCCGGGCGATGGAATGTTCGCTCATCACGCCGCATTTGGGGTCCAGAACCAGTGGGCCGGGCACATAGCCCTTGGACTTGAGGCCGCGATACACGGATTCGACCAAGCGAATATCCTCGGCCACGGTGGTCTCGCGATCCTGTACAGCCAGCCCCCGGATCACATCGCTTTCATGGCCGCCTTCCGTATACCAGCCCCGCCAGACGGTGCATGTGTCCACGGTTTCGGCCCGCCAGTGATAGGTGTTCAGCACATTCCCCGGGTAGCACTGGAATGAGAACATGGGCCAGAGGAACCACGATTGATAGTCGCCAGCATGGGGCACCGACAGGTCGATCGGATAGGTCATTTTGTCCAGCGCTTGACACTCGGTCGTGTGGCGCAACACGTAGCCGCCTTTTTCGTCTGGCCGGATGTCATAGGTTTCCGGCTTCACAACGCCCTCGGCAAAGGTCGGGTGGTTCGATGGGCAGTGATAGCATTCCGAGTAGTTTTCGACCGAGACCTTCCAGTTGCAATTTTCCGGAATTTCGACCCATTCCAGCGGCGCGAGGTCATCAATCTGGGGAACAAATTCCGCAATTTCTTTGCGCACGCCGGGATACCAATCGTCCATTGGGGCAGCATCCTTGTCCAGATTGACGAAGATGAAGCCCAGAAAAATCTCGGTCCGAACTTCGGTCAGGCAAATTTTTTCCCGTTCAAAGCCGGGGACCGATTTGATGTTGGGCCCTGCGCGCAGCCCGCCCGTTAGTTCATACGTCCATTGATGATATGGGCAGACCACAACGCGAGTGTTGCCGGTTCCAGTCACCATCTCATGCGCGCGGTGTTGGCACACGTTGTAGAAGGTGCGTACCACCTCATCCCTGCCGCGAATGGCAAACAGGTTCTGCCCGGCAATCTGAAAGGCGAAATAGTCGCCAACATTCGGGATATCAGCCGCGTGTCCTGCGAATTGCCACGTCCGCGCCAGCAGCCCGTTCATCTCATCTTCGAAGACGGCGGGATCGGTGTAGTAGCGGGCCTCGAGCGAGTGGGTGAGCGGCTTGGTCATGATGGATCCTCAACTTGGAAACCGAGGGGCTTGCCTTGGGTAGCGTTCATTTGTGTCGTTATGTGTTGACCGTGGTACATTTGTTTGATTATCAAATCCACAGAAATTTGCGACTCTGGAACAGGAATCCTGCGATGTCCAAGAAAGAACTGCCCGAACGCGCAAAGGTCGTCATTGTTGGCGGCGGGGTCATGGGCTGTGGCCTAGCCTACCACCTTGGCCACGAAGGATGGGGGGACGAGACCATCCAGCTGGAAAAGGCCGAGCTGACCAGCGGCTCGACCTGGCACGCGGCGGGCCAGATCACTCATTCCACAAGCTCCTACGGGCTGGGCAAGATGGTCGACTACAATATCGGCCTCTATTCGAAAACGCTGGAAGAAGAGACTGGTCAGGCCGTCACGTGGCACGGTTGCGGCTCGTTCCGGCTGGCCTATACCGAGGATGAGATGGACTGGCTGCGCCACACGCTGTCCGTCGGTCGCGCCCTTGGCTTCAAAATTGAGCTGGTGGGGCCCAAGTTTATTGCCGAAAAGCACCCGTTCTACAATCTCGATGGAGTCTTAGGCGCGCTGTACACGCCGGATGATGGCCATGTTGACCCTTCGAACGTGACCATGGCCATGGCGGCGGGGGCGCGGCAGAAAGGTGTGAAGATCTTCCGCCATTGCCGCGCAACCAACATCACGCAGAACGATTCAGGCGAATGGGTGGTCGAGACCGAACAGGGCACGATCACCTGCGAACATGTGGTCAACGCGGGTGGCACGTATGCGCGGCAGATGGGCGAATGGTCCGATCTGCAGTTGCCCATGACCTCAATGACGCACCATTATTTTGTCACCGAAAACGTGCCCGAATTTCAGGATCTGGAAACAGAACTGCCGGTGATCCGCGATGACAAGATGGTGTCGGGCTATATCCGGATGGAGCAGAAAAAGGGCCTGATCGGGATTTATGAGAAAGAGAACTCGAACTCTGTCTGGCACGATGAATGCCCTTGGGAGTACGAGAACTGGCTGTTTGAGGCCGACTATGACCGCGTGATGCCTTGGCTTGAAAACTCGCTGGAGCGGATGCCGATCTTTGCCGAGTTGGGCATCACCCGCGAAGTGCACGGCGCAATCAGCCACCCGCCCGATGGCAACCCGATGGTTGGTCCTGCACCGGGCGTTAAGAACTATTGGTGCTGCTGCGGTACTCAGATCGGCATCGGCTGGGGTCCGGGTCTGACTCGCGAACTTGCGAAATGGATGGTTCACGGTGCCGCCGATATCAACATGCGCGACTATGACCCGCGCCGCTTTGGCAGCTACGCCAAGAAAGACTGGCAGGTTGTTAAGGCGCATGAAGATTATAAGCTGCGTCACGAGATCCCCTTTCCGCATTTCAACCGTCTTGAGGGACGTCCGATCAAGCCGTCTCCGCTATATGAGATCCTCAAGGAAAAAGGCGCGGTTTATGAGGAGGTCTTCGGCCACGAACGCCCCCGTTGGTTCGCCAGAAATGGCGTGGAACAGCGCGACCACTACTCGTTCCGCCGCAACGAGGTCTTCGACATGGTTGCACTGGAATGTCAGGCCGTGCGCGAGCGCGTAGGGATCATGGACGTGACCGCCTTCACCAAGGTCGAAGTCTCGGGACCAGATGCCCATGCGCTGCTGGATCGCCTGACCGCGAACAAGATGCCGCAAAAAGATGGCTCGATCACGCTGACGCACTTTTTGAATCGCAGAGGGAGGATTGAGCTTGAGACCACGATCGTGCGCATGGCCGAGGATCGCTATTATCTGGTCTGCGCAGCGTTCTTCGAGCAACGCCTTGTCGATCACCTGAACCAGAACCTCGCGGGAGAGACCGTCTTCGTCAAAACGCTCTCCGAAGATTGGTCGGCTTTGTCCCTGAACGGGCCAAAATCCCGCGAGGTGCTGGCCAAATGCACCAATGCCGACCTGTCCAATGCCGGTTTCCGGTGGCTGTCGGCGCAGGAAATCACCATCGCTGGGCACAAGGTCTGGGCCTTCCGCATGTCGTATGCGGGTGAATTGGGCTGGGAATTCCATATGTCGGATGAAGCTTGCGTTGACGTCTACAACGCGCTCTGGGCCGCGGGAGAGGCATTCGGAATCGAGAACTACGGCTCGTTCGCGATGAACAGTCTGCGGATGGAGAAAGCCTTTCCTGGTGCTGGTGAGCTGACCAATGAGGTGACGCTGCCCGAGGCGAATGTGGGCCGATTCTTCAAGCTAGACAAAGATTATCTGGGGGTTGAGGCCACCCGCGCCAGCGCCGAACAGGCCCAAGTCGGTCAAATGCCTTGGATCTGCGCCTATCTGGAAATCGAGCCGGACGGCATCGAAGATGGTCATGGGGGTGAGGCAATCCGCATCGACGGCAAGGTCGTAGGCGCGACGGCTTCGGTTGCCTATGGTCATAGCGTCGGCAAGATCCTCGCCTTTGCTTTCGTCAAGCCGCATGTGAATGTCCCTGGCACTGAGGTCGAGGTTGTGATCGCCGGCTGCCCACGCAAGGGGCGTATCCTGGGCGAAGCGGCCTATGATCCGAAGTCCGAGCGTCCCAGAACGGATGCTCCAGCCGCAGTTCCGGCATAAATACGAAGGGGGCAGGGCGCGCGCACCTGCCCTCTCAACAAGCTCTGCGCCAAAAGGAAGCCTAAGTTGAAGATCACCCGCATTGCCGTTTGGGAAGTCCCTCTGACCAGCCATGAAACCTACTACATGGCGGATGGGAAAACCTGCGACACCACGACATCAGTGGTTCTGCGGCTTGATACGGATACAGGCTTGCAGGGCTGGGGAGAGGTCTGCCCGATCCCTCATTATCTGCCGGCCTATGCTAAGGGTGTCGTTCCGGCCGTGACCGAGTTGGCGCCGGTCCTGATTGGGGCCGATCCTGTTGGGCCCGAGGCTTTGATGGAGAAGCTGAGCGCATACCTTCCGGGCCACGGCTATGCGAAATCGGCCATTGATACGGCGCTTTGGGATCTGACGGCGCAGGCGGCAAGTCTGCCTTTGCACAAACTGTTGGGCGGGCGTCAGGTCAAGGACATGCCGCTCTATCATTCGATCACGTGCGTCGCTCCGGATGAGATGGCCCGGATGGCGCGCGACGCGTATGACAAAGGTATGCGCCAGTTTCAGGTCAAGCTGGGCGCAGATGCGGATTGGCAAACGGATGTCGAACGCCTGGCCAAAGTGCGTGAGGCCGTTGGCCCCGGCCCGCTGGTCTACGGTGATTGGAACTGCGGCAGCGATGCGTTGACAGCGATCCGCGTGGGACGTGCGGCATCCCATCTGGATGTGATGCTGGAACAACCCTGCGCGACGCTGGAAGAATGTGCGCATGTTCAGCGCTCAACCGGTCTGCCGATGAAGATCGACGAGAACGCCTTGGATATCTCCTCGGTCATTCAGGCGCATCAGTTGGGCTGTATGCAAGCAGTTGCGTTGAAACTGTCCAAGATGAGCGGCCTGTCCGCTATGCGTCAGATCCGTGATCTGTGTCTGACCCTCGGCACGCAGATGTGTATCGAGGATACGTGGGGCAGTGACATCACTACCGCTGCGCTGTTGCATCTGGCGGCCTCGACCCCGGCGCGCGGGATCATGAATACCTGTGACCTCAGCCACTATGTCGGCCCCCGCCTTGCGCCGGATGGGCCAGTGCGCGAAAAAGGCCGCATTGCCCCACCCGAAGGGGTTGGGCTTGGGGTGACCCCCGATACCGGCGTCTTGGGTCAGCCCGTTGCGATCCTTGACTAAGCTGGCTAGGACAGTTGCCCGGTTTCTATCTGCAAGGCGCTTGAGATCGCAATGTCCTGAGCCGCCAGCCCGGTCAAATCCGCGATGGTGATCTGATCAGCCGATTGCCGACCGGGACGCGCGCCCGACAGAATGTTCCCGAGTGTGGCAACATCTGCCTCGGTCAGGTGGCCGGTCTTGGCAAGGGTCTGGAAATCTCCGTGATCCAGACATTGATCCGGTGAATCGCAGACCAGCAGATCGGCGCGGGCGACCAGATCGGCCTCAAGCTCCTGTTTGCCGGGGCAGTCGGCGCCGACGGCCGAGATATGCGCGCCCGATTGTACCCAGTCGTTTGCGATCAGAAAGCTCTGCGCAGGTGTTGTCGCGATGATGGCTTGCGCTGTCTTGCAGGCCGATGGCAGGTCATCGGCGCGTTCAGCCTTTAGCCCCATTGCGGTCAGGTCATCGACTGTCGCCTTGGTCTGATCCGGGGACCGCCCCCAGATTTGGAAGGACAGACGGCGATCCGGGATCAACTGTTGCAGACACTTTGCCTGATGGCGGGCCTGCAAGCCGGTGCCGACGATCAGCACTCGCTCAAACCCCTCAACCGCAAGCGCCTGTGTCGCTAGTGCCCCGCCGATACCGGTGCGGACATCGGTCAGCCAGCCTTCGTCCTGCAGAAAGGCCACCGGCGCGCCGGTTTTGGCGGAAGAGACAAGGTTCATGCCATTCGAGCTGGGCAAGCCTTTGGAGGGATTGTCATAAAACCCGGTTGCAATTTTGATGACAAAGATAACGTCGCCCTCGATATGGCCGGATTTGACGTGACAATCCCCTGCGACCTCGGGGAAGCCCAGATAGGTGACGGGCGGGGTCTGAACCCGCCCCTGCGCGACGGCGATATAAGCAGTGCGGATCGCATCAACGGCCCTGGGGAAGTCGAAACGATCCTGAATCTGCGCCTTGTCCCGCTGAATCATCGGCGTCTCTTTCAGGCGGCGCTGTGGCGGGCCAGAAAGCCCGAGAATTTCTCAAGGCCCGCTACCAGATTCGCCGTGGGATTGGTGTAGCCCAGACGCAGCCAGCCCTCCATGTCCATGGCGCTGCCGGGGGTCAGCATCACGCCGTCTTCTTTCAGCAATGTCACGCACAGTTCTCGCGAGGACACAGGCAGGTCGTATTTCAGCAGGGCGGTGGTGCCGGATTTCGGCTTGACCCATGAGATCAGAGGCTCCTGCGCGATCCAGTCTTCGACGATCTGCAGGTTCTCACGGGTGATCCGCTGCGCGCGATCCAGAATTTTGTCGCGATTTTCCAGTGCCATAGCGGCCAACAGCTCATCGACCTGTCCGACCGAGATGGTGTTGTAGTCACGGTGTATCATAACGTCATGCAGCATATCCTTGGGCCCCGCGATCCAACCAACGCGCAAACCGGCCAGAGAATAAGCTTTGGACATCCCCGCCGTGCTGATCCCCTTTTCGTAGAGATCAGCGACCGCCGCCGTGAAGCCATCCCCTGTCTGATCGGTACCGCGATAGACCTCATCACATAGCAGCCACGCACCGACGCCGCGCGCGATCTCGACGATCTGTTCCAGCATCTCACGATCCATCAGCGCGCCCGTGGGGTTGTTGGGGTTGTTGATCGCGATCAGACGCGTGTCAGGGCGGACCATGGCGCGCAATTCATCCAGATCGGGCAGGAACGCGTTTTCGGGCTTCAGGTGCAGCAGTTCAATCTCGGCACCGATGCTTTCGGGGATCGAGTAGTGCTGCTGATAGGTCGGGATAACCGAAATCACGTGATCCCCGCGCGACACAAGGGTCTGATGCACCAGAGAATTCGCCCCAATGGTGCCATGGGTGGTCAGGATATTCTCAGGCGTCTGGTTTTCGTACAGGCCGCAAATCGCGTCGCGCAACCGGTCCGAGCCTTCGATCGCGCCATAGGTCATCTTCATCGCCGACAGGTCGTTCAGGATGCTGTTGTGCTGTCCCGCCATCTCGAACAACTCACCCAGAGTGATGGATTCCACGCAGGTTTCCGCAAGGTTGAGGTCGCATTTCGTCTCGAACTCATTCATCCACATTTCAACGCCGAAAGGTCTGATATCCATGGGTCTCTCCTAGTCTTTTTGTTGCGCCGAAGCCGCGTCATAGACGGCACGGCCCATGAAGATGTCCTCCAGCCCCAACCCGATTGAGCGGAAGAAGACGGGTTTGTCGCCTGACGGTGTCTCGCAGGCCTCAACCTGCAATTCGGCCAGATCACCGCGAATGCTGTCGGGTTGCCAACCGGCCTCGGCCGCCAATTTCATCTCTCCGGCCGAACCGGGCGTGGTGGCGCGATAGTCGCAATAGACCTCGGCTGTGGTCAGGAACGCCGGGTCGACCTCATGCGCGTTGGCGACATTGGTGCTGATTGAGGTGACCAATGTTCCAGCGGCCACTGACGCGGTGTCGAACACGGGCGTACCGGACGAGGTGCAAAGCATGACGACATCCGCGCCCTGACTGGCGGCCTCGGCGCTGCCCGCCAGCTGGACGCGGCTGTCGGTCGCTTGCCACTGCGCTGCCAACTCGGCGTTTTGCGCAAGGTTGGGGGAACAGACGCGAATATCGCTCCAGTCGCGCAGGGCCAGCACATGTTTCAGATGTGCTTGCGCCACCTTGCCGGAGCCGATGATCGACAGAACCTTGGCCTCGGGGCGGGCGAGGTGGTCGACGGCCAAAGCGGTCGTGGCCGCGGTGCGTTCGGTCGTCAGCTCACCGGAATCGCAAAGCATAAGGGGCTGGCCGGTTTCCATCGACATCAGAACTGTCCACGCAGTAATCACGGGTTTGCCAGGGCGCACCAAATAGGGCGAGAGTTTGGCGCCAAACAGATCGGCCCCGGTGCTTGCCCCCAGATAGGTGATGAAATCGCCCTTGTCTTCGGGGAACAGCGTCAGGGTTTGCGACGGTTGCACGGCTTGCCCGCGCCCAAGCTCGGTAAACAGCGCGCGCATCGCGGCCAGCGCGTCAACTGAGGGCAAAAGCGCGGCAACGTCTGAGGCGTTCAGCACGATTGCGGATTTGGAGGTGTTGGTCATGACGGAGTCCTTGGTCCTTCGCTGCGGGGCAATCCCCGGTGCTTTTTAACGGGAGGGATGCGGGCAGGAAATGCCCGATCATCCCGGCGGGGGTCAGATCCCGGTGTCATTGAGCACCGACAGAAACGTCGGCAGGCCAATATTGCGGCCACTGATGACGACGATGGCGCGTTTGGGGGCCATCTCGCGGACCTCAGGGCTGAGCGCTGCGATCACCGAGGTGATTGAGCCGCCCTCGACAATCATACCTTCGCTATCGGCAAACCGGGCTATTTCAGGCACCAGCGCGTCCTCGGGAATCAGAACGGCGCGATCCATGAAATCGCGAATGATCGGAAAGGTATAGCGATTGCGCAGGCCGATTGCCCCCGTGATGCTGCTGGCGAGGCTTGGGAATTCCTCGACATGGACCGGTTTGCCCGCCTCAAGACTGCGCACCATGCCCGGTTCGACCTCCATCGACGACCCGACAACGGAGAAATTGGGTGAAATCGACTTGGTGGCCAGCGCAATGCCAGACAAAAGACCGCCCCCGGACAAGGGCGCGATGATCATGTCCGCATCGGGCAAGTCGGTCAGCGCTTCTAGCGCGATCGTGCCTTGCCCCGCGATAACGTTCAGATCGTCAAACGGATCGGCCCAGGTATAGCCGTGCTGCTCCATCAGCCGATCCGCGTGATCTTGCGCCTCGTCCTGAGTGTCGCCATGCACGATCACCTCGGCCCCGAGGTCGCGCATCGCCTGACGTTTGTTTTCGGGACAGAGCGAGCAGACAACCACACGAGCCGTGATCCCCAGACGTTTGGACAGATAGGCCACGGCCCTGCCGTGATTGCCGCTGGAGACAGCAATGATCCCGCGTGCGCGTTCCTCGGCGGTCAGTTGCAGAATGCGGTTTGAGGCCCCCCTCAGTTTGAAACTGCCTGTGGTTTGCAGGTTCTCCAGCTTCAGCCAGATTTCAAAACCCGCACGCTCCGACAGGGCCTCAGAAAACACCAGTGGTGTCTTGCGCACGATGGGCGCGATCCGCTGCGCGGTGCTCATGATCTCTTGCAGCGAGACATAGCTGTCGGGGGTCGTCATGTCAGGGGTCCTGCCGTTGCGTTCGATGCCATCGGGACACCATGTCAGAAACCGGGCGCGAGAAAATCCATTTTTTCTGAAGTGAACTTATGGCGGTGCAAAAGTGACGGCACTCAGCTTTGAGTTTCAGCCAGCGCTGTCAGAAACAAATCGACACGTTTATCCCCGTGGGCCTTGCGGGAGACCAACTGAATATCGGTGTCATAGGCAAAGACCTGCGGTAGAACTGATTTCAGCTCACCTCGCTCGATCCATGGCTCGCAGGCGTGGCGGGGCAGGTAGCCGAGGTAAAGGCCGCTAAGGACCATCGCTAGCATCGCCTCCATTGTGGCCGCAGTTGCCGTGCTGGTGAAAGGCCCAGGCGCCTGGTGTCGGTCGCGATCATCAAAGCTGCGTTTGGAAAATTGCGCTTTGGTCACTGCCTCTTCGATTTCGTCGGGATCCTGCAGATCATAGATCGGATTCAACCACCCGCAGCACAACAGCTGCTGTTCGACATAGACTGTTTCGCCGCGAAGCGAGGGGGACAATTCCTGAAACGGCCCGACGGCGATGTTGAGTTCATTGTTCAGCAAGGCGCGCTCCATTTGAGGGGCGCTCACTATGGCGATGTTCAGCGAAATCTCCGGCGCTTGCGCGGCAAACCTCTGGATCACCTTGTAGATCGGACACGAGAGATTGGTCAGAATCGCATCGTCCATCGCGATGTTGAATTGACCCTGCATGTCGCTCGTAAAGGCTTGAACCGACTTGTTGAAGGACCCGATCGCAACGCTGAGCGAGCGGAGTTCCTGATACACAAGAAGCCCCCCTTCGGTCAGCTGAAACCCATCGCGTCCGCGGTCACAAAGCCGAAAGCCCAGCCGCGTTTCCAGGTTCGAAATTGCGGCGCTGACGGCAGACAGGCTCATGTTCAGGCCATATTGGGCGGGGGACAGCCCTCCGGCTTCGACGACATGGGCAAACACCTGCAGAAGCTTCATATCCGCGTCCTGCAATCGCAGTTGAACAGAGGACGCTCCACCCTGATCAGCCGTACGCAAGTCTTGGGTCTTGTCTTTCAATTGTTACGCCCGTCGCTGATCCGGTTTCACCACTATCTTTAAGTTAGGACGAACAAGAGGTGCAACTCTCAGAGCGTGTGGAACCCGGAATAGCTGAAACGCCAAAATCCTAAGAGCCGCAAGGCGGTCTTTCGCTTTAAGTACATGGTGCAGAGACCAGCGTCAAAACCTGTGACCCAACACCTAGGGTCAGGATGCAAATCCTAAAAATGACGGTCGCTGCGAGGGCGATTGGAGAAAGAAAGACTTTGGCGGCGATCACAACGTGTCGCCACGCACATCTAATCCCTGAACCTACCAAACAGGATCTCACATCACTTTCCGGCAGCGCATGGCGGGGCGATGTCCCGAAATTGGATCACCATGATCTTTTCCTCGCAATATTCGGCAGCTGGGCCGACCATCATTTGGGAAAAGTGCTTTTCTCGCTCCCACGTTTCCATCGACTGTAGAGTGTCTTGTGCTGCCCATAGACCTCGAGCGCGTCTCGCCATCGTGTTCCACTACGATTGATGAAGAAAATCTCGCTCAGCACTCGTTCATCATCGACCCGTGGCCTGCCGAGCGACTTCGTGAAGAACGGGGAAAGTTTGGCCATCTGCTCGTCGCTCCGCCGGATCAGATCGCTCATGCCATCGCTCCGTGTTCCAAGACGTGCATGATGCAGCGCATCGAAAATCAATGCATCCTGACTCTATGGCCTGACTTGCGTTCCTTTTATTCGGATAAGGCTCCCTAGACCGCCCGCACACACGCCAACCAGAATTGCAATCACGAGTTCAAGAGCTTCGATTTGAGCGAATTGAAAACCGGCAAAGACCAGTGTTTCAAACACGCCGACAAGTCCGCCCAGCGCCGCGCCTAGCCATATTTGTCTGGTCATCATTCCCAGCGCCAGCCCAAGAATGCCGGGCAGGCTGAGGATGTTTCCACCGATTGTCCCAAGTATATCTAACATCTCTGCCCCCTTCTTAGTCTGCGCTGGTGTTGAGGAAGGACTGGATGTCATCGCCAGACACCGACGCTTGTTTGTGCAGCGGCTTGCCGTCAATCGCTTCGGCTATGTCCTGATAGGTCTCAAGATATCCCGGCGGCAGGCTGTGAGCGATGCCCTGGTGGCAGTCGATACATGTCATTCCGGTGTCAATCGCACGCTGGTGCTCGCTAGCGGCGCGTGTCTCCTGCAAGGTAAAGTCCATATAGTCGAAGTTGTGACAGTTCCGGCATTCACGGCTGTCTGATTCTTTCATCTTCTTCCAAACGGCCGAAGCCATTGCCAGACGGTGATCCTCGTATTTCTCGGGGGTGCTGATAGTACCTGCGAGTTCGTGATAGACATCTTTCACGGCCATGATCTTGGCTTTGATCTTGTGGTTCCACTCATCCGGCACGTGACAATCTGAACAGATCGCGCGCACGCCCGAGTGGTTGTTGTAGTGGATCGTCTCGCGGTATTCGCCCAGATTGGTTTCCATCGTATGGCAGGACACGCAGAATTCTTCGGTATTGGTCAGTTCGAGCGTCCAGTGAAAGCCACCCCAGAACAGGATACCCCCCAGAAAGCCGGCCAAGATCAAAAAACCCGAACTGAACAAAACAGCCGGTGTCCAGAACGCGTTCCACAAGCGACCGATCCAGCCGCGTTTTTCAGGAGAGTCTGCCATCTTGGTGCTCCTTTCAGTCATACGTTGGATTAGTTGCTGTGGGATGGTTCAAACAGGTTATCGACCAAGGTAGGCGCATTTACCTGCGGCACGTGGCATTGGTTGCAGAAATACCGGGTCCCTGCGATGTGATCCAACTCATTGCCGTCGCGATCGAGATAGTGGGTCATCGACAAGGTGGGCGCGTTGCGTTCGCCCGCAACGGTCCAGTCATGGCAGGAAAGGCACTGGTTGGTTCGCGTGTCGATCTGGTATTGTTCGATCGAGTGTGGGATCAGCGGCGGCTGTTGCCGGTAGTTCCGCACAATACGTCCTTCCATCGTTTTATGGACTTGATCCAGCGGGACCGTTTCATCCACTTCGCCGCCTCGCAGGGTCTCAACCTGGGCGGATTGCGCAAGGGCGAACCCGCTGAGGAGTACGACTGGGATCAGGGCGGCGACGCCTGTCAGGATTGGCTTGTTCATCTGTGCACTCCCTTAGATAGGTCTGGCCGTGCGCGCATCGGGCGCGGGAACGGGATCGAAAGGCGCGACGACCTTGTCGTCGAACCGGTGAGTAAACTTGAAGACATCCACCGCACATACATCGATGCAGCGACCGCAATTCGAGCAATCGGGGGACAGGATCAGCGGCGTCGCATCCGGTTTGCCTTTCAGGGCTGGCGAGATGACCTGGTTTTCCGGGCAGACGGCGTAGCAATCCATGCAGTCATTGCAGGCAGTCCGGTTAGCGGCGCTGACACGCAGCAGGCTCTTGCCGCCGATCAGGCCATAGAAGGCGCCGACGGGGCAGATATGGCCGCACCAACCGTGGCGGGCGACGACCAGATCAAAGATGAAGATCGCAGCGATCAGCGCCCAGACAAAGCCCGCGCCGAAAATCAGCCCGCGATGCAGCATGGTGATCGGATTGACCAACTCCCACGCAATGACGCCAGTCAGGCCCGAGACAATCAGGACCGTTGCCAGTATCCACAGACGGGTGGTGCGTTTGGGTTGCCAGCCTTTGGGCAGGTCCAGCTTGCGGTGCAACCAGTTGGCGGCATCAGTCACCGGGTTGATCGGACAGACCCACGAACAATAGACGCGCCCGCCGATCAGCGCATAGGCGACCAGAACGATGATCCCGCCGATCAAGGCGGTCAGTTCCGGCCAATGCCCGGCCACAAAGCTTTGCAGCAGCACAAACGGATCGGTCAGGGGCAGAATGCCAAGGGTCAGCGACCCCGCCAACGTTCCCTGCACGATCCAGAGACCGAACCATGGCCCCAGCAGAAACAACGCCAAAAAGAACAGTTGGCTTGTCCGACGCAGCAGCAGGAACTTGTGCGCACCGACCCAGCCTTTGGCCTCAATAGCCTCCTGACCAACCGGAACATGAGTGTGAGCGCTCATTGGCCTGCCCCCGGTAGGTTATAGGAGGGCGCAAAGCCGCCCGGCGCGGCCAGATTGTCTGTGCCAGGCCCCGGCAGGCGGTCGGGTAGGTCGATCAATCCGTCCACAAGCGGACCGCCGTGGCTTTCTTTTTCTTCCCAGCCCTTTCGATAGTGGTCTGCGCTGCTGCCGCGCGCCAATCGGGCGGGCAGTACTTTGATCGCAGCTTCGGGTAGAACACAGCTTTTCTCGCACATACCGCACCCTGTGCAGCGATCGGCATGGACGGTGGGAATGAACATCGCATGGTGGCCTGAACGCGCGTTGTGCGCGGTTTCCAGTGTTATCGCCTCGTCAATAACGGGGCAGACGCGGTAACAGACATCGCAGCGCAGACCGAGGAAGTTCAGGCAGTTTTCCTGATCGACCAGAACCGCAACGCCCATGTTGGCATCATCGATATTTTCCAAACTTGGGTCCAGCGCGCCGGTAGGGCAAGCGGCGACACAGGGTATGTCGTCGCACATCTCACACGGTACATCGCGGGCGGTGAAATAGGGCGTGCCGGTTGCAACGGCATCGACCCCAAGCTCAGCCAGTTTCAGGGTATCGTAAGGACAGTCCCGCACGCAGAGCCCGCAGCGGATACAAGCCGACAGGAAATCTTTCTCAGACAATGCGCCGGGCGGCCGCAAGGCTTCCGCCGGAAGCGCGCGGGCATCGCGCGCCAACCAGGCCAGCAATGACCCGGCGACCACACAGCCGCCTGCCGCGCGCGCCGAATCCTGCAGGAAGCGACGCCGTTGCGGCGAGAGAGGAGTACCGGTCAGGGACATGGGGACAACCTTTGCAATCCTTCCCGGTTACGCGCGCTCGACCTTGCAGGCGCATTTCTTGAAGTCGGTCTCTTTCGACAGCGGGCAGGTTGCGTCCAGCGTCAACTTGTTGGTCAGTTGATGCTCATCGAACCAGGGCATGAAGACCAGACCGCGCGGCACCTTGTTGCGCCCGCGGGTCTCGACCCGGCTTGTGACCTCACCGCGGCGGGTGGACAGAACGATCTCTTGTCCACGGCGCAGACCCCGATCTTCAGCGTCCTGCGGGTGCATGTAGACGACCGCGTTTGGATAGGCGCGGTGTAGTTCCGGCACCCGGCGGGTCATCGAGCCCGAGTGCCAGTGCTCCAGCACGCGGCCCGTGGACAGCCACAGATCATATTCTTCATCGGGTTCTTCGGCGGCGGGTTCGTAGGGGGCAAAGATGATGCTGGCTTTGCCATCGGGCTTGCCATAGAACTTCACGCCCGCGCCTTCGGGCACGTAGGGGTCATAGCCTTCGCGGAAACGATAGAGCGTTTCCTTGCCGTCCACGACCGGCCAGCGCATACCGCGCGCCTCGTGGTACATCTCGAACGGTGCCAGATCGTGCGCATGACCGCGCCCGAAATCGGCATATTCTTCGAACAGACCTTTCTGGACATAGTAGCCGAAATGTTCCGCATCGTCGTTGTGGAAGCCTTCGGCCGTTTCGGACAGCGGGAACTGGTCGATCTTACCGTTGGCGAACAGAACGTCATACATGGTCTTGCCGCGATGCTCGGGCATGGCGGCAAGAAGCTCTTCGCCCCAAACCTCTTCCACCGTGAAGCGTTTGGAGAATTCCATAAGCTGCCAGAGGTCCGATTTCGCTTCACCCGGCGCTTGCACCTGTTGCCGCCAGAACTGAGTGCGACGCTCGGCATTGCCATAGGCGCCCTCCTTTTCGACCCACATGGCGGTGGGAAGGATCAGGTCGGCAGACACGGCTGTAACCGTCGGATAGGGGTCGGACACGGTGATGAAGTTTTCCGGGTTGCGATAGCCGGGAAAGCCTTCTTCGTTGATGTTGGGCGCGGCCTGCATGTTGTTGTTGCACTGCACCCAATAAGCGTTCAGGTCACCATCTTTCAGCTTGCGGTGCTGCAGAACAGCGTGGAATCCGGGTTTGTCCGGGATGGTGCCAGCAGGAATGTTCCATGCGGTCTCGCAAATCTCACGGTGTTTGTCGTTCGTAACCACCATGTCGGCGGGCAGACGGTGGGCAAAGGTGCCAACCTCCCGTGCGGTGCCACAGGCCGACGGCTGACCGGTCAGCGAGAACGGCGAGTTGCCCGGTTCGGAAATCTTCCCGACCAGCAGGTGCACGTTATACATCAGTGAGTTCACCCACGACCCGCGGGTGTGCTGGTTGAAGCCCATGGTCCACAGGCTCATGACCTTACGGTTAGGGTCGGCATATTGCTGGGCCAGACGCTCAAGCTGCTCGGCGGGCACACCCGACAGCTCGGACGTGTATTCCAGCGTGTATTTCGAAACCGCCTGAGCATATTCCTCAAAGCTGATCGGTTCCATCTTGCCGCCATTTGGGTTCTCGGCCGCTTCCTGCAGCGGATGGTTGTCGCGCAGGCCATACCCGATATCGGTGACGGTTTTCGTGATGTTGACGTGGTTCTTGACGAAGTCCTCGTTCACCGCGCCATTCTGAATGATGTAATTGGCGATATAGTTCAGGATCGCCAGATCGGTCTGAGGCGCGAACACCATCCCATTGTCGGCCAGCTCGAACGAGCGATGTTCGAAAGTGGAGAGCACATGCACCTCGGAACCCGGTTTGGTCAGGCGCGTGTCGGTAAGACGCGACCACAGGATCGGGTGCATCTCCGCCATGTTCGAGCCCCACAAAACGAAGGTGTCAGCGTGCTCAAAGTCGTCATAGCAACCCATCGGCTCATCAATGCCGAAGGTCCGCATAAAACCTACAACCGCTGATGCCATGCAATGACGCGCGTTGGGGTCAATGTTGTTCGAGCGGAATCCGGCCTTCATCATCTTGGCAGCGGCATAGCCTTCCCAGACGGTCCACTGGCCAGAGCCGAACATGCCAACGCTGGTCGGACCCTTATTGGCCAGTGCCTCTTTCCATTTCTCGGCCATAACGTCAAAGGCTTCGTCCCAACTGACCGGCTCGAATTCACCGTTCTTGTCGTATTCGCCATTGGTCTTGCGCAGCAAGGGCGTGGTCAGACGGTCCTTGCCGTACATGATCTTGGACAGGAAGTAGCCTTTGATACAGTTCAGGCCGCGGTTCACAGGCGCGTCCGGGTCACCCTGAGTGGCCACCACGCGACCTTCTTTGGTGCCGACCAGAACTGAGCAACCCGTGCCGCAGAACCGGCACGCCGCCTTGTCCCAACGAATGTCAGACGTGCCGACTTGCGCCTGCGCTGCGCCTGTGGCCAGCGGCAGACCAGCCGCCGAAGCGGTCGCAGCGGCGGCAGTTGATTTCAGGAAGGTCCGGCGGGATTCAGAGATGGTCATGGCATGGGTCTCCGGTTTCAGGTCTGGCAGGAAGCGTTAAGATGCGGATGGGTCTCCGCGAGGTCTTCGAAATGGTGATAGGTCAGGGTCAGAGAGATCACGCCCGGGATCTGGTGCAGATCCATGATCGTCTCGGAGGCCAGCTTTTCGGGCGTGTCCTCGACCACGACGACAACACGGCCATCTTCGGCGGCGGCATGGATTTCGACACCGTCAAACCCTAGCATCGCCTCTTGGGCGGTCTGGGTTGCGTCGGGGGCGACGTGGACAAGGCATCCGCAGATGTTCATTGCAAGCTCTCCTGGGGGAGTGTTTCGTGGCGCTCAAATCGGATTGTATTAGCGGGGCACGCGCTGGCGCAGGCACCACACCCTGTACAGGCGTCTTGGTCAACGGCGGGTTCCGACCGCCCCCCAAGTAACAGTTTGAACCCAATCGCGTTGCTGTCGCAGACGTCCTGACACACACGGCAGCTCACGCCATTCATCGAAAGACATCCTGCTGTGACATGGGCACGCCACGGCCAATCACTCAGGTTTTCAGGTTTCAAAGCACCGGTCGTACAGGCCTCGGCGCAGGCGCCGCAGAATGTGCAGGGCGAGGCTTCAAGGCTGACAACTGGCCAGCCCTGCCGATCAAAGGTGATGATGTGTTCGGGGCAAGCCGAGACGCAATCGTCGCATTGGACGCACAACTCAAAAAAGTGGTCCTGATCCGCGCCGGGCGGAATGATTGCTGTCCGGTCTTCGCGCAGCGGAGCGCCACGCAGAAAGGCACGGCGGCTTGCTAGCTTATTCATAGGCTTGCGGTCCGCTGTTGATCTCGAGACTTACCAAACTCATTATCGAACTGTCGCAGGCCAAAAATTGACCTATGTCATGTTCAATTTGATTAATTCTTGATCGTTCTTAAAACTATGCACATTTCACGCATAAGAAGAAGAGAATTTGTTTCTACCCCCGTATTTCACCGGTGCATCTCAATCCAGGCCAATCATCGAGTCTAATCGATATACGCCTCTGTTCAGATTGTTTGAAAGTCCGCAATGCCACATTGAGGTCAGCGAACGTCTCGGAACTTTCAAAACCCCGCCTTGGTTTTCTTTTCACAATTCAACGTTGATACCGGCCTCTGCGGTCAAAATTTTGAATCCCTCGGTTTCTGGGCAAAGCAGGGAGAATTGAAAAATTGAGTTGGCTGAGCGATAGGAAAAATATGCAGAAAACACCTGCCACTCACAGCTAAGATGCGTTTTCGTTCCCTGGGGAATTCACAAAATTTCTAGCAAAATTTGTGCATAGGAAAGAAGCTGGGCGAAAAGACCCGCTGCTCGCAAACTACCGAACACTCGTGACAGTCGCCGATTGGTCTTTTGTCTTTTTCTGGCGTTGGAGCAGGCGCGAGCATGGCGGCACCAAGCGCTGCATCTGGCGCAAGATTCGTATAGGGATCTACGAGGAAACGCGTGAAGTGCGGGCAGTCGAGGTCACGACGAGCTATGCAGCCCCCTCTCGGTAGCATCCTGTGGATGTGCCTGCCGGGCAATCGATGCCCCATGTTAGTCGGAGATGATTGATCAAATCCCGGCCGATCAGACCATCGGATCTGTGACCACCAAAGCTATGCGCCACCCTGCCGCATGACCCGCTGTCGCACATCCCTTAACCCCAAAATGGCCACACCTATGTGAAGTTCAAACATGACTTCTGCAGGTGAACAATGGACGCGCTACTGCTGTCCCGTATTCAATTTGGGGCAAACATATCTTTCCACATCCTCTTCCCGACGATCACCATCGCCTTGGGCTGGGTGCTGCTGTTTTTCAAACTGCGCTTCAACGCAAGCAAAGACACCAAATGGATGGATGCCTACCGCTTTTGGGTGAAGGTCTTCGCCCTGTCCTTTGCGATGGGTGTGGTCTCGGGCATCACCATGTCCTTCCAGTTTGGCACTAACTGGCCCGGTTTCATGGAGACCGTGGGCAATATCGCCGGGCCGTTGTTGGCCTATGAGATCCTGACGGCTTTCTTCCTCGAGGCAGTGTTCTTGGGCGTCATGCTGTTCGGCTTTTCACGCGTGCCCAACTGGCTGCACACAACCGCGACTTTCCTCGTGGCGTTCGGAACGACTATGTCTGCATTCTGGATTTTGGTCCTGAACAGCTGGATGCACACCCCTGCCGGGTTCGAAATGCGGGACGGCGTTGCCTTTGCAACCGATTGGTCGGCAATTATCTTCAACCCATCAATGCCGTATCGACTGGCTCATATGCTTCTGGCCAGCAGCCTGACGGTGGCATTCTTGGTGCTTGGCCTCTCAGCCTTCCGATGGTTGCTCGGAGATCGCGGGCAGGACGTGCGGGCAACCTTCAAGACCGGCGCTTGGCTGGGCGCATTGTTGATCCCGGTTCAAATCTTCATGGGAGACATGCACGGGCTGAATACGCTTGAATATCAGCCGCAGAAGGTCGCCGCGATGGAGGGCAATTGGGAGACGAAATCAAACGTACCGCTGGTGCTATTTGCCATTCCCGACGAGACCGCGCGTGAGAGCCACTATGAGGTCAGCATCCCTAACCTCGCTTCGATCATTCTGACGCATAAGGCAGAGGGTGTGGTGCCCGGCCTGAATGATTTTGTTACCGAGGACGGCACCGTGCTGCACCCACCCGTTGCGCCTGTCTTCTGGTCGTTCCGCATCATGGTCGGTACCGGTATGGTCATGCTGCTGCTCAGCTGGGCGACACTGGTGTTCATGCGGCGCGGACGGGGACCTGCCGGAGTGCCCAAACTCATGCAAATCGCATTGGTCCCGACCGCCTTTTCCGGCTGGGTCGCAACGCTGGCCGGGTGGTACACAACCGAGATTGGACGCCAGCCGTGGCTGGTTCATGGTGTGCTGACAACTGAACAAGCCGTGGCTGATGTCCCCGCGCCGATGGTGGGAACGACACTGGTGGCCTACCTGCTGATCTACGCCCTGCTTCTGACCGCCTATATCGGTGTGCTGTTCTATTTGGCGCGGAAGGCGGCGCAGGGCGACCAACCCTCCCGCCCAGATCCGAAATACCCCAAAGCAATT
The DNA here is from genome assembly GCF_056538565.1 of Ruegeria sp. BG11. NCBI lineage: Bacteria > Pseudomonadati > Pseudomonadota > Alphaproteobacteria > Rhodobacterales > Roseobacteraceae > Ruegeria > Ruegeria sp. BG11. The sequence goes on along the minus strand of NZ_JBQFTH010000003.1, from coordinate 161,197 downwards.
CCAGCGGAGTAAAGAACCATGACCTATTTTGGTGATCCGACACAGTGGCTGCCCCTGACTTTCGCTGCGCTTATGGGGCTCTCAATCCTTGTCTACGTGGTTCTGGACGGCTTTGATCTGGGCGTTGGGATCCTGTTCCCCTTTGCCGACGGGGCCGAAAAGGACCGAATGGTTGCCTCGATCGGGCCATTCTGGGACGCGAACGAGACATGGTTGGTGCTGGCCATCGGCATCCTGCTGGTGGCCTTCCCGACCGCACATGGGGTTATCCTGACTTCACTATACTTGCCTGTAGCCATCATGCTGATTGGCCTGATCCTGCGCGGTGTCGCGTTCGAGTTCCGGGTCAAAGCCCCGGCGCACCACAAAAATGGTTGGGACACGGCTTTCTTTACGGGTTCGTTGATGACCGCTTTGGCTCAAGGCTTCATGCTGGGCAAATACGTCATGGGGCTGGAGAGCACTTTCGGTACCTGGATCTTCGCCGCCATCTCGGCCGTGTTTCTGGCCGTAGGATATTCGTTCATAGGAGCCTGCTGGGTCATTCTCAAAACCGATGGGGCGCTGCAGCAAAAAGCCGTTGATTGGGCTAAAGGTGGAATCTGGGGGCTGATCATCGGCATCGCTTCGGTATCATTGGCGACCCCTTGGGTCAGCCCGCGCATCTTTGACAAATGGTTCACCTTCCCCAAGTTCTTCCTGCTGCTGCCTCTTCCACTCATGTCGGGCATTCTGATCGCTTTGCTATGGTATGCCTTGCGTCACTTGCCCACCCGAAACGATAGCTGGGCCTGGTTTCCCTTCGCGGCATCTATCGTCCTGTTCACACTGGCATTCTTCGGGATGGCGTACAGCTTCTACCCCTATGTGGTGCCCGAGCAACTGACGATTTACGAAGCCGCAAGCGCTCCGGAAAGCCTGTTCATTATTCTGATAGGGACGGTCTTTGTCCTGCCGGTGATCGCCGGATACACGGTGATGGCTTACACGATCTTTCGGGGCAAAGCGACTGAGTTGCGATACGACTGAGCCACGACAATCTTTGAATGACCAGTGAACCTGGAAAACGGGTTTTTTCGCAAAGCCTGGAGGGGCCGAGATCGTCCATTTCTTGGACAAGAACTTCAAGAAACTCGAGCAACTGGTTGTGTTATGATCCGAAACTCTTGGAAACACGACAATAGGCCAATCTCAAAACCATTTAAAAACAGAATATAAGCCGAAATCTATCGTGGCTGTTCAGACTCCGAGTTCCAGCTGCAACTCATCTCGCAACCCGCGAATATTTATTTTTAGCGCTCTCAGTCATTCGGCGCGAGGTTATCGTTGGGCGGTACTTTGGCACATCTGATGTCTAAGGGTACGATTTATGGTACCGACCGTCTCTTCAGTGTCTCTCGGATCTAGGTGTTCGACCACCACGATGCGAAGCTGCAAATCTTCCATCGCGTGTTCAACCGCGGGCCGTGGAACCTCGTTCAGGCATGGACGCGCACCGGTCTTGATGTTTGCCAACTCTCGTAGGATCGTGCGGCACATGATCCCGGGCACAAACGGACCGTGACCCTCTTCGGCGATCAGCCGCCACTTGCGAGTTACTCCTCGTCCGTTGCATTTTCCAGAAACACTCACCTCCATGCCTCCACGGTCGCTCCCAAAGGGATAGAGCGCTTGCGAAAGCATGTAGAGTGAAAAATAGGCCCATTCTGGTAATTCGAGCCACGCGTGTTGCCTCAACTGCGCCAGCAGACGGAGAGCCCCGTTCATCACCGGCAGTTCAAGGCCAGCGCGGAAGGTTACGGTCCGAGCACCAGTCAGGTCTGGAAGAAGCGCGATGTCGGGAACGTTGACGCTGTATCCAGCGCGGATCATACCGGGCTCCAGTTCATACTGTTTGCGATCCGTCCATCCGATGGTCGTCCGCCAGGCACCATCACGCCATTGTTGATATGGACGCCCGACGCCGCTCACGATGCTCTTGATAACGGACATGCCACGCGGTGCCCGGTTGCCGGGTAGGATTGCAATGTCGATCGTGTCAACGTCTTCCAGGCCTTCGATCAGGTCTGCGACGATACACGAGGACAGGCCGGGCACACTGGACGCGCCTGACAACACGAAAACACCGGCCTCCTTGGCATCAGTGTTCAAGGCTTCGATGCCTTTTGTGAATGTCGCGCTATCCGACAGGTCAAGATAGTGGCAGCGATTGGCGATGCAAAGCTTTGGGATTGTATAGGGGTCGCCTCGATAGTGCTGGAACGGTCCTGCGGCATCTATAACCACGTCCGGTTTCTGATCAAATAGCGCCTCGGGTGCTGCGTTGATGTTCATCTTTAGGGTTCGCGCGTTCAGCTCCTGAGCCAGAGCGTGACCCTTTTCGGGATGCCGTCCAACCAACCAGAGCTGGTGTCCGTCCCGCGCCAGCAAGCGGGCAGTCAGAGATCCGAAAACGCCGTACCCCCCTATGATCACGGCCTTCATGACCTGATGCTCCGAATTATTTCCGCATCGCGGAATGTGGCGTCCTGCCAGATCAAAGCGCCAAACAACGGATGGGTCAGTTCCAGGGTGAATCGAAAGTATCCACCACCAAGCTCTTCGTGGCCGACCACCAGACGCCCTGGGCATACCCATCGCGTAAAAGACAGCCGTCTTTGTCCCAGTTTCAGAAAATACCGGTCACTGACGAAGTAGAGGCCGGTCCGTGTGGTTTTGAGTCTGAGCGAGATTCCAATCCCAAAGCCGATATATTCCTCCAACCCGGTTGGTCCGGCAAAGCGTTTGGAACTGCCAACCATCTGCGGAAACCCTTTGGCCCGGCCATATTGCCGAATCCAAAATTGACCGCCCGTTGCTGCATCTTCTGTGACTGTCACCACGGCGGAGCGACCGACTGAGGAGCGATCGAAAGGCAACGGTGCTCCCAGAACTCGCAGGACAATGGCCAAAGCGCGTCCAATGAAGTTCATCTGAATTTGGATTACGCGCCCCTGATAGGCAAGGCTGGCATCACCCAGCAACCGTTTGCTGAATCTTCGCCGGATTGCTTTGGGCAAACGGGTCCATGCCGAAGCCCCCAGTAGGTTTTTGAACCGGTCGTCATGGTCGCAGGCTGTATTGAATTGCGGTTGAATTGGTTCTGTTCCAAGCGCGGTCGAGGTTTCCTTCATTTCGATCATTCTGTTGTTTCCGTCATAAGAGAAACTTAGGGTCAAATTTTTTAGCGGCTCTTTTTGCCTCCGGTAAGGCTGAGCAGGGAAACAACCTTGGTTCCCATTTTCATCAACATCATCAGCTTCGGACGGGGCACTGTCAGCATGTCTCGGAACCATGTGTCGGCCGTTGTTAGGAACTCTTGCATATCCTGCATCCGCTGCAGCGTGATTGGGTCCAACCCGCTTTCGGTTTCAGCTTGGGCAACGCATGCGCGCAGAGCCTGTGTTGCGGGATCAATCTCGCGCTCTTTGCGCCCCTGAGCGATACGGATTCCCATCTCCCAAACATCTACCTCGGCCTCGTAATGTTCGCGCCGATCCCCCGGTACAGGAACGCGACGGATGAGCCGCCAGCTCACCAATTCCTTTAGAGAGTTGGATACATTGGATCGGGCAATGCTCAGAGATTCGGCAATCTGTTCCGCATTGAGGGGCCGGGAACTGAGGTACAAAAGCGCGTGTATTTGTGCCACGGAACGATTGACACCCCACTGGTTCCCCATGTCGCCCCAATACAGGATGAACTGGCTTGCAGCATTTGATTTCGTTATGTCGATAATTTCTGTCATGACAGAAATATCAGGCATAAAGCACTGAAAATCAAGAGCACGATTGGAACTTCAAACAACAAAGCTATATGGAGTGGGAGATGAAGCGTCAGATATGAGATAAAATACTGGCTGAAAACGGTTTTTCGTGAGCGCTTTGATTTGGGCCGTCCGCTTGATCTCAACGATAACTTTACATGCGCCCAGATCGGTGCATTGCACTTTTCGGCTTTACGTCAAGTCGCGCGCAACAAGAAAGCGTAGTAAGAGGATAAGTTGGGGGGTCGGAAAGAGGTTTTTTTTGAGTAAGCTGAGAACAGAAACACTGCCACCTGTTTTCCGATTAGAGAACTTACGCGTATTCAATATTTTTGAGTGCGTATAGTGCTCGCAAATTTCGGCGTGCCCGCAGCATTGCTTTTCACTTGAAGTGTCAGATTCGGGCCGTGAGCAACGGCTTGGTGACACGTATCTGGTGAAAGCTTAACCCTTGGTGACGTGGCTATGGTCATCGACTACGTCCGCAGAATACAGTGCGTCAATGGAATGAACTGAGGAACCTGCCGATGAAGATGCTCACCATGGTTGCATTGATTTCTACGCTTGCCACAAGCGCTTTTGCCCATTCGAAAGTGGACACCACCACACCCACAGACGGCGCGACAGTTGCCGAAGTGCCCTCTGAGATCAGCTTTAATTTCACGGATGATATTCGCCTGACAAAGGTTAACATGATCCATCAGGATGCGCATACCATCACGCTCGACTTGGGAGACCAGACAAGTTTTAGCCGCGCGTTCGCGCTCCCGTTTCAAGACATGGGTGATGGCATCTATCGAATTGAATGGCGGGGCTTGGGTGTGGACGGGCACGCCATGCAGGGTGAATTCACATTTTCAGTGGACTGAGTATGCCCGATATCTGGGGAATAGGCGCAATACTATCCAAGCTGATACTCTATGTCGGAATTTGCGGTTCGACTGGGCTTTTGATCATTCAGATTGCTTTCACCGACCTTGTGTCGCCTCTCAGCTATAGAATGCGTCTGCAGGTTGCGCTGTTGGCGGTGCTTGCGCTTGTTGCCTCTGTCCTAGGCTTCACTCTGCGCGGCGCTGCACTGACGGGCGGAGCCGATGGGATGACCGATCCTGAAATGCTCGGTCTATTGTGGCAGACCTCGGTTGGCGAAGTTCTCGTTCTTCGGATCACTGGAGCCATACTAATCATCGCCGGAGTGTTTATTCCACTTGTTGGGCAATGGATCGCCCTCGCGGGGGGATTGCTCGCTCTGTGGTCCTTTGCTCAGATCGGTCATATTCCTGAACTGGAATCAACAGGCGTTCGCTTGCTCTTGCTCTTGCACCTTTTAGCGGTCGCGTTTTGGATCGGCATCCTCGGACCGTTGCGCACCCTGTCGCTACGGCAAGGATATCTGAGCAACGCAGCCAAGTTGGGCCATCGGTTTGGGCAGATGGCTTCGGTTATTGTCCCTGCTATGATTTTGGCAGGGCTAATAATGGCTTGGATGTTGTTGGGCGATGTGAGGGCGCTGACGACTACCGGGTACGGGCAAACCCTTCTGATCAAAATCGCACTTGTAGGCGTGGTCCTGACGTTGGCAGCAGCAAACAAACTCCGCTTCGTTCCAGCCATGCAGGCAGGGGACGATAAGGCGGCGCATCATCTGGCGCGCTCGATTGAAATCGAAACTACGGTCATACTGATGGTGCTTGTCGCCACCGCGACGCTCACCAGCGTTCTGACCCTACCGAATTGAGGCATTCTATGAAAAGGCGAGACTTCCTGTTCACAGCATGCGCGGCGGCACTGGCACCGCGCATCGCTATTGCATCAGCGCCCTTTGAACTGGTCGCACAACCGGTCAATGCGCAAATTCTGCCCGAAGGTGATCCGGCAACCCCGATGCTTGGCTTTAATGGCAGTACGCCGGGTCCGGTGCTTCGCGCCCGTCAGGGCGATACATTTGATATTCGGTTCCTGAACCAGATTGGCGAAGGCTCGGCGGTCCATTGGCACGGGCTGCGCATCGACAATGCGATGGACGGCGTGCCGGGGATGACCCAACACGTCGTCGAGAAGGGTGCTGAGTTCGAATACAGCTTTCGAGCACCCGATGCTGGCACGTTCTGGTATCACTCCCACAACCGATCCTGGGAACAGGTCGCCAGAGGACTCTACGGGCCGCTGATCGTTGAGGAGCTAACCCCACCCGATGTGGATCACGATCTGATTGTTATGATTGACGACTGGCGCATCACCGAAGACGGAGCGCTCGTCGACGGCTTTGAGAACAGGCACGATCAGGCGCATCAAGGGCGGTTGGGGAACTACGCCCGCGCGCTTGTAGAACCAAATACGCCGGTCCGGCGCGGTGATCGCGTGCGCTTGCGGTTGATCAATGTCGCAACAGACCGGATATTCCCGATTGAACTTGAAGGCATCGACGGCAAAATCGTTGCGTTCGACGGTATGCCACTGCCGGACCCGCAAGAGGTTTCGAACCTAATTCTCTCACCGGCTCAACGCTTAGATATCATTGCTGACGTAAAATCAGCTGATCACATCGCCTTTGTTTTCCCAACGCGCGACGATCCTTACCTGTTGGGTGAAATTCCGGTTGAAGGGGTAAACAGCACGCGGCAACCGTCCGCGATTCCAACACTACCACCAAACGAGCGGAAGCAGCCGGATCTGGACAATGCGGTGGACCTGTCGCTCACCATGCAAGGTGGGGCTATGAGCCGTCCCGCAAGCACGCAAACTGACATTTGGGCATTCAACGGACAATCTGGCCTATCGGATACGCCGCTCCACAAGTTTGAACGTGGCCAAACGGCGCGCATAAGTCTGGTGAACGACACCCGTTTCCCGCATGGCATCCATCTGCACGGGCATCATTTCTTTGAAGTCGGTGCGGACAGCAGCTTAGGCGCTTTCCGGGATACGGCGCTGATCAATCCTGGTGAGACCCGCGAAATCGTTTGCGTGTTCGACAATCCCGGTAAATGGCTGTTGCACTGTCACATGCTAGGGCATCAGGCGGCTGGCATGAAAACATGGGTGGAAGTCGTATGAAACGCTTGCTGGTACTGGCTCTATGTGGCGTTGCGAGCGAAGCAATTGCCAGCCACGAAATGGAAGACCGAGATTTGACTAATGGGCGTGTTCTTTACGGCGAACACTGCGCGTCCTGCCATGGCATCAATCTGGAAGGACAGCCAAATTGGCAGACTCCTGATGACACTGGTGTTCTGCCTGCACCACCGCATGATGAGACTGGGCACACTTGGCACCATGATAATCAGCTTCTTTTTGAGTACACCCGACTTGGTGGCGAAGCGGCGCTAGCCGTACGCGGGGTCACTGGCTTCGCAAGCGGCATGCCGGGATTTAGGGATGAACTCACCGAAAATGAGATTTGGGATATTCTGGCTTTTATCAGGTCAACTTGGCCCGATCGCATTCAGGAAATGCAAGCGAGTCGTAATCCGCCGCACAATTGAGGAAGACAGTCTTTTGTCCGGTGTGGCAGTAGGGTCGCCCACATCCAAGACTGGTCCGTCTGCTGCCAAGACGCCACGGGGTTACGGCTTCATTTTGAATGGTTCCGTCACTCAAAATTCGGTTCTAACGGATTGCCTTGGTTTCTGGCCAGAGCTTGCGCTTTATAGGGTCAAGACTTTGAAGACGGCTTGTTTGCCCAGAAATCAAGCAAGGTTTTCGCGATCTCGGTCTGGTGGTGGGCATAGACTACCACGTCGAGCTTTTCCTGACCCAATTGGTTGCGTAGGGAGATCAGCTCGCCGCTTTCAATTTCCTTGTGCACCATGCTGAACGGCAGCCAACCAACACCGAGACCGTTCAGGATCATTTCCTTTGCCCCACTTGAAAAAGCCGTCTGGCAAACGGGGTTTTTGCTAAAATCGGCGGTTCCGAAAGGGAGTTTGCTCTTGTTCAACGCTTCGCCGAAATAGCTGTTTTCGGGATAGACGATGGCAGGCGTATCCAAAGGCACGTCACCGTTTCCGCGCACGGCATAGCGCAATCCGCCACCGATGACTGGAATGAGGTAGTCGTGACCCCAAGTGCCGCGACGAATGCCTGCTCCGAACGGCATTGGGGCGACGGTTTGCGCCTCGTAGCATAGCAGCATGTTGGTATCGCCACGCAGGAACAGAGTGACACAATCGTTCAGATTGGCAGTCCTGAGACGAAACCGAAGCCCCTTGAACGCGGCACGTGCACGCAATGCCATATCAGGGAAGGTGGAGACCACCGACGCATGTGTTGCGGCGATTGTAACAATCGAAACGGTGGGACCATGTTGCGCAATTTTTGTGCGCAGGTCATTTAGCCTTGCGATCAAAGAGCGGATTTCGGCTTCGTTCGAGGCCAGTGCCGGACTGATCTCGACCCGGTTCGATTTGCGATCGAGAACTTCAATCCCCAGCCACTCCTCAAAACTGCGAATACGCCTTGAGAACGCGGGTTGCGTGATGTTTCTGCGGGCCGCGGCCCGTGTCATGTTCCGCTCCTCCAGAAGGGCCAGAACATCGTCAAACCACAGCATATTCATCCGCACCTCCAACGCACCCAAAGAAAATGTATGGGCAGCCTGCGAAATATGCACTGTTTTTATTCTTTTTCTTTTGAAACTGTTTTGCTGTAGGCAAAAGCAGGGAGAGTGTGGTGGCTGAGACAATTCAGATGACCGGCGGTGACGCGATGGTCGCGCCGGAGATGGTTTTGAGCTTGTGCAAGGAGCTATCGCTGACGCTGGCGAAATTTCCCCGGGTATCGCTTGGTCATCTTCCTACGCCTTTGGAGCCGATGGATCGCCTGAGCGAGGTTTTGGGTGGCCCGCGTTTATGGGTCAAACGGGATGATTGCACCGGCCTCTCGTCGGGTGGGAACAAGACCCGTAAGCTGGAATTTCTGATGGCTGACGCAGTCCAGAAAGGCGCAGATACCATCATCACGCAGGGGGCGACGCAATCCAATCATGCGCGTCAGACGGCAGCAGCGGCCGCAAAACTTGGCATCGCGTGCCACATCCTGCTTGAGGATCGCACGGGTTCCAATGATCCGAACTATATTCTGAATGGAAATGTCCTGTTGGATCGTTTGCATGGCGCCAGTGTCTCCAAGCGTCCCGGTGGTGCGGACATGAACGCCGAGATGGAAGCCTGCGCTGCGCGGATGAAGACAGAAGGCAAAAACCCCTACATCATTCCGGGCGGTGGATCGAACCCAATCGGGGCTTTGGGCTATGTGAATTGCGCGCGCGAGTTATGCGAACAGGCCGCCAATGCCGGGTTGAAAATTGATGCGTTGGTACATGCGACCGGCAGCTCAGGCACGCAAGCCGGATTGGTCGCGGGTCTTGCCGCCCTTGAAAGTGACATTCACCTTCTGGGCATCGGCGTGCGGGCCCCACAGGACAAACAGGAAGGCATGGTCCATGATCTGGCTGTGCGCACTGTCGAATATATGGAAACGGGTACGCCCATTGCGCGAGAAAACGTACGCGCAAATTGCGACTACGTTGGTGCAGGATATGGTCTTCCGACCAAAGGGATGATCGACGCGCTTAAGCTGTTGGCTCGCACCGAAGGGCTTTTGTTCGACCCGGTCTATTCGGGTAAAGGGTTGGATGGTCTCATCGACCAAACCCGCAAAGGCTATTTCGACGGCATGGACAATGTCGTGTTTCTGCACACCGGCGGAAGCGCAGCCCTGTTTGGCTATCCCGAAACCTTTGAACTTCCTGGCTACGTGGCCTGAAATCTACAACAAACCAACAAGGAGATATCAAATGAAACTAAAAAAATACTTGATCAGCGCGGCTTTGGTTTCAGCTCTTGGCGCGCCACTCGCCGCTGAAGAGGTTAAGATCGGTGTTCCCACTTGGACCGGAGCACAGGCCATTGCCCATGTCTTGGGTGAGATCGTGACCACCCGCATTGGCGGCACGGTGGAGTATGTGCCCGGTAACAATGCTACGATTTTTCAAGCGATGGATCAGGGTAAGGGCGATATCGACGTTCACCCCGATGTATGGTTGCCAAACCAGGAAGCGTTCACCAAGCAATACGTTGATGGTGCCGGCACCGTGACGTTGTCATCGAACCCCTATCAGGGCAATCAAGGTTTCTGCGTCTCCAAAGACTTTGCCGCAGAGATGAATATCACCGACATCGCGGATCTTGGACGCCCCGATGTGGCGGCTGCGATGGACAGCGATGGCAATGGCAAGGGTGAGATGTGGATCGGTGCCCCCGGCTGGGCCTCGGCCAATGTGAACGAGGTGAAGGTACGCGACTATGGCCTGTTGGATTTCATCGATCCGATCCGCGCCGAGGAAGCTGTGAAGACCGCGCGCATCAAGGACAGTATCGCCAAAAAAGAAGGATATGCCTTCTACTGCTACGAGCCGCATGCTGTTTGGTACATGTTTGACGTGGTGATGCTGACCGAACCAACTTATGACCCTGAAAAATACGTCATGGTGCAGCCCTCCGACGACCCTGACTGGTACAACAAGTCGATGGTAGCCAGTAAGGACGCTCTGAAGGAAGTGCAAATCGCCTGGTCCAACTCGCTTGGGGAACGCTCGCCGGCGATTGCGGAGTTCTTTGCAAACTTCTCCCTGACAGCCGATGACGTGAGCTCGCTGGCCTTCGAGATCAGTGCCAATGGTCGCGATGCTGAGGAAGTTGCGGCCGAATGGGTTAACGCCAATTCCGAGCGTGTAGACTCGATGCTGGGTCTCTGAGCCAGACCTAAAACAACGGGCAGCACCTAGCGGTGCCGCCCCATTTGAAGGCACGTACGGGTGGGCGGATGAGCGACGAGACTGTAATCGAAATTTCCAACATCTGGAAAATCTTCGGGGCAAAACCTGAGGCCGCTTTGGAAGCCATTCGTGCGCGGGGGCTGACCAAGGCTGAAGTCCTTGCTGAGTTCAACGCGGTGGTGGGCGTGGCCGATGTCAGCCTCAACGTCAATCGCGGTGAGATTTTCTGCATCATGGGCCTATCAGGGAGCGGCAAATCCACCCTCGTGCGCCATTTCAATCGCCTGCTCGAACCAACGGCTGGTAGGATCGAGATCGAGGGCACAGACGTCATGGCGCTCGGCACAAAGGAACTTCAGGCTTTCCGCAATAGGAAAATCGGGATGGTGTTCCAGAATTTCGCGCTGATGCCCCACCGTTCGGTCCTTGATAATGTAGCAATGCCGCTGGAAATCCGCCAGGTCGCCAAGAACGAGCGTATGCGGCAGGCGGCCGCCATTCTCGACATTGTCGAATTGGGAGCGTGGGGGTCGAAATTCGCTCACGAACTCTCCGGCGGCATGCAACAACGTGTGGGGCTTGCCCGTGCGCTCGCGGCCAACCCTGATGTTCTGTTGATGGATGAGCCATTCTCCGCACTTGATCCTCTGATCCGACGGCAGTTGCAGGATGAGTTCATCCGGCTGTCAAAAATCCTCAAGAAAACAACAATCTTCATCACCCATGACCTCGATGAGGCTGTTCGCATCGGGGACCGGATTGCGATCATGCGTGACGGCAAGATGGTGCAGATCGGCTCGGCTGAGGACATTGTCATGCATCCCGCTGATGACTACGTCGCTGATTTCGTGGCCGGGATATCGCGGCTGAAGGTGGTGCATGCTCATGCGGCAATGCAACCTTTGGACAGCTACCTCGCCACGCACGGCCCACTGCCGGCTGACATCGACCGGGTGGACCACAATGAGACACTTTCCGCTTTAATCACACGAGCCATCGACGACGAACGGCCGGTTCTGGTGTCCGAAGGCGGCGAGGACAGAGGTGTCATCACTCGCGCAGATCTGTTGCGCACCGTGATTGAAGGGACGGAAATGTCATGAGCGAAGATCTTGGTGTGAACCCCCTTGAAGACACAGAAAGCGAAGCCGCGCAGGCCTATGCCGAGGAACGCCGGGAGAATATCCGCACCTTTGTGCGCACCAGCCCCGACTACTACATCCGCAACTTCGACAAGATCGGGGCTTCCGCACGCTTTACAGCGACCTTCAATGTGATGGCCGGGCTCTTTGGTCCGATCTGGTTCGGCGCGCGCGGGCTTTGGTCATGGGCATTGGCCTTCCTTGTCGTCGAGGCGATTGGCTTTGTGCAGATCGCGCGGGGCCTATTCGGAGATCTGGGAGCAGACGCGCTGGCCCGTGTGACCTCGATCGAAGGTACGCTCGATTTGCGCTACCAGCAGCTTGCGGCCGCCCAAGAGAGCGGTTCGGATCGAGCCGCAGCCATCCAGCGCCAGATCGAAGGGTTGGAGGCCAATATTGAGGGCTTCCGCGCCGAGGCAGAGTTGCTCGCCGCGCAAGGGCCGTCGATTGCGCTCACCGGTGTTGCCATCTTGCTTGTGGCCAAGCTCATACAGGCTGTGGCCGCCAACTGGGCGCTGGAGGCACGGTTTTCTGACTGGCTATCGGACCGCACCATTCGCTCTGGCATGCCGGTCAGTCAGATTGTCTTCAGCGCGGGTTTCATGATCCTGTTAGTCGCGACCGCAATGATCCACTACAGTTTCCCGGGTCGTTTTTCATTTCTTAGCGAATTTCCGACAGATAACTCAATTCGCCTGGCCAGTATTGACAGCGTAGAGGCATTTATCGCTTGGTGCGTCGCCAACAGTGTGGCGTTCTTTGACGGGCTCACCGCGGCCATTCGCTGGTTGCTGGATGCGATGGAGGTGGCGTTGGTTCAGACCCCTTGGATCGTGGTGGCCGCTCTGATCGTTTTGTTGACCTGGCTCACAGCTGGCTTACGCATGGCTATATGGTCTGGTGCCTTTCTGGCCTATATGGGCCTTCTCGGCTTTTGGGAAAAAGCTATGACCACATTGGCGCTTCTCGGCACTGCGGCGCTGCTTTCCATCGTGATAGGCATTCCCTTGGGCATGTTCTCTGCGCGCCGACCGCGGTTCTACGCTGTCATCCAGCCAATCATGGATTTCATGCAGACCATGCCTGCTTTTGTCTTCATGGTGCCTGTGATTGCCTTTTTCGGGGTTGGTAAGCCAGCGGCAGTCATTGTCACTATGATCTTCGGTGGGACACCCGTGGTACGCCTTACCGTTTTGGGCCTGCGTGGTGTGCCTGAAAGCGTACGTGAAGCCGCGATCAGTTTTGGCGCCAACAGGTGGTACCTTCTCACCAAGGTCGATCTTCCGCTTGCCAGCCCCTCCATTCGCGCGGGTATCAACCAAACAATCATGCTGTCACTGGCCATGGTCGTGGTGGCCTCGCTTATTGGTGCGAAAGGGCTGGGCGAAGACGTCCTCGAGGCGCTGCAATACGCCAATGTAGGCCAGGGTATCCTCGCAGGCTTTGCCATTCTATTCTGCGCGATGATCCTTGATCGGATCGTTCAAGGTCAGCGAAAGTGACCCCCCTTGTCCTTGTTCATGGTTTCATGGGGGGCAGCGCACAATGGGATAGGTGTCGCGATACACTGCAGCAGCACGCTGATGTGATTGCAGTCGACCTGCCTGGATTCGGAGCAAATGCCCATCTGCCGCCAATCGACAGTATTGGCGGATATGCGGATTGGGTTGTCCAGCACCTCCGCGGCCTTGGAGTGGAGGAGTATTTTCTGCTTGGTCACTCCATGGGCGGCATGATCGCTCAGGAACTGGCTTTGCGAGATCGTGAAAGGATTAACCGTCTTGTGCTTTACGCAACTGGCGCCATCGGTGTTTTACCAGGGCGGTTCGAGACTATTGAAGAGAGTAAAAAGCGCGCAGCGGAAGATGGCCCGGTGGCTACCGCACGTCGGATCGCAGCAACTTGGTTTCTGGATTGCGAAGCTGCACCCGGATATGAACACTGCGCCGCGATTGCCGCTCGAACCACGCTGCCGGCTCTGGAGGCGGGCCTAGACGCGATGCAAGCTTGGTCAGGTGAACAGAACCTTCGCCGGATCCGGCAGGAGACACTCGTCCTTTGGGGCGATCGAGATCGGACATATCCGTGGAGCCAAATTCATAAGCTGTGGGAGGCGATCCCCAGTACATCGCTTGCAGTCGTACCGGCCTGTGCCCACGCGCTCCATGTGGAGAAATCTGATCTGTTTCAACGCCTTATATCCAACTTTCTGGATCTCTGAGGTATGCTAACGACTTTGACTTTTGCAGGGCCGCAGCCGAAGCCAACTTTATCCGCGATCCGGAAGTTCGTTGCCTGGTCGATTTAGCGATCGCAGCGATTGACTGGTGTGGTCAGCCACGCCGCAGCGAATGCCGGAATCGATGAACGGCTGGAATAGGCCGCCAGTTCAAAATTACGACTTGAACTAGCAACGCTTCAGGCTGAAGGAGGAAACCTTAGTCGGCGGAAAGGTAAGTTCATTGGTCGGAGTGAGAGGATTCGCACCTCCGACCCCTGTCTCCCGAAGACCGGTGCAAAGGGCCAAGTTATTGAATTTTAGTCAAAGGAGCCCTGTTTTCCAGGCGTTATCGCCAATCAAACCAGCCAAGTTCAGGTTCGGCAGGTTCATTGAACCTCAGAGCACTGTCTACATGGTCCGCTAGTTATCGTGGTCTATGTTCAGTGCTAGTTTGTTCTCTACATTATTGCCCAGATCAAGCCCACTTATGCACGGTGAAGAGTTCTGCCGTGGGTCAGTCCATTCACTTTCTCTAGGATAGCGTCTGCGTCAATGCAGTGGTGGCGATACAGATCGCCGATTGTTCCGGTCTGACCAAAGTGCTCGACACCCATTGGAATAGTCTGATGTCCAAGCACTGCCCCCAGCCAGGATAGAGTCGCAGGATGACCATCTATAACGGTGACAAGCTTGCAGTGTGGCGGAAGGTCGGACATCAGGGCTTCGATGTGGGAGCGTGCCGCTTGGTTACCGCGAGAACGCGCTCGTTGAGCAGCGGTCCATCCGGCATTTAGGCGATCTGCAGATGTCACGGCCAATACACCTATGTCGCGACGGCCTTCACCAATCATACCGGCGGCCTTGATTGCCTCCGGCGCGACTGCTCCTTGATAGGCGACTACAACTTCGCAATTGGGCCCGGGTTTTCGTAACCAATAGGCCCCATCTATGGCACCTTGGCGAAACTCGTCGTCGACACGTTTGCCGGGCTGTTCAATCGGGTTGGTGGTCAGGCGCAGGTAGACAGACCCTCCAGTTTCATCGCGCAGCCATGTGCGCTCGTCGGGCTGTCCTTCGCCATCACGCTGCAGGTAGTCGAAGGCCCATTCCATAATCACCGCCAGCTCGTCGGCAAAGGCGGGTTCAAAAGCGGCCAAGCCGTCTTGGCTCATCCCGATGAGCGGTGTTCCAACGGATTGGTGTGCTCCACCTTCTGGCGCGAGCGTGACACCCGATGGTGTGCCAACCAGCATGAAGCGCGCGTCCTGATAGCAAGCGTAATTCAGCGCATCGAGGCCGCGGCTGACAAATGGATCATAGACGGTGCCAATTGGGATCAGCCTCTTACCGAACAGGGAATGCGACAGACCCGCCGCTCCCAGAAGCAACATGAGGTTCATTTCGGCGATACCAAGCTCGATATGCTGCCCCTCCGGCGTGAATTCCCATTTCGCCGTCGAAGGGATCCGGTGTTCTATGAAGGCGTCGGCTTGCTCGGATCGGGCGAACAGTTTGCGCCGGTTCACCCAAGGACCAAGGCTTGTCGTGCCTGTCACATCCGGAGAGGTTGTCACTATACGTGCAGCCAATGGGCTGTCGCCTTTTGATAGATCGTCTAGGATCTTGCCAAACGCCATTTGGGTCGAGATTTCGCGACTGGTGTCGATTTCGATTGGCGGCACGTCCAATTTGTCATCAAAATAGCGGCGCGGACCTTTGGCAAAGAACGGGGTGCTGGCCAGGAAATCTTTGAATGCGTCTGGATCTTGCACCGTCGCGAGCGGCTCCCATTCTTCGCCCTTCGGCACACCCATATGCGACTGCCATGCGACGAACTGGCTGTTGTTCATCAGCCCGCCGTGATTGTCCTTGTGGCCTGCAATAGGGGTGCCCCATCCTTTGACGGTGTAGGCCAGGAAGCATGTCGGGCGATCATGATCGATGGCGGCAAATGTCTGGGCCATGGTCTCGACGCAGTTGCCGCCGAGGTTCTCCATAAGGGCTGCAAGCTCTGCATCCGTCCGCCTTTCAATCAAGGCAGTCACATCCCCCTGATCCCCCAGATCGTCCATGAGACGCTGTCGCCAATTCGCACCACCCATGAAAGTCAAAGCGGAGTAGTCTTGGTTGGGGCAAGCATCAATCCAGTCGCGTAGGCGGTTGCCGCCGGGCTCTTCAAAGGCCGCGCGTTGAAGAACTCCGTATTTTATGCGCACGACATCCCAACTGAATGCATCGAAGGTTTTCTCGATCCGTTCGAACAGTCCTTCTCGGACGATACCGTCCAGAGACTGTCGGTTGTAGTCGATGATCCACCACGTGTTTCGTAGGTCGTTTTTCCAGCCTTCCTGCAACGCCTCATAGACGTTGCCTTCGTCCAGTTCGGCATCGCCAACAAGTGCCACCATACGTCCCATTGGCGCGTCTGACCCCCAGCTTTTGGCCTTGATGTAGTCTTGAATGATCGACGCAAACGAGGTGATCGCGACACCTAAACCCACAGACCCGGTCGAGAAATCAACATCATCAATGTCCTTTGTCCGGCTGGGATAACTTTGCACACCCCCAAATCCGCGGAAATTCTCCATCTTCTCGCGGGTCTGATTACCCATGAGATACTGCATTGCATGAAACACCGGCGACGCATGGGGTTTGACTGCAACCCGGTCCTCAGGCCGCAAGGCCGAGAAATAAAGCGCGGTCATGATCGACACCATCGAAGCGGACGAAGCCTGATGGCCACCGATCTTGATCCCATCCACCTTTGGTCGGACATGGTTGGCATGGTGGATCATCCAATGAGACAACCACAGCAGGCGCTGTTCAACGATCTGCAGTTGGGTGGGATCAATGTGCATGGTGGTCTCCGGGTTCAGGCGGCGCTGCGGGCAGGGTAGGGCAAAGCTTGCTCCAGGTCTGCAAGGATATCTTCGACATCCTCCAGCCCGACGGACAGGCGGATTAGGCCATCACTGATCCCATGCTCGGCCCGTTCTTCGGGCGTATATGTCGAATGGGTCATCGATGCTGGGTGCTGGATCAGTGTTTCCGCATCGCCCAACGATACCGCGCGCTGGATCATGTTCAGGCGGTTCATGAATTCAATTCCACCAGACAGACCGGACTTGACCTCAAACGCTATCATAGCGCCCGGTTGGGACATCTGTCGCTGCGCTAGATCGTGCTGGGCGAAACTCTCAAGCCCAGGGAAATAAACCTCGCCGACGGCAGGATGTGTTTCGAGGAAGGCCGCGACGACCTTGGCGGACGCGCAGTGACGGTCCAGACGCAGGTTCAGTGTTTTCAGGCCACGCAAGATCAGCATCGCGTTGAAAGGGGCCATTACCGCGCCGGTCATGTCCTTCATACCGACAAGTCGGATCTCAGCAATTTGTTCGGCGGTTCCTACAACCAGACCAGCGACTACATCGCCATGTCCCCCGAGATATTTGGTAGCGGAGTGTAGAACGATATCTGCGCCGTGCTCAATCGGGCGGGTCAGATACGGGCTGGCATAAGTGTTATCGACGACGACCGTTGCACCAACCGAATGCGCAATTGCGGCGCTTGCGGCGATGTCCACCAAGCGCATGTTCGGATTGGCTGGAGTTTCGAAATAGACAACGCGGGTTTTGTCAGAAACGGCCGCTTTCAGGTTCTCAGGGTCTGTCATGTCGACATGTCTTATCGTGACCCCCCATTTCGCCAAACCATGACGCATAAAGGCGAAGGTGCAGCCATAGAGCGTTTTGTCCACGATGACTTCGTCACCAGGCGACAGCAGGGTCCAAAGCACTGCCGTGATCGCCCCCATGCCGCTTGAGAGAGCTAGCCCGGCCTCGGCCCCTTCAAGCACGGCAATGCGTTGCTCAAGAAGGTCGCATGTAGGGTTTGAAATACGGCTGTAGATATGACCTTCACGCTCGCCGGCGAACATCTCTGCACCAGCCTCTGCGGTTTCAAAGGTAAACGTGGACGTCAAATGCAGCGGTGGTGTCAGCGCACCGACATTTTCCAGAGGGCTATAAGCGTGGTGAATGGCGCGGGTGGCAAATCCGGTTGGACGAGTCATTAGAAGCTCCTGAATCATGCTGAAGCTAGTTTGCGCCTTTACTTTAGGCTAATGGTTGCGAAATATACCAACATATGTAGCATTATTGGCATATTCTGCTAAGCTAGAGGGTGAAATGGACGCAAAGGACAGGCAGATCATTCGAGCGCTGCAGCGGGACGGGCGCATGACGAACCAGGATCTTGCCGACGAGGTGAACCTGTCTCCCTCACCGTGTTTGCGCCGGGTCAAAAACCTAGAAGCCAACGGAGTAATAAAGGGATACAGCGCCGACGTTGACGCTGCCGCGTATGGGATGGCCATTACCGTCTTCGTGCGTATCAGATTGGAGCGACACAACGAAACGGACATTCAGAACTTCGAGAAACGCGTTCGGATGATCGATGAAGTTCTTGAATGCCACGTGCTGACCGGGGCAATGGACTACCAATTGCGGGTTTTGGTATCGGATCTCGAGGCCTACGAGGAATTTATTCGTCACCGAATTCATCCGATCGGTGGGATAGCCTCAATCGATACCAGCTTTGTCTATGGAACGGTAAAAAAGACAGCTGTTTTTCCGCCCGGATAGAAAGATCGAGTCAGAATGAGTTGTTCCCTACTGGCTAACCATTTTAGCTGACTGATTTCTTCCCGCCTCAATTTCCCATTCTTACCGTCGCTATAACGAAGACATGCAAAGCGTGCTGCATCACTTCAAAGAGGATAGCGATGACGAATAAACCGTATGGAGACACACGAATGGCGAAATATGTCGACCGTCGGGTGCTCGAACTGAAACCGACAAAGAGCCAGGCCGAGATCGCAGCGCAGACGTGATACGTCGGCCCGAACATGATCACTATGATCAAGCAGGGTAGTTCCAAGGTGGCATTGGATCGCGTCCCGGCTTTGGCGAAAGCTTTGGAATGCGACGCCGCCTACCTTATGCGCCTCGCAATTGAGCAGTCGATCGGACTGACTGCAGCTGAGGCAGTCGTCGAGGTGTTCGGAGAACCTGTCACGTCGAATGAGCTTGGTTGGCTTAAAGCAATTCGCAAGGCTTCCAACAACACTGATCCTAGGCTGACCAGTCGGTCAGAGACGGCGATAAAGACCATCTTTGGGAGGTAGGTGCCATGTATGAACAGAAAGACGATTTAACATTGAATGAGCGCGCCTGGATGCGGTTCCTCCGTGACGTGAGCAACGGAAGTGATCCTGAACCGAACCTACGGCGAGTGCAGCTGTTGCGGCACCCCAAAATCAGGCCAAAGGTTTACACTAAGTTTACATTAAGTTGACAGATTTCGGCTCAAAACCAATTTTTTAGACCAAAATGTAAACCTTTGAACCAGACAAACCCATAAAACAAAGGTTCTCA
The DNA here is from genome assembly GCF_056538565.1 of Ruegeria sp. BG11. NCBI lineage: Bacteria > Pseudomonadati > Pseudomonadota > Alphaproteobacteria > Rhodobacterales > Roseobacteraceae > Ruegeria > Ruegeria sp. BG11. The sequence goes on along the minus strand of NZ_JBQFTH010000003.1, from coordinate 141,816 downwards.
GACAACACCTATCCGAAGACAGGCCAGAAAAGCGCGCACAGCGACGAAACACAGGCCAGACGACCCAGACACACATAAGAGAACGGACGTAGCTCAGGCCTGCTCACAACGTTCCTGAGGGAGAACCACATTGAGAGCGTAAGCACACGTCTATGCCAGGCAGTGTATTGAGCTACTCCGGAGAGAAGAAACCGACGATTGTTAATAGTGGGGGACTAGTCGTGAATAGTGAGCTGCACCGTATAGAGGCTGACTGTGCCTAGATATGCAAAGTAGTGCTAGGAGCGTCCTAAAAGCCGGTAATTTAATAGGTAAGCTGGTGACGGGAGACTGTAGGGAGGAGCTCTCAGAACCGAAAACTGTTCCCGAGCTCAAGTTCACAGGTGTGGTGGATACTCCGCAAACAGAATTGAACTGGATCAGCTCGACCTGAAAGACTGTGAGTTTGGGCATGTCGTAGACTCGATCAATCGCGTAACACATCAAAAGCAGCTATTTCGAAGGGTGATAACTTGGACAAACTGTCAGTCATGCAAGCTTTTCGCCGTATCGTTGAACGCAGTAGCTTTGCCCGTGCGGCGGAAGACCTTGGTGTTTCTCCTGCGCTTCTCAGCAGAGAAATCAAGCTTCTGGAAGAAAGTCTGGGAACCGTTCTCCTCACCCGCACGACCCGATCCATGTCACTGACTGACACCGGCAGTCTTTATTACCAAGATGCAATTAGAATTCTCGACGCTGTCGAAAAAACGGAACAGACCATTCGGGAAGGTTCCAAAGCGATGCGTGGGCACCTTCGGGTAAATGCGTCGAGTTCCTTCGGCCAAACCGTTATCGCACCGATGCTTCCAGATTTCTTGAAAACCTATCCAGATCTGCGATTTACTCTTTCGATGGACGACAAGGTGATTGATATGGTCGAGGGCGGGTTCGATCTGTCGATACGAATCCGAGCCGCGATGCCGGACTCGGCCCTTGTTGCACGACGGATCGGCGTGATGCGACAGCGGATTTTTGCGTCTCCTGACTATTTGGAGCGATGCGGGACGCCGACCCAGCCGGCGGATCTGAAAAACCACGCTATCATCGGCTTTTTGCTTGCTGATCATTTGACGAGCTGGAAGCTCTCGGCTGCCGAAGGTGTCACCGCATTAGAGCTTGATCCGCGCGTGCGGGTCGGCAACAGCCTCGTTTTGCGCGATCTGCTGATAGCGGGGCAAGGCATCGGAACTCTGCCCGAGTTCGTCTCTGATGCTCCCGAATCCAGCGGGGCCTTGGTGAGAGTTCTTCCTGACCATGAACTGCCTGCGCCGGAAGTGTTCGCCGTTACAGCATCTCGCTTGGGAATGGACGCAAAGGTCAAAGCCTTTCTTGATCATCTGCGCCTGGCTCTCAGGTCATGACATTGTTCAATACAGGTAAATAGTGATGTCAAAGAGCGAGACTTAATTGGCGACGCAACTAATTCCATTCTCTCAGGGAAAGTCACAGCCCTGAGAGGTCTCTTATGTCACGTATTCTCGTTCTCTACTACTCAAGCTATGGCCACGTCCGCGCATTGGCCGATGCAGAAGCTGAAGGCGCCAGAAGTGTTCCCGGCACCGAAGTTGACGTTCGGCGTGTGCCTGAAACCGTGCCTGAAGAAGTCCGCCAGCAGGCCGGCTATGTCGATGATGATACGCCTGTCGCCTTACCAGCAGATCTGGAAAACTATGATGCAATAATTCTGGGAACGCCGACCCGATTTGGCATGATGGCCGGTCAAGTGAAGTCGTTCCTGGATCAGGCCGGCGGGCTTTGGGCCAGGAATGCTCTGGTTGGTAAAGTCGGGGCGGTCTTTGCATCTACGGGTTCGCAGCATGGTGGGCACGAGGCCACCCTTCTGACAACGCAAGTCCCACTTCAACACTTTGGGATGCTGATTGCCGGAATGCCCTACACATTTGCTGGCCAGACTACATCAGAAGAAATCATTGGCGGCGCACCGTATGGCGCCGGAACGATCGCCGGTGCTGACGGTTCCCGCAAGCCTACCGAAACTGACCTAGCCGGAGCGCGGCTCCAGGGCGCTCATGTTGCAAGGATTGCAGTGTGCCTCGCTGGATCAAACCTGCAAGCGGAAGCAGCGTAGCCCGCGTGCCTCTGACGTCTCACTCAAATTCTCTAACGCTTCAGACGGGAGACATGCCATGTCACGTTCAACCGATATTCTTCTCACTTCACTCGCCCCAGCGGTATGGGGAAGCACTTATCTGGTAACTACCGAAGCGCTCCCGGCTGGCTACCCGATTACCCTGGCTGCGTTACGAGCTCTGCCTGCTGGGTTGTTGTTGCTCGCAGTGACGCGCTGCGTTCCACCACGCGAATGGCTCGGTCGAACTTTCGTCTTAGGTAGCCTCAATTTCGCTCTGTTCTGGGTGCTCCTCTTCATTGCTGCCTATAGGTTGCCCGGTGGTGTGGCCGCCACCCTAGGATCTTTGCAAGCGATGATCGTGATTTTGATGGCGTGGGGATGGCTCGGAACCCCAATCCGACTTGGTGCTCTCGGTGCCGCCGCGACTGGCGTAATGGGTGTATCTCTGCTGCTGATCGGACCAGAAGCACAACTTGATTGGATCGGTATTGCAGCGGGTTTGGGAGGAGCCGCGTCAATGGCTGCTGGCACTGTTCTAAGTCGGAAATGGCAACCTCCTGTCTCGGCGCTGAGTTTCACAGCGTGGCAATTGACAGCCGGTGGTTTGATACTGCTGCCAGTCGCACTGTTCCTTGAGCCGCCTCTACCTGCGTTCAGCGCGACAAATGTCGCCGGCCTTATTTGGCTCGGGTTGATCGGTGCTGCAGCAACCTATGTCATTTGGTTTCGTGGCATAGCGCGCCTGGAGCCCAGTGCAGTCTCGATGCTTGGCATGATGAGTCCTGTTACAGCTGTCGTGCTAGGCTGGGTATACTTGGGACAAACGCTTAGCCTCACTCAGTCGATAGGAGCAGCCATAGTTATTGGTTCTGTTGTGGTTGGCCAAAGCGTGAGTCGAAGGGACAATTCGGGTTTGAAAAAGTGGAGACGAGCATTCGCGGCATGACACTGGAGGACGCCACTGCCTATTTTGCAACCTCGCGCGAAACCCTGAAAAACGTCTATAGGTCCTACAGTCCAGATGCGCTTACGAACGAAGCGGGAATTATAAATTAGAGGATATTAAGTGCCAATTCAGTAGTTGGTGGATGCCGGTAGTGAACGAACTGAGCACATCTATCGAACGAAACGTTGCGGATATCGTTGTGGCCATTCCTCTGAAAACAACAAAGGCGCCCTTGGGCGCCTTGTTTCATTGGTCGGAGTGAGAGGATTCGAACCTCCGACCCCTGCCTCCCGAAGACAGTGCTCTACCAGGCTGAGCTACACTCCGACCGTGGCGGCGGGTCTATACGCGTGGGTTGGGATGCGCAAGAGGGATTCTTGTGCGTGAAATTGGAAAATTCTTGGCGCTCTCTACTAGGTTGGGCTGAATGCACTACTCTAGAATCTCGGTTCTATACAGGCGGATTTTCGTGCCGCCGTGATCGACGAACGGACCAGTAGGCAGAAAAGGCAGGCGCGTCGCGCGAGCGAGGGCAGGGGCGCTGGTGATGACGCCGACGCGCCACCCCTGGAAGCGGTTCATCAGCGTTTTGCCAAGGCTGCCATAGAGCGAACGCAGACGTTTTTCGTCACCGATCCGTGCACCGTATGGGGGGTTCACGATAACCAGACCAGCGGGTCCGGGGGGTGGTTTGACATCGCTAACAGCACGATGCTGAAAACGGGTATGTTCCGCCACACCAGCCTGTTCGGCATTGACAGAGGCGGCCTCGACAGCGCCTGTGTTGCGGTCGGAGCCGTAGAACTGAAGGGGGCTCTCGGATGGGCGCCACGCGCTCCGCATTGCCTCCCACGCCGCTTTGTCGAACCCGGACAGCTGCTCGAAAGCGAAGGATCGCGAACGTCCCGGCGCCAGCCCAAGGGCGATCTCGGCGGCTTCAATAACAAAGGTGCCCGAGCCGCACATAGGGTCGAGAACCGGCTCCGTTCCCTCGAACCCGCATTCGCGCAGGAACATCGCGGCCATGGTCTCGCGCATGGGGGCCTTGGCAACAGCGGTTTTGTGACCGCGCTTGTGCAGCGGCTCGCCTGAGCTGTCGATCGACAGCGTGCAGAGATCCTTTTCGATGCGCAGCAGAACGCGCAGATCGGCCTCGGGAGAAATTGCTGCGCCCAAGGTGTCAGAGATTGCGCGCTCAATGCGCTGGCGCGCGGCCCCGGCATGGTAAATGCGAGACTTGCGACTGGTGGCTTCGACCTTGACGGGCACGTCGGGGCAGAGAAAGTCCGACCAGGGAAACTTGCGCGCGCGTTTGTCCAGCTGGGCCAGATGGACGGCAGGAAAGCTGCCGATGCGCACGAGTACCTTGTTGGCACCGCGCAGGACAAGATTGGCCCGCCAGACCTCGGACCAGTCGCCCGTACAGCTTACGCCGCCGGGCACGACACGCGCGCCTGCGAATCCGTGTTGGGTGGCCTCGGCGCAGAGCGGGGTTTCGAGGCCCGGTGTTGCCACCAGGAAGATATCAAGGTCGTGGGTCATGCTCATTTTTGTTGCTTACACCGGATGCGGCAGAGGTGCGACCGGCAAAATATCGGTGTGTTAGCGCCAATATGAACATTCGATTAAGACAAAGTGACAAACAATAGATAATTTCGAGCCTAACGGGTTTGCGTTTCTGGTCGTCGGCGCGTAAAGGACCGACATCAGACACACGCCTGCGGATTCCGACCAGCAAATAGCTCTTTGCGACCCGGTCGGTTTATCATCCGCGCTATCAGATGCCTCTTCTAATTGGGCGATGATAGCTGGCGCAGGAGAGAGGCTTGGAAGACAGTAGCGAGATGCAAACTTTCAAACTGAAAAAAGGGCTGGAATTGCCGATCGAGGGTGCCCCGGATCAAACGATCCAGCCGGGGCCTGAATTCAGCCAGGTTGCGGCCTTGGGCGGCGACTATTTGGGGTTGAAGCCCCGCATGCTGGTGCAGGAAGGCGACGAGGTGCAGCGTGGTACCCCGCTATTCTGCCACAAGGACGTCCCCGAGGCGATGATGGTTGCTCCGATGACCGGCAAGGTCATTCAGATCAACCGTGGTGCGCGCCGCGTTTTGCAAAGCGTTGTGATTGAAATCTCTGACCCGAATGACGCGGGTGTTGATTTCTCGGGCGTGGGCAATGGCGACACGGCCGAGGGCGTGGCAGAAAAACTCTGCGCGGCGGGTCTTTGGACGGCGTTCCGCACACGGCCCTATTCGAAAATGCCGACGCCCGACACCAAACCGGCGGCGATCTTTGTAACGGCGATGGACAGCGAGCCTCTGGCCGCTGATGCCGCCGTAATCATCGCCGATGCAGGGGACACCTTTGCCGCCGGTCTGGCGGCGGTTGCCAAGCTTTCCGATGGCAAGACCTACCTGTGCCACAAAGATGGCGACGCAGTTCCAGGCGCAGATGTTGCCGGAGTGGAAGCGGCGGCCTTCGCAGGCCCGCACCCTGCCGGTCTGGCGGGTACTCACATTCATTTCCTGGAGCCGCTCGCAGGCGACAAACAGGTTTGGACCATCGGATATCAGGACGTCATCGCGATTGGCCGCCTAATGCAGTCCGGCCATCTGGACCCGAATGTCGTGATCGCTCTGTCCGGACCGGGCGCACGTCAGCCGCGTTTGATCCGCACCGCCATGGGTGCCTCGACAGATGAGCTGACGAAGGAAGAGATCAACTTGGACGGAACACCCCGGATTATTTCGGGCTCGGTTCTGTCGGGTACTCAAGCCGAGGGACCGACCGCCTATCTGGGCCGGTTCGCACGTCAGATCACCATCATCCGGGAAGACCACGATCAGATTCCGATGGGCTGGATTCGTCCGATGCCGTCGAAATACTCGATCCAGCCGGTTCTGGGTTCGGCATTGTCCAACAAACTGTATAATCTGACCAGCAACCTCAACGGTGGCCGTCGCGCGATGGTGCCGACAGGTGTGTTCGAACGGCTAATGCCGCAGGATTACCTGCCCACGCAGCTGCTGCGGGCCTTGCTGGTGATGGACACCGATACCGCTCAGGCACTGGGTGCACTGGAGCTGGACGAAGAGGATCTGGGCCTTGTCGGCTTTGCCTGTCCGGCGAAATATGAATATGGGCTGGCGCTTCGCGACTGCCTCGCCAAGATTGAAAAGGAGGGCTGATCCAAATGGGTTTGCGCAGCTTCTTTGATCGGATCGAGCCAAACTTTACTAAGGGTGGCAAGTACGAGAAGTACTTCCCCATCTACGAGATGGTGGAAAGCTTCATCTACACTCCGAAAACTGTAACCACCGCCGCGCCGCATGCTCGGTCGTATATCGACATGAAGCGGATCATGACTTACGTCGTGATCGCGACGATCCCCTGTATCCTGTGGGGGATGTACAATACCGGCTATCAGGCGAACTCGGCCATTGCGCTGCTGGGGCCTGAATCGGCGACCGGATGGCGGATTGCTCTGCTGCAGATGTTTGGTATCTCGCTGGACCCCTCCAGCGTCTTTGCCAACGTGATGCACGGGCTCACTTATTTCCTGCCGATCTACATCGTGACGCTTGTCGCGGGTGGTATCTTTGAGGTCATTTTTGCCACCGTGCGGGGCCACGAAGTAAACGAAGGTTTCCTCGTTACTTCAATGCTTTACACGCTGATTATGCCTGCAACCGCGCCTCTTTGGCAGGTAGCGTTGGGCATCATCTTCGGCGTTGTAATCGGGAAAGAAGTCTTCGGCGGCACTGGTAAGAACTTCCTGAACCCGGCTCTGGTCGGTCGTGCGTTCCTGTACTTTGCCTATCCGGCGAGCATGTCCGGTGACACGGTCTGGACCCCGGTTGACGGCTTCTCGGGCGCGACCGCTCTGTCCGTCTCTGCGTCGCAGGGCTTTCAGGCGCTGGCCGCTGATGGCATCACCTGGTGGAACGCGTTCTTCGGCTCGATCCAAGGCAGTTTCGGTGAAACCTCAACGCTGGCTTGTATGATCGGTCTGGCCTTCCTGCTGGCCACGCGGATTGCCAACTACCGCCTGATTGTCGGCTGTCTGGCGGGTACGATTGGCTTTACCCTGCTGCTGAACCTAATCGGTTCGGACACAAACCCGATGTTTGCGATGCCTTGGTACTGGCATGTGGTCATCGGTGGGTATGCCTTCGGTCTGGCGTTCATGGTGACCGAGCCGGTTTCGGCCAGCCACACTAACATGGGTCGCTACATCTACGGCGCGCTGATCGGTATCATGGTTGTGATGATCCGTGTCATCAACCCAGCTTTCCCAGAAGGCATGATGCTGGCCATTCTGTTCGGCAACGTCTTTGCTCCGCTGATCGACTACTTCGTCGTCCAAGCCAACATCAAACGGAGGGCGCGTCGCCATGTCTGATACGCAATCCCCAGATCAAAGCGAGGCACCTAAAGGCGCGATCGCCAAGTTCCTGGCAGCCTCGCCGGACTCTGTCGGCAAAACGATTATCATCGCGGTTGCCGTCTGTCTGGTCGCTTCGATGGTCGTGTCCGCAGCCGCCGTTAGCTTGCGCCCGGTGCAGGAGACCAACCGCCTGAAGGACAAGCAGGTCAACGTTTTGCAGGTAGCGGGTGTCTATGAGCCTGGCATCGACGTGACCGAAGCCTTCGCCGCGTTTGAGCCTCATGTGCTGGAACTAGCGACCGGTGAGTTTGTCGATGATCAGTTTGATCCGGCTACGTTCGACGATATCGCCGCCGCGAGTGACCCTGAACTGAGCGTCGCGCTGGATGATGACCCGGCAGGTATCGGCCGCAAGTCGAAATACCGCGTGATCTACCTGTTGCGCGACGATGCTGGTGATTTGGACAAGGTGATCCTGCCGCTGCATGGCTATGGTCTGTGGTCCACACTCTATGGCTTTATTGCTTTGGAGAATAACGGCAACGACATCTACGGGCTGCAATTCTATCAGCACGGTGAGACCCCCGGCCTTGGGGCCGAGGTGGACAACCCACGCTGGAAGGCTCTGTGGAACGGTAAGAAGCTGCGGGATGACAATGGTGATCTGCAAATCACCGTGTCGAAATCCCAGCCCGCCGCCGGACCCGACTTCTATATCGACGCGCTGGCTGGGGCGACTCTGACCTCGGTAGGTGTCGATAACCTGGTGAAATTCTGGATGGGCGATGCGGGTTACGCACCGTTTCTGGCCAAACTGCAAGCAGGAGAGCTCTGATGTCCCAGACCAAGAAAGAGATGCTGGTCGACCCGCTTGTCGACAACAATCCAATCACGCTTCAGGTGTTGGGCATTTGTTCGGCACTAGCGGTGACCTCATCGCTGCAGGTGTCGATGGTGATGGCGCTCGCGGTGATCTTCGTGACCTCGTTCTCGTCCTTCTTCATCTCGTGCCTGCGTAACCAGATTCCCGGCTCGATCCGGATCATCGTGCAGATGGTGATCATCGCCTCGCTGGTGATCCTGGTAGACCAGATCCTCAAGGCTTATGCGTTTGAGATCTCGAAAACCCTTTCGGTTTTCGTCGGCCTGATCATCACCAACTGTATCGTGATGGGCCGCGCCGAGGCGTTTGCCATGAAGAACCCTCCGGTTGCGTCCTTTATCGACGGCATGGGCAATGGTATGGGCTACGGCCTGATCCTGCTGCTGGTCGGCTTGATTCGTGAGCTTTTCGGTGCAGGGTCGCTGTTCGGTGTCACCATTCTGGAGACCGTCAACAACGGCGGCTGGTACGTGCCCAACGGCATGTTGCTGCTGCCCCCGTCGGCGTTCTTCATCATCGGTCTGATCATCTGGGCCTTCCGCACATGGAAGCCGAACCAGGTGGAAGAGCGTGAATACAAAATTCAGCAGGTAGAGGCCCACTGATGGAAGGTCTGATCTCACTGGCCGTAAAGGCCATCTTTGTCGAAAACCTTGCGCTCAGCTTCTTTCTGGGGATGTGTACCTTCATCGCCGTGTCGAAGAAGATCTCGACTGCGCTGGGTCTGGGAATTTCGGTCATGGTCGTGCAGGCCATCACTGTGCCCGCCAACAACCTGCTGCTGAACTACCTGCTGAAACCGGGTGCGTTGTCCTGGGCCGGGTTCCCGAATGTGGACCTGACCTTCCTTGGCCTAATCTCGTATATCGGCGTGATTGCGGCGATGGTTCAGATCCTCGAGATGGTTTTGGATAAGTATTTCCCGCCGCTCTACAACGCGCTGGGGATCTTCCTACCGCTGATCACGGTGAACTGCGCCATCCTGGGTGGTTCGCTGTTCATGGTGGAGCGGGATTACAACTTTGCCGAGGCGACCACTTATGGCCTGTCTTCGGGCTTTGGTTGGGCCCTGGCGATCACCGCAATGGCGGGCGTTCGTGAAAAGCTGAAATACTCGGACATTCCCGACGGCCTGCAAGGTCTGGGGATCACCTTCATCACCGCGGGTCTGATGGCGATGGCCTTCATGTCCTTCTCGGGCGTGAAACTGTAAGGAGGGCAGAATGGAAACTTTTGGTTTAGGCGTTGCCCTTTTCACAGTGATTGTCATCGCGCTGGTGACGATCATTCTGGCGGCTCGTTCGAAACTGGTCTCGACAGGTGACGTAAACATCACCATCAACGGCGAAAAGACCATCTCGGTCCCTGCCGGTGGAAAGCTGCTGCAGACCTTGGCGGCCGAGAAGCTGTTCGTTCCCTCCGCCTGTGGTGGCGGTGGTACCTGCGCGCAGTGTCGGGTGAAAGTGCATTCCGGTGGCGGGTCGATATTGCCAACCGAGGAAAGCCATATCACCAAGCGTGAAGCGGCCTGTGGCGACCGTCTGTCCTGTCAGGTTGCGGTCAAGCAGGACATGGACATCGAAGTCCCCGAGGAAGTCTTTGGCGTCAAGAAATGGGAATGCACCGTTCGTTCGAACGAGAACGTGGCGACCTTCATCAAGGCTCTGACCCTGGACCTTCCCGAAGGCGAGGACGTGAACTTCCGCGCTGGTGGCTACATCCAGATCGAAGCTCCCGCGCACCAGTTGAAATACACCGATTTCGACGTGGAAGAGGAATATCGCGAGGACTGGGATCGCTTCAATCTATGGCAGTACGAGTCCGTCGTCGCTGAACCGATTGAGCGTGCCTATTCGATGGCGAACTATCCGGACGAAAAGGGCATGATCATGCTGAACGTCCGTGTGGCCTCGCCTCCTCCGGGTTCCGATGGCATCCCTCCGGGTCAGATGTCGTCATACATCTTCAACCTGAAACCGGGTGATAAGGTCACCATCTCGGGTCCGTTCGGTGAGTTCTTCGCCCGCGAAACCCAAAAAGAGATGGTCTTCATCGGCGGTGGCGCTGGCATGGCGCCCATGCGCAGCCACATCTTCGACCAGCTCAAGCGTCTGGAAAACCGCGATCGCAAGATCAGCTTCTGGTACGGTGCGCGGTCGAAGAAAGAGATGTTCTTTGTCGAGGATTTTGACCAGCTGGCCGAAGAGTTCGACAATTTCGATTGGCACGTTGCCCTGTCTGACGCGCAGCCCGAGGACGATTGGAAGGGCTATACCGGCTTCATCCACAACGTTTTGTTCGAAGAATACCTCAAGAATCACCCCGCGCCCGAGGATTGCGAGTTCTACATGTGTGGTCCTCCAATCATGAACCAGTCGGTCATCAACATGCTGCTGGATCTGGGTGTAGACCGCGAAGATATCATGCTCGACGATTTCGGCGGGTAAAAAAATAAACCGGCGCATTTTGCGCCGGTTTTCTTTTGTGGAACTGGGTTAGAGCCTTAAGTCACTCGCGTCCCTTGGCAGGCAGGACTTGATGTCGAACACCACGCTGTTGGGTTTGCCGTAAGCTCGGAATGTTGACGGATCAGCATCTTTGTATTCCTGATGCGCGACGGCCAGAACGACTGCATCATAAGTTCCGTCCTGAGGGGAACTTGAAAGCGAGAGGCCGTATTCAGCCTCCGCTGCGACGGGGTCGGCATGGGGATCGTGGACATCAACGCTGATGCCATAGCTCTGCAATTCCTCAATGATATCAACGACGCGTGTGTTCCGCAGGTCAGGGCAGTTTTCCTTGAAGGTCAGGCCGAGAACCAGAACGCGTGCCGCACCGGCATTGATGCCGTTGCGGGTCATGCGTTTGACCAGTTGAGACACAACATAACTGCCCATCCGATCGTTCAGCCGCCGCCCGGCCAGAATAATCTGAGGGTGATGGCCCACGGCCTCGGCCTTGTGGGTCAGGTAGTAGGGGTCCACGCCGATACAGTGCCCCCCTACCAGACCGGGGCGGAAGGGCAGGAAGTTCCACTTGGTCCCCGCGGCGCGCAAAACGGCCTCGGTGTCGATCTCCATCCGGCCGAAAATCATCGCCAGCTCATTCACCAGCGCGATGTTCAGGTCGCGCTGAGTGTTTTCGATCACCTTTGCAGCCTCAGCCACGCGTATGCTTTCGGCCTTGTGCGTTCCCGCTGTGATGATCCGCGCGTAGAGCGCATCGACCAGGTCCGCCACCTGCGGGGTCGAGCCCGAGGTCACCTTGCAGATATCCGCGATCCGATGGGTCTTGTCGCCGGGATTGATCCGTTCGGGGCTGTAGCCGGCAAAGAAATCAGTGTTGAAACTCAAGCCCGAGGTGCGCTCCAGCACAGGCACACAGTCTTCCTCGGTCGCGCCGGGATAGACGGTGGATTCGTAGATCACCAGATCGCCGGATTTCAGGACCATTCCCACGGTTTCTGAGGCTGTGAGCAGAGGCGACAAATCAGGTTGTTTGCCTGCGGTGATTGGGGTGGGCACCGTGACGATGAAGGTGTCGCACGCCGCAAGGTCGGACGCTTGCGTGGTGAAACTCAGGCCCGATGCGGCGGCAAGGTCTTCGGGTTCGACCTCTTGCGTTGCGTCCTTGCCATTGCGTAAGGCGTCGATACGTGCGGCGTTGATATCAAACCCGACCACGGGGCCGATTTTTCCAAAAGCGACCGCAAGCGGCAGGCCGACATAGCCCAACCCAATCACGGCGATTTTGCGGGCGTCAGGATTGGTTTCGAGCATTCCGGTCTTGACCCTCTACTTGCCGTGATAGTCGCGGAACCACGCAACAAACTGCGCAATCCCGTCTTTGAAATTGGTTTCCGGGCGGTACCCTGTCAGGCGTTGCAACAGGTCGGTATTGGCCCATGTGGCGGGGACGTCGCCCATTTGCATGGGCATGTAGTTGCGGATGGCCTTTTTCCCGATCGCCGCCTCGATGGCCTCAATGAAATCCATCAGGCGCACCTTGTCACCATTCCCGATATTGACGACGCGGTACGGCGCGACGGGGGACAGGCTGTCGCCGTCCTCGACCTCATCCGCGCTGGCGGACCGCACCGGAGGCACGTCGATCAGCAAACGGATGCCTCGGACCAGATCCTCGACATTGGTAAAGTCGCGATACATGTCGCCGTGGTTGTAGATATCAATCGGGCGGTCTTCGAGGATCGCGTCTACGAACTTGTACAGTGCCAGATCGGGCCGCCCCCAGGTGCCATAAACCGTAAAGAACCGGAACATGGTAGTCGGCAGGTCCCAAAGATGGGCGTAAGAATGGGCCATCGCCTCATTGGCTTTCTTGGTCGCCGCGTAGATGGTCAGCTGCGTGTCGGCTTTTTCAACCTCGGTAAAGGGCATATCCTTATTGGCGCCATAGACCGAAGAAGTCGAGGCCATCAGAAGATGCTGAACCTTGTGCTGCCGCGCGACCTCCATCACGTTGAACGTACCGACGACGTTCGAGTTGATGTAGCTGCGAGGCTCTTCAAGGCTGTAGCGAACACCGGCCTGTGCGGCGAGGTGGATGATCACCTCGGGCCGAAACTCATCCGCGACCTGCATCAGCCGTTCATGGTTTTCCAGCATGTCTTCAGTGGTGGTGAATCCGGGATTTTGCAGCAACATCTGGTGACGGCGTTGCTTGAGGGCGACGTCGTAATAGTCGGTCATCCCATCATAGCCATGCACACGGAACCCTTCGGACAGCAACAGCTTCGCCAGGTGAAAGCCGATAAATCCGGCCGTGCCCGTGATCAAAACCCGCTTCATACATCCCTCACGCTTCGGCGACCCGTCTGCAATGTCTATCAAGGTTGCGCGGCCATTGGTCAACCGCTGGTTTCCGGACCGATTGCCGATTGTCCGTCGCAGCCGGTCGGAGTAGAGGTCTTTGCATGGTGACGGGCTGGATCAAAGGGCTGCTTGGGCCGGGCGGAATGCGCGGCGCGGATGTGTCGGGCATAAGGCCCGCGGCGCGCTTTGTGGCGGTCGGAGATATCCACGGACGTCTGGATCTGTTGCAAGCCCTGCTGCCGAAGCTTGATGAGAGCCTGCCCTGGGTGTTTGTCGGTGACTATATCGACCGGGGCGATTACAGCGCGCAGGTGTTGCGGCAGTTGAAACATCTGAGTTTGACCTCGAATGGGCGTGTAACCTGCCTGCTGGGCAATCATGAAGAGATGTTACTGCGGTTTCTTGAGGATCCGTTCGGCATTGGCCCGCTGTGGATGAACAACGGGGGCGCCCAGACGCTTGCCTCCTTTGGAATAAAGGATTTCGACGCCGACCAGGGCGATTTGGCGGAGCGTTTTCGCATTGCCATGGGGCAGGAGCTTGTTGATTGGCTGACCGAGCGGCCCCTGATGTGGACCAGCGGCAATGTCTCGGTCGTTCACGCCGCTCTGGACCCTCGGGCATCAGCGGAAAAACAGGACCGGAGAACCTGCCTTTGGGGTCATCCCAAGTTCCGACGGCAGCCGCGCCGGGATGGTCAATGGGTGGTGCATGGGCACACGATCGTTGATCAGGCCGAAGTTCGGGACGGGGTCATTTCGATCGACACCGGCGCTTTCGCGACCAACTGCCTGACCGCTGCTGAGTTGTACCCCGGAGGGGTCACGTTCACGGCAACAGCTTAGGTTGTCTGGCCCGAGGCGTCAGGTCGCCGCGGGCCGGGTTGCTTTAGCCCACGATCATCTGCTTCATGCGAAGCGCTTCGTATTCCAGCTCTTTCAGACGGAAATGCACGACGTCACCGATGGTAATCATACCGCACAAAAGTCCATCACGGACAACTGGCATGTGGCGGAACCGGCCTTCGGTCATGGTTTTCAGAACCGCATTCAACGTGTCGTCGGGCGAGCAGGATTTGACCTCGGTGGTCATCAGATCCTCGACCGATTGCGGCAGGGTCTGGCCGGGCGTGTCAGCCATGCGGCGCACGATGTCACGCTCGGATAGGATGCCTTGCAGCGCCCCGTTCTGATCGGTGACCAGAACAGCACCGATGTGTTTTTCCTTGAGGATATTGACCACCGTATGAATTGTCTCGTTCGGACGGACCGAGAACACCGCGTCGCCTTTCCCCTCAAGCAGTTTCGCCACGGTCGTCTGCGACTGCGACAGGTTCGATCCCGTCGACTGGCTGTAGGTGGACTTGTCCTGCTTGTCGCCGCGTGTGGGGGCCTGGTATGAGGTTGGAGCCATGGGCAATCTCCTTTTTGGTTCTTGCAAAGTCTTTCCCTTTCACCTTAGCGCAGCTAAATGGCCTGTATAGGGTGCAAATGCCCGCATCGGCGAAAACCCGGAGTCCAAGCCTGTGAGTGACATCTATCTGACACCCCCCATTGCCGCGCTGATTTTCTTTGTTGTGGTGGTCTGCGGCCATAATTTTCGCATGGTGTGGAAACAGCAGCCGGACGGGTGGCAGAAACGGGCGTGGTTGTTCGGACTTCCAGCTGGGATCGGCCTTTTGATGTTGGGTTTTTTGCCGCTGAAGCTGTGAAGCCGGTTTGACTCTGACCGGGGTGGCTGGCATATGCCGGGCACTGCTTTTCCCGGAGACTGATCCATGCGTCTACTGCCTGCGCTGGCCCTTACCACCCTTTTGACTGGCTGCCTGTTCGACAAGGAACACGATGTGGTGCGCCTGTCGGGTGAGACCATGGGCACGACCTTCAATGTCACTGCGATTGGCGAGGATCTGGATGAAACCGCGTTGGCTGCTTCGGTCGAAGAGACTCTGGCCGCAGTCAACGCCAAGATGTCGAACTGGGATCCAAATTCCGAGGTTTCGACCTTTTCGGCGTCCACCAGCACCGACCCCGTTGCGGTATCCGACGAATTCGTACTGGTTCTGGCCGCCGCAAATGACGTTCACGACAAGACCGATGGAGCCTTTGACGTCACCCTCGGCCCGTTGATCGAGCTATGGGGCTTTGGCCCGCGCAAGCCCGAAGACCCTGTGCCATCCGATGCTGATATCGAGGCCGCGCTGGCAGGCGTTGGACAAAAGCGGCTTTTGACCCTGGATGCTGAGGCAGGAACGCTGGCAAAATCCGAACCTGGCGTTGGGATCAATCTGTCGGCCATCGCCAAGGGCTATGGCATTGACGCTGTCGCCGAGACCCTGCGGGACGCAGGCATCGAAAACTATCTGGTCGAGATCGGCGGCGATCTGGTCTCAAAAGGCCAGAACGACAAGGGCGAAACGTGGCAAATCGGGATCGAAAAGCCTCAGGCCGGGTCTCAGAGCCTGCAGTTGATCGTGTCGCTGGATGATCGCGGTATGGCCAGTTCGGGCGATTACAAGAACTACTTCGAACAGGATGGCGTGCGCTATTCGCATATCATCGACCCGACAACCGGGCGTCCGATCACGCATCGTACGACCTCGGTCACCGTTCTGGCGGAAAACGCCATGATGGCGGATGCCTGGGCGACTGCAATGCTGGCACTGGGTCAGGAAAAGGGTATGCAACTGGCCGAAGAGCATAAACTTGCCGTGTATTTCATCTCGCGGGATGTGACAGGCGGCGATGATGCCTATATAACCTCCCACAGCAGCGCGTTCAAAGACGCCCTGGGCACCAACTGATTGGTAGGAACCGAGATGAGCACCTTCATTCTGGCCTTTATTCTTCTGTCTCTGGTCATGGTCGGCATGTCGTTGGGCGTGATGTTGATGGGTAAAACCATCAAGGGCAGCTGCGGCGGTCTGAACGCGATCTCAGGCGCAGATAAATGCGTGGTCTGCCAAAAGGACATCGACCCCGACAGCTCTCTGCGGGACCAGCTGCAATGCAAACGCGCCAAGAAGATGCTGGAGCAGATGGAGCGTCAGGCCTAATCAGCATTTGCACCACCTGCTGGGAATTGGCTAGATAGCCTCCGGACCAGATCGGAGGCGCGTGTGGCCAAAGCCAAGAATATCCTGTTCATCATGTTCGACCAGCTGCGCTGGGATTACCTGAGCTGCTACGGGCATCCGCACCTCCACACGCCCAATATCGACCGTCTGGCGGCTCGGGGTGTGCGATTCAATCGCGCCTATATCCAATCGCCGATTTGCGGCAGTTCGCGCATGTCGACCTATACGGGTCGGTACGTACATTCGCATGGTGCCTCGTGGAACGGGATCCCCTTGAAGGTTGGCGAGATGACCATGGGCGACCACCTGCGCAAGGCGGGGATGGAATGCTGGCTGGTTGGCAAAACCCATATGCGCGCGGATGCAGAGGGCATGGCGCGGCTCGGCCTTGAACCAGACAGCCTGATTGGCGCCCGCGTGGCAGAATGTGGTTTCGATGTCTTCGAGCGCGATGACGGAATGCGCCCTGAAGGGCCGGACGGGTTTTATGACCCCGATGGGGCCAAGGCCTACAATGAGTATCTGCGCGACAAAGGCTATGAAAGCGACAACCCTTGGCATGACTTTGCAAATTCCGGGTTGGACGCAGATGGCAATGTTCTTTCTGGCTGGTTCCTGAAGAATTCCTCGGAGGCTGCAAATATCGCCGAAGAAGACAGCGAGACTCCCTATCTGACCGGGCGCGGCATCGAATTCATGGAAACCCATGACGCCCCATGGTGCTGCCACCTTAGCTTCATCAAACCACACTGGCCCTATATCGTGCCAGAGCCTTATGCTTCGATGTACGGGCCTGAGCATGTACTGCCGGTGGTGCGATCCGACGAGGAATTCCAGAAAGCGCACCCGGTATTGAAAGCGTTCATGGAGACCAAAATCGGTGAGACCTTCTCGCGCCGGGATGTGCGTGAGGCGGTGATCCCGGCCTATATGGGCCTAATCAAGCAGGCCGATGATCAAATGGGCCGGTTGTTCGACTGGATGGAGCAGACCGGTCGGATGGACGATACGATGATCGTCCTGACTTCGGATCACGGGGATTTTCTCGGCGACCATTGGATGGGCGAAAAGACGTTCTTCCACGATACCTCGACCAAAATGCCACTGATCATCTATGACCCTTCGCCCGAGGCCGACGCGACCCGAGGCATGGTGAGCGATGCGCTGGTCGAATCCATTGATCTTGCTCCGACATTCGTAGATGTGGCCGGAGGCGGCGTCGCCAATCATATCCTCGAAGGTCATTCCCTGTTGCCGATCCTGCATGGACAGGCACAGGACCGGCCTCGGGATGTGGTGATCTGCGAATACGACTATTCCGCGTCGCCAATTGCCGAGCGGATGAACGCCTCTGTCCGCGATGCGGTGATGTTCATGGTCGCCAACAAACGCTGGAAGCTGATCCATTGCGAAGGTGGGCACCGTCCGATCCTGTTCGATCTTGAAAACGACCCGGAGGAGCTGGTTGATCTGGGCGACAGCGAAGATCATGCCGAGGTGATCAGTGAAATGTATGACCACCTGTTCGCTTGGGCACGCCGCCCGTCACAGCGCACGACGCGGTCTGAACAGCAACTGGTCGAGATGCGAACCAAAAGTCGGGGCAGGGGGATCGTGTTGGGGATCTACGACGAAAATGACATGCCGCTGGACCTGACGGTCAAATACCGAAACCGGAAAGCCAAGCCGTACAAGAGTTATCTGAAGGACTAACTTCGCCGCGCTTTCCACTGAACATATCGGGCCATGCCGCGTTCTAGCAGGTTCGGGGTCTTGCCGCCATCCAGATGCAAATCTCCGCCACCGGCCCGGTACATTTCGGCGAACACATCCAGCACCTTGGATTTCACCATTCCGCGCAGCGGGACATGGGCCATCATGCCATAGGTCGCGGCCCCTCCGGTTTTTGCGAGCTCGGGGTTGGCGCGAACGGTTGCAACCGCCTGGGCGAGATCGGCAAGGTATTCACCGGTTACATGCCGGTGTTTGGCCGTGACCATGCAATGGATGCCGTCGGGGTTCTGAACGCGGTTGATGCTCCAACCGGCGCGCTCCAGCTGATCCGCTACGGCATAGATGTTAAGCTTCGGATCGGTTGAGCCATAGGCCAGCAGCGGCCCTTGCGGGTTTCCCAGAATGCGCAGACCGTCTATCGCCGCTATTCCCGCCTTCAACGTCTCGACCGCTTCGGTCGTGTCTTTCGCCAACCGGCAGTAGCCGTCCTCACCGAGTTTCTGCATCACAGCCCAGGCGGCGGCATAGGCCCCGCCCGGTCTTGTGCCCAGCAAGGCGGGTGAGGCAAAAACTCCTCCGGGCCAGTCCTGACAGACAAACATCTGGTACTTCAACAGGTCTAGATTGCGATAAAGGATGGTCGACGCCCCCTTGGCCGCATAGCCGTATTTATGCAGATCAGCCGAGATGGACGTCACCCCCGGCACCCGGAAATCCCAATCGGGCAAGTCAACGCCGTTCCGTTCCATGAAGGGCAAGATCAGCCCGCCGACGCAGGCGTCGATATGCAAGGGGATTCCTTTGGACTGCGCGATTGCACCCATCTCGGCAATTGGATCAATCGTCCCGTGCGGGTATTCCGGCGCGGAGCCGAGGATCATCACCGTTCCGGCGTCAATCATCCTCGCAAGTTTGGAGATATCGGTGGCGTAGTCCGGCGTCATCGGCAAAAGACGCGCCTTGACGCCGAAGTATTCGGCCGCCTTGAACCAGGCGACATGGGCGGTCTTGGGCAGGATCATGTTCGGACGGGTCACCTTGCGTTTTTTGCGCGCCATGTCCCGGTAGGTTTTGACCGCCATCAGACAGCTCTCGGTGCCGCCCGCCGTGACCACGCCACAGGTCTCCGGTCCACCCTTCAGCAGCCCGGCCATGGTTGAGATGATCTGCGTCTCCATCCGCTTGAGGCTTTGGAACGCGGCTGGGTTCAGCCCGTTGGCCAAGGAGAACGCGCTATAAGCTTTGGAAGTGAAAGCGTCGTGGTCATCGTCCAGATGATATACAAGGCTCCACGTCCGGCCCTCACGGTAGTTCGGGTCGTTTTCGTCAAAGGATTTTAACTGGTCCAGGATCTCGCCCTCGGGACGGCCTGTCTCTGGCAATTTCTGATGATCCATATCCTATCCTTTCCCGGCCAGAAGCAGCGCCAGTGAAATGCCCAGATAGTTCCCGATGGCAAAGCCAAGAATGCCGGTTGCCATGCCCGACATCAAGATCGCAGGGTTGCGCAAGCTGCGCGCGACCATGGGCACAAAGGCAGGCGACATAACGGCAGCGACCGAGGTGATCAGGAAGGTATCCCGGTCGACCCCGGCGGTGCGTGCAAGCAGTGCGTGCAGACCGAAGCTGCCGAAGGTGGCGATCAGCACAAATCCCAGAACGGACAGATCCATATCGCGCAACTCTGCCAGATCCATCGACGCCGCAACGCTGAACGAAAACACGTAAAGCAGGTACATGCCCATATGAGGTGCGGCCCGGTTCTTGCGCAAAGACGGCGTGACCGAGCCGAGCAGACCCAGCGACGTTAGAAGAACCACGGTCATGACCTGCGATGGCGCAAAGCTGAACAGAGGGGTCAACAGCACCGCTGCGGCCACGCAAAATGTGCTGACCAGAAAGGCCAACACCCCCTGACGGAGCATATTCGGCGCATTGGCCTCGCCCGCGTCGGGCACTTGCGTGTCGCGATCACCCGGGAACGGCTTCAGAAAGCGGGCGAAAACCAACGGGGCGAGCGTCAGCACGAACAGCAGGTAACCTGCACCGACAACAGTATCGACGGTTGCAAATAGCAGATATCGGTTCTCGGGGATATCCAGCGCCAGTTTGATCGCGCCCATATTCGCAAGGCCGCCCGTATACATCCCCACGGCCATGCCGGACAGCTGCTCACTCTGCGCGGTGCCGCCTGCTTGAAACGCAAAGAACAGGCCCGTTGCAACAAGCGTGACCGAGACAACGGCCAATGCCATCGACAAAAGCGCAGAACCTGCGATGCGCCCCCAAGCCCCAAGGTCTACTCCAAACAGCAGTAAAGGCAGGGCCAGTCCTAAACTGGCCTCCATGAGCCCGTCACGGACCTGACCCGCCGCGTCAGGTTGCAGACCAGATAGCCCCAGCGCCAATCCGGCCATATAGCACAGCACAATCGGCCCCAGCCGTCCGGCCAAAGTCGAATGCCTCGCTAGCAGCACCATCGCGGCGGGCGCTAAAAGGTATATCAGTGCGAAGACTGCGATCTCTGGCTGCATAGGTTCCCTCTCCCTGAAGGTGAGACTAGGCAGCACGACGCCGTTCGCACAAGGTGGTCTGACGTAAGGTTCACGTTCCTTTCGGGTAAGGAAATCCGGGTGTCTGGGTCGGTTTACGAAACGATTAAATCTGCGCCGATGGGCGTAAAGGCGGTTCACCCCAAAGCGGTCAGGCGATAGAAGGTTCGCCAAGAGCAGTTACCGGAGACCAAAATGGCCACGCCCAAACCCGTAGTTCTGTGTATTCTTGATGGTTGGGGATTGTCCGAAGACACTCAGGCCAACGCGCCATATTTGGCCAATACACCTACATTCGATGCGATCATGCAGGGCCTGCATGCCACGCTGATTACGCATGGTCCGGATGTGGGCTTACCCAGCGGTCAGATGGGTAATTCCGAGGTTGGGCACACCAATATCGGCGCGGGCCGTGTGGTGGCGATGGACCTGGGCCAGATTGATCTGGCGATCGAGGATGGCTCATTTTTTAACAACGCAGCGCTGCAAGCTTTCATTGCTAAGGTGAAAGCGACGGGCGGGACGGCGCATCTGATGGGGCTAGCCTCGGATGGCGGTGTCCATGGGCATGTGAACCATATCGTTGCAGCGGCCAAAGCGATCACGGATGCCGGCGTTCTGGTGGCTCTGCATGCAGTGACCGACGGGCGCGATGTCGCTCCGAAATCGGCTTTCACCTACATCTCCGAGCTTGAGGAACGTCTGCCCGAAGGCGCGCGTATCGTCACCGTCTGCGGGCGTTACTTCGCCATGGACCGCGACAATCGGTGGGAGCGCGTCAGCCAAGCCTACAACGCCATGATCAAAGGTCAGGGCCGAGCCGGTAACTCGGCGCATGGAGCGGTTGACTACGCTTACAACCAATCCGAAACGGATGAGTTCATCGTGCCGACCGTGCTGGAAGGTTATGACGGTGTAAAAGATGGTGACGGGTTTTTCTGCCTGAATTTCCGCGCTGACCGCGCGCGGGAGATTCTGCGCGCGATTGCCGAGCCGGGCTTTGACGATTTCGACACCGGCCCGCGCCCGGTTCTGTCCGCCTTGTTGGGCATGGTCGAATACTCCGACGGCCACAACGCCTATATGACGACGGTGTTCCCCAAACGGGCCATCGTGAACACTCTGGGCGAGTGGGTGGCCAAACAGGGTTTGCGTCAGTTCCGTCTGGCCGAAACCGAGAAATACCCCCACGTCACCTTCTTCCTGAATGGCGGCAAGGAGGTCCCCGAAGCTGGCGAAGATCGCTTCATGCCCAAATCGCCCAAAGTGGCCACCTACGATCTACAGCCCGAGATGTCCTCGGTCGACGTGACGGACAAGTTTATTGAAGCCATCGAGGCTGGCTATGATCTGATTGTCACCAACTACGCCAACCCCGATATGGTCGGTCATACCGGAGATCTGAGCGCTGCGATCAAAGCCTGCGAGGCCGTGGATCAAGGTCTGGCCCGCGTGGTTGCCGCACTGGAAAAAGCCGGGGGGGCGATGATCGTCACCGCCGATCACGGCAATTGCGAAGTTATGGTGGACCAGGAGACAGGTGGCCCGCATACCGCGCACACGTTGAACCCGGTGCCGGTGGCTTTGGTCGGTGGGCCCGAGGGGGCGACACTTCGTACCGGGCGTCTGTCGGACCTTGCGCCCACTTTGCTGGCACTGATGAACTTGCCCAAACCGCCTGAGATGACTGGGGAAAGCTTGCTGTCATGAGGGTTCTGGCCGCAGCCTTGGCGGTGGTCTTGTATGGCCCGGCAGAGGCGCAGAACACGCCTTCTCAGGCAGCGCTGGCGGCGGCCGAGATGTTGGAACAGGCGTCAATCTCGCTGTCTGAGGCTGAAAGCGCACGCGACCGGGTGCGCGCTCTGACAGTGACGATCCAAGCCTACGAGGCTGGGTTATCCGCCATGCGGGACGGATTGCGCATGGCCGCCACGCGTGAGGCGCAGCTGTCGGCTGAACTGCGCGCGCGGGAACAGGATGTCGCGCAGTTGCTGGGCGTATTGCAAACCATTGAAACGACTACCCCGCCGGTGCTGATGCTTCACCCCTCGGGCCCCTTGGGGGCTGCGCGGGCCGGGATGATGCTGTCCGAGGTAACACCGGGCTTGAATGCCAAGGCGCAGGCTTTGGCGCAGGATTTGCAAGAGGTTCAAACCCTGCGCCTGTTGCAGCAGGATGCGGCGGAAACCCTGACAGAAGGTCTGACCGGGGTGCAGTCCGCCCGCACCCGCCTGAGCGAAGCCATCGCGGATCGCACCGGATTGCCGCAGCGCTTTGTCGAGGACCCGATCAAAACGGCGATCCTGATCTCTTCGACCGAAACACTGGATGGGTTTGCTACAGGCCTGTCGGAAATCTCGGAAGGGGAGATTGCGGAAAGCGACGACTCTATTCAAAGCCGTAAAGGCGACATGCCTCTGCCGGTCCAGGGCGTTTTATTGCACCGGGCCGGGGAAACAGACGCAGCAGGCGTAACGCGACCGGGACTTGTGCTTGGTACGCGCCCGCGTGCCTTGGTGATAACGCCCACGGCGGCAACAATTCGCTACCGAGGACCGCTTCTGGACCTGGGAAATCTGATCATTCTTGAACCTCAGCCCGGGCTTCTGTTTGTCTTTTCGGGCTTGCAGGAAGTCTACGGAAACATAGGTCAAGTGATACCCGAGGGCACTCCGGTCGGTTTGATGCCCGGTGAAACGCCGGAAATCGGTGCTATTTTGTCAACTCGTGGTGATGGCACTGGAACTGACCGGTCAGAAACGCTCTATATAGAGGTCAGAGTAGATAACAGCCCCGTGGACCCCGAGTCGTGGTTTCGGACCAGCAAGGATGGATAAACGAGTATGAAGAAATTTGTGATGGCCGGACTGGCCGGAACGGTTGCAGGCATCATTGCAACAACTCAGATCGCAGGACCCCTGCTGGCGCAGGAGGCCGAGAGCAAGGCCGATGTATACCAGCAACTTGACCTGTTCGGTGACATTTTCGAGCGGATCCGCGCGCAATATGTCGAAGAGGTTGAGCCGGAAGAACTGATCGAAGCTGCGATTGACGGCATGCTGACCTCGCTTGATCCGCATTCCAGCTACCTGTCGCCTGACGATGCCGAACAGATGCGCGTCCAGACCCGGGGTGAGTTTGGCGGGCTTGGTATCGAGGTCACGCAAGAGGAAGGCTTTGTCAAAGTCGTCTCTCCGATCGACGACACGCCTGCCGATGAGGCCGGGATTGAGGCCGGAGATTTCATCACTCATGTGGATGGCGAAAGCATTCTGGGCCTGACTCTGGACAAGGCGGTTGAACTGATGCGCGGCCCTGTCGGCTCGGAAATCGTGATCACCGTTGTGCGCGAGGGTGAGCCTGATCCGTTCGATGTCACCATCATTCGTGACACGATCAAACTGACCGCCGTACGTGCCCGGACCGAGGGCACCAGTGTTGTCATGCGAGTGACCACGTTCAACGATCAGACCTTCCCGAACCTGCAGGCCGGAATGGAAGAGCAGATCGAAGAAGCGGGTGGGATCGACAAGGTCAACGGCTTTGTGCTTGATCTGCGCAACAATCCCGGCGGCCTGCTGACACAGGCGATCAAGGTCTCGGATGCGTTCCTGAACGAAGGTGAGATCGTCTCGACCCGTGGGCGTGACCCACAGGACGGCGAGCGGTTCAACGCGACCCCCGGTGATCTGGCCGAAGGCAAGCCAATTGTGGTGCTGATCAATGGCGGCTCGGCCTCGGCCTCTGAAATCGTGGCCGGCGCCCTGCAAGACCACCGTCGCGCGATTGTTGTTGGCACCAAGAGCTTTGGTAAAGGCTCGGTGCAAACGGTGATGCCGCTGCGCGGTGATGGGGCGATGCGTCTGACCACATCGCGTTACTACACGCCGTCTGGCCGCTCGATCCAGGCGTTGGGTGTCAGCCCGGACATCATCGTGGAACAACCGCGCCCGGCTCCGGAAACTGAAGAAGAGGATGATCGTCCGGCACGCTCGGAAGCGGATCTGCGCGGCAGTCTGAACAATGACAGCCTCAGCGAGGATGAAATCCGCCAGATCGAAGAAGACCGCGCCAAAGCTGAGGCCACCGCTGAGCTGCGGGAAGAGGATTATCAGTTGGCTTATGCCATCGACATCCTCAAAGGTCTGTCGGCGTTCAATCCTGACGGCCCGTCTCAGTAAATCGAGTCTCAGTAAAAACCAAAGGGTCGCGCCAGGCGCGGCCCTTTCAACTTTCGATCTTGTGCAGTTTGTCTTCGTCCAGCATCAGCGCCAGTAGAATGCCAACGGACACCGAGATCGTGGAAAAGATGAAGGCCATGCTCATCCCGCTGTCAAAGGCAGTTGTGAGCGCGGATTTGACCGCCTCGAGCTGATCTGCGTTCAGTTTGGCGATCACCGCTTGTGCCGAGTCTGTGCTGAGGGAACCGCCGTTGATCGCCCGTTGTTCGGCATCGGTCAAATCAATGCCGGCGGCGGCAAGTTTGTCTCGTAGGGTAGACAGCGACACCGCATACATGATGGCGGTCGCACAGGCGACCGAGATTGCCCCATAGACCAGATGCGTCATGAAGCTGAGGCCACCCACCAGCCCGGCACGTTCGGGTTTGACCGCGCATACCGCGGCGGTCCCGGACGGCCCGACCGTTAGGGTCGCGCCCAACCCGATCATCGCCATACCCGGCAGGATGTGGAAGTAGCCCAAACTGCTGGGCAGGATCACGATACTGGCCGATCCGACAGCCGCCAGAACATAGCCCCAAAACAGCAGACGTTTAGGCCCGAAATCATTGTAGAGCGTGCCCGAGACGATCGACCCCACCGCCAACAGGATAGTCAGAGGGGCCAGCCCAAGCGCCGATTGGAAAGTCGTCCAGCCCAGCACCTTTTGCATGTATTGCGGAAAATACAACAACCCGACGAAGGCGGCTGAGACGTTGAACATATTCAGGCCAAGCGTGATCAGAAACTCTCGGTTCTGCATTAATTGCGGCAGCAAGAGCGGCTCTTTTACCCGCTTTTCAACGCGTGGAAACAGCAGGAACAGAACGGCGCTGACAAAGAACAGCAGCAAAAGTGGGATCGACGACCAGCCCCAATCGGCCCCCACATCCAGCCCGTAGAGCAGAAGAAGCACAGCAAAGGAAAGGATACCCATTCCGGCAAAGTCGATATGCTCGCCCTGTTTGTGCTGGGTCTCCCGCTCCATCAGGATCAAAGCGGTTGCCATCGAGATGCAGGAGAAAACCACATTGGCGAGGAAGAAATACCGCCACTCGCCAAAACTAACAGCCAACCCGCTGATCATCGGTCCAAACACATTGCCCGTTGTCACGCCCGCCAGGATCAACCCCATGACAAGTGCGCGATGTTCCTGTTTCGAGACTTTGGTGGCCCCAAATGCCAAAGTGCAGGGCCAGACGCACCCTGCGCCGATGCCTTGCAACGCGCGCGCGCCGATCAGGAAGTCGAGGCCGGGCGCGAAGAAACACATCACCGAGGCAAACAAAAAGATCGAAAGGCCGATGATCATCACCTTGCGGTGCCCGTACATGTCGCCCAAACGCCCTCCGGCGACCATGGTCATGGCGAAGAACAATGCGTAAATGTTCAACACCCATTGGGTGCTGGTGATATCGCTGTCAAAGCTGCTTTCGATTGATGGAACCAGCATTAAGGCCCCGGTAAAGTCGATGCCGATGCCAAATGCGGTCACCATCAAGGCAATGACTTTGATGATACTTTTGCGATCCATGGCGGCTTCCGGAGTGTTGCGGCTGCCTCAATGATGCATGTAAATGGCGAAAAAGATAGGAAAACCCGGGTCTCGCCTTAGCTGGGTTCCCGGCAAATTCTACGAAAAGCCCGCTTCAGCAGGTCAAGCTCACCGCGCAATAGCTCAACTTCGGCGCGCAGATCATCGGCGGCAGGTTCGCCCGATATCACCGTGAAATCACCCAGTTTTCGGGCCGTTGCACGCTCGGATATGACAAAGCTGTGGACTCCGTCCGAGAGGGCCGCGACCGGCACCGGGATGGTCACGGTCCAGCCGTCCTCTGCATCCGAGAGAGTAACGCCCTCGACATCTGCGCCAC
The DNA here is from genome assembly GCF_056538565.1 of Ruegeria sp. BG11. Lineage (NCBI taxonomy): Bacteria > Pseudomonadati > Pseudomonadota > Alphaproteobacteria > Rhodobacterales > Roseobacteraceae > Ruegeria > Ruegeria sp. BG11. The sequence goes on along the minus strand of NZ_JBQFTH010000003.1, from coordinate 115,181 downwards.
GGTAGAGCACCTGGATATCCGGCTGGGTCTGGGCGCGCAGATGCCCTTGCCAAATTCCGTTTTCAAACCGGGTCCGGGTCAGTAGTGGCTCAGTCATTCCCTAGGACCTCATAAATCAGCGCGATGGTGGCGGCACAAAGTCAGATCGCGCAGAGTGACGCTGTTCATGCCGGGGTTTTCAAGGATTAGGTCCAACCAGATCTTCTCGATCCGTTTCTCATTCAACGGCAGATGGGCCAGATCGAAATCGACGCTGAGCGACGGGCTGGCTAGATCAAGCTTGCGCAGAACCTGTTCGGTATTCGGACCGCTGAGGATGTTCAGCCGGGCAAAGAGGTCGATCTCCTGCTCCGCGTCAATATGCGTGTCCAGGCGGACAAGGTGCTGTAGGCTAAGACCTTGACAAGCATCGCTTGGCAGTTGGATCGAAAGCGAAAAAAAGCTGCCTTCGAAACCAAAGACCTCCACGCCCATATTGAAAGGGGCCAGATCACTGGGCAGACGGTTTCGGTTCTGACGCAGGGCGATCTCGGCCTGTGGGCAGTCATGAAACACCTGCACCTGATCGTTTAGGGACGCTTTGCGCGGGGGTGAGGCAAGGCCAGGGCTTGTAAGGGGCCAGCGCCACGGATCGGGGCGCCAGCTCCAATCCGTGCCGATCGGTTTGGGAAACTGGTTCGAGCCGATTTGAGGGTCGCGCAGCCGCATATCCGCGGTGTCAATCACCTGCCTCAGCTGTGTTTGCAGGGCGCGCGCGCTGTCGCGCTGGCGTCGCAGTTCGGCCTGAGGGGCTTCAACCGCCATTTGCGCGACCCTGCGCCAGCGGTCCAAAACCCTGCGGTGAAAATAGCGTTCGAGAATCCTGCCCATGGTCCCTTCGTCCGACGTAGGACCTCTTTAGTCAAAGAGCGGGCGAGGGACAAACCCGGAATTTGGATCTGTCGGTTTTCGGTGCGTAAGGCCACCGTCGGTTCTTGCATTACGTCGGGTCTCTGCTTAGGGTCGGGCCTCTTGAAAAAGCGGGTCGCCAGCAACCACGTCACGCATCAGTTTTTCATTCGACAAGGCCCGGCCATGGAACCCACCCTGTTTTCGTTCATTTGGAAACACTCCAAAAAACAACAGCTTGTGCTGTTGGTTCTGACGGTTCTTTCGTTTCCGTTCCTTTATGCCTCGCTTGAGCTGCCCAAGCAGATCATCAACGACGCCATTGGTGCGCCCGCGGATACGGTCACGATCTGGGGGGTGACCGTCACTCAGATTCAATACCTTATGATCCTGTGTTTTGCCTTTCTGGCCACTGTGATCGCCAGCGGCCTGATGAAGATGCGCATCAACACGATGAAGGGCGTTTTGGCCGAGCGGATGTTGCGCCGCCTGCGGTTCACCCTGATCAACCGGTCGATGCGCTTTCCGAAATCGTATTTCGCCACCACCAGTCAGGGTGAGTTGGTGTCGATGATCACCTCCGAAGCCGAGCCAATGGGCGGTCTGATGGGCGACGCCATCGCTCAGCCAGTGTTTCAGTTCGGTCAGATGATGACCATTGTCACCTTCCTGTTCATGCAGAGCGTCTGGTTCGGGCTGGCCAGTATCGCCCTCATCCCGCTGCAGGCGTGGTTGATCCCGAAACTGCAGCGCCAGATTAACCTGCTGAACAAAGAACGCATTCAGGAGGTCCGCCACCTGAGTTCCGAGATCGGGGAAAGTGCCGCTGGGATCAGCGATTTACGCACCAATGGCGGCTGGCGCTACCGATTGGCGCAATTTAGCTACCGTCTGGGGAACCTGTTCGAGATCCGCTTCAAGATCTACAACAAAAAGTTCTTCATGAAGTTCCTCAACAATCTGATCACTCAGATGACGCCGTTCCTGTTCTACTCGGTCGGTGGATATCTGGCGATCACGGGTGAGGTGACGGTGGGTGCTCTGGTCGCCGCTTTGGGGGCGTACAAGGATCTGAGTGGCCCGTGGAAGGATCTGCTGACCTATTACAATCAGGTGCAGGACATGTCGCTGCGCTGGGAGATCGTGACCGAACGCTTCGCCCCGACCAACATGATCCCCGAACACCTATTCGAGGGCCGGCCCGAGGTCATCCCGCACCTCACCGGCGATATCGAACTGCGGAACATCACCGTGCGCGATGATGACGGCAAGACCATTCTGGAAGATATCGATCTGAGAATTCCCAAGGGCGCGCGGGTGGCGATTCAGTCGACCAACGCGGCCGAACGCACCGCTCTGGCGCAGCTTCTGACGCGTGAGGTGATGCCGGTTCAGGGCGAGGTCCTCCTGGCCGGGCACAATCTGAACGAACTGCATCAGGCGGTGATTGCTGCTCGGATTGGGTATGCGTATTCGCGGCCTTACCTGTTCGATGGAACTCTGGGTGACAACCTGTTGATGCCGCTGCGCCCCTATCCTAAGCACGAAACTGAGGCCAAGAAGGCTCCGACCCGTCGCCAGATCGAGGCCGTGCGGTCCGGCAATCCGATAGATTCGCTCGAGGATGAGTGGGTCGATCCGGGGCTGGCCGGGCTGGACGATATCGACGACATCCGCGCGTGGTGGTTCCAACTGGTCGAGGCGATGGGCATTGACGAGTTCATGTTGCGACGCACCCTTCGCACGCAGTTTGATCCGAAACTGCATCCGCGCTTGGCGCAAGAGCTTGTGAAACTGCGCGAGACCGTAGCTCAGAAATTGCGGGACAAGGGCCTCGATCGCTATGTCTATCGGTTCGATCCGGATCAGTTCAATCCGGCGGTGCCTTTGGGTGGCAACTTGCTGTTTGCAACGCCCGCGCGGGATATCACGCCCGAGTCTTTGGCCGGCGATCAGCGGTTCCGCAACATGTTGCGCAGCCATGATCTAGCCGAGGAAGCAATGAACATGGCCAGCACCGTGATCGAGACGTTGGACCAGGCCTTTGGTCGCGATGGCACCGATCACCCGCTTTTCCTGCGGTTGGGCATGTCCAAAGACATGTATCATCGGCTTTTGGACATCAAGGATCGCCTGAAAACCAAAGGGGACGATGCGGTCTCAGAACCGGATTATGCGTTGATGCTGACGGTCCCGTTCCTGTTGACGGCCGAGCAAATTGGCCCCGACTTTCCGGATGAATACAAGGACAAGATCCTTGCGATCCGAAAACAGCAATCCGCTGCCATGCATGAGGCGCTGGATGGGATGTTCGTTCCTCTGTCGCCTGACGCCTACTTCCCGCGCCTGACCGTGATCGAGAATGTCCTTTACGGGCGCGTCTCTCTCATGGCGGGTGCCCACGCCGAAGAGATTGAGGATCTGGTTGCCCAGGTCGTGAATGAGGCCGGTCTGCGCCGCCGCGCTGCGGCTACCATGTTCGACCTGCCCTCGGGTTTGGGGGGGAACAACCTGCCTACGGTGTTCCAAGAACGCGCATCTTTCTCGCGTGCGGGGATCAAACGTCCTGATATCCTGATCCTCGATAAGGCGCTGGCCAGCCACGATTCGGAAAGTCGCCTGCGCACCCGGCTGCGCCTGCGGGAATTGCTGCCCGAGTCGATCATGATCTTCATGGAGGATCACTTTGCCCATCCCGAAGCCTATGATCTGTTCGTCGAGGTCAAAGATGGCCGCATCGACGGTGTCTCACGCACGCCGGTTCTGCATCAAGAGGGGGCTACTGCTGACCTCAGCAGAAAGCTCGAAATCATCTCGACCACCGAGCTTTTCTCGGGCATCGACGCGCGGAACCAACGGCTGCTGGCGTTCTCGGCGCAATGGTATGACGTTGCGGCGGGGCAGGTGATCTTTTCGCGCGGGCAGACGGCGGACGCAGCCTACCTGTGCATTCGGGGTCAGGCCCGGTTGGACTGGTCGGATGAAGATGGCAACAAACGTCCCATTTCGATTGTTGAACCGGGCCGCCTGATCGGGGACCTGTCGATCATTACCGGTGACCGCCGACAACTTGATCTGGTCGCCAACACAGATTGCGCCTTCCTGCGTATCGGAGCCGAAGAACTGCGCGCCGTTGTCGAAAGCGACGCCTCGGTCGCGACGCAGTTGCTGCAAACCGTCGCGGGATACCTGACTACGCTCGCCACGCGCGTGAACACGGTTGCCAATCCGGCGGATGTCTTTCCTGACGTTGTGCAGGAGACCGTTCTTGATGAGGCCGATGACAATGATTGAACCCGCCGCCTATGCCGCGCATGAACATCTGGTGCGCGACGCCCGCGCGCGCCCTGATCTGTGGCGGTTGCTGGTCGGGCTGGTGATTGTTTGCGCGCTCTATTTGGCGGCGAACACGGTTCTTTTTGCGGTTATCGGAGCCCTAATCCCGCCCTCTCAGGCCCAAGGTTTTTTGCGCGGCACGTCCCCCCTCGCGACATTTGTCCTGCTGGCCAGTTTTGGGTTTCTGACGATAGGCGTCGCTGTTGCTGCAAAACAGATGCAGCAAAGGTCGCTTTGGGCGATTCTCGGAGAGCGCCGCCGGGCGATCAGTCAATTCACACGGGTTTTGGTGGCCCTGGTGGTTCTCGGTCTGGCATTGGCAGCCCTACCGCCTTACGGAATGGGGGATCCGCTGACCCAGAACCTGGCGTTCTCGACCTGGGTCGTACTGCTGCCGTTCGCGGCAGGCGCCGTGCTGATTCAGACCAGCGCCGAAGAGATACTGTTTCGCGGCTACCTGCAGCAATCTCTGGCCGCGCGGTTTCAGTCACCGCTGATCTGGGTAGGCGTGCCTTCGGCCTTGTTTGCAGCGGGTCACTATGCGCCGGGGATCGCTGGCGACAACGCGCTCTTGGTGGCAGTTTGGTCCTGCGTGTTCGGCGTTCTGGCGGCTGATCTGACGGCACGGTCCGGCACTTTGGGCCCAGCTATCGCCTTGCATTTCTTCAATAATGTGATCTCCCTCCTGATTATCTCACTGCCCGATACGCTCAGCGGTCTTGCCCTTTTCGTGTTGCCCTACGATATGTCGGATGGTGGGGTGTTGCGGCAGTGGTTGTGGGTGGATTTCGGCTCGATGTTGGTTTGCTGGCTGACAGCCCGACTAGTCATCAGGCGCTGATTGCATTTCTTTCCGTAGCGTCTTATTTGACGTCAACGCCGCACAATCCAAGGCTCTGATATGAACTGGATCACAAACTACGTCCGCCCCCGGATCAACTCGATCTTCTCGCGCCGAGAAGTGCCAGAAAACCTGTGGCACAAATGCGGCGAATGCGGAACGATGCTGTTCCATCGCGAATTGGCCGAAAACCAGAACGTCTGCACCCAGTGCGGCCACCACATGGCAATCACGCCGCGCGACCGGTTCGGCCACCTTTTCGATGGCGGGATTTTCACCGAAATTGCAGTGCCCGCGCCGAAAGATGACCCGTTGCAGTTTCGGGATCAGAAGAAATACCCCGATCGCATGAAGGCGGCCCAGAAGAAAACTGGCGAAAAAGAAGCCATGCTGGTCGCTACGGGCGAAATCGGGCGTACCCCGATTGTTGCCGCCGCGCAGGATTTCTCATTCATGGGCGGGTCGATGGGCATGTATGTCGGCAACGCGATCATCGCCGCCGCGCAAGAGGCGGTGAAGCTGAAGCGTCCGCTGATCCTGTTCTCGGCCGCGGGCGGTGCCCGGATGCAGGAAGGTATCCTCAGCCTGATGCAGATGCCACGTACCACCGTGGCCGTCGAAATGCTGAAAGAGGCGAACCTGCCCTATATCGTCGTTTTGACCCACCCGACCACCGGTGGTGTGACTGCGTCTTATGCGATGCTGGGCGACGTGCATATCTCGGAACCCAACGCGTTGATCTGCTTTGCTGGTCCCCGCGTGATCGAGCAGACCATCCGTGAGAAACTGCCCGAAGGGTTCCAGCGCGCCGAATACCTGCTGGACCACGGTATGCTCGATCGTGTGACCAAACGCACCGAGCTGCGTGAAGAGTTGATCACCATCACGCGCATGCTGATGAACCAGCCTCCGGCGATCAAAGGCGATTTGCCTGCGCCGGAACCGGAAGAGGCAGCCGTAGACGCGCCTGCTGAAGATACGGATCAGAAATGACCGCCCAAACATCGGACGCCATCCTTGACCGGATGATGGCGCTACACCCCAAGATCATCGACCTGACCTTGGACCGCGTCTGGCGTTTGCTAGGGGCGTTGGACAACCCGCAGAACAAGCTGCCGCCGGTGATCCATATCGCGGGAACCAACGGCAAGGGTTCAACGCAAGCGATGATCCGAGCCGGGCTTGAGGGGGCAGGGCTGTCGGCACATGCCTATACCTCACCGCATCTCGCCCGGTTTCACGAGCGCATTCGCTTGGCCGGAGAGTTGATCTCGGAACCCGACCTGACGGCGGTGCTCGATGAGTGTTACGCGGCCAACGGCGGCGAGAACATCACCTATTTTGAGATTACGACCTGCGCGGCCCTTTCGGCGTTCGCACAAGCCGAAGCGGATTACACCCTTCTCGAGGTCGGCCTCGGCGGACGTCTGGACGCCACCAATGTGATCGAAAACCCAGCAGTGACGGTGATCACCCCGATCTCGATCGACCATGAACAGTTTCTGGGCAATACGCTGGCGAAAATCGCCGCTGAAAAGGCCGGTATCATCAAACGCGGCGTGCCTTGCATCGTCGGCCCGCAACCGTATGAGGCGATGGAGGTGATCGAGCAGACCGCCGCACGCCTCGGAGCGCCTCTCGTTGCATATGGTCAACATTGGCACGTCACTGAAGAAAATGGTCGCCTGGTTTATCAGGACGAAACCGGCCTGCGTAACCTGCCTCTGCCCAACCTGTTGGGTGCACACCAGATTCAGAACGCGGGAGTGGCCCTGGCCGTTCTGCGCCACCTCAACCTTGGTGACGCAGCTTATGAGGCCGCTGTTACCAAGGTAGAATGGCCCGCTCGAATGCAACGCCTCAAAACCGGGCCGCTCGTGCAAGCTGCAGGGCAGGCCGAGCTTTGGCTGGACGGAGGGCACAACGCCGCGGCTGGGATCGCTCTGGCCGAGGTTCTGTCGAACCTACCGAAACGCCCGACCCATATGATCTGCGGTATGCTGAACACAAAAGACGTAACAGGCTACCTCGCACCGCTTGCCAAACAAGCGCAATGCCTGACCGCCGTTTCCATCCTGGGCGAGGCCGCAACTCTCAGCGCCGACGAAACAGCCGCCGCCGCGATCAAGGTTGATCTGCCCGCATCAACCGCCAACAGCGTGGCCGAGGCGCTCGACGCCATCGTTGCAAAGGACCCGCATGCACGTATCTTGATTTGCGGGTCTCTCTACCTTGCGGGCAATATCCTACGCGAAAACGGTTAAGATCCGCCCGCAGGGCTTCATCTGGCTGAAAACATCCCAGGGTAGCCGCCAGCGGCTGCGGTGGCAGAGATCTTAGCCGGTTCGATAGTTCCACTTTCAATTTTGGGCTAGAAGTTATCACCCCTGGCCATGATCTCTTGGGCAGTGCCCAAGCACGAACGTCAAATTTGGTCCATAGCCGACCTTCGGCGCAGTCTTAGATTGCTCGACCAAACGGATGCCGCCTGTCCTTTTAATGAAAGTCAAAAAATTTTCGCCCGGAGCAATCAATTGTTTTGGATACGTTTCTAAACTGCGCTTTTGGGATGATTGCTGTGGAATATGCGAGCTAGATCGCCAGATATTCCTCTCGAAGGTTGCTGTCCTCAAGCACCTCTTTAGCTGTACCATCAAATACTATGGTCCCGGTATCTAGTATGATCGCACGGTCTGCCAATTCCAAAGCGCGTACGGCGTTCTGCTCAACAATGATCGTGGTCATACCCTGTTTTTTGACGTGAATAAGAGTCTTTTCGATTTCATCTACAATAACAGGAGCCAATCCCTCATACGGTTCATCCAAGAGCAAGACCTTTATGTCCCTCGCCAAGGCTCTGGCGATTGACAGCATTTGCTGTTCGCCTCCTGACAGCGTAATTCCCTCTTGTTTTCTGCGCTCTCCCAAACGTGGGAATAGCTCGTAAAGCCGTTCCAGTGACCATCCGATTGGCGGGGCAATTTGGGCAAGCTGTAGGTTTTCTTCAACAGTAAGCCCAGGAATAATGCGCCTATCTTCCGGTACAAGACCTAGGCCTGCCGCCGCGGCTTCGTAGCTTGTCATGTTGTGCAGTGGCTTGTGGTCCAGCCAGATTTCGCCATGTCTTACTTCAGGCTCTCCAACTCTTGCTATCGAACGAAGTGTCGATGTTTTACCCGCACCATTGCGCCCAAGAAGAGCAAGAATTTCACCTTCATGCACATTGAAGCTGACGCCTTGCACGATGTAGCTTTCTCCATAGTAGGAGTGCATATCCCAAACGGAGAGAAACGCAGGGGCGGTGCTGGCTAAATTGGCATTTTTCGAAAAGTCAGGTTTCTCGTTCATAGCTTTTCCTTACGCAGCCTCGCCCAGATAGGCCTCGCGAACCTTGGGGTTTCCGCGGATATTTTCAGGAGTATCTTCAACCAAAGGTGTACCCTGAGCCAGCACTGTGATGCGCTCGGCAAGGCTGAAGACCACATGCATGTCATGCTCGATGATTGCGATTGTGATGTCGCGCTCATCCTTAATTTGTTTTAGCAGGTCGATTGTGTTGTTCGTATCCGCCCTTGCCATCCCAGCCGTGGGTTCATCAAGCAGCAATAGCCGTGGGTTTTGGCTGAGGCACATACCAATCTCAAGCCGCCGCTTGTCACCGCGCGACAACGAGGCTGCATGCATTTCGCGTTTGTCCGCCATGTTCATCTCTTCCAACATGGCTTCGGCTTGTTCGACGATCTCGCGTTCGTTTGCGATGGTCTCGTATGCATGCATCCGAAATGCACCGTCCCGCATTGCGAAAATCGGGATCAACATGTTTTCCATCACCGTCAGTTCACCAAAAATCTCCGGTGTCTGGAACACACGGCTAATACCCATCTGGTTAATCTGGAAGGGTTCAAGTCCTAACACTGAGGCGTTGTCGAACAGTACGTAGCCTGTGTCTGGCATAAGCTTGCCCACCAGACAATTTAGCAAAGTCGACTTCCCAGCACCATTAGGTCCGATGATCGCGTGAACCGAGTTTTCCTCTACACTTAGGTTCACGTCCGTCAATGCCTTGAGGCCGCCGAAGCGTTTGCTGACGTCTTTGACTTTTAGAATTGCCATGGCTTGCCCCTTATTCCGCCGGTTCCGTTTTGCCTGACTTTGTATCGCCAGCTTTTGATTTCTTGCGCTTGATCCGGTTGAGCAAACGCTGACCACCTTCGACAAGACCACCCGGCAAGTAGATTACGACCAGCATGAAAAGGATGCCAAGCGTCAGATGCCAGCCTTTTCCAATGAACGGATGGATCACGAACACTACCGCGTCCTCCAAACCGTCGGGCAGGAATGCAAACCAACTGTGCAACACATTGTCGTTGATCTTCGAGAAAATATTCTCAAAGTATTTGATAAATCCCGCACCGAGTACTGGACCGATCAAAGTGCCTGTACCACCGAGGATCGTCATCAAAACGACCTCACCCGAAGCGGTCCACTGCATACGCTCTGCGCCTGCCAGCGGGTCCATTGCGGCCATCAGGCCACCAGCTAGACCGGCATACATGCCAGAGATAACAAACGCCGCCAATGTGTACGGCTTTGAGTTTAGGCCGGTATAGTTCATCCGTTGCTGGTTTGATTTGACAGCCCTAAGCATCATGCCAAAGGGCGAGCGGAAGATGCGGATGGACAGGTAGAATACCACCATCATGATTATCGCACACAGATAGTATCCCGCGTTAAAATCAAAACTCCAAGCTCCCACGTCCATAGTATAGGTTGCGCGCATCGGCAGCCCGAATAGATGTGGCAGGTCCGGTGAGGTGGCACCTTGCAAGATTTGTGGATCGTCTGCGTAGACCTGCAGACCAGTCTCACCGTTGGTTAGGTTGAACTTGGGATTCGACAAGACAGAGTAGGCCAATGCGAAACTCATCTGCGCAAAAGCCAGAGTCAGGATCGAAAAGTAGATGCCCGACCGACGCAGACTGACATAACCAATCAGCAGTGAGAACACTCCAGCGACCACAACACTGAGCGCGATAGCCGGAATGATATTGTAGCTCAGCAACTTGAACATCCATACGGCTGAATACGATCCGACACCCAAAAAGGCTGCGTGACCGAATGACAGGTAGCCTGTAAGGCCGAACAGAATGTTGAACCCGATGGCAAAGATGCCAAAGATCACGAAACGCTGCATCAAGTCTGGATAACCTGCGTTAAATTGCGCCATGGCGCTGCCTTCAGGGAACGGGTTTAGGATGAACGGGGCCAGCAGAGTGAGAAGGCCGACGATGATCAGAAGGCTGGTGTCTTTTTTGTTCAGTCCAAACATCGATTATTCCTCCATCACGCCTTTGCGTCCCATCAACCCACGCGGGCGTGTCAGAAGCACAATGATGGCAACAAGATAAATGATGATTTGGTTGATCCCGGGGATAGTTGTGGTGGCCCAGGTTGTTGAAGCAAAACTCTCCAGAATGCCCAACAGAAAGCCAGCCAGCACGGCTCCGGGCAGCGAGCCCATGCCGCCGACAACAACCACAACGAAGCTTAGGACCAGAAAGTCCATACCCATGTGATAGTTTGGCGGGTTTAACGGCCCGTACATCACACCTGCCAAACCGGCCACTGCGGCAGCGATACCGAACATAATCGTAAAGCGCCGGTCGATATTGATACCCAACAAACCTACGGTCTCGCGGTCGGCCATCCCAGCGCGCACGACCATGCCAAACGTGGTGAATTGCAGGAACGAGAAAACTGCGCCAATAATCGCAACGGCAAATCCGAAGTACACAAGACGCCAAATTGGATAGATTATGGCGTTAGGGTCAAATCCAACCATTATGCCAAGATCGATCGAACCGCTCAGCGCGTCGGGCGGTGGAGTTTGGATTGGATTGGCGCCGAAGAAATACTTCACGATTTCCTGCAACACGATCGCCAGACCAAACGTTACAAGGATCTGGTCAGCGTGAGGACGCTTGTAGAAGTGCTTGATCAACCCGCGTTCCATCAAGTAGCCCACGGCTAACATGATCGGGATCGCAAACAAGACAGCCAGTGGAACAGACCAATCGATGATCGTCGCACCGGTCTCTGGGCCGAACCAAGCCTCGACGTAGGGTGTTTCAACCTTCAGCGGGTTACCCAGAAAGTCGGTCTGACTCTCGTCGATGGTCACAAAGCTCAGGTTCATGAGCTTTTGCAGAGTAACGGCACAGAACGCACCGATCATGAACAGTGCGCCGTGGGCGAAGTTCACAACGCCCAACGTTCCAAAAATGAGCGTCAGCCCCAGCGCAATCAACGCATAGGCCGACCCTTTGTCCAGACCGTTCAAAATTTGCAATAGGATGGCGTCCATTGGCCCCACCTCAGGATTGGTCAGTGTGAATAAAGTGGTGTAACAGGATCAGCCCTGTTTAAGACGTCTGGCCACCGCATTGGCGGCCAGACTTAGACACGCGGACTTACGCGCCTGGATTACACTCACCCAGTGAGCCACCCGAGAACATTGGATGCTCGGGGTCGTATTCGACCTGCGCGCGTGGCGTGATCTCGACGATTTCCAGAGTGTCGTAGGCATTGGTCGGGTTTTCGTTGCCACGTACAACCAACACGTCCTTGAAGCACTGGTGGTCGGCGCCGCGATACCAGGTCGGGCCGTTGCCCAAACCGTCGAACTCGAAGTCTTCCAGGGCTTCGACAACGCCGCATGGGTTGAATGTACCGGCACGCTCACAGGCATCCGCGTAAAGCAGAACTTGTGCATAGCAGGTCTGTGCAGAGTTGGACGGCGGTTTGCCGTACTTCTCACCAAAGGACTTCACAAAGGCCTTGGTGCCCTCATCTTGCAGCTGCCAGTTCCAGTTCATTGAACCCAGCACGCCCTTGATGTTCTCGCCCGCACCAGCGGCCATCAGTTCCGAATATAGCGGAACGACGATCTTGAAGTCCTTTCCGTTGGCAACTTTATCGAGCAAGCCGAACTGAATCGCATTGGTGAGCGAGTTCACCATGTTGCCGCCGTAGTGGTTAAGAACCAGAACATCAGCACCCGAGTTCAATACGGGGGTGATGTAGGACGAGAAGTCCGTAGAGGCGAGCGGTGTTTTGACAGTGTTGACAGTTTCCCATCCCAAGGCTTCGGTCGAAGCAACAATCGACTCCTCCTGGGTCCAACCCCAGTTGTAGTCAGCCGTCAGGTGATATGCACGGCGCTCTTTGCCCATCTCGGCGGCCAACACCGGCGCGAGCGCAGCTCCTGACATGTAGGCGTTGAAGAAATGGCGGAAACCATTGGCTTTCTTGTCTTTGCCAGTCGTGTCGTTGGCGTGGGTCAGGCCTGCCATAAAGATCACGCCTGCTTCTTGACAGAGGCCCTGCACAGCAACGGCTACGCCCGATGACGAGCCGCCGTTGATCATGATGGCACCGTCTTTTTCGATCATCGACTTCGCCGATGCACGTGCAGCGTCTGATTTGGTCTGCGTGTCGCCTGTGACGAATTCGACCTTCTTGCCAAGGATTCCGTTACCTTTCAGCGCCTTCGAGGTGAAGGTATTCAAGCAACCCCCATCTCCTTCACCATTGAGATGTTCGACGGCCAACTGTTGCGCCAGTAGCTCGTCATTACCCTCTTCAGCATACGGCCCGGTCTGGGGAACGTTGAAACCCAGGGTTACGGACCCTCCGGTAGGTTCGTTGGTGTATGCAGCAGCCGACGAAGCCGTGAAGATCGTAGGCAGGGCCAGACCGGTACCTGCGACGGCACCAGACTTCAACACGCCGCGGCGTGTGACAGATTTATTGGTCATTAATTCCTCCCATTTCCCTTTCTTTCGTCGTTTGGCTCCTCTTCCAGCAGACGAAAGCGCACTTGTGTGCAAATCAATAATGAGAAACCGAAGGAAAATTTCACAACAAATTACTGGAAATGAAACAAAATTTTGTAAACTTCTTTTCCTCAGTCAATTGTTTTTGTAAAGATATTAGATTTCAGATTCAGTAAATAACAATAATTCAAGCATTTAGATGCAAAAATTTCCATGCTTCTTCCGACGTCAATAGGGCCGAACGCTCTAGTGGGCAATAGCTCAGGGTAGTTGGCACGTTCAAGCCGGTCTTAGTTGTTCCAATTTGACTCAAGTCGCTCTCATGCACTAATTGGAGCCTGTTTTCCCAAGTGTCCACTTTGGGCTCAAAGCAGACTTTTGCGGCACTAGTGCTCTGAGATCTTTTATGCATCCTGAAACGGCGCGCCCATGCATATGGGGCGGCTAGGCCGCCCAACGGCTTACCCCTTTTCAGTCCGCACTCCGCTCGCGATCTGCTTCATCTGATCCACGGGCATTCCACGAAGCACAGACATCCGCTTCCGATACAACCAACCCTTCGCCGTGATCGCACGATCCCTTAGGAGAGCGTCGAACGCACTCGCAATTTCAGCTCGCATGAAACGATCATTTTTTGTCTGATCTCACGAAAGCTTTGACCATGGTCACGAGCAGAAATCAGTTGGCTAACATTTCGGAGAGCTCACCTGCTCCTTTTTGCAGGGTGTTCAGAAAGGAAAGCAGGCTGGTGACGTCGTGACGTTGGGTTGGAGCATGTACCGAAAGTGTGCCTATTAATCTGCCTTGACCATCACGAATGGGCACAGCGATGGCCGTCATTCCGGCCATGAATTCCTCATCATCTGTCGCGTAACCGTTTTCAGCGATTCCGCGGATTTCCTCGCGCAGTGCGTTTGGGTTCGTTAGGGATTGTTCAGTCTTCGGTTGCAAATTGCCTGCAGAGAGAAACCCATCCAACGTCTTCTGACGCAGAGTAGACAGGTACATTTTGCCGCTAGCTGTGCAATGGAAGGGCACCTGAGTGCCGATTGGCAATTGGATGCGTAGCGGCCATTTCGTTTCAACCCGGTCGAGGTAGATCATCCCTTCGCGGTCTGGGATGGCTAAGTTGCAAGTCTCACCAACCTTTTCAGCGACGCTGCGCAAGATCGCCAAACGTGCCGTGCGCAAGTGTTCGGCAGACATGGTATTGACCGAAAGCGACCGTAGCCGGCGCCCAGGACCAAACGAGCGGCCATCCAGATCTCGTTGCAGGAAACCCTCGGCCTCTGCGGTTTGCAGCAGACGGTGGATTGTGGGCTTGGCCAGTCCCAGTGTCTCGATCAGGTCCGATGGTTTGACGGCGACCCCGCGCCGCGCCACCTCCTCGAGGATGAGAAGAAGGCGCAGGTTGGTCGGGATCTGAGTTTCTTTGTCTTGTGTTTCCGTCTCGGCCATCCCGCAACATTCTAGTTATTTGGCAGCAGGATCAAGGCCAGATCGGGCACAAGCGACACCAATATCCATACGGACAGCAAAGCCACCAGATAAGGCACCGTGTATCGCAAGAGACGGAAGTAGGGTACACCCGTCACGCCTGATGCCACATAGAGGTTCAAACCGTAGGGCGGAGTGATAAAGCCGATAGACGCGCCCACCAGGAAGATCACCGAGAAATGGATCGGATCTATCCCAACCGAGGCCGCGATTGGCGCGAGGATTGGCGCAAGGATGATCGTCACCGGCAAGCTTTCCAGCACCATACCGGAAAAGAAGACGATCACCATCGAGGTAAATAGAACCGCGTGGTAGCCGCCCATTGAGGTTACAAAGTTCCCAATGGTTTCTTGCGCCCCCAGCAGCGACAGGATTTGCTGCATCACCACTGAAATTGCGATAAGCGGGGCAAGGATACCTGTGATCTGGGCTGACCGGATCACAATTGAGGGGATCTCGGGGATCGTAAAGCCTTCTACCACGAACATCTCGGCGTAGCTTTTTTCGGTCGGCGGAATATCGTTCCGTGCGCCCATGATCCGGTTGATCGGATAGCTGACCAACCCGGCGATCACACAGAAACCAACGGTCACACCCGCCGCTTCGGTGGGTGAGAACTTTCCTGTGTAGATGCCCCACAGAACCAGCCCGATGGCGAAGAAACCCAGCCATGCGCCGAACGCGGTTTTCAGCACCCGGTTCAGTTGCAGCGGGATCAAGTGGCCCCAGCCGTTCATTCGGCAGATGATCCAGCAGGCAAACTGCATACCAAAAACCATCAACGCACCGGGCAGAATACCCGCGACGAACAGCTCCGAAATCGGCAGGTTCATCAGGAACCCATAGACAATGAAAATAATCGACGGCGGAATGATGATTCCCACGGTGCCGCCCGCTGCCGCAGTGGCCGCGCTGAACCGCTCATCATAACCGCCCTTGACCATCTCCGGGTGCAACATGGAACCAATGGTGGCGGTCGTGGCAGAGTTGGAGCCCGAGATAGCGGCAAACAACCCGCAGGCCCCCAACGAGGCCATTGCCAATCCGCCGCGTATCCAGCCCAGACAGGCATAGGCGAAGTCGCTGAGCCGCCTCGCGATGCCGGATTTGTTGATCAAGTCTCCTGTCAGGATGAACAGCGGCATCGCCAGCAAGGCGAAACCTTTGTTGAAGACGTTCAGCAACTCGGCTCCCATATTGTCGAGCGTCAAGCCAAGGACAAACGAACAACCGATAACCCAGTAGCCGATGACCAGCAGAACCGGTACGCCCAGCATGAATAGAAAAGTGACCCCAAGCGAGATCAGTGTGACCATAGTTCCATCTGTCATTAGTCTGCTCCGATCACGGCCTGTTTGATTAGCGGCTCGCCTGTTTTCCAGTTGTGCAGATCATCCGCGAGGTTTTGAAACACGCGCCCGACCATCAAAAAGAAAGACAGCGGTGCAGCCAGAAGGAACCACCACTGCATGACGTTGTCGGTACCCAATACGATCTGGAAATTTGACGCAGACAGGGCGACCAATCGGGTTGTTGTAACAATGACAATTACCGCGAAGATAAACCACAGAACCGCATCAAGGATCAGGCAAGTGAGTTGCCCTGCCCTCGGCATCGCGGTGCGGAATTCACTGAAACTCAGATGCGTGCGAAGGCGTACATTGTAAGACGCCCCGAACCACGCCATGACCATAAATAGCAGGGGTGGAATGGTCGTTGACCATGGCTCTTGGTCATTAAACACGAAGCGGTCGATCACACCCCAGAAGATGATCAGTGCAATGGCAAGATACGAATAAACCATCACTGATCGTTCCAGATGGCGTTCTATGAAGGGCACCTTTCGATAGATCAGCATGACCAGAAGCCCGCCAAGTGCGGAGGCAACTGCACCCAGAACCCAAGCAGCGTCAGATTCCAGAGCGGATTGAATCTCGAACGAATCCTGGCTGAGAAAGGCGCTGAAGATCGCGCCTATGTCTGCCCATAAAGACATGTACCCCGTCCTCCCAGTCGGTGTGTTTTTTGGAACCGGCCCGTTTGCGGGCCGGTTCACATCAGCTTATCAAGCTTGGCCCATCCACCAACGGCGCGGCTCGACGTTTTCCGGCAGGGTATCGGCCGGAATTTCACGCGCGATGTCGTAGATTTCCTGATACGTATCGATGCCGCCTGCCCATTTGTTCAGGCGTTCACGCCACTGCGCCCAAGGCTCAGGATTGTAGTTCGGAGCGCACATCTCTTCAGCCAGTTTGATCTGATCGTCCGGCAGGAAGGCCGGGCGGACACCGTTTTCAGCAAAGATCGTGTTGGGAAGCTGCGGCTCCGAGAAGCCAACTGTGTTCAACAACGCAGCCTCATTCGCACCTTGGATCAACGCCTGAGTGAAGTAGGAAGACTCCATCACTGCGTCCTGCAACTCGCCTCCGAGGCTGTCGAAGACCTTAGCGGACATCGAGGTGTGCTCGGTGCCGCAGAAGAACTTCAGGTTCACCGACTGCGATACCACCGGCGCCATATTGGCGTAAGCCACAGCAGAGGCCCAAGTTTCGGCCCCGTCAATCAGACCTGTTTTCAGAGCGTCCAACGTCTCTTCCCAGGCCACCGGAACCGGGTTCAGGTTCAGCAACTGCATTGCAATCCGGCCCAACTGCGTGCCGGTCACGCGGTTCTTGGTGCCAAACAGCTCTTCCAGTTTGGTTACTGTGGGCTTGTCCGCAAAGGTCGAGCCCATTTGCAGGCCGCGCAGTTCGCAATGGGTAAACAGGAACTTCAGCCCATGCCGTTTCTCCAGGGGGTCGCGGAGAATGCGCTGGCTCGCGGGGCTGTAGAAGAAATGGTACTGCGCCGCACGGCTTGGGAACATATAGGCGTAGTCCAGCACGTTCAGATAAGGCGCACCTCCAGCCGAGTTCTGGGTCGAAGCTGCGTAGATATCGACGATTCCCTGCTGCGTTTTTTCAACACAGCTAAGTTGTCCGCAGATCTGATTGTCGCCGATGAACTCGATCCGAATCTCACCATCTGTGCGTTCTTCCAGATCGCGCGCGAATTCGATAGCGCCGGCGCGTTCGATCAGAAGGTTGCGAGTATTGAAGCCTGAAGCGCCAAACTTCAGCGTGTGCTTGGGCTCTTTTGAGAACCGCTTTTCATACGTGGATTCAGCGGCTTGCGCCAGGTTGGCCAAGCTCATCGCTCCACCGAACCCACCGGCTGCCAGCAGAGTAGAACTCATACCGTAACGGCCCGCCACGCGGAAGAAATCCCGCCGCGAAATCCCACTTAGTTTCTTACCGATCTCCATTGCTTACCTCCCTGATCGCAATTATTGAGACGTTTTGTATCAAAAAAGGCTAGTATATTTCTTGCATCTTGCATAGAGTTTTTTCGACGGCGTGAGGAGGAGGCAGTCATGGAAGTGGATTATGCGGTTGTGGGCGCCGGGTCTTCGGGCTGCGTCATTGCCAACCGGCTGAGCGCTGATCCTAACACGACCGTTGCACTGCTAGAGGCAGGTGGCCGCGATACCAATCCATGGATTCACATCCCCGTTGGCTACTTCAAAACCATGCACAACCCATCGGTCGATTGGTGTTATCGCACCGAACCTGATCCTGGGCTTAACGGTCGATCCATCGACTGGCCACGTGGTAAAGTGCTGGGCGGGTCATCTTCATTGAACGGCTTGCTCTACGTGCGTGGGCAGAAAGAGGACTATGATCGCTGGCGCCAAATGGGCAATGAGGGCTGGGGCTGGGACGATGTCCTGCCCCTGTTCAAGCGCTGCGAGGACCAAGAGCGAGGTGAAGACGAGTTCCATGGCGTTGGTGGGCCCTTGTCCGTATCCAACATGCGCATTCAACGCCCGATCTGTGACGCGTGGGTGGCCGCAGCGCAGGCGGCGGGCTATCCGCTCAACCCCGATTACAACGGCGCGGAACAAGAGGGGGTGGGGTATTTCCAACTAACCACCCGCAATGGCCGCCGGTGCAGTGCAGCCGTAGCCTATCTGAAACCCATTCGGGATCGACAAAACCTAAACATCATTACAAATGCGCTCGTAACGCGCGTGGTTCTGGAGGGAAAGAAAGCAACCGGCCTGGTGTACCGGGATCGCACTGGAACAGAGAAAACTCTGACCGTCCGGCGTGAAATCATTCTGTCCGGCGGAGCGATAAACTCGCCACAGATCCTAATGCTTTCAGGGATCGGAGACCCGGACCACCTGAAAGACAACGGCATCGAACCGCTGCACGCCCTACCAGGTGTCGGCAAAGGGCTGCAGGACCATTTGCAGGCCCGATTAGTGTTCAAATGCAATGAACCGACACTGAATGATGAAGTCCGCAGCCTGTTCAATCAGGCGCGTATCGCCCTGAAATACGCACTGTTCCGTGCCGGCCCTATGACAATGGCCGCCAGCCTTGCCACCGGGTTCATGAAAACACGTGAGGATGTAGAAACGCCCGATATCCAGTTTCACGTTCAGCCCTGGTCCGCCGACAGCCCTGGCGAGGGCGTTCATCCGTTCTCAGCCTTCACCATGTCGGTCTGCCAACTGCGCCCTGAAAGCCGGGGGGAGCTACGCTTGAACGGCCCGGATCCATCTAAATATGTCAAAATTATACCGAACTATCTGTCCACTGAAACGGATTGCCGAACCATTGTTGACGGGGTGAACATCGCCCGCAGAATAGCCAAGCATAATCCTTTGGCCTCAAAGATTTCAGAGGAATTTCGGCCAACGGCTCAGCTGAGTTGCGACGACTATGAAGGCACCCTGGACTGGGTAAGATCAAACACCGCATCCATCTATCATCCTACCGGCACTTGCGCGATGGGAAGCACCGAAGCATCGGTCGTAGATGCAAAACTAAAAGTACACGGCATAGCAAACCTGCGTGTGGCAGACTGCTCGATCATGCCGGAAATCGTCAGTGGTAACACCAATGCGCCAGCCATCATGATCGGAGAAAAGGCTAGTGACTTGATACAGGCGGATGCGTGACCCAAAAATGGAGGGAAAGGTGTTTGATCCCTGGGTTTGGCTGTTTGCTCTTATCTCTAAAAAATAGAAAACCGACGTTGGGTCTCCAGTCAATTACCTTTGCGAAATGGGCTTTTAGTGGGATTGAACTGGTCAACATGATCCGAAACGGCAAATCCACGCCCGGAGTCCCGCTGTTTCAGCAGTGCGCTTAGTTGGCATGAAAGTTGATCAGTTCGGCAACCTAGTTCAGTGGAACGAACCGGTCCTGCGCCGGGCTTGTTTTGAAAAACGGTAACGCGGACGAAGCTGCCATTTTCAGGCCGTTCAGTTGTGTAGGTATGGTCGATGCAATTGGCGATGGTTCTGCCAATTGAAGTCCAAACGAGTATACTCTCACTACCCAATGAGCTTGCTTCGTTACTCTTGCGGTTTCTTACCAGACTGTTCTTCTAGGGACAGGAAGCTTACGGTAAGAATTGAATCCGCGACCCACAGCGTGCAGAGGTAACTTGTGTGATCAAGGGCATTCCGAAGCGGACCATCATCGCCGGCTCGCTAGGTGTGACGGCGGCAATCAGCGCCGGAGTTGTTTGGTTCATAATGTATGGACCGGGGTCTTGGACTGACAACATATCCAATCGCGACCTCTTTGACACGACGCCAGATGCTGGCCTGCCTAGAGAGATGAATGGACAATCCGCTAAACTCCTCTCGGCCTTCCACGGGCTTGACGCACTTCCACGCGTCTCCAATGTGATTTGCAGGGGGTCTGAGGGCAACACCGGAATGCCCGTGATCTTTTCTACTGAGATAGACATCGCGACTATGCAAGCCGGGGATTTTAAAGTCACAACACGGTCAGGCGCATCGGGGAAGATGCACTGCGCTTCCGTGCTCCCAGCTACAGACCCTGGTGAGTTGCGCACGGTTCTTTTGATAGGGCAATTGGGACCTGCCGAAAGCGACCCACCGGTTAGGGTTGACGTCGTCGGGCATTTGCAGTCGATCGACGGCATACTTGATTTTCAGGGAGCTAGTGTATCGGTCATACCCTTAGAAGACGGACCATCGATTGTTTTGGCCGAAGTCGTGGAGGACTGGACATTAGTCGGCACTTTGGGTCCGCGTCGCGTCAGGGGCAGCCTCTGCCCGACGGAAGGTATAGTTCAGGCGATCCGTGTGACGTGGGAAGGGGGTGTGACGCTGAAGGATGGCAGCGAACCAGGTGAGGCAGAACGCGATCTATATACTATTACCGTTGAGGCCGCCGATGGGACCCGTCGTGAAGTGAAGCCGCTCGCGCTGGCCAACCTGGGTGACGGGGACAACAATCACATGCTTTGCATGGACACGAAAGATCGGCCCATCTCAGTGTCCTTTCCAGAAGGCGTCTTTACGGACCCGAACGATGATTTGAACCCAGCAACAAAGGTTGACGTAACTCCGTATCGGTAGACATCCTGGCATGACCACTCCGCAGTCTTAGGGTGTTTGGATACATCGTCTCGTGCTGTTGCGTTATAAGGTACAACAGGTTTGAGCGATAAAAGCGGATCAGAAAGTTCGCTTTGGGCTCTAGGCTGACGTTCGCCGCGGCAATAGTCAATTAGAGCAAGCAGCCGCCCTCGCCGTCCAAATTTACCGAACACATCAGCTTGATAGCGCGGTTATCGCCTTGGCACCAATCTATTTGCTGCGGCATCAAGGCATTTGGCCAAAATTGACAAGTGCGACGTGTGCCAACCAACAGTGCGATCGACGACTTGGCAACGCCCCTACTTCCCCCAATCCTGATCCTGCATTTCCCTTAGGCGCGACGCGGTGCGCTCAAACTCAAAGGTCCCTTCGCCCTCAACATACAGCATCTCGGGCTCAGCCGCTGCAGAACAGATCAACCGAACCTTGGCCTCATACAGCGCGTCGATCAGCGTCACAAAGCGTTTGGCCTCATTGAAGTTGTTGCGGGACAGACGGGGAATATCCTCTAGCACCAGAACCTTGACCGTTTCAGCGATGGCCAGATAGTCCCCAGGCCCTAACATCCGTCCACACAGGTCATAGAACGAAGCCCGCGCGACCCCATTGCGAAAAGCTGGTAGTTCAACGGCGCGACCTTTGACCTGCAGAACCAAGGGTTCTGCCGTGCCTCCCGACAAATCCGCCCAAACGTCGCGTATCTTCTCACGCGCCTCCGGGCCGATTGGTGAGAAATAAACCGGCGCGCCCTCAAGACGGTTCTGGCGGTAGTCGGTCGGCGAGACCAGCTCCCATATCTGAAGCTGCTCTTTGATATGGGCGATGAAGGGCAAAAACAGCTGTCGATTCAAACCGTTCTTGTACAGATCATCCGGATGGCGGTTCGAGGTCGTTACGATGACCACACCCCCCGCATGCAGCAGATCAAACAGGCGTCCGACGATCATGGCATCGGTAATATCGGTGATCTGCATTTCGTCAAACGCCAGCAGCTTTACCGATTTCACGACATCCTGCGCGACCGGGGCTAGCGCGTCTTCAACACCATCCTTGCGTGCCTTGTGCATACCCGCATGGATTTCCTGCATGAACGCGTGAAAATGTACCCTCCGCGCCGGTATATCTTCCAGCGCATCGACGAACATATCCATCAGCATGGACTTCCCACGTCCAACCCCGCCCCACAGGTACAACCCTTTGGGCGGCGGCGGAGCCTTGCGGAACAATCCCCGCTTCACCGGCGCGCTCAACTCGGCCCGGATACGCTCGAAATGCGGCAGAACGGCTTCCTGCGCGTCATCCCGCGTCAGAGACCCATCGGAGATACGTTCGTTATAAAGCGAAATCAGATCCGTCATGGGTTTGAGCCATAGCGCCCGCACTACGCGTTGAAAAGCAGGCATTTTCAGGCACGCATCAATTTTCCTTATGCCGAACCGCAAATCTACTGAATTGACGGGCCGACGAAAAACAGTAGCGTCGCAAGACTTGTTTGTCTGAGGTCCTAATGCCGCACTCCGCACGTCTGCTGAATCCAATTCTGATCGTGGGCTGTATCATCATTACAGTCAGTTTCGCGGTGCGCGCCTCGTTTGGGGTGTTCCAGATTCCGATCGCCTCTGAGTTCGGCTGGCTGCGCACCGATTTCTCAATGGCAATTGCGATCCAGAACCTGGCCTGGGGGATCGGGCAGCCGATCTTTGGCGCTATCGCTGAAAAGATCGGCGACCGAAAGGCCATCGTTCTTGGTGCGTTGACTTATGCCGCTGGTATGGTGCTTTCAGCCTGGTCCGTCACTCCGTTTGAACACCAGATCTACGCATGGTTGGTCGGGTTTGGCATTGCAGGGACCGGCTTCGGCGTGGTTCTGGCTGTGGTTGGTCGGGCGTCCTCTGACGAAAACCGATCCATGTCTTTAGCCATCGTCACGGCTGCGGGCAGTTTCGGTCAGGTTCTCGGTGCGCCTACGGCCGAATGGATGCTGACCTTCCTGCCCTGGCATCAGGTTTATATTGTGTTCGCCGTCGCAATTCTCTGCCTGGTGCTGATCCTGCCTTTCATGCGCGCGCCTCAGCCAAGCAGTAAAGCAGAGTTGGAAGAAAGCATGGGCCAGATCTTGGGGCGTGCTCTCCGAGATCCGTCTTACACGCTGATCTCACTCGGCTTTTTCAGTTGTGGCTATCAGCTCGGCTTTATCACAGCTCACTTCCCAGCATTCGTGACCGAGATGTGCGGCCCCATCCAGCCGGGTGGCGTGCTGCATTCGATAGGCATTACGACCACGTCCGCCTTGGGTGCGTTGTCCATTTCGCTGATTGGGCTGGCTAATATCGGCGGCACGCTATTGGCAGGCTGGGCGGGGAACCACTTTCCAAAGAAATACTTGCTGGCCATCGTATATACGGCGCGCACGCTGGCTGCTGTCGTGTTCATCATGTTTCCGATCACCCCAGTTTCGGTCATCGTTTTTTCGTTGGTTATGGGCTCTCTCTGGCTGGCTACAATACCGCTGACATCCGGTCTGGTCGCGCATCTCTATGGTCTGCGCTACATGGGTACGCTGTATGGAATTGTTTTTCTCAGCCACCAACTTGGCAGTTTCCTTGGTATCTGGCTGGGCGGGCGGATGTATGACGTCTATGGCGACTACACGATGGTTTGGTGGATCGGTATCGCCGTGGGCGCGTTCAGCGCGATTGTCCACCTGCCCATTCGCGAGAACCGAGGGCCGACCCCTGCCGCTGCATAGCTGGGCGCACCCGCAGCGCGGCACGCGCTGCCTGGCCCAACAGGCGAGGGCGCATCTTTGATGCGTCCTTAACTGGCGGGAGGGTCAGCTGCGTTGCGCCGCCCGCAATTCCCGCTCCAACGCATCCAAGAAACGCGAGCGATCGGCTTTTCGAAACGGTTTGCCGCCACCCCCTGCGCCCAGAGGGTTAGCCGCCCGCAAATCCGCCATCAGGTCGCGCATCGCCAGTTGCTGGCCGATATTGGCGGCTGTGAATGCCTCGCCATTGGGCCGCAGCACACGGGCACCGGCCTCGACGCACTTGGCGGCCAGCGGGATGTCCGAGGTGACCACGACATCGCCGGAACCGCAACGCTCTGCGATCCACTTGTCCGCCTCATCCGCGCCCTCGGCGACAATGACGACCTGCACCAGAGGGTTTGCCGATGGCCGCAACCCGCCATTCGACACCAGCGCCATAGGCACCTTGTGCCGGTTCGCGACCCGCTCAGCCTCAGCTTTGACCGGGCAGGCGTCCCCATCGACATAGAGCGTTGTCACGCCTTCTTTGCCTCTTTCTTTGCAGGCTCAACAGGCTTTTTCTTGACCTTGAACTCTTCGGGGATCGGCATCCGGTTGAAGGCATCAAGGCCCGCGATCTTATAGGCCTCGGCCAGCGTCGGATAGTTGAACGTGTTCTGCACGAAGTAATCCACGGTACCCTTCAGGTTCAGTACAGCCTGCGCGATATGGATCAGCTCGGTCGCGCCTTCGCCCACTATCTGCACACCAAGCACCCGGCGGGTCTTCAGGGAAAACAGCATTTTCAACATGCCATGTTCCAACCCCATGATATGCCCGCGCGAGGTTTCGCGGAACCGCGCCACGCCGACCTCATAGGGGATGCCGCGCTCCTGCAATTCTTCCTCGGACATGCCGCAGGTCGAGATTTCGGGCACGGAGTAGATCCCATACGGATACCACGGGCTTTCCGGCAGAGTCGGGGTTTCAAGCGCGTGACAGGCCGCCACGCGTCCCTGTTGCAGAGAGGTAGAGGCTAGCGAAGGGTGCCCGATCACGTCTCCTGTAGCGTAAACATGCGGTACTTCGGTCTGGTAGGTCTTGCGATCCACGCTGATCCGGTTGCGGTGATCGGTTTCAACGCCAACAGCCTTCAGATGCAGCGTCGAGGTCGCGCCCATGCGTCCGGCAGCAAACAACAGCATCTCGGCCCGAACGTGACGGCCGTTCTCAAGAGTGACCTCGACATGCTCGCCCGCATCTTCGATCTTTTCGACGGCCGAGCCGAGCCGCAGATCCACCCCGTTTTCGCGGATTTGATGAGTGAAATCGTGGATCAGGCGTTTGTCGATGAAATCAAGGAAGGTGTCGCGCGGCTCGATCAGGGTGACACGGACATCCAGGGCCGAGAACATAGTTGCGTATTCTACGCCAATCACCCCGGCACCGATCACGACCAGCGACCGAGGGATCTCGGCCATTTCAAGAAACTCATCGCCATCCACAACGGTTTTGCCGTTGAAAGGCACATAGTCAGGGCGATAGGTCTTGGTTCCGGTCGCAATCAGAAACTTTGCGGCGGTCAGGCGGGTTTTCTCACCGCTATCCGTCGCCACTTCGATCTCATGCGGGCCCGTGAACGAGGCCAGCCCGTTCAGAGTATCTACATGGTTTCGGTTGAACTGATGCTCTAGCACGTCAACTTCGTGGTCGAGTGTCATGTGCAGCCGGGCCTTCAGGTCCTCAGCGCGGATCTGCTCCTTGACCCGATAAGAACGGCCGTAAAAGCTGCGTTCGCGCCAACCCGAAAGGTTCAGCACGGTTTCACGCAGGGTTTTGGACGGGATCGTGCCGGTATGCACCGAGACGCCTCCGAAACGGTCGTGCCGGTCGATCACCAACACCCGACGCTTCAGCTTGCCCGCCTGAATCGCTGCCGACCGGCCCGAGGGGCCAGACCCGATGATGATCAGGTCATAGTCATATTTGCTCATGCCTCAGTCTCCGTACAGCGCTTCGGCGTGGAACGTGATGTGGTCTTCCATGAAGGTGGACACGAAGAAATACGAATGGTCATAGCCTGGTTGCAGACGATAGGTCGCCTGCTGGCGGCGCTCGGCGATGGCCGACGCCAAAGTTTCGGGGCGCAGGAGGTCGATGAACTGGTCGCTGGCACCGGTGTCGATAAGAACAGGGCCGTCAAACCCGACCTCTTTCATCAGGAGCGAGGCGTCATGCTTGGCCCAAACGGCCTCATCATCGCCCAGATAGGCGCTCAGCTGTTTGCGGCCCCAATCCGCGCCGGTCGGGTTCGAGATTGGCGCAAAGGCTGAGACCGAGCGATAGCGTCCCGGCAGGTTCATCGCGAGTGTCAGCGCACCATGGCCACCCATCGAATGGCCAGTGATGGCCTGACGGTCCGTGTCGATGGCAAAATTCTCAGCGATCAGAGCGGGCAGTTCCTCGGCCATATAGTCCCACATGTTGAAATGGGGCGCCCACGGGGTTTGCGTTGCGTTGACGTAGAAACCCGCGCCTTGGCCAAGATCATAGTCTTCGTGGTCGGCGACGCCTTCGCCGCGGGGCGATGTGTCGGGGAACACGATGGCGATGCCCTGTTCGGCGGCCCAGGCCTGTGCACCGGCCTTGGTCATCGCGTTTTCATGGGTGCAGGTCAGGCCAGACAGGTACCACAACACCGGAACGGGGCCGTCCTTGGCCTCGGCAGGCAGGAACAGGCCAAAAGTCATATCGCATTGGCAAGCGGTTGAGGCATGGCGGTAGACACCTTGCACACCACCAAAACAGGCATTTTCCGAAAGGGTTTCCATCTGGTCGAGTCCTTAATCTAGGGTCGCGCCATGGCTATCGCCCTAAGGACGTCGCGTAAAGTGCGGTGGCCGCCATGTGCATGACTTTTTGGTGGGGTTGCAAGTTCACAAAGCGGTAAGCCATCCGATGATCAGCGGAACCGTCAAAATACTGGCCGCCGTAGACAGCAGGATCGCAGCCGAGGCGCGATGAGGCGCGACCCCATAATGTGCGGCCAGCATGTAGACATTGCCCGCAACCGGTAACGCAGCGGCGGCAATTGCAACCGTGGCCGAGAATGTATCGACTGGAACCAGCCACAGCAGGGCGACAGCGACACAGGCGGGGTGGACGATCAGCTTGCAAAAGCTCAGCCAGCCCGCGATTTGGACCCGCTCCGCCGATTTACCAGCCAGCGAGGCGCCGATTGCAAACAGTGCGCCGGGCGTTGCGGCCCCACCCAGAATGGTCAGAAAATCATTCATCGGACCAGGGACCGGGATCTGCAGCGCCGACCAGATCAATCCGGCCGAGATCGACACGATCATCGGATTCTTAAGCAACCCGACCCCGATCAGGCGCAGCGTTTTGACCGTCAGCTTTCCGTCCCGGCCGCCATTGATCAGGATTACAATGAGCGAGGAAAACACGACCAGATCCACCGCAAGGATCAGCATGACGGGTCCGATCGCGGCCTCGGACAGCAGCATGGCCAGCATGGGTAGGCCGAGAAACCCGACATTGCCGATGGCGGCACACTGGGCCTCAACCGCGGCGGTCGGGATGTCGAGGCCCCGTATCCATGCCACCAGTGACGCCAGAGCATAGACCGCTAGTGTGCCGATCAGATAACCGATGATCAGCCGCCCATTGAATATCTCAGCAAAGGGTAGGGTGGCGGCAAATCGGAAAAGCATGGCCGACAGGGCAAAGAAAAAGACGAATTTCGTCAGATAGGCGGTGGCTTCCTCTGTGAAAAACCGCGTGCGCCCGGCCCAGTAACCCAGGCCGATGATCACGAAGAAGGGAAGGGTGCGCAGAAAAATCTCGACCATGGGTACCCTCCTAACATGGATTGCGCGACCTTCAAGTCACGGATCGAACGGCGTTTTGCGTGACGGCCCGTCAGAAAACACCAAGAATCCTTGTGTCTGAACAGATCGGTTTATAAATTCGATCCACAACCCGCTGAAGGAGCCATCATGACCCAATCCGCCACCATCCTGCGCACCGGCCGAAAATTCGACCAGGTTCTGCGCGGGGCCCGAGAAGTTTTTCTCGCGGATGGGTTCGAGGGGGCCAGCGTGGATGACATCGCAAGGGCGGCGGGTGTTTCGAAGGCGACGCTCTATAGCTATTTTCCCGACAAGCGTCTGCTGTTTATCGAGGTGGCACAGACTGAATGCAGCCGCATGGCCGAGCGTGTAATCTCGATGATCGACGAAACCAAACCCGTGCGCGAGGTTCTGACGATTACCGCGACGCAGTTGGTCAGCTTTTTCGTGTCGGATTTCAATCGCCAGATATTCCGCGTTTGCGTGGCTGAACGGGATCGATTCCCGGAACTTGGACGCGTTTTTTATGAAGCTGGGCCTCAGAACGGTCAGCGCAAGATGGTCGAGTATCTGGAAAAGGCCGTTGCAAAGGGTGAACTGGTAATCGAGGACGTGACGATCGCGGCCGAACAATTCGCCGAGCTGTGCAAAGTGCGCCTGTGGCTGCGCGCTGCCTTTGGTATTCAGGAAGAGTTCTCTCAGGCCGAGATCGACGAGGTTGCCCTGCAAGCTGTCGACATGTTCATGGCCCGCTACGGCGTTTGACAAAGTGAAATGGCCTGCAGCCCCATCTGCAGACCATTCCCACTGGTTAACATTTTACTCGTTAACTGAGTACCCACTCACTCGATAAAGGTTTTCGCCAACCGGTCGCTGATGGGCTGTGACAGATAGGCGATCACGGCCCTCTCGCCGGTATTGACGAACAGATCAGCCGGCATGCCGGGCACGAGATCCAGCGCGGCCACCGCTTCGGGCTGCTGGGCGCCAAGTTTGACCCGCGCCTTGTAGTAGGGCTCGCCCGTGCGTTCATCTTCCAAAGCGTCGGCCGAGATATCGAAAATCTTGCCGCTGGCCTCGGGGACGTCTGCCTGTGCAAATGCGGACAGACGAATGCGGGTGGACTGGCCGATCCGCAGCTTGTCAATGTCACCGGTCTTGACCCGTGCCTCGACAATCAGCGCCTGATCCGCCGGGACAATTTCCATGATGTGTTCGCCCGGACGAATAACACCGCCTGTGGTCGAGGCCGCCAGATTGACCACCCGTCCGCCGGTTGGGGCCAAAAGCTCGATCCGCTTGCGGCGCTCGGCGGTGCCTGCATATTGCGGGCGCACCAGATCAAGCTGTGCTTCGACGACCGCAAGCTCACCCGCGATCACCTCATCCCGCAGCTTTTGCTGGCTGATCAGCGTCAGTTCCAGCTCTCTAACTTGATTTTCAGCCTGCGCGATCTGGGTGCGCAGCGAAGCATCGACGCCGTAGAGACGCTGCAGCTCAATCTGGCGCGAGCTGACGCGGGTGGCTGCCACCAACCCTTTGCCCAGCAGGGTCTGCAGGTTGGTCAGTTCGGTCAGCGTGATCTCGATTTGGTTCTGGGTCCTGACACGCTGTTCGGCCAGCCCCTGCGCCTCATCCTTCAGGCCCGATATCCGCTGTTCGTTGATCCGGATTTCTGTCTGGCGGGCGCGGGCTTCGGCGTCAAACAGCTGCTTCTGCGTCAGATAGGCGGACGTCCAATGCAGCCTCTCCATTCCCGCCTCAAAACCGGCCATGGCCGAGGCCTCATCAAACCGGTCCTGACCGCTCATCTGTGCCAGCAGGCGGGCGCGGCGGACCGAAAGCTCGCCCATCTGGCTGCCCAACACGTTCAGGTCGACGTCGATATCGGTGCTGTCCAGCCGGATCAGGGGTTGGCCTGCCTGAACGAAATCTCCGTCGGCAATCAGGATGTCACGGATGATGCCGCCGTCCAGATGCTCCACCGTTTTGCGATCGCCTTCGACCACGAATGAGGCAGGGGCAACCACCGCCCCGTCCAGTTTCGAGGCGAAGGCCCAGTAGGCGCTGCCTCCGACAAAGGCCATTAGGGTGATCACGCCAACCCAGACATAGCGTCCAATCCGGGGGGAAGCGTCCGAGATGTCGATGAACTCTGCCTCATTCAGCGACAGCGCATTGCGAGAGGCGTTGTGCGGGACAATCTGTGTCATTGGGCTGCTCCTGTGATTTGCGTTTCCGGGACGGGTTGAGGGGTCGGGCGAGTGCCCTTGCCCGAGCTGTCCAGAACATTGCGGCGATTGACTTTCAGCACGTCGTCCTTGTCGCCAAACTGGGTCTGGGAGCCGTTGCGCATGACCATGACCTTGTTAGCGGCCTGCAAGGTTGCGGGGCGGTGGGTCATGACGATGGCGATGGAGCCGCGGGCCTGAGTGGCCAGAATGGCAACGCGCAAGGCCTGTTCCCCTTCGGCATCCAGATCCGAGTTCGGCTCATCCAGCACCAGCACAAACGGATCGCCATAGAGCGCGCGGGCCAGGGCCAGACGCTGCCGCTGACCGCCGGACAGAAAGAACCCCTGACCGATGCGCGTTTCATAGCCGTCGGGCAAAGCGCTGATCATCTCGTGAATGCCAGCCTCCTGCGCGACGCGGAAAACCTCGGCGTCGTCGATGGCGACAGAAAAACGAGCGATGTTTTCGCGGATCGTGCCGTCGAACAGCTCGACATCCTGCGGCAGATAGCCGATCTGTTTGCCCAGATCCTCGGCGTTCCATTTCGACATCGGGCTGCCATCCAGTAAAATCTCACCCCGTTGCGGATGCCAGATTCCGGCCAGCATCTTGCCCAGCGTCGTCTTGCCGGAGCCGCTATGGCCGATGACAGCCAGAACGTCGCCTGCGGCCAGATCGAAGTCGATACCCAGAATGGTGGCATTGATTGCGCGCGGCGGACCGGCCTGAGCGATTTTCACGTCAAGTGTCTTGAAGGCGCGGGGCAGGTGCAGGTTGGGTGCGTCCTCGGCAAAGTCCTCTGTCAGAGCTTTGATCTTGGCGTAGGATCCGCGCGCGGCCAGAAAACCACGCCATTGGCCGATGAGCTGATCAATTGGTGCCAGCGCGCGGGCCAAAACGATGGTCGCGGCGATCATGACGCCTGCAGTGGATTCGCCCGTTATGGCAAGGGCTGCACCCAGACCCAGAATGGCCGATTGCAGGCCCATACGGATGGTCTTGGACAGGACCGAAAAGCCAGCGATACGGTCAGCCGCGCATGTTTTATGCGCGTGCGCGTCGATTTGCAGGGCGGTCCAGCGGCGCACCAGATCGGTTTTCATGCCCAGCGCATGGACCAGTTCGGCATTGCGATCCGAAGTCTTGAACAGCGCGTCCGAGCGCCCTCGGGCCTCGGCGGCGTTTCGCATCGGTTTCTGCGCACGGGCGTTGTTGATCAGCGCCATGACGGTCAGGGTGACAGCTCCGGCCAGTCCCAGCAGACCCAGCAGGGGGTGCAGGACATAGAGGACCAGCAGGTAAATGGGAATCCACGGCGCGTCGAAAAAGGCGGTCAGGGTCGAGCCAGAGATGAACTCGCGAAATCCGTTAACGTCGTCGACCAGATTCTCGGCGCTTTGCGCTTCGCCCTGAACCCGGCGGCGCATGGCGGCCCCCAGAACAGGCGCGCCGACGGCCATTTCGAACCGGGCGGCCAAGCGGCCAAGGATACGCATCCGCATAAGGTCGAGACAGGCGATCACGACAAAGACGCCACCTAGCAAAAGGGTCAGCGCGATCAGCGTATCGACATTCTGGCTGGTCAGGACCCGGTCATAGACCTGCAGCATGTAAAGCGGCCCGGCCAGCATCAGCAGGTTGAGAAACAGGCTGAAGAAAGCGACGGCAACAAACCCTTTGCGCAACGAGGCCCATGCGGTTTGTACGGGGTTGGATTTCTGAAACATCGTCTTGCCCTTTTCCGGTTTGGCAAACGGGGCGGTGTGACCCGCCCCGTCCGTTTTCGATTAAGCGACGAAGTCGTCTTCGGTCAGGTCGGTGGTGTTGACGCCCGCCAGACGGACCGAGCCTTCGGTGCCGAACGAGATCACGGCGTCGTTGCCATCCTGTGCGACATTCACCGCGCCGCCGAAATCGGGACCGAAATCTCCGAATTGCAGCTGGTCGAGGCCAACTTCGAAGTCCTGGATCACGTCGTTTCCGAAGTTCGCGCCGAAGGTGAAGGTATCCGCACCTTCGCCACCGATCAGGATGTCATTGCCACCCTCACCCGAGATCAGGTCATCGCCGTCACCACCGCTGAGTTTGTTGTCCAGATCGCTGCCGATGATGATGTCACCATCGTCGGACCCGATAACATTCTCGATCGACTGCAGAACATCGACCTCGATCTGGTTGTCGATGACGTCCTGACCGATGACACCCGTGCCGCCTGTGGCGTTCACATCCAGCGTGGCACCTGCATCCACCAGCGTGTCCTGCACGACCGGGCCATTGTTGCCAGCCGGAGCGTTGTGCAGATGGATGGCCGAGACAACACCCGGGATCGGGGTGTTCAGGTCGGCCTCGTTCGGGCCCACAACGCTCAGCTCGCTGGAATAGGTCACCTCACCTGTGTTCAGGTTTTGGGTGATGACCAGAGAGGCTTCGCCGGTGGCTTCGCTGTCCGAGGTCGGCCCCGGTTCCTGCGCCGCGTCCAGACCGCCGCTCAGGGTGACGGTGCGGATGCCATGCTCGGTCTCGACACTGTCCACCAGCAGCTGCCCGCGGATTTCGCCGCCGGGGAAGTCCGATGTGTGGATGTTGTAGTACAGGTTGCCCTGAAGCGCCTGTTCCACAAAAGCCGCACCATTGGCGATGTTCGCGCCGAACTGACCGGGGGCAGAGACCACGGCGTCCTTGACCGAGACATTGAAGCCCGTATCGCGGGTTGCGGTGCCGTTGCCATTGGCGCCCAGGCGCACTTCGACCGCGACATCCAGATCCGAGAAATCGGCCGTGTCGATGCCCTCGCCACCGTCGATGAAGTCATTGCCCAGACCACCGGTCAGAACATTGTCCGCATCGCCTGCGATCAGCACGTCGTCGCCCGCGCCACCGTCGATAGTGCCGTTGGTGGTGCCCAGATCGACAAAGATGTCATCGCCAGCGCCCAGCAGGACGTTGCCGTTGATCACGCCTTCGTCGTCATTGACGATGGTCACGTCACCCGCATCTGAGGCGTCGATTGCATTGACCGTTCCGCGGATCTCACCTTCGTTCAGGATCGCCCCCAGAAGGTTCAGGCCACCGTCAACGCGGATACCTGCGGCTGAATCCGAGGTCTCGGACCCTGCGATCAGGCCTTCATTGACGACCACCCCGGCAAATCCGGCCTCGGACTGGCTGGTAAACAGGCGCAGGCCATCGCCGACCTGATTGCCCTCAACCGCGTCGCCGCGACCTTGCAGGGTGCCTTCGTTCAGAATGGCTGCCGACACGATATCGCCTTCAACATTGCCGGTTTGCAGCGACACGGCCGAGCCGTTGTTGCCCAGACCCGCATCAACCAGACCGGTGTTGTTGAAGGTGTAGTTGTCGGCAGTGCCATCGGCATAGACGGTGCCATTGCGCTGATCGCCGGTGCCCAAGATTTCGCCTTCGTTGACGACCTCAAGCCCCTCACCGTCGATATTCACCGCACGGCTGTCCGACGTGACTGTTCCACGGTTCACAAACGAGCCGCCGTTATGATCGCCGGTCCCGAAGTAGACACCGTTTTGCACGCCTGCGAATACGCCGCCTTCTTCGTTGAACAATTGGCCTTGGAAGTTGACGTTGTTCACAGCGCGGAACGCGCCAACGGTTCCGTTTGCACCTTCCGACAGGACGGTGCCCGCGTTGGTGATGGAGCCGGTGAACGTGCCAGCGTTGCCGACATTGCCGATGCGGATACCGTCGCCTGCGGCATTGGTGCCTGCCGCCGCGTTGCCGCGACCCTGGATCAGACCGTCATTGTTCAGCGTGAACGCGTTCTCGCCCGCGATCTCCGCGCCAAAGCCAGACCCTTCATTGCCTTCACCCGCATCGACGACGCCGGTTTCTTTGTTGTTGAAGGTGAAGTCTTGTGCCGTGCCATCAGCATAGACGGTGCCGTTGCGCTGGCTGTCGGTGCCGACGATCTCGCCTGCGTTGTTCACTTCCAACCCGATGCCGTCGATATTGAACGCGCGGCTGTCGGACGAGATCACTCCGGTTTCGAGATTGTTGAAAACACCACCAGTGTGATCCGCACCTTCGCCGGCAACCGGGTTGCCGAAATAGACACCGTTCTGAACGCCCGAAATCTGGCCCGAGTTGTTGAACTCACCCTGGAACGACACGCCGTTGACAAAACGCACACCCGCGACGGTGCCATTTGCGCCCTCGGAGTCGATGGTGCCCGAGTTGTTGATGACCGCATCGGTGACGCCAATGTTGCCCACATTGCCGACCCGGATACCATCGCCTGCTGCGTTGGAGCCCGCCGCCGCATTGCCGCGACCCTGAATGGTGCCCGAATTGTCTAGCGTGAACGAGGACGCGCCATCCGCAGTTTCGCCGATCTCAACGCCAAAGCCCGACCCTTCATTGCCTTCGCCAGCGTCGATCGTGCCGGTGATCAGGTTGTTGACTGCGAAGTCATCAGCGGTGCCGTCGGCATAAACGGTGCCGTTGCGCTGATCGCCTGTGCCAAGGATATCGCCGCCGTTCACTAGGTTCACACCCGTGCCATCGATATTCACCGCGCGGCTGTCGGATTGGATCGTGCCGAAGTTCAGAACATCTAGATCATGCGTGCCCTGACCGATGTAGAGCCCGTTTGCAGCACCCTCGATCACCCCTGTCGAGGTGTTCAGGATCTCGCCCTCGGCGCTTGCGCCATCCGCGATGCGGATACCGGCTGCTGTGCCTTGGGTGCTTTCCGATGTGATCAGCCCGCTGTTTAGGATCTCGGTCTCGAGGATCGTGCCCTCGGCACCGTTGTTGATGCGGATACCGTCACCTGCCAGACCGGTGTTCGATGCCGCCTGACCACGGCCCTGAATGGTGCCGCCAAAGCCGTTGAAGATATCGGTTTCCACACGGTCGCCAACCTCATCCCCGACCTGAAGAGAGATCCCGGCGCCCTGATTTCCTTCACCGGCATCCACTGTTCCGCCCGTGAAGTTCGAGATCGAGATATCCTCGGCGGTGCTGTTGGTATAGATCGTGCCGTTGCGCTGATCTCCGGTGCCAAGGATGTCGCCGAAGTTGCGCACATCAATGCCCTGGCCCTGAATGTCCACAGAGCGGCTGTCGGAGGAGATCACACCGCCACGGAAATTGTCCAGGCTGCCCGAGCTGTCGGGGCCTGCAAACTGAACGCCGTTAAAGTCGCCCGAGATCTCACCGAAGTTGCGCACGGCTGCGCTGCCGGTGACCTGAACACCTGTGGCCAGTGCATCGGGGCCGCTATTCGCCTCGATCACGCCTGAGCGGAAGTTGAATACGTCAACATCCTGACCCTGCGCCTGAACGGCGGCGACGGAGTTGTTGGTGACGATCTCGCCAAAGTTCAGCAGGCGCGAAAAGTCATTTGCCAGAACAAAGGCGGGCGTGTCATCCACGATCGTGTTCTGGAAGAAGTTGTTGAAAAGGGTTTGGCCGTCACGTGTGGTCTCTTGCGCCAGTGTTGACGTGGTCAAGAGACGGGCGCGCAGGCTTTCTACGAATTGGGACAGCATGGGTCACTCCGTCTGGTTTGATGCGTGATGCAGGTGGCCCGTTTGATCGGGCAACCGACGCATCAAATCAGTAGGCCTGGCCCGTGGTCAGCGGAAATTCATGGTCCAAATCGGGGGTATAACCAACGCAAATACTCACGGATTTCGTGAAGTCTTCACGAGCCGCGGCCTTGATTTAAACGGCGATGCTGAGGGAAAACGCGAGTCGCTCACTTATTTGATGACGAATTTTCACCTATTTGTGACGAATTGTGGGGGTCAAATCCCCCTCAAATCGCTGTCCGGGCTTCTGAAACAAGGGGGCAGCGCATAGTGTCACAGGTACCTTGACCTATACATTTGTTTGAATTGCCCCGTCATGAACCTGAGAGACTTGGAATACGTCATTGCCATCGCAAAGCATGGCCAGTTCAGTCAGGCCGCCGCGGCCTGCAACGTGTCCCAGCCAGCGATGTCCAATCAGATCAAGAAACTCGAACAGGAGTTGGGGGTCGAGCTGTTCCTGCGTCTGAACAACGAGGTCCGCCCGACGGCCTGCGGCGCGCGGATCGTCGACATCGCAACAAGGATGCTGAATGACGCGCAAAAAATCCGTGACGCAGCGACCGAGTTCCGTGACCCTGAGGCAGTGCCTTTTACCATCGGCATGACGCCCACGTTGGCGCCGTACCTGACACAGTATTTTTCGGAGCTGTTCAGCACTTTGTTTCCGCGCATGCGGGTGACAATGATCGAAGACCTGCCGCAAAACATGTTGCAGATGGTCGAAGACCACACGCTGGACCTGGCGCTTGTCGCCAAGATCAATAACAGCGACGCGCTGGATTTCACCTCGATCTGGTCCGAACCTCTGTTTCTGGCACTGCGCGAGGGGCATCCGCTGCATACGTTACCCTGGATCTCTGCCGATGAAGTGCCGGTGCATGATTTCATCCGTCTGCCCCATAGTTTCGGTTATGCGCTGGAAGATCGGTTGCCAAAGCAGGATCCCTCCAGCCGTATCGGCAAGCGCTTTGATCTGACCGCTTTGCGGTTCGAGACGATCTGCCGTCATATCTGCCACTCAGACGATTGCACGATTGTTTCCGCCCTGGCGGCCGAGCAGTTCAAGCGGGACAATTGGCCGCTTTGCTTTATTCCGTTCGAAGGGCCAGGCCATCTGCGCGATCTGGGGGCGGCGACGCGACCGAATTGCCCGCGCAAACCGATGTTGGCGCGGATCGGAGAATACATTCGCGAAAAACCCCCGATCGGAGTAATCCCGACCTATCAACCCGAGGAAGTTGATCCGCCGAAACAGCCAGCGACGGTCTGAGCGTTTTCGGCAAAGGGGTTAGTAGGTGGTCTGCATCTGATAACCTTGATGGAAGGTCATTCTGACGAATGTGACCGGTTTGCTTTGGAACCATGTCGTGCGTTCCAGTTGGAACAACGGTGTGCCCGGTGGCACTGACAGAAAGTCCTGCAACTGCCCGGTGGCCGGAACCGCCGAGAAGGCGATCTCAGCGTTGGAAAAGGGAACCTCGGATAGCAGCCATTCATTGGGGCCGGCGGTCAGAAAGCTCTCATTCACCACGTGAGGTACGGCATCAACGCTGATCCAGCGTTCTTCGAACTGAAAGGGGCGGTTGTCGGCGTGATGCATGCATTGAAGATGCAGGATTTGCGCGCCTTCCTGCAGGCCTAGCTTGGCTTGCAGCCACGCTGGGCAGTCGATCTGTGTGCGGCTGACAAGCGCATAGCGGTATTCGGCATTCATATCCTCAATCGTCTGGCGGACCACGGTGATCGGCAGTTTGGCCTGTTTGACCGGGGTCGTAACGACCCGGGTGCCGCCTTTGCGTTTACGGGTAATGATGCCCTGTTCCGCCAATTCGCGCAGCGCGCGGTTCACGGTGGCACGGGCGCAGCCGAACTCGGCGGCCAGTTCCAGCTCGGTCGGAAGTAAACTACCCTGAGGCCAGATGCGGCTTTGGATACGGTTGATCACCTCGTCTCGGATATCCTGAAAACCGATATTCTTCTGTTCCGTCACGATCTGATCCCGTTTCCTCAATAAGCTTATTCATAATATGTATCGCAGGCGACCCTCGCGTAAAGAGGATGCCGAGCGTTACAAGTGAGGCAATATCTCGGCTATGGCTTTTCTGTACCGCGTCACGATCTGGTCGCGTGCCACGTGATGCCCATCCTTGACCCTATGCCGCCCAGCCGACCAGAGGTCGGTCACCATTCCGTCCTGTGCGGCAAACACAAGCCCGTCCAGTAACTGGTCAGGTCGCAAAGCGCACAGCGCCGGATCACTGCTGTCGATGGCAACAAGGTCCGCCAAGGCGCCCTCGGCGATCTGCCCTGCGTCGCGACCCAGCGCTTGCGCTCCACCAGTCGCGGCGCCGCAATAGAGAGTTTGTCCCACGGACCCTTCGCCAACCACCAGCACATTGCGTGAAAGGTCGCGTAGGCGTTGGGAATACTCCAGCGTCCGAAGCTCCTCGGTCAGTGAAATCCGGACATTTGAATCCGATCCCACACCGAATGCGCCGCCTGCAGCGAGGTAAACAGCGCCGTTGAACGGGCCGTCGCCCAGATTGGCTTCTGTGATTGGGCAAAGGCCAGCGACAGCGCCGGAGACCGCCAAGGCGCGCGTCTCTTCATCGGTCATGTGTGTGGCGTGGATCAAGCACCACTGCCCGTCAACAGGGGCATTTCCCAGCAGCCATTCGACCGGGCGCGCGCCCAGGCCAGCCTGCACCTGTGCAACTTCCTTGGGCTGCTCGGCTATGTGGATATGAACCAAACCTGTGTGATGGCTCAGCACTTCTTTCAAATCGGCGGGTGAGGTCGCGCGCAGGGAATGCGGGGCAATTCCCACCCGGACATCCTCTGGCAATGCGGCGCTGGCCGCTTTGGCCTCGTCCACCAGTCGCAGGAAACGGGTCACGTCGTTGCCGAACCGCTGTTGCCCGGGTTCCAAAGGCACTTCTCCGACCCCTGCATAGGAGTAGAGGACGGGCAGATGCGTGAGGCCGATGCCTGTTTCGACGGCGGCTTCCATGATGCGGTCGGATAGCTCGGCCAACCGCTCATAGGGCGCGCCGCCGGGTTGATGGTGCAGATAGTGGAATTCTCCGACCGAGGCGAACCCGGCCTCCTGCATCTCCATATAGACAAGTGCGGCGATGGCCTGAATTTGATCGGGCGTCAGTTGGGCAGTGAAACGATACATCACATCGCGCCACGTCCAGAAGCTGTCGCGCCCGGCGCGCCGGTATTCGGTCATCCCTGCCATGGCACGCTGAAAGGCATGGCTGTGAAGGTTGGCCAGCGCAGGCAACAGGGTGTCGACCGTGACATCTGCGTCCTGCGCTTTTGCGCCTGCGACCACAGTGGCGATATGCCCGTCTTTCAAATCCAGCCTAACATTTTCTGCCCAACCTGTTGGTAGCAATGCGCGCTTCGCGAAGATGGTCATTTGGCTCTCCATTTTATGAATAGACATAAAACATAATGGAATGTACTAGAAAAGAGAGAATTGCATCCACTGCGAGAATCAAATGCCCACAACCCACATCCTGAAGAACCTGAGCGTCGCAACCATGGTGGAGAATGGCGCGCCTTATGGGGTGATCGAGTTAGCGGCAATCGTGATCGAGGGCGAAAAAATCGCATGGGTTGGGCCGCAGGCCGCATTGCCCGAAGCCTGTGCCGGGTTGTCTGAGACGTCCTGTGCAGGCCGTCTGGTGACACCCGCTCTGATCGACTGCCACACGCATGTGATCCACGGCGGCCACCGCGCGGTCGAGTTCGAGATGCGCTTGAATGGGGCGAGCTATGAAGAGGTCGCCCGCGCCGGAGGCGGCATTATCTCGACGGTAACGGCCACGCGCGCCGCCACTCTTGACGACCTGATTGCTCAGGCGCTGCCGCGCGTGGATGCGATGCTCGCCGAAGGTGTCTCGGTAATCGAGGTGAAATCCGGTTACGGCTTGGATCGCGAGACCGAATTGACCATGCTCCGCGCCGCGCGGGCTTTGCAAGACCACCGTCCGGTGCGGGTTGTGACCAGTTTTCTTGGCGCCCATACCGTGCCGGTGGAGTACAAGGGCAATCCGGACGAATATATAACTGAGGTTTGCATTCCAACCCTTCGGGCCGCCCATGCCGAGGGGCTGGTTGATGCGGTGGATGCCTTCTGCGAAGGGATTGCCTTTCTGCCCGACCAACTCGTGCCGCTGTTTGATGTGGCGCGTGAACTTGGCTTGCCGATCAAACTCCACGCCGAACAGCTGTCCAATCTCGGCGGCGCAAAGTTGGCGGCCAGCTATGGGGCACTGTCAGCGGATCATATCGAGTATCTCGATGATGAGGGCGCAGCGGCGATGGCGCGCGCTGGCACGGTTGGTGTGATCCTGCCTGGTGCTTTCTATACCCTGCGCGAAACGCAATCTCCGCCCATTGATCTGCTGCGCAAGCACAATGTCCCGATGGCTTTAGCGACGGATTGTAATCCGGGTTCGGCCCCGATGACCTCTCTGCTTCTGGCAATGAACATGGTTTGCACTCTGTTCCGTATGACACCCGAAGAGGCACTGAAAGGCGTGACCCTCAACGCCGCCCGCGCGCTGGGTTTGCGCGATTGCGGCCAGATCGCACCCGGCATGCGCGCTGATCTGGCGATCTGGAACGTCACTCACCCGGCCGAGCTGTCCTATCGCATCGGCTTCAACCCGCTACACACTCGCATTTTCGGAGGCGCAGTTTGACCACCCTGACCCTTACGCCCGGCGCTGTTTCTCTGGCGCAGTTGGAGCAGGTGTTCCGTGAGGAATGTGCTGTGCAGCTCGACCCAGCCTGCCATCCCGGCATTAAGGCTGCCCACGCGCGCATCGCGGATGCGGCAGCGGGTGAGGCCGCAGTCTACGGCGTCAACACAGGCTTCGGCAAACTAGCCAGTATCAAGATCGCGGCAGAGGATACGGCGACCTTGCAGCGCAATCTGATCCTGTCGCATTGCTGCGGCGTCGGCCCTGCGATCCCGCGGGCGCATGCACGGTTGATGATGGTCCTGAAGCTACTCAGCCTCGGGCGCGGAGCCTCGGGCGTGCGGCTGGAGTTGATCACGCTTCTCGAGGCTATGCTGGCCAAGGGCGTCACGCCTGTGATCCCAGCGCAGGGCTCGGTCGGGGCCTCTGGTGATCTGGCGCCGCTGTCGCATATGGCGGCTGTCATGATGGGCGAGGGTGAGGCCGAATATGGCGGCGAGGTCTTGCCGGGTGCTGAGGCGTTGGCGGCAGCTGGCCTGACGCCGGTGGGGCTTGGCCCGAAAGAGGGTCTGGCGCTGATCAACGGCACCCAGTTTTCGACCGCTTTTGCTTTGGCGGGCCTGTTTGGCGCGTGGCAAGCGGCCCAGAACGCGCTGGTCACCTCGGCACTGACCACAGACGCGATCATGGGGTCCACCGCGCCGTTGCAGCCTGAAATCCACAGCCTTCGAGGACATCGCGGCCAGATTGAGGCCGCAGCCACGATGCGTGCCCTGCTTGCCGGATCGGTGATCCGCGAAAGCCACCGCGACGGCGATACCCGCGTGCAGGACCCGTATTGTATCCGCTGCCAGCCGCAGGTCGTCGGTGCGGCAATGGATGTCATCCGACAGGCCGCCACGACGCTTGAACTTGAGGCGAACGCCGCCACCGACAACCCTCTGGTCCTGTCCGAGGCCGGGTTGATCGTCTCGGGCGGTAACTTTCATGCCGAACCAGTTGGTTTCGCCGCCGACATGATCGCGCTGGCCGTGGCCGAGATCGGAGCCATAGCCCAACGCCGCATCGCACTGATCGTCGATCCGATGCTCAGCTTTGATCTGCCGCCCTTCCTGACCCCCAATCCGGGGCTGAACTCGGGCCTGATGATTGCCGAAGTCACGACGGCGGCTTTGATGAGCGAAAACAAGCATCTCGCCAACCCCTGCGTGACGGATTCGACGCCGACCTCGGCCAATCAGGAGGACCATGTCTCAATGGCGGCCCACGGCGCGCGGCGTCTGAGGCAGATGGTCACCAATCTGGAACGTATTCTGGGGGTAGAGCTGCTCTGCGCCACGCAAGGGATCGAATTCCGCGCGCCATTGCCCACCAGTGAGACGCTACAAGACGTGATGGCCCGGTTACGCGCTGTGGTGCCGCCTTTGGGGGACGACCGCTATACCGCGCCGGATATCGAGGCGGCCTCGACCCTTATTTCCAGTGGCGAGATCGCGCATAGCACACGTGTTGCCATGCCGGAGCTGGGCGCGTGACGGATCCGGTTGAGGTCACCCGGGGCGATAGCCCCATCGTTCTGGGTCTGCCCCATACCGGAACCTATGTGCCGCCAGAGATTCAGACCAAGCTGAACAAGCGGGGCAGGGCGCTGACGGATACGGATTGGCACATCCACACGCTCTACGACGGGTTGTTGCCCGGGGCGACGACGGTCCGCGCGACCTTCCACCGCTATGTGATTGATGCCAATCGCGATCCGTCGGGCGTGTCGCTCTATCCCGGTCAGAACACGACCACACTGGTTCCGCTGACCGATTTCGATGGGAATGGCATCTGGGATCAGCCGCCATCCGATGAGGAAATTGCGGAATGCCTCGCCGCATTTCACACGCCCTACCACGCGACGCTAGCAGCCGAGCTGGAGCGGGTCCGAGCGATCTACGGCATTGCGGTCCTCCACGACTGCCACTCGATCCGCAGCACCATTCCGTACCTGTTTGACGGGGTTTTGCCCGATATGAATCTGGGGACAAACAACGGCACGACCTGCGCGCCGGAGATCGAGGCAGCGGCCGATGAGTTTGCCGCCTCATCACCCTACAGCACCGTCTTGAACGGTCGTTTCAAAGGCGGTTGGACGACGCGCCACTATGGCCGCCCGGCCGAAGGGTTGCACGCTATTCAGATGGAGCTGGCGCAATCCACCTACCTTACAACCGAGCGCCCGCCATGGTCCTATGACGACCGCAAAGCCGACCGTCTGCGCCGCTGGCTATTCGATATTCTGGACGCCGTCCAAGACACAGCATTGGAGCTTGCATCATGACCGACCCTCGCAAGAACACCCGTGATATCTATCCTCCCACCGGGCCAGAGTTGAACACCAAAAGCTGGATGACCGAAGCGCCGCTGCGGATGCTGATGAACAATTTGCATCCGGACGTGGCCGAGAACCCGCATGAGTTGGTCGTTTACGGCGGCATCGGGCGCGCGGCCCGGACTTGGAATGATTTTGATACGATCGTGGCCAGCCTCAAGGATCTGGAAGAAGACGAGACACTGGTTGTGCAATCCGGCAAACCCGTGGCCATTGTGCGAACGCATACAGATGCGCCTCGGGTGCTGATTGCGAACTCGAACCTCGTGCCGCATTGGGCCAATTGGGATCATTTCAACGAGCTCGATAAGAAGGGTCTGATGATGTACGGCCAGATGACTGCTGGCTCGTGGATCTATATCGGGACGCAGGGCATCGTTCAGGGCACTTATGAGACCTTCGCCGAGGCCGGTCGTCAACACTATGACGGCGACCTGACCGGTAAGTGGATCCTGACCGGCGGTTTGGGTGGAATGGGTGGCGCTCAGCCCTTGGCGGCGGTTTTCGCCGGGGCCTGCTGTCTGGCTGTTGAATGCAATCCGGACAGCATCGACTTCCGCCTGCGCACCAAATACCTGGACGAAAAGGCCGAAAAGCTGGACGAAGCGCTCGAGATGATCGACCGCTGGACCAAGGCGGGTGAGGCGAAATCGGTCGGCCTGCTGGGCAATGCTGCCCAGATCTTCCCCGAGATCTACCGTCGGATGCAGGCCGGTGGCATGCGCCCTGATATCGTCACTGACCAGACCAGCGCCCATGACCCGGTAAACGGCTACCTGCCGCTGGGCTGGACCATGGCGCAGTGGAAGGACAAACGCGAAAGCGATCCCCAAGCGGTGAAAACCGCAGCGCGTGCCTCGATGAAGCAACATGTCGCTGCGATGGTCGATTTCTGGAACGCGGGCGTGCCGACGCTGGACTACGGTAACAACATTCGCCAAGTGGCGCAGGATGAAGGGCTCGAGAATGCCTTTGCTTTCCCCGGTTTCGTGCCGGCCTATATCCGTCCGCTGTTTTGCCGCGGGGTCGGACCGTTCCGCTGGTGCGCCCTGTCTGGCGACCCCGAGGATATCTACAAAACCGATGCCAAGATGAAAGAGCTGTTCCCCGAGAACACGCATCTGCACAACTGGCTCGACATGGCGCAGGAGCGTATTGCCTTCCAAGGCCTGCCCGCACGGATCTGCTGGATCGGTCTTGGGGATCGCCACAAGGCTGGGCTGGCCTTCAACGAAATGGTCCGCACCGGAGAACTAATGGCCCCGGTTGTCATTGGCCGCGATCACCTCGACAGCGGGTCCGTTGCCTCACCCAACCGCGAGACCGAGGCGATGAAGGACGGCTCGGACGCTGTTTCGGACTGGCCGTTGCTGAATGCGCTGGTGAATACGGCCTCAGGCGCCACATGGGTGTCTTTGCACCATGGCGGTGGGGTCGGGATGGGCTTTAGCCAGCACGCGGGTGTTGTGATCTGCGCAGATGGCACCGATGCGGCGGCCAAACGGTTGGAGCGGGTTTTGTGGAACGATCCGGCCTCGGGTGTGTGGCGCCACGCGGATGCGGGGTATGAGGATGCTAAGGCTTGTGCCCGCGAACATGGGCTGCGGTTGCCGGGGATTCTGGGATAGAGCCTCGGTCAGCGATCAGCGAATTGATGCGTCATATTGAACTTGTGATGCCTGCCGGGTTGCGTCGTGACATTTTGTAGATAATAAACTCGACGCAACGCAAGCTGCCGAGAGTTTTATAGATAAAATGATCATCCCCCATTCCGGCTGGACCAAAAAATCCGCGCAAGCTGTTCATGATCTCCCGTTGATGGATCTGCTGTTCCGGGCGCAAACCGTCCATCGTGAGCATTTCGATCCCAACAAGATCCAGACCTCGAAACTGCTGTCGATCAAAACCGGAGGCTGCGCCGAGGATTGTGCTTACTGCTCGCAATCGGCCCGCAATGGCTCGACCCTGCCTGCCTCCAAACTGATCGAGGTGCAGCGTGTTCTGGCCGAGGCGAAGAAGGCTAAGGATGGTGGCGCGACGCGGTTCTGCATGGGCGCTGCCTGGCGTGAGCCCAAGGCGCGCGATATGGCGGCTCTGGTCGCGATGGTCGAAGGCGTCAAGGCTATGGGAATGGAAACCTGCATGACGCTGGGCATGCTGGACGACACTCAGGTCGTGCAGCTGCGCGACGCCGGGCTGGACTACTACAACCACAATATCGACACGTCCGAGCGCTACTACTCCGAGGTCATCACGACCCGCACCTTCGCCGACCGGATCGATACGATGAACCGGGTGCAGGAAGCGGGGATCAAGGTGTGTTCCGGCGGCATTTTGGGCATGGGTGAGCATACAGGCGACCGCATCGACATGCTGCTGACGCTGGCCAATATTCAGCCTGCGCCGGATTCGGTTCCGATCAACATGCTGATGCCGCAGGCCGACACAC
Source organism: Ruegeria sp. BG11 (assembly GCF_056538565.1). Lineage (NCBI taxonomy): Bacteria > Pseudomonadati > Pseudomonadota > Alphaproteobacteria > Rhodobacterales > Roseobacteraceae > Ruegeria > Ruegeria sp. BG11. The sequence continues at coordinate 70,355 of NZ_JBQFTH010000003.1, read as the reverse complement.
CTCTGGCCGATGCCGAGCCGATCGACCCGATCGACTTTGTGCGCATCATCGCAACGGCGCGTATCCTGATGCCAACCTCTTACGTTCGCCTGTCTGCAGGCCGCAGCGAGATGAGCGACGAGATGCAGGCGATGTGTTTCTTCGCCGGTGCGAACTCGATCTTCGTTGGCGAAACACTGCTGACGGCCGAAAACCCCGAAGAGGACACCGATATGGTCCTGTTCGCCAAACTTGGTCTACAGGCCGAGAAAGCCGGCGATCAGGCGGGCCGGGAAGCCGCTGAATGAAGGCTGCTGCTCGGCTCGAATCCATGCTCGACAACTTGCAGGCCCGGCATCGCCGCCGGGTCCTGACGCCTTCGTCGGGATTGGATTTCGCGTCGAATGACTATCTGGGCCTCGCCAGATCGCAGCTTCTGCAAGAAGCCGCGCAAGAGGCTTTGGCGCGCGGTGTTCCGGTTGGCTCTGGCGGCTCGCGGCTATTGCGCGGCAACCACGCCGCGCATGAAGCGCTGGAAGCCGAGGCCGCCGCGTTCTTCGGGGCCGAGGCTGCCTTGTTCATGGGTGGCGGGTTTCAGGCCAATCAGGCGATTTTCGCAACCCTTCCTGCGGCCGATGATCTGGTTCTCTATGACGCTCTGGTTCACGCCAGCGCGCATGAGGGCATGCGCTCTTGCCGGGCCGATCAGCGGTCGTTTCGACACAACGATATCGCGGACGCGCGTGAAAAGGTGCAGGAATGGCTGGCCGAGGGAGGCTCAGGCCAAATCTGGATCGCAGTTGAAAGCGTCTATTCGATGGAGGGGGATCTTGCCCCTCTTTCCGATCTGGCGGGTTTGGCGCGGGAACAGGACGCCGTTTTGGTCGTAGACGAAGCCCATGCGACCGGCGTGTTCGGACCTCAGGGACGGGGACTGGCGCATGACCTCGACTGTCCTCTGTTGACGCTGCACACCTGCGGCAAAGGTCTGGGCGTAGCCGGTGGGTTGGTCTGCGGCCCGAAGGTCATGATCGACACGCTGATCAACCGCGCACGCCCCTTCATCTTTGCCACCGCGCCGTCGCCTCTGAATGCTGCTTTGGTTCGTGCGGCCCTCGCGGCGCTGGCTACTCAGACAGGTCTGGTCGACGCCGCCCAAGAGCGCATTGGCCATGCCCATGATTCGGCGCGCGCAATTGGGATACCCGAGGCTGCGCTCAACAGTCAGATCATTCCGATCATTCTGGGCGATGATGCGCGTACGATGACGATGGCGCAGGGCTTGCAAACGCAAGGGTTCGACGTCAAGGGCATCCGCCCGCCAACCGTACCGCTTGGGACATCGCGGTTGCGGATTTCCATCACCGGCAACGTGGATCGCGCCGATATATCGTCCCTGTTCAAAGCCTTAGCGGCATATCAATCGGAGGCCGCATGAGCGCGCTGATCATCACCGGAACTGACACGGGCGTCGGCAAGACTGTCTACTCCGCAGGTCTGACCGCCGCCCTTGGAGCCACCTATTGGAAGCCGGTGCAATCCGGGCTTGAGGATGCAACCGATACCGACATCGTGCGCGACCTGTCCGGGGCCGAAGTGCTGCCTGAGGCCTACCGTTTGAACATGCCCGCCTCGCCGCATCTGTCCGCCGAGGATATGGGGGTCGAGATTGACCTTGCCCAACTGGCGCTGCCGCAGGTCGATGGCCCTCTGGTCGTTGAAGGGGCAGGAGGGGTGATGGTCCCTCTGAACCGGCGGGCGTTCTATCTGGACCTCTTCGCGCAATGGCAAGCCCCGGTGGTTCTGGTTGCGCGCACGGCGCTTGGTACGATCAACCATACGGCTTTGTCCCTTATGGCCCTACGCAATGCGGGGTGCGAGGTTGTTGGCGTTGCCTTCGTTGGCGACCCCGAGCCAGAGGTCGAACAAACCATCGCGCAGATGTGCAAGCCCCGGCATTTGGGACGTCTACCCTATCTCTCGGATCTGACCCGTGAAAATCTGGCGGATGCGTTCCAGACCATCGACCTTGATGCGATCCGGAGGGCTCTATGACCCCGCTGGAATTTGACGCCCGCCACCTGTGGCACCCCTACACTCACGTGCTGGATCCCGGCCCGATGCATCTGATCACCGGCTCCGAGGGCGTCTGGCTGACGCGTGAGGACGGTGGGCAGATGATCGACGCCATGTCATCCTGGTGGTGTACCGTTCACGGCCATCGTCACCCGGCCATTATCCAGGCGATGCAGGCCCAACTGGCGCAACTGCCGCATGTCATGTTCGGAGGCCTGACTCACGCGCCCGCAGTCGAGCTGGGCCTAAGGCTGATCGGAATGCTACCCGACGGTCTGGATCGCATCTTCTACAGTGACAGCGGCTCGGTCGCCATCGAAGTCGCGTTGAAAATGGCGGTGCAGTACCAGATCGCCAAAGGCCGCGGCGCGCGGTCAGAGTTCGCCACCGTCCGAGGCGGCTATCACGGCGATACGTGGAAAGCGATGAGCGTTTGCGACCCGGTGAACGGGATGCACGGACTGTTCAAGGGTGCTCTGTCCATCCAGCATTTCCTGCCGCGCCCGACCATCCTTTTCGATCAGGACTGGTCGGAGGATCCCGTCGAAAACGGGCTAGCGGCGCTCGAACAGCTTTTGGACGAAATTGGCGACAGGATCGCAGGGCTGATCCTGGAGCCTGTCGTGCAGGGTGCGGGTGGCATGTATTTCTACCACCCGAACTGGCTGAAGGGTGCGCGGGCGCTGTGTGACGCGTATGATGTTCTCCTGATTTTCGATGAAATCGCCACGGGCTTTGGCCGCAGTGGCGAGCTGTTTGCCATGGATCACGCAGACGTGGTGCCGGACATCCTGTGCCTCGGCAAGGCTTTGACCGGAGGGCATGTCACTCTGGCTGTCACCATCGCGACCGAGGCGGTTGCGCGCGGCATCGGCGAAAGCGAGGCCGGTGTGTTGATGCATGGCCCGACCTATATGGCCAACCCTCTGGCCTGCGCGGCAGGTGTTGCCAGCCTCGATCAATTCGTCCAACGCGACTGGCGGGCCGAGGTCACGGGGATTGCGCACCAGATGCAGGTCGAACTCGCTCCGGCTCGTGACCTGCCCGACGTGGCGGATGTGCGGGTTCTGGGCGCCATCGGTGTGATCGAGATGAAGGACCGTGTCGACCCTGCCGTGGCCCATGGCCTCGCCCCAAAAACAGGCGTCTGGCTGCGTCCGTTTGGGCGCAATATCTATTGCATGCCGCCCTACATCATCTCGCCAGATAAGCTGAGTCTAGTGACTGCCGCCATGGTCGATCTCGCCGGAGGCGCCGGATGAGGCATCACTGGCTGGCACGCTCGGATAGCCCCGATCTGATCCTCGTGTTCGGGGGATGGGGGTTGGGTCCTGCGCCGTTCTCCTGCCTCACAGGTGGGGAAAATGTGCTGTTTGTTGAGGGTTATAACCGGCTGGATGACCCGCTGCCAGACTTGTCGCGGTTCGATCGCGTAAACTTGCTGGCCTTCTCTTTCGGCGTCGCCTCGGCCGCGCATTGGCTGAACGAAACGGGGATGCGCCCAGATCGCTTGGTTGCAGTCAGCGGGACGCTGAACCCTGCAAGTGCCGAGCATGGGATCGCACCCGATATGATCCGAGCGACTGCAGATCAATTGTCTCAGGCCAGCTTTGCCAAATTCTGCCGCCGTGCGGGCCTCAGCGGTGATGTTGACGATCTGGATATCCCATCCGCTCGGGCCGAGTTACTTGCGGTGATCGATCGTGGCCCAGCTGAAGATCCGGGTTTTGATCGTATTTGGATTCCCACCCGCGACCGCATCGTGCCAACAAACGCGCAACAGGCCGCATGGGCTTCACGCGCTGATAGGGTTCGAACGATCGAAGGTCCTCATGTCCCGTTCCGCGCGGGTCAAAGCTGGGCGGAGTGGCTGGCATGACAGTGCAACTCTCGGACCGGGTTCAGCGTAGCTTCAGCCGCAGCTTTCAAAGCTATCACGACACCGCCTGCCAACAGGCCTGGGTCGCCGAGAAACTGGTGGAAGAGATGCGCCAACACGGCGCCCCGGCAAAGTTTGAACGTGGATTTGAGCTGGGTTGCGGAACCGGGCATTTCACGCGGCTTCTGTGTAAGGCCCACCGTTTTGACAGCCTCACCTTGAATGATATCGCACCAGAAGCCGGCCAAACGGCAGATGAGCTTGGTGCGAAGTTCATCTGCGACGATGCGCGGCAGGTCAACTGGCCCGAGAAGGCAGATCTTTTTGCCTCGGCGTCGATGATCCAGTGGATGGAAGACCCGCAGGCGCTTTTGGAACGGGCGGCGCGATCCCTCGCACCGGGCGGCTGGTTGGTGATTTCGGGATTTGGGCCGCAACAATACAGGGAACTCAGTCAAATCGGCACCTCGGCCCGTGCCCCCGGTTTGTGCAGCCCCGATCAAATGGCCGCCGCCGTTGGGGTGCAATTGGAGGTCCTTTCGACAGGAGAGGCCCTGCGACCCTCGTACTTCCCCACACCGCGCCATGTTCTGCGCCACCTGCGTAAGACCGGCGTCAACGGGCGCGCGCAGAGCGTCTGGACCAAATCCACACTCGCCCTGTTCGAGGCAGAGTACACACGCCGGTTTCAGACCGAAAACGGCGTCTCTCTCAGCTATCATCCCGTCTGGATCGTCGCGCGCAAGCCGCAGGTCTGAGGCCTCGTGGTTACTACCACGCGTCCGTCTTTTCAGCGTTTGCAGGCACTAAGGCGCAGATTGTGAAATCTCATACCGAAACGTCGCAATGATCTGTTGCGTTCGCGGCCACAGGTCGCCACGGTAGCATTTGAGATTTTGGCGTTGCCGTGGCCCGCCATCAGGAATTTGAAGGAGGGGGCAGAATGACCGCGACACTTACATTCGAACATCTCAAAACACAGGTATCAGCGGGTGAGGTAGACACTGCTCTGGTGTGCTTTGTCGACATGCAGGGCCGTCTGATGGGCAAGCGCTTTCACGCGGGTCATTTTGTAGCGGGCGCGTGGGAAGAAACCCATTGCTGCAACTACTTGCTGGCTACAGATCTTGAGATGGGCACACCGGGTGGCTACGCCTCGACTGGTTGGGAGCGGGGCTACGGCGACTACGTCATGAAGCCCGATCTTTCGACCCTGCGCCCGGTGCCGTGGCTTGAGGGCACTGTGATGGTTATGTGCGATATCCTCGACCATCACACGCATGAAGAGGTGCCGCATGCGCCACGGGCGATGTTGAAGTCGCAGGTCAACCGCTTGAAGGCCATGGGCTATGAGGCGATGTGTGCGACGGAACTGGAGTTTTTCCTTTTCGAGAAGAGTTTCGACGAAATCCGCAAAAACGGCTTTCGCGATCTTGAGCCGATTTCCGGCTACAATGAGGATTATCATATCCTCCAAACCACCAAGGAAGAGCATGTGATGCGTCCGATCCGCAACCATTTGTGGGATGCGGGAATACCGGTTGAGAACTCGAAAGGTGAGGCCGAAACCGGGCAGGAAGAGCTGAACATCAAATACGCGCCAGCGATGGACACGGCCGAGTACCACTCAATCGCCAAGAATGCGGTGAAAGAGATCGCCTGGCAGCATGGTCATGCGGCAACGTTCCTGCCGAAATGGCATCACGACAAGGTCGGCAGTTCCAGCCATGTGCATCAATCCCTGTGGAAGGACGGCGCACCTGCTTTCTACGATGAGAATGATCCGCTTGGCATGTCGGATGTGATGAAAAGCTACTTGGCTGGCCTGCTGAAATATGCCCCGGATTACACGTATTTCATGGCCCCTTACATCAACAGTTACAAACGGTTCATGAAGGGCACCTTTGCGCCGACACGGATCATTTGGTCCGTAGACAATCGCACGGCTGGCTTCCGCCTGTGTGGAGATGGGACCAAGGCCATTCGGGTGGAATGCCGGATCCCCGGTTCTGACATGAACCCTTATTTGGTGATGGCCGGTATGCTTGCGGCGGGAATTGCGGGCATTGAAGAGGGACTGGAATTGCAACCTGCGGCAACCGGCGACGTCTACCAGGGCGATACGGGGATGATCCCCGGCAACTTGGGCGCGGCACTTGGCGCTTTGCGTAGCTCAGCCATGTTGCGCGCAGCGATGGGAGATGAGGTGGTGGATCACTACGCTCGGGCCGCTGAGGTGGAGATCGAAGAATTTGCGCGTGTGGTGACCGATTGGGAAGTTGCCCGTGGGTTTGAGCGCGCGTAAAGGACGGGAGTGAGGGGCCAGCCCCTCACGCTCCCCGGGATATTTTTAGCCAGATGAAGCAGGGATCCTGTTTATTCGGAAAATGGAGTGACTATGGGGCAGATGTTGAAATGTGTCTCGCCGATTGATGGGTCGGTTTTTGCGGAGCGGGAGGTGCTATCTCGGGACGCGGCGTTCGCGGCGGCGGGTCTGGCGCGCGCCGCGCAAGCGGCTTGGGCGGCGCGGTCCTTGCAGGAGCGGGTTGATCTGGTAATGGCCGGTGTGGCGGCTGTTGGTGCGATGAATGATGAGATCGTGCCTGAGCTTGCGCATATGATGGGCCGCCCTGTACGCTATGGTGGTGAATTTGGTGGGTTCAATGAACGCGCTAGCCATATGGCGGAGATTGCTGAAAGCTCGCTTGCTGATATTGCGGTGGGCGAGGATGAGACGTTTCGGCGGTACATCAAGCGCGTTCCGCATGGGGTGGTCTTTGTGGTGGCCCCTTGGAACTATCCCTATATGACGGCGATCAACACGGTGGCTCCGGCGCTGATCGCTGGGAATACCGTGATCCTGAAACATGCCACTCAGACGCTGTTGGTGGGCGAGAGGATGGCGCAGGCGTTCTACGCGGCCGGTGTGCCCGAGGATGTGTTTCAGAATGTCTTCCTCAGCCACGATGTGACCAATGATCTGATTGCCGGAAATGCGTTTGATTTCGTGAACTTCACTGGTTCGGTCGGCGGCGGGCAGGCGATGGAACGTGCAGCCGCTGGCACCTTCACTGGCGTTGGAACCGAGCTTGGCGGAAAAGATCCGGGCTATGTCATGGAGGATGCCGATCTGGATGCCGCCGTGAATACCTTGATCGACGGTGCCATGTTCAATTCGGGTCAGTGTTGTTGCGGGATTGAGCGGATTTACGTGCATGAAAGTCTTTTCGACGGTTTCGTTGCGAAGGCGGTCGAGATTGTGAACGGCTACAAGCTAGGCAATCCTCTGGACCCTGAGACGACGCTGGGCCCGATGGCCAATGTGCGCTTTGCCGATGAGGTGCGCGCTCAGATTGCCGAGGCTGTGGCGGATGGCGCGGTGGCCCACATCGAGACATTCCCCGAGGATGACGGTGGTGCCTATCTGACGCCTCAGATTCTCACCAATGTCACCCATGATATGCGCGTGATGCGGGATGAGAGTTTTGGGCCGGTCGTTGGGATTATGAAAGTGTCGTCGGACGAAGAGGCCATCGCGCTGATGAATGACAGCGAATTCGGCTTGACCGCCAGCCTGTGGACCCGTGACGTGGACCGGGCCGCGCGAGTGGGCGATCAGATCGAAACGGGCACTGTATTTATGAACCGGGCCGACTATCTGGACCCGGGTCTGTGCTGGACTGGCTGCAAGAATACAGGGCGGGGTGGTGGCCTGTCGGTCATTGGGTATCACAACCTGACCCGTCCAAAATCCTACCATTTGAAGAAGGTAACATCATGAGCCTTGTTGGAAACTGGTCCTACCCGACCGCGATCAAATTCGGTGCTGGCCGCGTCAAGGAACTGCCCGAGGCGTGCGCGGCGGCAGGGATGAAGCGCCCTCTGCTGGTGACGGACAAGGGGTTGGCCGATTTGCCAATCACGACGGCGACGTTGGATATTCTTGAGGCCGCTGGTCTGGGTCGGGGTCTGTTCAGCGATGTGGACCCGAACCCGAATGAAAAGAACCTCGATGCTGGAGTCGCCCTCTACAATGCGGGCGGGCATGACGGGGTGATTGCCTTTGGTGGCGGCTCGGGGCTGGATCTGGGCAAGATGGTTGCCTTCATGGCGGGTCAAACGCGACCGGTTTGGGATTTTGAAGATATCGGGGATTGGTGGACCCGTGCGGATGCAGATGTCATCGCGCCGATCATCGCGGTGCCGACAACTGCCGGAACCGGGTCCGAAGTGGGGCGCGCAAGTGTCATTACCAATTCCGAGACCCACGCCAAGAAGATCATCTTTCACCCAAAGGTTCTGCCCACTGTGGTGATATGTGACCCGGAACTGACCGTGGGTATGCCGAAATTCATCACCGCAGGCACCGGGCTGGACGCCTTTGCCCATTGTGTCGAGGCCTATTCCAGCCCGCATTACCACCCGATGAGTCAAGGCGTCGCGCTTGAGGGCATGAGTTTGGTCAAGGACTATCTGCCGCGCGCCTATGCGGATGGCACTGATCTTGAGGCGCGCGCGCAGATGATGAGCGCGGCGGCGATGGGGGCCACAGCCTTCCAGAAGGGCCTCGGCGCGATCCACGCCATGAGCCATCCGATTGGCGCAGTATTCAACACTCATCACGGCACGACAAACGCGGTCTGCATGCCCGCAGTGCTGGAATTCAACGCACCCGCCATCGCGGATCGGTTCCAACAGGCTGCCGCTTATCTGGGGATCGAGGGCGGTTTCGATGGCTTCCGCGCCTTCGTGCAGGAGTTCAACGATGCGCTTGGGATTCCGCGTCAGCTGTCGGAACTGGGTGTGACTGAGGATCGGATTTCCGAGCTGGTCGAAGGCGCGATCATTGACCCTTCCTGCGGGGGCAATCCGATTGAGCTGACGAAAGAGAGCCTGACGCAACTGTTCCACGCCGCGCTTTAGGTAAGACGGCCCGGCGGATTTCCTCGCCGGGCCTTCCAGTTGTTACTCAGCCGCCATAGCGCTGATCTCGGTGCGCGCCATCGCGACCCATTCCAAATCCTTGGTATAGCGCCAGGCCAGATCGCCGTTTTCATCCATGGCAATCAGGTGCAGCCAACGATTGTCGAACAGCTCTCTAACGGTTTCGTTGCGTCTGAGGATGTCATTCATCGCCTCCCGTGGGGCCTCAATGATGACCGACAGACGCAGCGGGTCGTGCTGGAATGTTTCTCCGTCATGTACGGATTGCCATGGTAGGCCGGGACGCAGCGCGCCGCCATTGCCCTCGACCACGCCGATGCCGCCGACCACATTGTGCAGCAGTTTGTTGCCGCCGCCGAACAGGCCAGGCGCGACGGTCGAGCCGTAATACTGTAGGCTGATCCAGCTGGCGACTACGACCGGGGCGGTCATGATCAGTTCCAGAACGCCAAAGCCCTCATCCGCGCGCCAGTCATAGCTGTGCAGGAAGGACTGGCCCGCAAGACCCGTGCCATCAGTCCGGGACCGCGGCGCGGCAATGAAGGCGCGGCATCCGGCCAGCCCCCATTCGGGGCGCAGCTCAGCCCAATCGGTGGCGCGGCGGGCGATATCATTGGCCCCTTTGGCACGCGGTAGACGCGCGGCGCGCTCAGACCGGGCCAGTTGTCCGGCCGAGGTCAGCCAGGTTTTCAATTGCGCGATCTGCGCGGCCCACTGACCCGTCGCCTGATCCTGATCGAACAGGGAGACTTTGTCGGTTGTGGTGTGGTGCATCGCCGCCAGAAACAGAGTGTCCGCAGGGATGTCGATCCCCTCGGCGCGTAGCCCTTCACGTACCGCATGATCGTTCAACAAACCGGCCAGAAGGCGGGCGCTGACGTCACCGGCATGACCGCCACATGCGCCACATTGCAGGGCGCTTTCATGGGGGTTGTTCGTCACATCCGCGCCATGACCGGCGAGCATCACGATACGAGCGAAGTTGCTGGTCAGAGACATCGCCCCAAGGATGGCCTTGGCCGAGGCGACACGTGTAGGCAGGTCGATCCCGTCGTCAAGCTTCGGCGCGGGGTCAAACTTCGCGGCGCCCTGGCCCTTGCCCAGGGCGTCACGCAGCAGTTTACCTGCATAGACGGGGCCCGTTGCCTCGACAAAGGCGAAGGAGGAGACGGCAGCCAGTTTGAACCGGCCCCAGGCCCGTTTGGCCCGTGCGGTGTAGCGGCGGTTCAGGTCGGTCTGCGCGCCCTCGGCCGCGTGGGAACAAACGTTCGGGTTCAACAGGACTGGCCCCCGTATTTCAGTCACGTCCGAGCCAGCCGCCTTGTGGGCGCTGGCGAGGCCGAAGAAGCCAGCAAAACCAATGGTCTCAATCCCGCTGTCCTGCGATTCCAGCGCGCGGCGGAAGACTTCGGAGCGGACGTCGATGCAGAAGGCGGCTTGTACCTCGGGGCGGCCTTCGACCTTGCGCGGCTGACCTGCGCTTAGGGTTTGCGCCAATTTGCGCTGTTGCGCGCGCTCCGAGGCGTCCTGCAGCACCGCGTCGATCACCAGATCGCGGGTCGGGGTGATGGGGGCCTCATGCTGGGCAATGGTTTCGGCCCAGCGATCGGCAATCTGATCGTGGTAGAGACCGAACAGAGCCTCTTCGAACACCATGCGAATGGCCAGCAGTTCGGTTGTGCTCGTATCCGTCTGCCCTTCCAACTCGGCCTGCCACAGCAGATAGCGGGCATATTGCGCCCAACCGCCCAGTGTCATCAGCCAGCGATGGAAGGCCGTGCTTGCCGCCTCAGGGGTGACACCCAGTGCCTCAGAGGCGCGGCCAATCGCCCGCCATTGCGAGCGGTTGGTGCCAGCCACGAAGGCTCCGAACTCTTTCAAGCCGTGAATTTCTGGGGTCAGATCGCGTGAGGCGAACTCACGCCACGCGCCATAGGCACCGCCTGTGCGGTTGGGTTGCCACAGGGCCTGACCCTGATCGAAATGGCTGGCGGCCCAGGCCCCGATCCGTTCGTCAATCAGACCGGGCCAGTCGATCCCGGAAACCTCGGCGGCCAGATCGGCAACCGTGGGCAGGGGGGACAGCTTCGCGGTCTCGGACCCGAGTGCGGCTTGCAGATCCTCGAAACTGGGCGTGTCAAAGCGGCTTTCGACACTGGCGAGGGCATCCCGCAGATCGACCTCAGAAATCTCTCCGCTTGCCAGCTTCTGCGCAAATACCGCCCGGTCAGGCGTGACCTGCGTGCCTGCAACCCGCGCCAACCGGGCAGAGGTCACGGCTAGCGTCTCTTGTGTTTGCCCCAGAAATGGGTTCACCGCGACGTTGGAGGCAAGCGGGAACAGCGGCGGGATTTGACGCACCGCGTCATTGGCCAGTGCGACCAGTTCCAGGAGGGCTGCAGGATAGCTTTCGTGCTTCATATACATTTTGAGAAACCCCTCTTAAACGGTCTGGCGCTTGGACCATCCGTCCAGCAGCCGGTCAAAGATTGCGTTGGCATAGAGCCCGTTTGACAGATGCACCCGAATGCCTGCCGCCGCCGGGTGCGAGGCCCAAAGCGGGAAGGTGGATTGCGCCAGAGCGACCGCGCCAAAGCTGATCAGGGCGAGAATGATCAACGTCCACTCTAACGGCCCGGGCGCAGGCGCTGCGGGCAGGGTGCCCTTGGTCAGATGCACGGCGATGATCTGCAGGACGAAGTAGCTGACCGAGGTCACGCCAGCATAGACAACGGTGCGGCGGGTCAACGCGCCGGGTGCAGCGTCGGCAAAGCCCTGCGCCAGCAGATAGGCGACGCCGAAGATCAGGATCACGCCAAGGGCAATCGCCTGAACAGATTTGCTGTCTACGCCGAAGGTCATGGCGGCGATGCCGTAGATCAGGATGCCGGTGGCAAAGGCCAGCAGCACGTTCCGCGCACTTGGCACAGCGACTGGGCCGGGCCGGCGGATGGCTGCTACGTTGCGCACGGCCTCACCCGCGCTGAGGAAGGCATGCGCCTTGTATAGCGAATGCGCCACGATGTGTAGTAGTGCCAGAGGGAACAGGGCCAGCCCGCATTGCATGATCATGAAGGCCATCTGGGCAATGGTTGACCACGCCAGAGAGGTCTTCACCGCCGGTTGCGTCAGCATCACCAGACCGCCGAACAGCGCGGTGAACCCGCCCAGCATCACCAGCAGCGCCATGATACCCGGTGCCGCCAGCATCACATCGGCAAAGCGGATCAGCAGGAACCCTCCAGCGTTGATAACACCAGCATGCAGCAGGGCCGAGACGGGGGTCGGGGCCTCCATCACCTCGGTCAGCCAACCGTGGACCGGGAACTGGGCCGAGGCCATGATGGCCGCCAGTGCGATCAGCAGGGCAGCGGCGATGGTCAGCCCGTTGGGCTGAGCCGAGGACAGGATCGAGACAATGTCTGTGGTGCCATAGGTTGCGATCAACAGGACCACCGCGAGGGCCAGCGCGCCTTCACTGATACGCGCCACAACGGCCTTTTTCCGCGCGGCCCTTCGGGCGGTGGTCCGCTCGGGGTAGAACAGCAGCAGTTGGTGCAGCAGCAGGCTGGTCGCAATCCACGCGGCGAGCAATTGGATCAGGTTGCCCGACATCACAAGCAAAAGAACCGAGGCGAGTGTTGCCGACATCCAGCCGGTGAACGCGCCCTGACGGGCCTCTCCATCCATATAGGTGGCTGAGTAGCGCAGGACGATCCATCCGATGAAGCTGACCAGAACCAGCATGATGGCGCTGACCGCATCAAGCCGCACGGAGAGGCCAACACCCCAGAACCCAACCAGCCCCGAGGTGCCGGGGCCGTGAAGAACCAGCATCAGGGCCGACAGCGCAGCCGCTCCGAAACCCGCCAATGCTGACCATTCCGACAGTCTCGAGGCATGGGTTGGCCGCAGTCCCGGATTGCGGCTGGCATAGTAGGCCGATGCCAGCAAGATCAGCGGGCTGAGCAGGGGTAGAAACAGGTAGGTCATGATGCGCGTTCCTTGTGAGTCCAGCCTGATTTGGCCGGTTGAGCAGGACATATTGCGCAATCCTGTGTATGAAAAATACATTGTTATAGAGATTACGTTCTACTAAATAGAACGATATGCCGCTTAACTATCATCACCTACGTTACTTCTGGGCGGTCGCCCATGATGGCAACCTGACCCGCACAGCCCAACGGCTGAACCTGTCGCAATCCGCACTGTCCGTTCAGATCAAAGAGCTTGAGGAACGGCTGGGTCACCCCCTGTTTGAACGCCGCGGGCGCAAGCTGCATCTGACCGAGGCCGGGCGCATCGCGCTGGACCATGCGGACGCAATTTTCGCGACAGGGCAAGAACTTGTGGCCACTCTGCAGGATGAAGGCAACGCGCGCACGGCGCTGCGGGTTGGTGCGCAGGCGACCTTGTCGCGGAATTTTCAGATCGGCTTTCTGCGCCCGATGCTGGCGCGCTCAGATGTCGAGGTGATCCTGCGATCAGGCAATCCCAGCGAGTTGCTTGAGGGGCTGGAGACGCTGAATTTCGACCTGGTTCTCATGAATCATGAGCCTGCCAGTGACAGCCTGACCAGTTTTGAAACGCACCATCTGGCGGAACAACCCGTAAGCATCGTCGGCACACCAGCGCGACTGGATCCAAAACGCCCGATCCGGGATCTGTTGGAGGAGCAGCCCTTTATCCTGCCAACCAGCAATAGCAGCGTCCGCACGGCGTTTGATTCGATGGCCAGCCGCATGTCGGTCCGGCCTCAGATCGCGGCCGAAGTGGACGACATGGCCATGATGCGTCTGCTCGCGCGCGAGGATATCGGGCTTGCGTTGGTGGCTCCGATCGTGGTGCAGGATGAGCTGTCCTCGGGCCGTCTTGTCGAGGCCGAGGAACATCCCCGCATCAAGGAGAGCTTTCACGCCGTCACCTTCAAACGCCGCTTTCCCAACCCGCTGGTGCGGGAGTTGCTGACCTACAGCCTGCCTCAGTAGAAGTGGGGCAGGTTTTTTGCGCGCGCGACGCGGACCCAATTGGGCACGAAGGGGATGATCTTGTCTTGTGAGGGCACCATCATCTCGATGAAATTCGCGCCGGGATTGGCGATGGCATCGGACAGAATGGGTTCGATATCGACTTCGGAGGTGATCCGAGCAGTCTTGAAGCCGAACCCTTCGGCCACCTTGCAATAGTCGACGCGTTCGAAATCGGTGGTCCAAGGCTCATCCACATCGTCGAGTAGGATCGCCTCACCCCTGATCCAGCCGAACGTGTCATTGCGGGTCAGGATGACGGTAATGTTCTTGCCGCTGCGTTTGAGGGTCTCCATATCGCCGATGACGAACCCGAACGATCCGTCTCCTGTGAAGGAAATGACCGGGCCGTCATGGGCGTAGATCGCACCAACACCCGCTGGTACCGAATACCCCAGTGCCCCCATCGAGTAGTTGGTGATATAGCGCCGCCCCGGTTTGCGGAAGGTCAGCAGCGCCGAAGGATAGATCGCACTGACGCCCGGTTCCGAGGTGACAATCGCGTCATCGGGCATGATCCGGTCCAGCACCTGAGATAGCTTGACCGGTGAGATCGTGCCTTCGGGCATTGGGATGTTCGAGTTGAAGACCTTGTCCAGCGCGGTTTGTTTGGTCGGGTTTAGATCCAGTGGCGGCCGCTGAACGCCGGGATGCTCGGTTTTCAGAATTTCGACCATATATTCGATGGTTGCTCGGGCATCCCCAACAAGGCCAACTTTCAGTGGGAAGGTGTTTCCGACATGCGCCTCGGCAATATCAAGGTGCAGAAAGTTTTTGGTATAGGGATCGCCATAGAGTTTCCAGTGATCCGTTCCGGCGCTGTCAGTGTTCGAGCCGATGAAGAAGATCGTGTCGGCCTCAAGCAGGTACTGGTTCGAATACTCCATCCCGCCACGGCCACCGATGACGCGCAGGGCCAGTGGATGATCCTCGGGAATGGTGCCTTTGCCGGGCGTGGTGGTGCCGACCGGGATTTGCAGCCGTTCAGCCAGTTCAAGGATCGCGTCCGAGGCTTTAGAAATCAACGCTCCCTGACCGCAGACAATCGCAGGTTTTTGCGCCGCCAACAGCACTTCGATTGCAATGCGGATCTTGCTGTGATCCGCGACCGGCCGGTGTGCGGGATAGGTACTGTAGTCGGGTTCGGCATACAGGTCCGCGATCTCGGCCTCTTCGCCAAAAATGTTGATCGGCACACGGATATGAACCGGCGCCGGACGGCCCGAGGTCGCCACGCGAAAGGCCCGTCGGATCAGGAACGGGATTTCGCGCGCATTGGTCAGCACGAAGCTTTCCTTGCAGATACTGTCATAGAGCCGAGTTTGATCGACGCCGGTCAGACCGTGCTTTTTGTCCTGATTGATCGGAATGTCCGAGCTGAAATAGATCACCGGCACCGAGCTGAGAAACGCCTCAGTAATGCCCGGGGTGCAATGGGTCACACCGGGGCTGGGCGCTTCAAGCACGGCGGGGCGACCTGTGATCTTTGCATAGGCCTCCGCAGCGAAAGCCGCAGTGCGTTCATCGCGGGTCAGCACGAACTCAATCCCGCTATTGTCGCGCCATTCCTTGTACCAGCCAATCGTTGTCTCACCGGGCAGACCGAAAACATGGGAAACGCCGTGAAGCTCCAGCATTTTCAGGATGATCTGCGCGCCATTCATACGCGTCGTTTGGGGCTGGTTCATCAGGAGGACCTTCGTTGGTGGCGTGTTTCGGGCAAACCCTTTTGAGGGGGTTTGCGCACATCGCCACCATGTCTAGGCGAGGATCGGAAGTCCAGAATTTGCTTATCCTACAGCGCCCTTGGTGTTCACGTGAACTGCGTAAACACTGGTGGTTGCGGTGATGAACAGCATATTGCCGCGCGGGCCACCGAAACACAGGTTCGCGACGGTCTCGGGCGTTTTCACCTTGCCCAGCAGCTCTCCGTCGGGCGAGAACACATGCACCCCGTCCGCCGCTGAGCACCAGACATTGTCGTATTGGTCTACGCGTAGCCCGTCGGGCAGACCCTTATCAATCGCGGCGAAATCGCTGGGTTTGCCAAGCCCGCCGTCCGGCTGGACATCAAAGACCTTCAGTAAAGAAGGAACGTCCGGGTCATGGCTGCTGCCGGATTCGGCGACGTATAGGCGGCTTTCGTCTTTCGAGAATGCCAGCCCGTTCGGCTGCACGAAATCTCGCGAAACGATGGTGGGTTCCGGAGCGCCGGGATCAAGGCGGAAGACAAAGCTGCCGTCTTGCTCGGGCTTGGCTTTGTGACCTTCAAGATCAGAGAGGATGCCGTAAGTCGGATCCGAGAACCAAATCGAACCATCCGAACGGGTGATCACGTCGTTGGGCGAATTCAATCGGCGGCCATCATGATGGTCAGCCATTGTTGTCAGTTGCCCATCATGTTCGGTCCGCACCACTGAACGTGTTGCGTGCTGGCAGGTCACCAGCCGCCCCTCGCGATCACGCGTGTTGCCGTTGGAAAAGTTCGAGTTCTGGCGGAACAGGCTGGTGCCGCCATGCGGGGTCCAGCGATACATTTGGGCATTCGGGATGTCCGAGAACAGCAACGTTTCATGCGCGGGAAACCAGACCGGCCCCTCGGTCCAGACATGGCCCGTCGCGATCCGTGCCAGCGTGAGGTTGGAGTGGATCAGGTCCCGAAACACGGGACGGATGACCTCATATGTCTGCGAATGCTTCATGCGCTATATCCCTTTCGGCTGGCCAGAGTGACCACACCCACAATCACAAGCCCGGTCAAAATCAGGCGAATTCCGGCGCCCAGACCGTATGAATTCAGCATCGATACGATCAAAAACATGAACAGCGCCGCCCCCCAGATGCCGGGCACGTTCGAATTGCCTCCGCCGATGGACGACCCGCCAATGACGACGACTGCAATGGACATCAGCATGTATTCGGTGCCCATGTTCAGATTGGCCCCGCCTGAGAAGCTGGCCAGCAGAAACCCCGCCAAGGCGGCACAAACGGCTGAGTTGACATAGATGCCAAAGCGCACCGCGTTCACCGGGACTCCGCTGAGCCTTGCCGCGCGTAGGTTTTGCCCGATGGCCGAGATCCACCGCCCTGCAATCGCGCGTTCCAAAAGCAGCCATGCGCAGACGGCCAGCGCGATGCCGACCCAGGCGACATTCGGCACCCCGAACGTCCCGCCAGAGGCGAACTCGGCCAGGGGTTCCGGTGGCTTGATACGCAGCCCCCGGTTCGACCAGATCGCCAGCGATTGGTACAGGAAAGAGGCAGACAGAGTTGCGATGATGGGCGGGATACGCAGTATCAGGATCAACGCGAAGTTCACGATACCGCAGCCGATGCCTATCCCGATTGCAACCAGCAGGCCGGGCAAGATCAACGCGGTTTGCGTGTCCATGAATTTTAACGCCAGTGTTGCGGCCAATGTCATGGTGGCTGGAACAGACAGGTCGATATTGCCGGGACCGAGCGTAATCACGAGCATCTGCCCGATGCCGACAATGGCCGAGAAAGAGGCAAAAGTTAGCGTCGCATAGAGAAGCGACCCCGCCCCGGACCCGGCCAGCAGGCTGGTGGCAACAAAGGTGATCCCCGCAGCTAGATAAGCCCAGAGCCACGGTTTCTGAACGAGTGCCCGCAAGGGATTGTGTCCGGTCTCAGGAGTGGTTTGGTCGCTCATGCCGAGACCTCTTTGCGGACAAAGAACAGTCGCACGGCCAGAACGAGGATCAGGATCGCGCCCTGTGCACCGATCTGCCAATCTGGCGAGAGGCGCAGAAAGGACAGGAAACTGGCGGCAAGGGTCAGGGTCAGTGCCCCGATAACGGCCCCGAAGGGCGAGACACGACCACCGACAAATTCGCCACCGCCAAGGATTATGCCCGCAATCGACAACAGCGTATAGCGCAGCGCGATATTGGCATCCGCCGCAGTGGTCAGTCCGACAAGGCACATGCCTGCCAGCACTCCGAACAGGCCCGCCAATCCATAGGCAGAGGCCCGCAGGCGGGTGACGGACCAGCCAGCGCGCTCCATCGCGCGTTCATTGCCGCCAACTCCTTGGAGTACCACGCCCACCCAGGAGCGTTTGATCAGTAGATGTACGGCAAAGGCAACGACCAGCGGAGCAATCACGGCAACCGGCACTAGTGGGGTTTTGAAATTCATCAGGGTTTTCAACCATTCGGGCGACGCTCCGCCGGGTGAAGGCAGGATAAGAACCGCCAGCCCACCCCACACGAAAGACATGCCGAGGGTCACTACGATTGCGGGCAATCCGCGCAGTTGGATCAAGGCCCCCAGTGCCGCGTAGGCCAGAATCGCAGCGGCCAGAATCCCATAGCCCAGCAGCGGCGTGTCGTGAACGAATGTGGCTGTGACACAGGCGCAGAAACTTACGAAGGTGCCGATGGACAGGTCGATGTCGTTGACCATGATGATCATCATCTGCGCGATGGTTGCCAAGGCCACGGGGATCGCCAGATTGAACAGCAGGTTCAGGCCAAAATAGCTCATTGCGCGGGGTTGCAGGTAGAATACGGCGCCCAACAGGACGGCCAGAGACAGAACGGGCAGCAATAGGCGCAAACGGTCGCTGGTCATTTCAGGCCTCCTGCATCTGGAAAGAGGCGTGTAGGATGTTTTCCTCGGTGATCTCATCCCCTACCAGCTCGGCGGCAATCTGACCGGCGCGGAACACGAAAACCCGGTCACATTCGAGAATTTCCTCGGTTTCGGTCGAGTACCACAAGAAGCTGCGGCCTCTGGCGGCTTCTGCCTGGATCATCTGATAGACATCTTTCTTGGTGCCCACATCCACGCCGCGCATCGGGTCATCCATCACCACAATCGGCGCGGAGGAGGCCAGAGCGCGGGCAAACAGAACCTTCTGCTGGTTGCCGCCCGACAAGGACAGGATCGGGTTCAACAGGTTGTCGGTGCGAATGCCGATACGGTCTTTCCAGGTCTGAACCATGTCCGCCTCGCTGCCGCGATCTACCATCACTTTCCAGCTGAACTCGGGCAGGGTGGTCAGCGAGAGGTTTCGCAGGATCGACCAGAGCGGCATGATCCCGTCACGGGCGCGGTCTCCGGCGACAAAAACCACTTCGGGCTGGCGTGCGGACTTCCATTTTGGGGCGTGGTCGAAGTAGATTTGCGCCAGTGCTTCGGCCTGTCCGTGACCCGCAAGCCCGGCCAGCCCGACGATCTCACCCGCACGGGCGTTCAGCCCATTTGCCGCCCGTACAACCTCGGCCCCGAGGGTCCGATCTGCCCGCCCGGCGCCCGAGGTGTCATCATCAGGCGCGACATGCCCCATCGCATCCACGATCGAGGCGCGGGTGAACTGGCTGGCAGGTTGGTCATCAACGATCTGGCCATCTTTCATGACGATGATCCGGGTCGAGACTTCGAAAATCTCACCCATCATGTGCGAAATGAACAGCACCGCACCGCCTTTGGTGCAGAACCGTTTGATATGGTCCAGCAATTGTTGCGCGATGGCTGCGTCAAGGGACGAGGTTGGCTCGTCCAGAATAACAAGGGTGGGTTCTCGGTCACGGTCGGCAAAGGCGATAGCGATTTCTACCATCTGACGCTCGGCTATGGTCAGGTTTCCAACCGTGGCGCGGGCGTGGATGCCATGACCCGGAAAGACAAGATCCAGTGCGTCGAGCATCTTTTGCCGCGCAACCCGCCGCCAGCCTTTGCGCGGCATGTTGCGATAGGGGATGCGCAGGTTCTCCAAAACGGTCAGGTTCGGGCAGAGCGACAGCTCCTGAAACACGCTGCGAATACCTGCATTCTGCGCGTTTTGACCGTTGCGTAGGGCAGGATCTGCGTTCCGATGCTGAACGGCCCCCTGCGTTTGCGTGAGGCGGCCGTTGATCACATTCGCCAGCGTGGATTTCCCGGCCCCATTATGGCCGACCAGTCCGACGCATTCTCCTGCGCTGATGCTCAACGTCGCATCACGCAGGGCAAGAACAGGCCCATAGGACAGATGGGCCTGCTCCAGAGAGACAACCGGAGCGGTGGTGGCTCCGGGTCCCGTATTCTCGTCGGTCTTCACGCGCTTACTGTGCCGACGCGATGACGTCTTTGGCCTGATCCTGCGTGTATTCCACGTTAGCGACCGAACCCTTGGGCGTTGTTTTCAGCGCTTCTTTCAAGCGGGCCTGATCGATTTTCAGGAACGGCACGGTCAGGTCCTTCTGAACCTCTTGCCCATCCAGAATCTGCTGGGCGACCCAAAAGGCCAGCGTGCTGACGCCCGGCGCAATCGACAGAGAGGTTGTCTGATACCCGTTTGCGTCCAGCTCATCTGACCACCACTGAAGCTCGTCCTGACGGTTGCCCATTACGATGGTCGGCATTGGACGATCCGTAGCCCCGATGGCCTGCGCGGCCCCATAGCCGTCACCACCCTGGGTTACGACGCCCACGATCTCGGGCAGGCTGGGCAGGATACCGGCGACGGCCTTCTGAGCCACATCCTGCGCCCAATCCCCATGGACCGAGCCCACGATCTCGAAATTGGTGTTCTTCACCTCATCATGAATACCCGCGCTGATCTCGTCATCGACGAACACCCCGGCCAGACCGCGGATCTCCAGCAGATTGCCACCATCGGGATAGCGCTCGGCCAGGTATTTCACCTGCTCGCGCCCCATCTGCTGAAAGTCGACCGCGATGCGCCACGCGCAGGGTTCCTGAACGATGCCGTCAAAGGACACAACGGTGATACCCGCATCGCACGCAGCCTTGACCGCGCCATTGATTGCGGTGGGTGAGGCGGCGTTGATCACAATGGCATCATAGCCCTGCAGGATCATGTTCTGGATCTGAGCCGCCTGTTCAGTGGCCTGATTTTCCGAGGTCGTAAAGGCGTCAGCAGCGGCGACAACACCATCCGCGACGGCCTGATCTCCGTTTTTCTGCCAGCTTTCCAGCATGGCTTGCCGCCACGAATTGCCTGCATAGTTGTTGGACAGAGCAATGCGTTTGTCGGATGTATCCGCTTCGGCAGCCGGGGCTGTCAGGGTGATGATCCCGGCCGCAGCGCCGAGCAATATGGCCTTTAGTGTCATGTTTTCCTCCCAAAGCGGCCCAAGCGCCGCACGATTTTGGTGCCAGCCTGACGGGGCCGACTTGCCTAAAATTCCTAAAGGGCACGCGCAAAGTAAGAGTAGGACGCGCGCATTCCTTGCGGGTTCCCGCAAATGGGCTGCGGCGATCCGCATGACACCTGATCCACCGGTCGATATACTCGCCAATGCCGGTTGCGGCAGGCTGGCGCTGCGAAAGAGAACACATGGCCGATCTTGCCTATTATTTGCGGATTTCGAACCATCTGGCAGGCAATCTGGATATCAAATCCGCGTTGCGGTCGGTCAAATCCGAGATCGTACGCATTCTGGAAATCGATCACCTGGATGTCTGCCTGATCGACGAGGAAGGGCGGCTCAACACAAGTTACGAGGTCGGCTTGCGCACCAGCTGGAGCCGCACCCGCGCCCCGGTTGAGGTCTCGCCTGTGCGCGATATTCTACGTGGCGACTGCGACTACATGCTTACCGGCAACGCGCCGGAGGACCCGCGATATGTGTTCGAAGGCGGGGACTATGATCCCATCCTCAAACACAATATGCGCAGCCGCGTGAATGTGGCGATGAAAGTGCTGGGCCGCACGATCGGGTCGTTGAATTGTTCGTCACAAAAGATTGATTTCTATGATGAACAGGCCGTCGAGCAAGTTCGCAATATTGCGGATATTCTGGCCCCGTATTTCTATGCGCTGCGTGCGAATGAACAGGCTCGGCGTGAGGCGATCATGCGGACCGAGGTGCAGGCGCGGGAAGAGGGGCTGCGGCTTGGGGCGCTCAGCCTGACAGATGCGCTAGAGCTGGAACGCCAACGGATCGGGATGGATCTGCACGATCAGACTCTTGCCGACATGACGCGGATCAGCCGGGATCTGGAGCGGTGCGAAACGCCTCAGGACTTGGACGGGCTGCGCAGCAGTATGAGGAACTGCATCCAGGGATTGCGTGAGATTATCGACACCTCGATTCCGTCTCTGCTGGAGCTGTTCGGCTTTCAGCATGCCGTACGGACCCATCTTGAACGCGCGATTGACCCGGATGAAGGGGTTGAGATTGACTTTCGTGACCTGTCCGGCGGGATGGTCGACCGGCTGCCACAAACCAAACGCATCGCATTGTTCCGTATCGCACAAGAGGCCATCAACAACGCAGTCCGACATGCCTCGGCCAGTCGTATTGAGGTCGAGATTGAATGCATGGACGGGCTGCACCTTCGCGTGCGGGACAATGGGCGCAGCATGGGAGCGATTGAAATCCGGCAGGCCTCGGGCGGGTTGACGCACATGCGCACCCGCGCCCGGCTGAT
The DNA here is from genome assembly GCF_056538565.1 of Ruegeria sp. BG11. NCBI lineage: Bacteria > Pseudomonadati > Pseudomonadota > Alphaproteobacteria > Rhodobacterales > Roseobacteraceae > Ruegeria > Ruegeria sp. BG11. The sequence continues at coordinate 48,044 of NZ_JBQFTH010000003.1, read as the reverse complement.
AGCGGCGCAGTTTGACATCCGCTACAATGGCGGGACCGAGATTGCCGTCTGTCTTCCGGCCTCCGAATGCCCCAAAATCGAGGTGTTGGTATGAAGGTTCTGCTGGTCGAAGACGACGCAATGCACGCCAACTACCTGCGAGAGTTGGTTCAGGATGCCTTGCCCGAGGTGACCGACCTGAGCCTCGCCTCGAACGGTCGGGAAGGGGAAGAGCAGGCCCGGCAGAACGGTGTTGAGGCCATCGTCATGGACCTGCGCATGAAGGAACGCAACGGGATCGAAGCCGCGCGGACCATTTGGTCTGAACGCCCCGCAACCCGCATTCTGTTCTGGTCCAATTATTCGGACGAGGCCTATCTGCGCGGCATTGCGCGGATCGTTCCGAAAGAGGCCGCCTATGGCTATGTTTTGAAGACGGCTAGCCCCTCACGAATGCATCTGGCCCTGCGCGCCGTTCTGATCGAGGCGCAGATCATGGTGGACCGGGAAATCCACCAGATCCAACGCGAACAGAGCCGCTCGGGTGAGGCGCTGACGGAGGTTGAGTTGGCAATCCTATCCGATCTCGCCCTTGGTTTGCCCGACAAGACCATAGCGCTGCGTCGTAAGCTGGCCCTGAGGACGGTGCAGAACCGGCTGCTGTCGATCTATGAAAAACTGGATGTGGGCGATCTGCCGGTGGATGGCAACGATATCGCGATCAACAAACGTGTCCGGGCGGTTTCAAAGGCCATGACCTCTCAGATACTGAATCGTGAGAGCATCTTTTCGGCGGAAAAAGAGTTGGGAAGCTGGCTTGAGCGTCGGCAAAACTTGGGATGAAGGCCGTGCTAGTCAGATCGTGAGGATTTGAACAGGTAAAGGAATACGAATAGCGACCCGATCGAGGTTGTAACGATCCCCACCGGCAACTCTTGCGGGGCCAGAAGTAGCCGAGACAGAATGTCTGAAAGCGTCAGCAAGATGGCCCCGACGACGGCAGATGTGATCAATAGATTGCGGTGGAGCGTTCCGGCAATGCCTCGGGCGATATGCGGAACCATAAGGCCGACAAACCCGATCACGCCTGCCACCGACACAAAGCTGGCAGTGGCCAAGGCCGCGACCAGAAACATCCGGAATCGCAGGCCTTGCACTGGAATGCCCAGCGTCGAGGCCGTGAAATCCCCCGTCAGAAGCGCGTCGAGCCAGCGGCTGCGATAGAGGGAATAGCCCAGGATCAGGGTCAGCCCTAGCACGACAAGTGGAAAGGTCTCCCACCGGGCAAGACCAAGACCGCCTAGCATCCAGAAAATGACGGAATGCGCGGCGCGGCTGTCGCCCGCGAAAATCAGATAGTTGGTGATGGCCGAAAACAGGAAAGATACAGCCAGGCCTGCAAGGATCAGTTTTTCCGGCGCGCTGGTGCGCAGGCTTTGAACCAGGGCCAGAACAATGCCGGACGCGATCAGGCCCCCGCAAAACGCCGCAAGCGGCAGGGTCCAGATGCCCAGAACATCGCCTGTCACAGTGATAACGAGAACGGCACCTGCAGCGGCCCCGGACGAGAGGCCAAAGAGAAACGGGTCAGCCAGGTCATTGCGCGTAGTCGTTTGCAAAACGACCCCGACAACACCCAGCCCGGCCCCTATGACCGCCGCAAACAACGCGCGAGGCAGGCGCAGGTCAAAGACAATCCGGTGCAGAGGGGACATGTCGCCCTCAGTCACGCCAGTCCCCAGCCCAATCGCGGTGAAAACCTCGGCCAAGGGGATCGGGGTAGTGCCGTAGATCGTCGACAGCAACAAAAGGGCGGTCAGAATGACCGCCCCCAGCAGGACCGCCTGGCCCGTCTTCGTCATCTCAGCTGTTACCCCGGTGCATCGCCGTTGCCATCTTCTCGATCGCTTCGATGTTTGCCGGACCCGGTGTCAGCTCTTCATAGCGCAGGCCGATCCAGCGCTCGTTTTTGACCGCATCGGTTTGCGACATCACCGGATGTTCCTGAAGGAACTTGAACGTATCCGCCGCGCCGTTGCCGGTTTGGTAGTCCAGCAGGACAAGGAATTCGGGGTTCGAGGCGGCGACAGCCTCCCACGAGGTGCGGCCCCAGCTTGTGTCCATGTCATGGGTGACGTTGACGCCGCCCGCTGCTGCGATCATCGCGTCGGGAATGGCGTATTTGCCTGCGGTAAAGGGCGCATCGGCCGGACCATCCAGCAGGAAGACACGGGGTTTTTCCAGATCGGCGGTTTTGGCCTCGATTGCGGCCAGTTGGTCTTTCCAGCCCGAGACCAGCGCGGTCGCTTTGTCTTCGACCTGCATGACGGTGCCCAGACGCAGAACGTCGTCAAACAGCAGATCCATGCTGGCTTCGGGGCGGTCTTTGTTCAGGTGGATGCAGCTTTCGGTCAGAACCAAGGTCTTGATGCCAAAGGGCTCCAGTGTGTCGGGGGTGACGTCACCGCCGGGTTTCATGCCGTAGTACCAACCGGCGAAGAACATGTCGGGTTCAACCGCGACGAGGTTCTCGACCGTCGGGTATTTCGGGGCGAGCTCGGGAATGTCGCCGCGCTGCGCGTCGAAATCGGGGCTAGTTTTATACCAGCCGGTGATGCCGGTCAGACCAACGATGCTATCCTGAAGACCCAGCGCAAACGCCATGTCGGTCATGTTCATGTCATGAACCACGATCCGCTCGGGCTTGGTGTCGAACACCAGAGGTTCACCGCAATTGTCGACGGTGATCTCTTGCGCGGCAGCGCCGCCCGCCAGTGCGCTTAGGACCGCAGCGGACAAGAGTTTCAGTTTCATCAATCTCTCCTGTTAAGATGAAAGCTTTCGTTTTCGGATGTCCAGCGCTGGGATCACGCGTCCTTCGTGCTGGAAACACAGATAGTCAACACCAAAAGTCTCGCGCACGCGGTCTGGTGTCAGAACCTCGGCGACCGGGCCGAAGGCCGTCAGTTGCGCGTTCTTCATCAGGGCGACGTGGCTGGCGAATTCGGGAATCATGACCAGATCGTGGACGATCATCACAACCGTCACACCCAACTCGGCCACCAGAGACAGCATGTGCCCTTTGGCATCCGGATCCAGGTGGTTGGTCGGTTCGTCCAAAAACAGCAGCGAGGGGTTCTGCGCCAAAGCCCGTGCGATATGGGCGCGCTGACGCTCTCCGCCGGACAGTTTTGCCATCTGTTTACCAGCCAGATGGGACAGTTCGGTGGTGTCTAATACGCGCTGCAGGTCCGTTTTAAGAGCTTCGGCGGATTTGTCGTCCCTGATCGGGATTTGTCCAAGGGCCACATAATCGCGCAGTTGCAGCCGCCCGTCGGGTATTTCCTGCTGGCCGACAACGGCAATCCGTCGGGCCCGCTCCAGCGACGACAGTTTCCGCAGGCTTTGACCCTGAATACGTACATCGCCCAGCGCCAGTTTTGCGACACCGCACAAGAGGTTGAGCAGCGTCGTCTTGCCCGCCCCGTTCGGGCCAGCAACGGCCAATATCGCGCCTTCCTCAAGCGTGAACGAGGTGTCCCGCAGCAGAACATCTCCGTTCAGGGCGTAGTATTCCAGATTTTCTGCAATCAGAAAGCTCATACCGTGTCCTCCGGTGGAAGACAGGGCATGCGCGACAGGGTTTTGGTGTAGAGCGCTAAAGGACGGGTCGAGGCGCTGGTCCAACCATCCTCGCTTTCCCGGAATTGATGGGCAAACTCGACCAAAGCGTTCAGATCGGCGGGGGTTTGAATGTCGCCAAACAGATATTGCGCCTTGCCCTTGGCCTGCATCCCGACCGTCATCGGGCGATCGCACCCGGCCATACAGTCGATCAGGCGTGTCGAGAACCCCTCGGGCAGCTGGCTATCCAGCGTTTCCTTCGCCTTATGTGCGGGGATCGGCCCATTGCAGGTGCCGCATATCAGGACAAAATGATCAGCCATGGCACGGGGCGCCAACTTGAACAAAAGTCAAGTGAAGGCAAAAGCCATGAGTTGCATCAGCACGCAGATGTGCCATCGAGCCTCCTTCCGGGACACCCCGCCCCGGGTTGGTTAAACTGTGATGGCAGGTCTCCTGACTTGCGGGTCGTTGCTTGGCCAACCTTCCCGACCTTAGGGGCCAGTGGTTCTGTGGCGTCGCTCTCCGCTTACAGTTGCGGGGGCAGTCACGGCATTGGCCCTCGGGCCGCACCGTATTCCCATTTTCATCCCTCAGGCACAGGCCGTTGGGAACCATCCAGAGCAGCTAGTCTGCTCACGCTCCTATTGTCAAGCGCCGGAATCGCGCTATCGGACCACGCGTAGGGTCGGCCTGCGCGCGCTTTGGCCCGGTCCGACGCCATTTGTCGGGAACTGGCTGGCCAGGGTCAAACCGGCCTGTATCAGATGGGCGTCCGGGTAGCCTCCGGTCAATTCGTTCAAAGCATCGCGCGCCGCCGGAGTTTCGTCGCGGCGCATGTGATGCAGCATTCGCAACAGGGCGCATTCGTCACATGTCAGCTCGTGCCGCGTCTCAAAACAAAGCGGGTCGTTGCAGGCCAGACCTATAGGGCGGGTGTGTAGCGTGGCCTTGACGATCTTGAAAACCAGATGCGCCAGAACCAGCCCCTGGTCGCGCCCCCAGCGTTCGGTTGCGACCGAAAAGGCATGTTGCCACGCCTGCGTTTTCGGCTGTGTTAAGCTTAGGACGAAGTGCCGCATGACAGGCAGCAAACCGCGTTCGAAACCGTCAAATTCGACGCGGGGCAATGTGTGGTCAAATGCTGAGGGTTTCATGCGCGTTCCCTATTGGGTTTGGGGGCTTGTGCGACCAAAGGGTGGACGTTTTGCGGAAGATTGTTTGGGTCAACCGGCGTTTCAGGACGCGGCGATGCAGCGCGGACGGGAAAGCTGTGATCGGCCTCGGTCGCCTGTCTCATCTTCGGTTTCAAAGCGCAGCCATGGCGGCTGGCAACGGCGTCCATGGCAAACAGGTCGGCGAGGGATTTTCGCATGAGGGTTATCTTTCGGTCGAAAAATGGGACCGGGCGATGATTCCAACGGAATCTGACTGGGTCAGACGTTAGCTGACAAAAACAGTCAGAAAAGGCAAGCGCGAAACTCTAAATGAAGTCAGTAGTCGGCAACCAAAAGGAAATCCGGGGCCGTGTCTTCTTCGATTGTTGCAAAGCGGGGGATCGGGTCTTCGAATACGTTGTCCGTCCGGTCGTCATTCACGGTTGAGACTTCGCCAATCAAGCAATCCCCACGTTCCGCCCAGAAGGCATGCCAGATGCCGGGCATCAAGGTCACGCTCTGACCTGGCTTCAGGCGCAGATGCTCTCCGGGCTGTATGGTGACAGGGCAGGCATCGCTGGGAACGGTGACCGGGGTATCGCGGTCGATACCGCCATCGGGGTCCGAGGCATAGATTTCCATAACCAGATCGCCGCCCCCTCGGTTGATGATGTCCTCGGCTTTGACGATATGGCGGTGCATCGGCGACAGCTGTTTGTCGCGAGAGATCAGCAGCTTTTCGGCATAGAGCATACCGCGCCCCCGGCTCAGATCGTTCACGTTGCCGTTGCGCAGGGTGAACAGGAACAACCCAAGTTCATCAAACTTGCCTTGACCGTAGTCGGTGATATCCCAACCTAGGCCATGGGCGCGGATGCTGTCGGCATCGGCGCTGCGCATTTGCTCAGGTGTCCAATCTGCGAAAGGCGGCAGGACGGCACCAAATGAACTGATGAATGCCTGGGCTTCGGTCTTGATACGGTTGATTTCGGATCGTTTCATATCGGACTCTTCGTAGGGCTATAATTCATGCGACCAGGGCGGATTTGCTCCGGCGCGCGAGACGGTTACGGCAGCCACCTCTGCACCCAAGGTCAAAGCGTCGCGTAGCGCATCCGGGGACAGTGCTTTCAAGCCGGGCTTTGCAAGTTGGCCAGCGCGTTCCAGCGAGGCCAGAACCCCGGCGTTAAACGTGTCCCCCGCGCCAACCGTATCCACAACTTGCACCGGTTTGACAGGGACTGAGACCACCGTGCCGTTGGCCAGATAACCCGAGGCGCCCTCACTCCCACGGGTGACGATGACCGCGGAGGGGCCTGCTTGAAGCAGCAAAGGGACTTTCTGATCGTGGTTTTCCGGGCCGGGGATGATCCAGTCCAGATCCTCATCCGAGACTTTGACGATATCGGCTTGTTCGATCATCTGGTTCAACCGCGTGCGGTAGCGGGTCTGATCCTGTATGAAACCGGGTCGGATATTGGGGTCCAACATCACAGCACAGTTCGCGCCATGTTGCGCAAGCATCGCGGCATAGGCATCCGCGCAAGGCTCACAGGCAAGGCTGATGCCACCAAAATACAGCGCTGAAACCGCGGGAAGTTGGCGCGGCATATCCTCTGCACGTAGCATCCGACCCGCAGTGTTTTCATCGACAAACGTGTAAGTCGCGTGGCCGTCCTTCAGTTGAACAAACGCCAGCGTGGTCGGCCTGTCCGAGGCAATCACATGTGTCGTGTCTACATGGCTGGCCCGCAGGTCATCGGCCAATTGATGCCCGAACATGTCCGAGGACAGGCCAGTCAGCAGCCCAACGGGCGCGCCCAACCTGCCCAAAGCGATAGAGGTATTGAATATAGCGCCACCGGAATGGGGAACAAAACCGTCCCGCCCGGACAGGGTCGGTTCGGCAATCATGTCGATCAGGGCTTCTCCGCAACACAGGATCATCCCATTTCCTCTTCCAAAATACGCTCAGTTATCGCTGAAGCGCATTTTTACAGAAGTTGTTAGCGCCAACAATGCCAAATTCGGTCTGTTCCGAGATATAAAGGTTCATCGACTGCCGCAACTCGCTGAAACGCCCGCCTGCATTGAACGCGTTACGGAAGGTTTCGCCAAACATCCAGCGGTTTTTCTCGGCGACGCCACCCACAAGGAAGACGCCACCGGAAGGCATCACGGTGACGGCCATATCACCCATCAACGCACCCAGATGGCTGATGAACAAATCTGCGGTGCGAACGGCGACCGGGTCCTTGCCGTTGCGTGCGTCCTGCAGGATATCTCGGGCAGTGCGAACTGGAGGCTGAGCTTGCCCAGCCGCCATGCCTGCGGCCCGATACAGGATTGGCAAGCCGGTTCCGCTGAGGAACATTTCGGCCTCAAGCACTAGGCTGTCGTCGAAAAAGCATTCGGGTGCCAGATGGCGGGCGGCGTCGAAGATATCGACCTCATCCCGCGTGCGCGGGGACAGGCCCACATGGCCGCCTTCGCCTGAAACGGTGTGGAAATGCCCCTCAGAATAGAGCAGCGTACCGACGCCCAAACCGGTTCCAGGCCCGACGACCAATCGCGTGCCCATCGGCGGAGTGGCAGAGCCTTGCAGGACGGATACATCAGCCTCTGTCACTTCGGCCACGGACCACGCTGCCGCGGTGAAGTCATTGATTACGTAAGTGTTGGTGGCCCCTGTCGCATTGGCCAGGGCCTCCTCGGACAGGTCCAAATTCGCGTTGGTCAGTTGGATGCGCCCGTCACGCACCGGTCCGGCTCCGGCTGCGACCACGGCTTGTGGCGCCGTGCCGATCTCAGCCCGAATATTATGCAACGCATTCAGCAGATCGGGCAGGGTCCCCGTCGGATGTTTGTGCAATGCGGTCAGCTTACCATCAGAGACAACGCCCAGTCGCGTATTCGTACCACCTATATCGGCCACCAATGTCCAATGTGGTCGCAAAGACCCAGACGGCTGGCGATAGGCCTGCCGGTCGGTGGCGCCTTCGGAAAGTGCGGCCTTTACGGCAGCGAAGGAGGCTTTGGGCCTGCGGTCCAGCGTCTCAAAATCCACGTCTACCAATCCAAACCGTTTTTCATAGCCATAGGCCCATTCGTAGTTGTCCAGCAAAGACCAGATGAAATACCCCTTAACGGGCACATCCGCAGCCAAAGCCTGTTGCACCGCCGTCAAGTGATCGTCCAGATAGGCGATGCGCTCATCGTCTTGCTGGCGCTCGGCGCTCGCCATGCCGTTCTCTGTAACATAGATCGGAAGATCACCGGTATAGTCTTCTGCGGTCCTTTTCAGAAATCGGGTCAGGGCGGCGGGGTCGATTTCCCAACCCATCTGAGTTTTGGGCAGAGGGCCGGGCACTTCGGTCAGGCTTGGCCATGCACTGTCTGCCGAGGTGATCAGCTTGCGGGTGTAGTAGTTCAAGCCGCACCAATCGACCGATGCTCCGATAGTGTCGAAATCATCTTGCCAACCTGCGGGCAAATGAGGCTCCAGTCCCTTCAGCACGTTGTCGGGATAGGCTTTTTTAAACACGCCGCCCAAGAAAAACCGGTTGTAGATCCCGTCATAGAGCGCAGCCGCCTGTTGAGCAGCGGCACTATCATCAGCTGGCTCCGCCCATTCGAGGTTGAAGACAGCGCCCAGATTGGACATGCCTAGGCTGCGCATTGTTTGAATGGCGCTGCCATGGGCCAGAAGAACATGATGCATCGCGCGTGCAGCCGCGCGAATATCGCGCAAGCCCGGTGCGTGGTGGCCTTCGAAATGGCTGAGCCAGCTGACGCACCAAGGCTCGTTGATGGGTGCGACCGAATACATGCGGTCTCCGATCCGGCCCATGATCACTTGGGTGAAATCTGCGAACCACCCGGCGATATCCCGATTGCGCCAGCCCCCCAGATCGGCAAGTGCCGAAGGTAGCTCCCAGTGGTAGAGCGTCGCACAGGGGCGGATGCCGCGTTCAAGCAGCGCGTCCGCTAGGCGGTCGTAGTAGTCGAGCCCGGCATGGTTTACATGCCCCCGACCTTCCGGCAACACACGCGCCCAGCTGGTCGAAAAGCGATAACAGTCAAACCCTGCATCCTGAACCAGATCAAAGTCTTCCTCGAACCGATTTAGGTGATCGCAGGCAATTGCGCCATTTTCCGCGCTGACGACGTTTCCAGGCGTGGCCGCGAAACTGTCCCAATGCGTCGGGCCAGCACCGCCCTGTGCATGGCCTTCGATTTGGTAGGCGGATGTCGCGACGCCGAACAGAAAATCTTTGGGGAAGTCGTTGCGTGTATATTTCATCATCGAACCCCAATAGGCGCAGGCCCGGTTGACCGCCCGACGACCAACTCGGCCTCAAGCAACCTGGTTTGCACCGGCGCAGACGGAGACTTGATCCGCTGGATCAGCATCTCTGCGGCCATTTCCCCAGCGTCCCGAACGGAGGACCGCGTTGCTGTGAAGATCGGCACATCCTGACCATTTTTCAGGTAGGAAAGATCATCGTCATGGGCGATGACCGAAATATCCCGCCCCATCTGCAACCCTGCTTCTTCCAAGGCGCGGCGCACACCAATGGCCGTGATCATCGACGATGCCAGAATCGCGGTCGGTGGTTCTGCGATTTGCAGCATCTGATGGGTTTCCCGATGGCCATAGACCTCGGTCATTTCGGCGCTGCGCATCAAGGCGGCATCCGGTATCAGCCCTGCCTGCTGCAGAGCGTCCAGATATCCGGCACGACGACGTTGGGCAAAGTCCATATCCTCCAGCCCGTTGATCAGGGCGATGCGACGGTGGCCCAGATCAAGCAGAAACTGCGTCGCACGCTGGAACGAACTTTTGTTGTTCACATCAATCCAGTCATATTCAGCCTGCACACCGGTTGAGCGGCCATGAACGATGAACGGCACCGCCATCCGCGTCAAAACCTCGATCCTTGGCTCGTTGACCTTTGGGCCTTGAAGCACGACGCCATCGACCGCCCCGCGTTGAAACAGGTTGCGATAGGCCGCCTCGATCGAAGTGTCGTCGGCGTTAGTAAACATCATGTCATAGCCATGCTCGGCATAGGTTTTTGACGCTCCGGCAACGAAATCTCCGAAGATCGGGTTCACCATTTCATGCCTTGATGAGCTGGGGATGACGTGACCGATGACCATGGACTTGCCCGTCGCCAACCCCTTGGCGCGGCTGTTGGGGCGGTAGCCATGTTTGGCCGCTGCAGCCTCAACCCTCAGACGTGTTTTAGCGTTGACCTCAGGGTAGCCGTTCAGTGCCCGGCTGACCGTGGTTTGCGAAAGACCCAATGTTTCAGAGAGCTGCTTGAGGTTCATAGGTAGCCAAAGCGCCTTCAAATCGAAGGCCTTACTGGTGAGGTCCTGTTTTGTGTGCCTGCCAACCTTTTGTGATAACAGACAAGCCTGTTTTTCTGACTTATTCGAAAATACGACTCATTGACAGAGTAAAAATGTTAGCGGATAACAATAATCATTCAAAGCGCTTTGAAAACCGTGAAGCGAAGGCGCTGGAGAGTATTGGGAGGAGATTTCATGAAACGCACGCTGTACGCAGGTGTGGCCACGTTTGCCCTGACTGCCGGGGCTGTTCACGCACAGGGTCAAATGATCCACCCCGTTGGAGAGGGCGGCTTTGACTGGAACGGGTTTCAGGCCTTTGCAGACGCTCATGATCTGAGCGGTCAGGACCTGACAATTTTCGGCCCCTGGCTTGCGGGCGAAGGGCAATCCTTCGAAAATCTCGTCGCCTATTTCGATGAGGCAACAGGCGCAAATTCCAGCTATGTCGGGTCAGACTCGCTGGAACAGCAGATTTTGATCGACGCGGCAGCCGGATCAGCGCCAAACCTGACGGTTTTCCCCCAGCCTGGCCTTGCGGCGAACATGGCCAAGAACGGCTATCTGACGCCGCTTGCCGAAGGATCAGCGGATTGGATCAAGAACAATTTCGCAGCCGGTCAGTCCTGGGTCGATCTGGGGACTTTTGAGAACGCAGACGGAGCCAAGGATTTCTACGGCTTCTTCTTCAACGTGAACGTCAAGTCTCTGGTTTGGTACATCCCTGAGAACTTCGAGGACTTCGGCTACGAGGTCCCTGAGACCATGGAAGAGTTCAAAGCGCTTATGGATCAGATGGTCGAAGACGGTGAGACGCCGCTCTGCGTCGGCCTCGCATCCGGTGGCGCGACCGGTTGGCCCGCAACGGATTGGGTTGAGGACCTGATGCTGCGCACGCAACCGCCAGAGGTTTATGACCAGTGGGTATCGAATGAGATGAAGTTCGACGATCCGCGCGTGATTGCCGCGATCGAGGAATATGGCAGCTTTACCCGCAACGATGACTATGTGGTTGGGAACGCAGACGATACGGCTGCGATCGATTTCCGCGATAGCCCCAAGGGCCTGTTTGACAGCCCGCCTGCTTGCATGATGCACCGCCAGGCCTCATTCATCCCTGCCTATTTCCCGGAAGGGACAGAGCTGGGCGTGGATGCCGATTTCTTCTATTTCCCAGCCTATGCCGAGAAGGATCTGGGCACACCGGTTCTGGGCGCGGGCACCCTGTTCACCATCACGAATCCAAGCCCTGCGACTGAAGTGTTCATGGAGTTCCTAAAGACCCCGTTCGCGCATGAGATCATGATGTCTCAGGACGGGTTCCTGACGCCGCATCTGGGGGCAAACCCGGAGAACTACGCCAATGACACGCAGCGCGGTCAGGGTGAGATTCTGACGAACGCCACAACGTTCCGCTTTGACGGCTCAGACTTGATGCCGGGCGCAGTCGGTGCGGGCACGTTCTGGACCGGCATGGTCGACTATTCCTCGGGTGCGAAGGACGCGGCCACTGTTGCGGGTGAAATCCAGTCGTCGTGGGATGCCGCGAAGTAACTGACGTTATGGGGCGGCTATGCGGCTGCCCCGTTTCCAAACCGACGAGGGCATCATGACACCGGCACTTCAGGGCCTGCTGACCATCATCATCGGTGTGTCGGGTTGCGTGGGCTACTTCTACCTCTCGAACCAATTTCTGGACAAAGTCCTGTTCCCGCCGCGCGGGCCGAACGCAGGGCGCAATATCAACCGCGCGAACATGATCCGGCCCTGGCTGTTCCTGTTCCCTGCACTGGCGGCGCTTGGCCTCTATCTGGCCTATCCGGTGGTTGAGACGTTGCGCCTTTCACTCACGGAGCGCGTGCCTGGCGGCGGGTACAGATGGGTTGGTCTGGAGAACTACACCCAGATGGCGGCTGAGCCTAAATTCTGGGAAGCCATGCGCAACAATATGTTCTGGCTGATCGTCGTGCCTGCGATGTCGACCGGCTTTGGTTTGCTCGTGGCGCAGCTGACCGATCGCATCCGCTGGGGCAATTTTGCCAAGTCGCTGATCTTCATGCCGATGGCAATTTCCTTTGTGGGGGCCTCGGTGATCTGGAAACTGGTCTATGACGCTCGGCCGGCGGAACAGGATCAAATCGGCATTCTAAACGCCCTCTATATCTTTTTCGGCGGGACTGAACCGCAGACTTGGCTAACCGTTCCGTTCTGGAACAGTTTCTTCCTGATGATCGTTTTGGTTTGGATTCAGACCGGATTTGCCATGGTGATCCTGTCGGCAGCCTTGCGCGGCATCCCTGAAGAAACCGTCGAGGCCGCCATTCTGGACGGGGCCAACCCGTTCCAGATTTTCTTCAAGATCAAAGTGCCTCAAATCAAGACAACCATTCTGGTGGTCTGGACGACGATTACAATCACCGTCCTCAAGGTCTTCGACATCGTCTTTGCCATGACCAATGGCCAATGGGAGACGCAGGTGCTGGCCAACTACATGTACGACAAATTGTTCCGCGCCAATGATTGGGGGGTGGGGTCGGCCTCGGCCATGGTGATCATGTTGCTGGTCACTCCGATCCTGATCTGGAACGTGCGCAACGCGCGCAAGGAAATGGAGTAGGCCATGAGCGATATTGCAGGAACCAAACCGGCGCTGCGCTGGGTCGTCCATGCCTCGGTCATTTTTCTGGTGGTGCTTTGGGTGATCCCGACCCTCGGTCTGCTGATCTCATCATTCCGGACTGCGGATCAGATCTCGGGCAGTGGTTGGTGGCGGTCAATCTTCCCGTCCGAGCAGAACCTGACCCTACGCAGCGCCGCACCTGAAACGCAGGTGCTGGAGAACGGCCTATACGTGATCGAAGGCCAACTTTTCCGGGATGACGAGCAGGTAAAGATCTCGAACTGGGGTATCAGTGCTCGTGAGGTTGATGCGTTTGTCCCCGGCGACACCGCCGAGCTGCGTCGAGGCGGCACGATCACGGTTGATGCGGACGGCGCCTACAGGATGGAGAACACTGAGGAGTTCACAGGAAACCGAGGTGTTCGCGTGTTCGTCACGGCCGAATTGCCGCCAGAGTTTACCTTAGACAACTATCGAAAAGTCCTGCTGGATCAAGGTAGTTCCGACAGTATGGCCAAAGCCTTCTTCAACACGCTAACGGTGACAATTCCCGCGACAATCATCCCGATCCTCGTTGCGGCATTCGCAGCCTATGCACTGGCGTGGATGGAGTTTCCGGGCCGTGCACTGCTGATCGCGGCCGTCGTTGGGCTGTTGGTCGTGCCCTTGCAATTGGCGCTGATCCCGCTGTTGAAATTCCACCTGAACATCGGGATCGGGAAAGGCTATCTGGGCGTCTGGCTGGCCCATACTGGCTTTGGTATGCCGCTGGCGATTTACCTGTTGCGCAACTACATGGCCGGCTTGCCGCGGGATTTGATCGAGAACGCCCGTGTCGATGGCGCGACCGAGTTCCAGATCTTCACCAAGCTGATCCTGCCGCTCAGCTTCCCGGCACTCGCATCCTTTGCGATCTTCCAGTTCCTATGGACATGGAATGATCTGCTGGTTGCCAAGGTCTTCCTGATCGATGCGACCGGCCAGACCACCGTTATGACAAACCGCATCGTCGAGCTTTTGGGCACACGAGGCGGCAACTGGGAAATCCTCGCGACGGCGGCCTTCGTGTCGATCTTTGTGCCGCTGGTCGTGTTCTTCGCAATGCAAAAATACCTGGTCCGGGGCCTATTGGCCGGATCCGTCAAATAGAGGCGTCAGATGAACGTGCAAAACACCGTAGAGCTTTCGAACTCAACCAAAGCGACATCCGAGTGGTGGCGCGGCGGCGTGATCTACCAGATCTATCCGCGTAGCTTTCAGGACAGCAATGGCGACGGAATTGGTGATCTGAACGGGATCACCCAACGGCTCGACTATATCGCCTCGCTCGGCGTCGATGCGATCTGGATTTCGCCTTTCTTCAAGTCGCCGATGAAGGATTTCGGCTATGACGTGAGCGATTATCGTGATGTCGATCCGATGTTCGGCTCGCTTGAGGATTTCCAAGAGCTACTGGGTCAGGCCCACGCAAAGGGTCTGAAAGTGATGATTGATCTGGTGCTGTCACATACATCGGATCAACACCCGTGGTTTACCGAAAGCCGCGCGTCAACGGACAACCCGAAGTCCGATTGGTACGTCTGGGCCGACCCCAAACCGGATGGGACGCCGCCGAACAACTGGTTGTCGATTTTTGGGGGGTCTGCCTGGCAGTGGGACCCGCGCCGCCTGCAATACTACTTGCACAACTTTCTGACCTCGCAGCCGGACCTGAACTTCCACTGCGAACGGGTTCAGGACGCGTTGCTGGACGTGGCCCGGTTCTGGCTCGAGATGGGGGTCGATGGCTTTCGTCTGGACACGATCAACTTCTATTTCCACGACAAGCAATTGCGCGATAACCCGGCGCTGCCGGTTGAAGAGCGCAATGCCTCGATTGCACCCGCAGTGAACCCGTATAACCACCAAAACCACCTCTATTCCAAAAGTCAGCCTGAAAACATCGCCTTCCTGGAGCGACTGAGGGCGCTGACCAACGAATACGAAGGCCGAGCCTGTCTGGGTGAGGTCGGCGACGCGCAGCGCGGGCTTGAGATCATGGGGGAATACACCTCGGGTGATGCGCGTATGCACATGTGCTATGCGTTCGAATTCCTGGAAAAACGCGCGTTGACAGCAGCTTACGCGAAGCAGGTGTTTGACCAGCTTCAGGCCAAGGCGGGAGATGCCTGGCCTTGCTGGGCGTTCTCGAACCATGATGTTCAACGCCATGCCTCTCGCTGGGACCTCAGCGATGCAGCAACGCGCCAACACGCGGTTCTGATGATGTGCCTGCGCGGTTCGGCCTGTTTGTATCAGGGCGAGGAATTGGGCCTACCTGAGGCCGACGTGCCCTTCGAACGCTTGCAAGACCCCTATGGCGTTGAATTCTGGCCTGAGTTCAAAGGCCGTGACGGATGCCGGACGCCAATGGTCTGGGCAACTCAGGATGAACAATCGGGCTTTAGCACCGGCGAGCCATGGTTGCCTGTTAGTGATACGCAGTCCGAACGTGCGGTTGATCGTATGGAGGCGGACGACCAATCCATGCTGCACCACTATCGCCGCGCGGTTGCTCTGCGACATGCGCATCCGGCGCTGGCTGCGGGGGCGCAACCAGAGATGGTGCAAGTCGGCCCGATCCTGATGTTCCGCCGCGAAAACGCCAGCGAGGAGGTGTTTTGCGCCTTTAATCTGGGACGAGGGGCGGGGCAGGTCGATCTGCCCTCGGGCAGCTGGCAGGCAATTGGTGAGGACATTGGCAGTGTCACGGGTGAAGGTCGCGTCACGCTGCAACCTGCCGAATTCTGCCTGATGCGCAGGGACAAGGGGTAAGTCATGTCGGAACTCAAACTCACAGATGTGGCGAAATCCTATGGACCAGTTGATGTCCTGAAACACATTGATCTGGATATCGAGCAGGGCGAGTTGATCGTCTTTGTCGGCCCGTCCGGATGCGGAAAATCCACTCTGCTCCGGATGATTGCGGGGCTGGAGAAGATCACCGGCGGTACGCTGGAGATCGAAGGTCAGGTCATGAATGACGTGCCGCCCGCGCAGCGCGGCATCGCGATGGTGTTCCAATCCTATGCCCTCTATCCGCATTTGACCGTGCGCGAGAATATGTCTTTTGCGCTTAAGATCGCCAAGCGACCCGCCGCAGAGATTGACGCTGCTGTTGAGCGCGCGGCTCAAATTCTGCAATTGGACCCATATCTTGATCGCCTACCCAAAGCCCTTTCCGGCGGTCAGCGCCAGCGCGTCGCGATCGGGCGAGCGATTGTGCGGGACCCCAAGGTCTATCTGTTTGATGAGCCGCTCTCGAATCTCGATGCAGCGCTACGCGTCGCCACGCGGATTGAGATTGCGCGCCTCAAAGAGGCGATGCCCGACAGCACCATGATCTATGTGACCCATGATCAGGTCGAAGCGATGACCTTGGCCAGCCGCATCGTTGTGCTGGCCAACAAAGGCATTGCCCAGGTTGGCACCCCGCTTGAACTGTATGAAACCCCGGACAATGAGTTCGTGGCCCAATTCATCGGGTCGCCTTCGATGAACCTGTTACCCGGAACAATCACGGGCACTGGGCAGATGACGACGATAGCCTTGGAGGGCGGAGGTTCAGCGATTTCCGCGATCCCGACCGGACCCGAAGACGAAGGCAAGCAGGTAAACATCGGCGTCCGGCCCGAAGATTTCACTTTGACGGATAGCGACCCGATCCTGAGCGGTGAGGTTGATTTCACCGAAGCATTGGGTGAGGTGACCCTGCTATATTTTGCCAAATCCAATGACGCGGATCAGGTCATCGCAAAACTGCCCGGTATTCAACGGAACCTTCGCGGGCAGCAGGTTTCGGTTACAGCACGGCCGGAAAAAGTGCATCTGTTCCATAACGGTCTCTCCATGCGCAAGTGAATTGGCGCGCACTGCTTCAAGCCGCTTGACAACTCATAAAACCCCGTTCAACCATTATTGAAACGTTTCAATGGTGGTAAATGCGGGTTTCTGCGCAGCTATACACAGTTCGGAATTGTGGCGATCTAAGCGATCAACTGCAATTGGCGGCGGCCTGTGGCTATGCAGATGTCGAAACGACGGGGTTGCACGACCTGACAGCGCCTAAGATGGCCCGGATCGTTGCGCAATCTAGTTTGCGGGTACGTTCGGCGCATTTCGACTGGGAAGAATTCGAGGGGCGTTTACCCGAAATTCAGGACCTTCTGGAACGATTGGAGTGCCCGGTTGCCGTCATGCCTTGGCTGGCACCAGAGGCGCGGCCCGACACTGCCGAGGGATGGAAGGCTGTGTCGGGCCAGTTATCACAATTGGCTGCGCAACTGTCAGGCTCGGGCGTTCGGCTGGCCTATCACAACCACGATTTCGACCTGGTCGGCTACCCCTCGCAGACGCCGTTGGAGATAATCCTGGAGAAGGGAAACGTCTTTTGGCAGCCCGATATCGGTTGGCTAGGGGCGGCCTACCTGGACCCGGTTGAGATTATTGAGCGCTATGCCGACCGTGTGGTCTCGGTCCATGCCAAGGACGTGGACCCCAGCCAACAGGGCGACGCTAGGTGGCGGGATCTGGGGCAGGGCGACATAGATTGGAGCGCGGTTGTTGAAGCGCTGCATCGTACGGCGTGTTCGGACCTGTTCGTTGAGCATGACGAGTCGCCGAGCCCGGCGACGACTCTGACAACAGGCAGGCGCTTTCTGAGCGACCTTTTGAAAGGTCGTATCTAGATGGCCCGCGCAACGATCAAGTCTATCGCCAAGCAGACAGGCTACTCCGTCGGGACCGTATCCAATGCCTTGCGCGGAGAGGACTCGGTCAAACGCGAAACCCGTAAAGAGATACAGAAAGTGGCTGTGGAACAGGGTTACAAAGTAAACCTCGCCGGGCTGAAATTGCGCACCAACAAATCCTACCGGATCGCACTGCTGGTGGGCGTCTCCACCGACGCCACCGAGGAGTGGGAGGGCGTGGAATTCACCCGAATTGTGGCTGGTATTTCAACCGCTTTGCAGGGATCACGCTATGAGCTGAGCGTGTGCAGCGTGGCCGATTTGGACGACGCGATGGCCGCCCTGCGCGCGATCGTACAGGAACGCTCGGCGGATGGGGTGATCTTTTCGGGCACTCGACATAACGACCCGCGTATCGCCTATCTACAAAACCAGAATTTCCCCTTTGTAACCTATGGCATGAGCGACAGTTCTGAACCTCATCCCTATGTCGATTTCGATAGCAAAAGCGCGGCGCGCGACGCGACAGAGCGGCTGTTGCGTTTAGGTCATCGACGAATTGCTCTCATCAATCCACCCGCCGAATTGGTTTACACTGGACAGCGTCAGACTGGCTATGCCGCCGCACTACAGACGGCGGGCGTGCCCGTTCAACCCGATCTGATCTACAACGGCCCCACAACGGCGCAAAGCGGCCAAGAGGCTTTTCGCAGCCTGATGCAACGCGCAGACCGCCCGACCGGCATCATCTGCGCCAACGAGGCGATGACATTGGGCGTTTTGTCAGCCGCCGCCGAAGATGGCATCAGGGTCGGGCGCGATGTTGTGGTCATTTCGACCGATGACCTCCA
The DNA here is from genome assembly GCF_056538565.1 of Ruegeria sp. BG11. Classification (NCBI taxonomy): domain Bacteria; kingdom Pseudomonadati; phylum Pseudomonadota; class Alphaproteobacteria; order Rhodobacterales; family Roseobacteraceae; genus Ruegeria; species Ruegeria sp. BG11. Next base: position 29,725 of record NZ_JBQFTH010000003.1, on the reverse strand, counting down.
ACTCAGCAAGTATTTCGTACCGGCGCCCAGTGCCTATTACGTGCCGATTGACAAGACCAGCCGGTTGCTGGGCGCGTTCATGTTAAAATCACTGGACGGGGCCGATCCGTCTGAAATTCAAAAGAAGATCAGGGCCACGTTAATCGAGCGGCAACCTGACACACCTCCGCCGAACCCGGCGATCTGACCTGACCCAACAAAGGAGAAACCGAACATGTTCAAACATCTACTTGCCGCTGCAGCCGTTGCCACGATGACGGTCCCAGCCGCTTTTGCCGCCGATTTGGAAGGACGCGTTCTGAAAATCGGAACGGATGCGACTTATCCTCCGATGGAAACCGTCGACGAGACAACGGGCGAGATCGTAGGCTTTGACGTCGACGTAATGAACGCCATTTGCGAGCGCGTGAACTGCGTGCCGAATTTCGTCAACACCGCGTGGGATGGCATCTTCGCAGCCCTTCAGCAAGGTGAGTTCGATCTGGTCATCTCGGGCGTGTCGATCACGCCGGAACGGGAAGAGACCATGGATTTCTCGGAGCCGTATATCGTGGTCAGCCAGGCCATCCTGCTGCAAGTCGACAAGGGCGACACGACCCTGGATGACTTCAAGGCCGGAGGTCTGAAACTGGCCGCTCAAACCGGAACGACCAACGCGCAGCTGGCGGAAGAGCTGGTGGGGCGCGAGAATGTCAGCCTCTACGACAACTTCTCGGCCGCCATTCTGGCGTTGCAGAATGCCGATGTAGAAGGTGTGATCATCGACGGAACTTCGGCCACCGCTTATGAGCAGGAGTTCGCGGGCGAGTTGACCGTGGGCATCACGGGCCTGCAGTCCGACCCGCTGGGCATCGTGTTTCAGGAAGGCGATCCGACTGTCGATGCGATCAACGAAGGTCTGGCCGCAATTCAGCAAGACGGCACTTTGGATGAGCTGAAAGCCAAATACTGGGGCACCAACTGATCCTTTAACCCCCCTCCAGCCCCGGCGGGTTCTGCCGCCGGGGCTTTGATTTAGCGGAGAACCCCATGTCGCGCCTCAGCTCGATCCGCCCGAGCAACCTCGTGTTGCTCGCAGCCGCGCCGTTTATCATCTATCTGTTTGCCACCTCATCCAAATACCTGCGATCTCTGGTCGCCATTCTGGGGATCGGCAACAATGCAGGGCCGATTTTCGTGGGGTTCCTACTGGTCCTTGCTACGGCGATCCTCGGCTATCTTTGCGCACGGCACACCCGGTTCGAAGCGCAAGCGCCCGCATGGCTTCGCATTTCCGCTTTGGCGGCGTTTCCGGCGGCTGTTGCCCTGTCCATTCTGGCTTTTGTTGCCCCGCACGTCCTGATGCCCTTCGCCGAGTCTGTTTTTTTTCACGCGCTCAGCGAGAACACCTCGACCCTGATTGATCGGACCAACCAGACGTGGGTTTTGTTTCCCGAAGTGGTGGCACAAGTTCAGAGCGGCCTGCAAATCCTTCTAGCGGTCTATGCTGTGATCATCGCGTTGTGCCTGATCTCTGGTCGTTTGACGAAACCAATGCGCGGGCGCGTACAGCTTGGGTTCGAAATTCTGACGGGCGTCGCGCTGTTCTACCTGATGTTCATGGCCCATTGGCAATTCGCAACAGGCGTCGCCATCACGTTCCGCGCGGCGATCTTTGCCTATATCTTCGCCGCGATCCTTGGTCTAATCTGGGTCGGGCTCCAGTCATTCAAGCCAAAGGCCCGGACAACGATGGTCTATGGCGCGATCAGTCTGGCGTTGCTTGCGGTATCCACCTTTTTTTTCATGCAGCCTCAGGTCAGCTACGTCCTTGTCGGCAATATCGAGGGCCGCATTGCCATTGTGCGCGGCACCCCTCAGGCGCAAGCCGATGTGATCCGCTTCGGTGAATTCGAAGGCGGCGACGATGAGCAAATCCGGATCCGGAGCGCTCCGGACGCTGCATCTGCGATCGAACAGATTGAGACAGTCGACAGCGTCTCGGGTGCGTTTGTTCCGGTTGAGTCCCATACGCAGGGCTATCCGGTGATCTGGCAAACCAGCTTTCTGCCGGACAAGTTTCGAAATCCGGGGCTGGCCTTTGCCGTTTTCGGTTTCCTCTTGCTGACACTTACGGTCGGCGGGTCCCAACACAAACTGCACCCACTTGCGGTCGGGGCCGAGTTTTTCGTGGACACGATCCGAGGCATTCCGATGCTGGTGATCATCCTCTATATCGGCCTTCCTCTGGCAGGCGCTGTCAAGGATGCCACCGGCGGTGGCATCGACATGACCAACATGACCCGCGGGATCATCGCCATTTCGGTTGGGTATTCCGCCTACATGGCCGAGATCTTCCGATCTGGCATCGAAGCCATACCCAAAGGCCAGCTTGAGGCTGGCAGCTCACTGGGTTTGTCGCGCTGGCAGACCGCACGGCTGATCGTACTGCCACAGGCCTTGCGGATCGTGACACCGCCCCTGGGCAATGAGTTCATCGCGATGATCAAAGACACCTCACTGCTGTCGATCCTGTCTGTGCGCGACATGACCCAACGCATGCGCGAGTTTCAGGCCTCTAGCTTCTTGCCATTTGCGCCCTTCAACACAGCGGCGATCCTCTATGTCGTGATCACTTTGGGTTGCGCCAGCTTCCTGAAATGGATCGAGCGGCGAACCGCGAAGGACACCAGATGAGCAAGCTTGAACTGGGGGTTTGCTACTACCCCGAACAATGGGACCCGTCCCAATGGCGGGACGATGCCGCGCGTATGGTCGACATGGGCCTCGATTGGGTGCGGATTGCAGAGTTCACCTGGGGCCTGATCGAACCCCGGCGCGGTCAGTTCAAGTGGGGTTGGCTCGATGAGGTCATCGGGATTTTGGGTGAGGCTGGCCTGCGGGTCATGATGTCTACGCCCACGGCTTCGCCCCCCAAATGGCTGATCGACGAGTATCCAGAGATTTTGCCCGTCGGCCCAGATGGCCGGGTGCGCGGTTTTGGATCGCGACGCCACTATTGCTTTTCCAGCAATATCTATCTTGAGGAGGCCAAACGGATCGCCACCGAATACGCCCGGCGCTATGGGCAAAACCCGCATGTTCACGCGTGGCAGATCGACAATGAATACAACGACCATGACACCGTCCTCAGCTACTCCAACTGTGCTCGCAATGGGTTTCGCCGATGGCTGCAAGAGCGCTATGGCACGATTGAAGAATTGAACCAGAGATGGGGTACGGTCTTCTGGGGCACGCAGTATTCAAGTTTTGACCAGATCGAGCTACCAAACGGCTTGGTCGCGGCCGCGAACCCGACGCAATCTTTAGATTTTGCGCGTTATTCCTCGGACCGGGTTCGACTGTTCAACAAGGCTCAGGTGGATATTCTTCGGGCGCATTCGCCGGGCCGGGATATCACGCATAACTTCATGGCGGGCAGTTTTGAGTTTGATCACCACGCGGTGGCCGCCGACTTGGATATCGTAGGTTTCGACAGCTACCCGCTGGGCAATCTGCTTGGATCATCCCTGTCTGATCAGGACAAGCATCGCTATTTGCGAACCGGGGCACCAGACTATCAGGGGTTTCACTGCGATCTTTATCGCTCGCAAGGGCGCGGTCGAATGTGGGTGTTGGAACAACAACCCGGTCCCGTCGACTGGGCGGAAAAGAACCCGTCGCCAGTAGATGGCGTTGTCCGGCTATGGACATGGGCAGCTTATGCCCATGGCGCGCAGGCGGTGATGTTCTTTCGCTGGCGTCAGGCGAAGTATGCTCAGGAGCAGTTCCACACCGCTCTTTTACGGTCGGATGGCAGTCCGGATCAGGCAGCGGTTGAGCTGGCGCAGGTTGTGAAGGATCGCGCGGCTTTGCCGCCGGCCAAAAGGCAGAAGGCTCAAGTTGCAATGTTGATCGACTATACGTCGATCTGGGCGGCAGACATCCTGCCGCATGACGATGCATTTCCCAACACGAACATCCTGCGAGACTGGTACGCGGGTTTGCGCGGTTTCGGCGTCGATCTGGATTTTGTCGGGCCAGAGGACGACCTCGATGGCTATGCCTTGATCGTTTTGCCGCAGAGCATGATTGTCAGCGACGGGTTGGCCTCAAGACTTCAAGCGACGACAGCGAAACTGTTGATCGGTGCGCGGTCGGGCAGCAAGACGACAGACATGCACAGCCCAGATAGCCTCGCGCCGGGGGTGTTGAGTGATTTGACAGGTGTTCGCGTTTTGAGGGTCGAGTCCTTGCCCGATCTTGCGGATGAAGCCGTGCAGTTGGGCGAGCAAAACCCGCTGCCCTTCACAGGTTGGCGCGAAATTGTCGAGACAAGTGAACAAGCTATCGGCCATTTCGTCAGCCGATATCAGAATGGCAGTCCCGCGGTCATTCGCTCGAGCAGGGCGACCTATCTTGCGATGGTCCCGAGCGGCGCGTTGTTGCAGGACATCCTGCGCGACGTATTGGATTGGGCTGGGCTGGAAGTCTCTAAAACGCATCAGGATTTGAGGCTCACCCGACGCGGGGACCTGCGCTTTGCCTTTAACTTTGGCGATCAAGACCAACCACTGCCCGCGAACACAAAGCGCCCGCTTCTGGTCGGAGAAGACCCGGTCGCCCCCCACAACCTTGCGATCTGGAAGGAGTAGCGCGCCCGGCTCAACCCTCCGGTGACGCGTTTTCGAGGACAATAACATCGCAGCCCGCAATGGTGTGTCCGTTCCATTCCACCGGATCGGCATTGTAGTTGATCAGGAACGTATGCGCGGCTGATTCCCGAAGCCTCAGGCCCTCGGGCAACGGCTGCAAATTCAGCCCGTTGTGGTCCGCCGCCAGCCCGATTAGGCGATCCCAGAGCGCCTCGTCGGGGAAACCCGCCAGATACCAGATGCCGTCCCCCGTTTTCAAAGCAGGGGTACCATCTTCAAACTGCAAAAGGTCCTCTCCGCCTCCTGACAGACGGTCGATCCAGTGCTGTGCGGCTCCGCCCCCGACGACCGGGCGTTTGACATTGGGCGGCAGGGTTTCAACCAGATCGACATGGCAATCGACGCCATCAAGGCCGGGGCGGCCCGACAGAGGGATCTGGAAATCACGGGTGATCGCGCCGCTGCGTGGGCCAAGGATGGCAAGATCGCAGGCCTCGGCCAAACGCGCTTCCAACGCGGCATTGATTGTGGCCAGCCCTGGCGCAAGGATCACCGCGTAACCTTTCGCCAAGTCTTGAGGTGAAACAATGTCCACCGACAGCCCGGCACGACGCAGAGCGCAATAGGCCGAGAATACCAGCCGGAAATAGTCAAAACCTGCGCCTTGCGGCTGCGTGGTCCACGCCCAATCCGAGGCGTAGTCGAACAGGATCGCAACCTGCGCCTGTTTCTGGTGAACTGGACCGATGGCCTTCAATTCATCCGCCGTCTGGCGCGCTTCGGCCAGACCGGGGGCCGCGCGGCTGTCTGGTGTCAGCAATCCGGCGTGCATCTGTTCCTGCGCAAAGGGCGCTTGGCGCCAGCGGAAATAGCTGACCACCTCGGCCCCGTGGGCCACGGCCTCAAGCGACCAAAGCCGGACCATGCCGGGCAGGGGAGCAGGGTTGTACGGGGCCCAGTTCACCGGGCCGGGCTGTTGCTCCATCACCCACCAACGACCATGGCCGACCGCGCGATAGAGATCGTGGTGAAAACCTTGCATATCCGGATCGCCTTGCTGCAGGAATTTGGCCTTGTGTTCGGTATCGTCCTCCAACCGGTCCGATAGAAACCCAATCGGATAACTGTCCCAGGTGGCGATATCGAGGTCCGCGCCAACATCGAAATGGTCGAACTCAAGCACACGTCCCATGTAGTTATGCGACAGCGGTGCATCGGTCAGCGGGCGCAACACATTGGCCTGAGCCTTGTTGAAGGCCACCACCTGATCCGAGCTGAAGCGTCGTAAGGCCAGAACATGGGCCGGGTTCGGCTCGGTCACAGTCAGGTTTGGCAGGTCGATTTGGTCAAAGTGGTCGTATTCCATCGACCAGAACACATTGCCCCAAGCCTCGTTCAGGACGTCGATGCTGCCATATTGATCCGCCAGCCAAAGACGAAACGCCTTTAGCGCCGGGGCGCTGTAGCTGATCGTGGTGTCGTGGCAACCGTATTCATTGTCGATTTGCCAGGCGGCGACGTGTGGATTGCGGCCATAACGTTCGCCAAAGATCCGGGCGATGCGGACGCACTCGTCGACATAGCCCGCATGGCTGAAGCAATAGTGCCGACGCGACCCGAATTTACGCGGCTGACCTTGGGCGTCGACGGCCAGCATATCGGGGTGTTTGTCCAGCATCCAGCGCGGAGGCGTCGCTGTGGGTGTCCCCATAACCACCTTCAAACCGGCCGATCCCAATACCTCGACCGCGCGATCAAGCCAGTCGAATTGCAGATCTCCGGGCGAGGGTTCCAACCGGCTCCAGGCGAATTCGCCGATGCGTACCCAGCTCAGGCCTGTTTCGACCATGCGCGCGGCATCTTCGGCCCAAACAGCCTCGGGCCAGTGTTCGGGGTAATAGCAAACGCCAAGTTCGGGGGTCATAGAAGGACTCTGTGTTCCGGTTGACCCTGGCCTGCGTTCGGCTCGGCAAAGGTCATTCCGTTCGTGGGTTGTGTTTCAAGCGTTTCCGCGCTCAGCCCTTGGCGGGCGGTTGTGCAGAGCAGCGTCGTCAGGTCGTCTCCGCCAAAGGCGGGGCAGGATGTATGGGCGGCGTCAATGGTGACTGCGCACAGGAACTGGCCCGCCTGATCATAGGCCGCGACCCGGCTCGCGCCCCATTGAGCGATCCAGATGTTCCCGGCGGTATCAACCACCGCGCCATCCGGGTTCAAACCGTCTTCGTTCAGATCCAGAAAGACCGAAGGCTCTCCTTCGGGCCAGCCTGTTTCGGAGTTCAGACCCCACCGCATCACCTGTCGTCTTGCGGTGTCAGCGTAGAAGGCGGAGGACCGGTCCGGAGCGAAACAGATCGCGTTTGAGATGGTGATACCCGGCACCAGACGGCGCAACTCGCCCTTGTAGTACCGGTAGATTGAACCAGCACCAGGTTCCGCGCTTTTGCCCATCGTCCCGATCCAGAACCCGCCCCACGGATCGGCGCGGCCATCATTCGAGCGGGTGACAGGATTGTCAGCCTCGAGCGGGGCAACCAGTGATTTCTCACCCGTTGTGAGCGAAAGTCTCCACAAACCGCTTTCCGAGGCCATCAGCAAAGTATCACGGTCCACCCAGCCTGCGGCCGAGACATATTCGTCGAAATCCCAGCTTTTCTGCGCCTCGCCTTCACGGGTCAGAAGGCGTTTGCCGAGGATGTCGAACCAGAACAACTGCTTCCGCTCGGGATGCCAGAGGGGGCCTTCGCCCAGCATACACGGGCGGTCGTCGAAAGTGACGCTCATGCAACGGCCTCGTCATAGGCGGCTACGATCCGGATGGCTCGTTCCGAGATTTCCGCGATCTCCATGTCGGGCTTGAACAGTGCCGACCCGATGCCGAACCCGTCCGCGCTGGCTGCGATCCATTCGTCGAAGTTGTCTGTGCCCGCGCCGCCAACCGCGAAGACCTGCGTGCCTTCTGGCAAGACCGCCCGCAAAGCAGACAGACCTGCGGGGCCTGCCAAGGAACCGGGGAAGAGCTTCAAACCGGTTGCACCCGCTTTGAGGGCCGAAAAGGCCTCGGTCGGGGTGAAGATGCCCGGCCAGGATTGCAGCCCCAGTTCACGGCTGCGCCGGATCACATCAGGATCGGCATTGGGCGAGACAATCAGCTTGCCGCCCACATCCCTTACGGCCTCAACCTGTTCGGGTGTCAACACCGTGCCCGCGCCGATCAGGGCGCGATCGCCGAACGCCTCGACCAGAATCCCGATGCTCTCTAGAGGATCTGGAGAGTTCAGCGGCACCTCTATCCGGTCGATCCCGGTTTCGATCAGAAGTCGACCGACTTTCTCGGCGCTCGAGGGGGTCAAACCTCGCAGAATGGCAATGATAGGGCGGCTCATACGGTTTCTCTTGTCATATTGCGGGCTTTGTTCAACCCGGCCAGAGTGGATGTGGTGGCGTCGGCCATCTCGACAAACGCGCCTTGCGGTTGCAGCGCTTGCGCGTAGGCGGCCGATAGCCCCTCGGCCCCGATGATCGCGATCTTCTGACCCAGCCAATAGGGGCGTGAGGCCGCAAGTTCGGCCCCAATCAATAGCCCGGACAGACGCGCGCGGGCCGTGCTGCCATCCTCCCCGTTCAGCAAATCTGCGGCACGCAGGCTGAACAGGCGGGCGGCAAGCTGTTCGGGTTTGGACAGAGTATCCTCGACGGCCTCAGCAAACGCGGCCTCGTCCCAGCCTTCACTTACCGAGTGCCGAAGGACCGATTGACCGCTCAGCAGGTCGAAAAGTTCTCCGGTCATGAATGTGCGGAAGCTGACGACCTCGTTCGCGCTGACCTGCACCCATTTTGTGTGAGTGCCGGGCAAGCAGATTACCCCATCCCAATTGGGGTGCGTATCCAGAAATCCCGCGATCTGCGTTTCTTCGCCGCGCATCACATCCGGCGGGGACACCTGTTTCAAACCAGGCACGACAAAAGCACGGATCCGAGGGTCGGTGGCGGGCACGCGGATCGGAGCGCCCTGCACAGGCGGGGTTGGAACAGCAGCATAGGGTGCTTCAACCCATCCCTGACGGGCGCCGACCATGCCGCAGGCGACGACATCGACAGGGGCACTGCCCAACCAGCCTTCGATCAATGCCAACAGGGCGTCCTCAAACCCGCCTTTGGAGACGCGCGCCATGCCCATGTCTGACTGGGCGTGGTCAATAGGGGTCGACCCCTCCATCGCCCAGACGCGCAAGTGCGAGGTGCCCCAGTCCGCTGCGATCCATTCTGGTTTCATCGTTCTACCCCGTTACCACGACGCCACCATCAGCAACCATGCACTGTCCGGTCATGGCGCGGCTGGCGTCCGAGGCCAGAAACAAGGTGGGTCCGATCATGTCGTCGGGCTTTAGATGTTCTTTAAGGCATTGGCGATCCAAATGTGCGGCGAGGTCTTCGGGCGTGGCCCACATGTCCATCTGCTTTTGCGTGAGAACCCAACCTGGGGCCAACGCGTTGACGCGGATGCCTTTCGGTCCAAGCTCACGCGCCAGCGAGCGGGTCATGCCGGTGATGCCGGCGTTAGAGGTGGTATAGATCGGATAGCCTGCGTTGCCCATCATGTAGCTAATCGAGCTGAAATTGATGATCGAGCCGCCATTCTCCATCTGGCGTGCGGCTTCCTGACAGGCGAAGTAGTAGGCCTTGAGGTTCACCTCGATCATCCAGTCCCAGAATTCAGAGGTAGTCTCATCCAGTGAGTGGCGCTGATCGTTGGCGGCGTTATTGACCAGCACTTTGATTGGTCCATGGGCCTCGGCGGCCTTTTGCATGGTGGCGTGCAACAGTTCCGTATCGGTCATATCGCCTTGCATGAACAAGGGCGCGCGACCGTGTTTGGCACGCATTTCTTCCACGAAGGCGCTTGCGTCCGATCGACCGATGAAGGCCACGTTGGCCCCTTGCGCCATGAACCCGTCGGTCAGCGAAGCGCCAACGCCCGAGCCGCCGCCGGTGATATAGACTGAGGCCCCTTGCAGGTCCTGGAATACAGCAGGTTGGTCCATTAGTGGCTCTCTCTTGTAACGAGGCGTGTGTCTTTGCCGACAAGGAAATCAAGGTCAGCGCCCTGATCGGCTTGCAGTACGTGGTCGATGTAAAGTCGGGCGTAGCCGCGCGTGTAATGCGGTGCCTCCGGTTGCCAGGCCGCGCGGCGGGTGTCGAGTTCCGCCTCATTGACCAGCAGCTCAAGCTCTCCCTTGCTGGCTGAGACGCGGATGCGGTCGCCGGTCTTGACCAGCGCCAGAGTGCCACCGGCCTGCGCCTCGGGGCTGACATGTAGGATGACAGTACCGAAGGCTGTGCCCGACATGCGCGCGTCCGAAATGCGGATCATGTCGCGCACGCCTTCTTTCACCAACTTGGCAGGGATCGGCATGTTACCGACCTCGGGCATGCCGGGATAGCCCCTGGGCCCGCACCCTTTGAGAACCAGAATGGTCTCGGGCGTCACAGGCAGGTCTTCGCGGTCGATATTGGCCTTCAAGTCTTCGATGTTTTCGAAAACAAAGGCTTCGGCCTCGGTTTCCAGCAACTCATCCGTTGCTGCCGAAGGTTTTACGATCGCCCCGTTCGGCGCAAGGTTGCCGTGCAGAACGCGCAGACCGGCTGCGGGCTTCACCGGGTCATCGAAGGGGCGGATCACATCGGGGTTGTAGCATTCTGCCCCGTCGTAGTGAGCCGAGATATCTTTGTTCAGAACTGTCTTGGCAGGGCGCAGGAAGGACTTGATTTCATTCAGAACCACAGGCACGCCGCCCGCGTAGCAGAAGTCCTCCATCAGATATTTGCCAGACGGCATGCAGTTGACCAACAGGGGAATCTCGGAGCCGATTTCAAAGTCCTTTAGCGTCAGATCCACACCAACCCGACCTGCCAGCGCCAGCAGGTGAACCACGGCGTTGGTCGAGCCACCTACGGCGGCGTTTGCCAGAATGGCATTCTCGAACGCTTCTTTGGTCAGGATGTCCGAAGGCTTGAGGTCTTCGTCCACCATCTCGACAATCCGCTTGCCGGTCAGGTGTGCCAGTGCCATGCGGCGGGCGTCAACCGCGGGCAGTGCGGCGTTGGTGGGCAGGGACATGCCCATCGCTTCGACCAGCGAGGCCATGGTTGAGGCCGTACCCATCGTCATACAAACTCCGGCGCTGCGTGACATGCCGGATTCAGCTTTCATGAAATCCTGCAGCGTCATTTCGCCTGCGCGGACTTCTTCAGAGAACTTCCAGACATCGGTGCCCGATCCGATATCCTTGCCTTTGAACTTGCCGTTCAGCATCGGCCCGGAACTTACCACGATCGAGGGCAGATCGACCGAGGCCGCGCCCATCAGCTGCCCCGGCGTGGTCTTGTCACACCCGCCCAGCAGGACAACGCCGTCAATGCCATAGGCGCGGATGGATTCCTCAACATCCATGGCCAGCAGATTGCGGAACAGCATGGCGGTGGGCTTCATCTGGGTCTCGCCCAGCGACATGACCGGGAATTCGACCGGGAAGCCTCCGGCCTCCCACACACCGCGCTTCACGCCTTCGGCCAGATCTCGCAAGCCCGAGTTGCAGGGCGTCAGTTCCGACCAGGTGTTGCAGATGCCAATGATGGGCCGCCCGTCAAAGGCATGATCGGGGAAGCCTTGGTTTTTCATCCAGGAACGGTGGATGAACCCGTCTTTGTCGAGTTTTCCGTACCAATGAGATGAGCGGCGTTTCTTTGTCATTCTGGCTTTGGTTCTTTAGCTGGCGTTGGAATTGCGGTTCATGAAAAATTGAAGATCATGCGGCGCGGAGCGGGCGGCACCAGTCGGGCAGCCAGTCCGAATGTGCAGTCAGAAGGTCCGTGACAAGGCTTCGGATTTGGCGCAGGTCCAGTTCGGCCGCGGTATGCGGATCCATCATAGCGGCATGGTAAATGTATTCGGCGTTTTGCTCGGTCAGCGCCCGGACGGTCAGTTCTTGCACGTTGATTTGGGTGCGCATCAACGCCACCAACTGCGGCGGTATGTCGGTAACGACCGAGGGCTGAACGCCGTTTGAATCGACCAGACAAGGGGTTTCCACCGCAGCGCCCAAGGGCAATTGCGGGATCTGACCCGTATTGGGCAGGTTTCCATAGGCCGTATAGGGCGTGTCCGTGACGACGGCGTTCATCAGGTCCGCCGCGAATTCGTGGCTGCGAATAACCGAGACATCGCGCCCGTCTGTAAGTGTCTTAGCCTGTTCTTTCCAATCCGCGACCTGCTCGACACAGCGGGTTGGGTATTCATCCAGCGGAATCGAGAACTGTTCAATCAGGTCTTGCCGACCGTCCTTGATGAACCACGGCACATATTCTGCCAGATGTTCCGAACTCTCGGTGCAGAAGTAGCCCAAGTGGTCCATCACCTCGTACCGCACCTTGTTGGGGCAGCGTGGCATCAACAGAGGTGGTTTCGGCAGAGTACCGTGCGCATAGCCTCGGCGTAATGCGGGGTAGAGGTCGCGGCCCTGATGATCCAGCCGCAGGAAGAAGGCCACATGGTTCACGCCTGCGACCTTGTAGCGGATCTCATCCTTGGGCAGGTCCAGATCATGGGCAAGTTCTTCGACTGTATTCTGGACCGAATGGCACAGGCCGACATGTTTCAGGTCCGGGAATTGCTCGGCCAGAGCCCAGGTGTTGATCGCCATCGGATTCACATATTGCAACAGCGTCGCGTTGGGGCAGAGCTGCATCATATCCTGTGCCACGCCCCACAGAACTGGAACGGTGCGTAGCCCGCGCATGATCCCTCCGATCCCGAGCGTATCTGCGATGGTCTGGCGCAACCCGTATTGCTTGGGGATCTCGAAATCCGTCACCGTGCAGGGTTCATACCCGCCGACCTGAAAGGCGGTGATGACGAAATCAGCCCCCTCTAACGCCGCGCGGCGGTCGGTGTGGGTGGTCACCGTTGCTCCGGTGCCCACTGAACGGATCATGGCCCGCGCCACGGTATCACTTTCGGCCAGGCGCTGCGGGTCGATATCCATCAGCGCGAAATGGCTGTCGGCGAGGGCAGGGGTCAGCAGCGCGTCGCCCACGATATTGCGCATGAAGATCGTGGAACCCGCGCCGATAAAGGTGATTTTGGTCATTTTGCAAAACTCTCGTTTGGCGTTATTTAACAGCTCCAAGGGTCAAACCCGCGATGAAGTGTTTCTGCATCAGGAAGAACATGGCCACGGGCGGCAAGGCGGCAACGAGGGAACCCGCGCTCATCAGTTGGTAGGCCGCACGGTACTGCGCGTTGAAACTGGTGATCCCGGCGGTCACAGGCTGGCTTTCAGCCCCTTGAGTCAGGACCACGGCCCAGAAATAGTCGTTCCAGATGAAGGTGAAGATCAACACGCTCAGCGCTGCGATAGCGGGTTTCATCAGGGGCAGGACGACGTACCAAAAGATACGGACCTCGCTGATGCCCTCGACCCGGGCGGCTTCGATCAGCTCAAAAGGCAGCGCGCGGATGAAATTTCGCATGAACAGTGTACAGAACCCGGTCTGGAACGCGATGTGGAACAAGACCAGACCGGTTTTGGTATTGTAGAGGCCAAGCTCCAAAGTCAGGTCGCGGACCGGAACCATAAGGATCTGGAACGGGACAAAGTTGCCCGCCACGAACATGAAGAAGATCCACAGGTTCGACTTGAATTTGTAGATCCCCAGCGCGAACCCTGTCATGCAGCTGAGTGCAACCGCTCCGATCACCGTTGGGATTGTGATCATGAACGAGTTCAGCAGATATCGCGGCATGTCCGAGTTGAAGAAGACCTGTCCATAGTTGACCGCGCCTTCAAATCGGGACGGCAAGCCCCAGTAGTTTGCGTTGGTGAAATCCGCCTCGGGCTTGATTGAGAACAAGGCAACTGCAAGCAAGGGGCCTAGCCACAGAAGAAGGGCAAAGGGCAGCATAGCCTGATAAGTGATCTGCGCCGCGCGGGGTTGTTTTTCGATGGGTTTGGGAAACATCTCAGTGCCCCCTTTCTTCGCGGTACATCGACCACAGGAAGTAGGCGATGAAGCACAGCATGATGAGGAACAGGATCACAGCGATGGCGGCGCCATATCCCATGCGGAAGCCGTATTCAGACAGGGCGACCTCAAACATGTAGTAGGCCAGCACGCGGGACGACCCGAAAGGCCCGCCCTGCGTCATGATTGAGATCAGGTCGAAGGACCGCAGAGCGCCAATGATCGTCACGACAAAGGCGATAAACGTGGCCGGGCGCAGTTGCGGCAGGATGATGTGCCACAACATCCGCCCTCCCTTTGCGCCGTCCAGTCGTCCGGCTTCAATCTGTTCGGGGTCCACGGCGTTCAGGCCGGTCAGATACAGGATCATGCAATAGGCCGTCTGCGGCCACAGGCCGGCGACGATGATGCCGTATGTGACCAGTTTTTCATCCCCCAGCACATTCAGCGGACCAAGGCCAAAGAAACTCAGGAATTCGTTCAGCAACCCGAATGTCGGATCGTAGAACCATGTGAAAACCAGCCCAACAACGACCTGAGAGATCACGAACGGAAAGAAAAACAGAGACTTGTAGAGTCGAATGCCCCAGACTGTCTGGTTCAGGAACAGGGCGATGAACAAGCCCGCCGGGATCGCTGCCAAATACAGGATCAACCAGATCAGGTTGTTCTTGAGTGAGATGTAGAACGCGTCGCGGTCAACCCACTCCCAATAGAGGTCCTCGTAGTTGCGGAATCCTACATATTCTGCGGCGCCCAGCCCATCCCATTCATAGAGTGACAGGTTGAAGGACTGAAAGACCGGGATGATCACATAGACCATGAAGAACAACAGGCCCGGCGCAAGGAAGAGCCAGGGCGCGATGCGTTGTTGGTTGCGATGGAACCAGCTTTCCTGTTCCGGTGTGTCGACGGCTAACATGGGCTATCTCGGATCTGGGGGCGAAGGCGAGTTGAAGCTCGCCTTGCATTTGAGGAAGGCGTAGGCCGGGTTTTTTACCCGGCCCCTGCCAGATCAGTTGTCGTAGATACGGCTACGAGCGCGTTCCAGCTTGGCCAGAATTTTGTCCAGATTGTCGGGCTTGACCATGAATTCCTGGAAGCCTTCCATAGAGACCTTGGCCATTTCCGCCGGAGCGTCACGATCCCAGAACTGTGCGACACCGCCGGGGCTGTTCGAGGATAGCATGGTGAACCCTTGCTGCAAGAACTTGTCATCATCCACCGAGGATTGCGCGTTGACCGGAAGCTGACCCAGGTTTGAGCCATTGTTGATTTCGGTCTGGACGTCCGGAGACACGACAAAACGCAGGAACTCGCGCGCGGCTTCCTTGTTCGAAGCGTTGGCAGGGATGTGGAACGTATCGGTCGGGGCGTCCTCGGCCAGTTCAACATCAGGGTTGATCGCGACGAACTGGTAGAAGTCCAGCTGATCGTCGGTCAGACCCGCTTCGCGCAGAGGTGCAACGGCAAAGTTGCCCATCAGATAGGCGGCCGCATCTCCGTTCACCATGAAGGGCAGGGCTTCCTGCCAGCTATAGGTCTGGTGGTTGTCGATGAAGGCACCCATGTCGACCAGCTGCTTCCAGTTGGCGAAGGTCTGCTTGACGCGATCGTCTTCCCAGCTGATTTCACCATTGGCGAGCTGGTTGTGGAAGTCGAACCCGTTGGTGCGCATGTTCAGATAGTCAAACCAGCCGCCGGCGGTCCACAGGAACTTGGTCCCGATGGTATAGCAGGCGCGGCCCGAGTCGATGATCTTCTGGCAGTTCGCCAGTTCTTCTTCCCAGGTGGTCGGCTCGGTCAGGCCCAGCTCATCAAAGATGTCTTTGCGGTAGTAAACACCCCACTGATAGTAGGTATAGGGCACGCCCCACTGCTTACCATCAAGGGTCATCGCACCTTTGGTCGAGGCTAGGTTTTCGGCGATCTCAGGTTCGGCCCATAGGTCCGAAACATCTTCGAACAGACCCGCCTCAACATAAGGCTTCATGCGGTTTGCGGCATACCATGTAGCAACATCCGGAGTATCAGCCGTCAGGAAGTTGCGGATCTGCGTCTTATACGCCTCGCGGTCGATCACTGTGGTTTCAATGGCCAGATCCGGGTGCTGGGCCTGAAACTGTGCGATCATCGCTTCCATCGTCGCACGCGGCGCCGGGTTCGAGGTGTCAAGAAAGATGCGCAGTTCGCCGGTCAGTTCGGCGGCGACGGGTGCAGCTAGTGCCACACTCGCCGCCAGTGCGGCGGCGGTGCGCTTGAACATGGAATGCATGGTGTCCTCCCTTAGTTTCCATTTTGGTTCCAAATAATGAAACCGTGTTTTATATATTGAAAACTACACATCGACTCGGCTAGTCTTGTCAAGACCCTCGTGCAAACACGGCGGTCAAACGGAGGAGAACACACACCCGTGGCTGGTGACGGAACAATAGGCAAAGCATGTGATGTGCTGGAACACGTGGCCTCGTTCGAGCGCCCGGTGCGGTTCGCGGAACTGCTGGAGAACAGCAGCTTTCCCAAAGCGACGCTCTATCGCTTTCTGCAATCGCTGACCAATCAGGGCATGCTGGCCTATGAGCCAGACCGCCAGACCTATTCGCCGGGCCTGCGGCTGGTCCGTCTGGCGCATACGGCGTGGACGCAAAGCTCTCTGGCCCCTATCGCGAGGCCGTTTTTGGATACGCTCAGCTCTGAGACGGGGGAAACGGTGCATCTGGCGCAGCTGGACTCCAATCAGGTGCTATATGTAGACAAACGCAACGCTGCGCAGCCGGTCGAGATGTACTCGCAGGCCGGCAAAGTCGGCCCGGCCTATTGCACGGGCGTCGGCAAGGCGATGATGGCGTTTCTGGATGAGCCTGCCCTGGATCGCGCCGTATCGCAGCAAAGCTATCACCGTTTTACGGACAAGACTCTGACCTCCGAGGCGGATTTGCGGGCGGATTTGGAACTGATTCGCAGACGGGGCTACGCGATCGACGACGAAGAGCATGAACCCGGCATTATCTGCGTTGCCTGTCCCGTTCTGACCTCGGGCGGGCGTGTTTTGGGCGCGATTTCGGTAACCGGTTCAACCGGGCGGATGGATTTCAATCAACTAGAGGCCTGGGTTCCTCGGGTGCGGCGCGTTGCCGACCAGATCGCAACCGAGGCGCAGGCTTGGCGGTTCCCTGAAACCCGCCCGAATGGACAGAACAACAGGATACAATCGACATGACAGGTGTAACGCTCAATCAGGCGATCAAACGCTACGGCCAGACTCAGGTGATCCACGGGATTGATCTGGAAATCGAAGACGGTGAGTTTTGTGTGTTCGTCGGCCCCTCGGGCTGCGGCAAGTCCACCCTTTTGCGGATGATCGCGGGTCTCGAGGAAACCTCGGAAGGCCAAATCCATATCGGTGCGCGCGAAGTGACCCATATGGATCCGGCAAAACGCGGCGTGGCGATGGTGTTCCAGACCTACGCTTTGTACCCGCATATGACGGTCGCCGAGAATATGGGTTTTGGCCTGCGCATGAATGGCGTTCCCAAGGCAGAGATCGACCAGAAGGTTCAGGGTGCCTCCAGCATTCTTAAACTGGATCAATATTTGAAACGCAAGCCCAAGGCCCTGTCCGGTGGTCAACGCCAGCGAGTCGCCATCGGGCGTGCGATTGTGCGCGGTCCCGAGGTGTTCCTGTTCGATGAACCGCTCTCCAACCTAGATGCCGAGCTTCGGGTTGAGATGCGGGTCGAAATCGCACGCCTGCATCAAGAGATCGGCGCCACCATGATCTATGTGACCCACGATCAGGTCGAAGCGATGACAATGGCCGACAAAATCGTCGTGTTGCGCGATGGCCGGATCGAGCAGGTGGGCGCGCCGATGGACCTGTACCGCGATCCGGACAATCGCTTTGTGGCGGGCTTCATCGGCTCGCCAGCGATGAACTTTCTCGAATGCGACTATGCAGACGGCCACGTCACGCATCCGGCCCTTGGTCAACCGTTGCCGGTATCGGCCCAAGTTCCGGCTGGGGTAAACAAAGTGACCCTTGGCATGCGGCCCGAACACATCCAGATCGACCGCAGTGCCGATACCTGCACCGTTGATTTGACCGAGGCGCTTGGGGGCGTGTCCTATTCCTATCTTCTGACCCCGAATGGCGACAAGCTGATCGTTGAAGAACGGGATGACCAACGCAGCACGACAGGCGAGAAGATCGGGATCACGGTCCAACCCGAACGTGCCATGGTGTTCGACCCTGAGACTGGCGTTCGGTTTAGGTAGCAGCGGTTCAAGTTCAGCCGGGGTGTTCTGAGTACAGGTTTAGGCTTGACCGAAACGGGGTCGTTCTCTGAACTGGCTCACACGAGGCCAGTCGGCCCGACTCATTTCGAGTAGAGAGGCCTCATGCGCAGCGTCAAAACCGTCCACGTGATCTCGGCCCATGCGGAAGGCGAGGTGGGCGACGTCATCGTCGGTGGCGTGCAACCACCACCCGGAGAAACCCTGTGGGATCAACGCACATTCATTGCGCAGGATCAGAGCTTGCGCAATTTCGTGCTGAATGAACCCCGAGGCGGCGTCTTTCGCCATGTCAACCTGCTGGTTCCTCCGAAACATCCGCAGGCGGAAGCAGCCTTTATCATCATGGAGCCGGAAGACACGCCGCCCATGTCGGGGTCAAACTCGATCTGTGTCTCCACTGTTCTTTTGGACAGCGGCATCATTCCCATGCAAGAGCCGGAAACGCATATGACACTCGAGGCTCCGGGCGGTTTGGTACGGGTCCGGGCAGAGTGTCGGGATGGTAAAGCCCAGCGTATCTATGTGCAAAACCTGCCAAGCTTTGCAGACAAAATCGCGGTCCTTCTGGAGGTGCCGGGCGTGGGCACCCTTACCGTGGATACGGCCTATGGAGGGGATAGTTTCGTGGTGGTCGATGCCGAGGCCTTAGGGTTCGAAATTGTCGAGGCCGAGGCCCATGACATTGCCCGTCTGGGCGTTGCCATCACCAATGCCGCCAATGATCAGCTTGGCTTTACCCACCCGCAAAACGCGGCTTGGGATCATATCTCTTTCTGCGCGTTTTGCGGGCCTTTGAAGACAACCGAAACCGGACTCACAGGGAAATCCGCTGTTGCGATCCAGCCCGGCAAAGTTGACCGCTCGCCAACGGGAACGGCGGTCTCGGCGCGCATGGCCCTGATGGCCGCGAAAGGGCAGATGAAGGTTGGTCAATCCTTCGAGGCCGTTTCGATCATCGGATCCCGTTTCACCGGCCGGATTGTCGAGGACGCCAAGGTCGGGGACCGCGCGGCCATCATCCCCGAGATCAGTGGCCGAGGTTGGATCACCGGCGTTCATCAGCACATGCTGGACCCGGATGACCCTTGGCCCGGCGGATATCGGTTAAGTGATACTTGGGGCGTTGGGCGCTGAAAGGTGCGCAATCAAAAGCCGATTGGCGTGTTTTTCCTCAACCGTGGCAATTTGCGCCCCCAGTAGACGATTGATCCCAACGCAAACCTGATTTAAGGGAAGCCCTGTCAAATCAGAGTCACTCAGGGGTGTTATGTCATTCGCGCCCCTCCCGCGCCGCAATAAAGCGGCCCAAACTCTTGCAGCGATTGCCCCTTAAAGGCTTAAAAAAGGTGAAAGAATATGGCAGATAAATCGAACTTCGACATATTGTATACCATTGTAGACGAAGCGCCCGAGCTGGCCAGCGCCTCATTCCTGCCCATCATTCGCAAATTCGCCTCGGCGGCGGGTGTCAGCGTTGGCACCAAAGATATTTCGCTTGCAGGCCGTATCATTTCGACCTTCCCGGAAAAGCTGACCGACGCGCAACGCATCACCGATGATCTGGCCGCGTTGGGCGATCTGGTAAAAACGCCCGACGCCAACGTGATCAAACTGCCTAACATCTCGGCCTCGGTTCCTCAGCTTGTGGCCGCTATCGAAGAGCTGCAGTCGCAGGGATACGACATCCCGAACTACCCCGAAGAGCCTTCGAGTGACGAAGAAAAGGCGATCCGCGCGCGCTATGACGCGATCAAAGGCTCGGCTGTGAACCCGGTTCTGCGCGAAGGCAACAGCGACCGCCGTGCGGCGCGCGCGGTGAAGAACTACGCCCAGAAGAACCCTCATTCGATGGGGGAATGGGTCTCGGACAGTAAGACCAAAGTATCCTCAATGTCCGGCAACGATTTCTACGCCAATGAGAAATCGGCGACGATCACCGCAGCGCAAGCCGGTGACGCGAAGATCGAATTTGTCGGCAAAGATGGCAGCGTGACCGTGCTGAAAGACGGCTGGCCGCTGGAAGAGGGAACCGTTGCCGATGCGACCTTCATGTCGGTCAAAGCGTTGTCGGCCTTCCTGGCCGATGCCATCGAGGACACCAAGAAAGACGGCACCATGTTCTCGCTGCACATGAAGGCGACGATGATGAAGGTCAGCGACCCGATCATCTTCGGCTATGCCGTGCGTGCGTGGCTGGCTCCGGTATTCGAGAAATTTGGCGCAGAGCTTGAGGCCCTGGGTGTCAACCCTAACTCGGGCCTGGGTGATCTGCTGGACCGCGTGAAGGACAATGCCGACATCGTGGCCGCCATCGACGCGATCAAGGGTGACCGTCCGTCCATGTATATGGTCGACTCGGACCGTGGTATTACCAACCTGCATGTTCCGTCCGACGTGATCATCGACGCCTCGATGCCCGCCGTTATCCGCGCAGGTGGCAAAGGCTGGGATGAAACCGGAGCCAAAGGCGACACCAATTGCGTGATTCCTGATCGCTGCTACGCGTCGGTTTATGACGAATCCATCAATTTCTTCAAAGCCAATGGCGCGCTGAACCCGGCCACTGCTGGTGCGGTGGCCAACGTTGGCCTGATGGCTCAAAAGGCCGAAGAGTACGGCTCGCACCCGACCACGTTCCAGGCACCTGCAAATGGCACAATCCGCGTTGTTCTGGCCAATGGCGAAACGCTGCATTCGCATGAGGTCGAGGCCGGAGATATCTGGCGGGCCTGCACTGTGAAGAAAGCGCCCATCGAGAACTGGATCCAACTGGCGATGGATCGTCAGCGCCTGAGCGGGTCCGAGGCGATCTTCTGGCTTGACGCAAACCGCGCCCATGATGCCGAGTTGATCCAATATGTTAAGCCCGCGCTGGAAGCGGCTGGTG
Organism: Ruegeria sp. BG11; assembly: GCF_056538565.1. NCBI lineage: Bacteria > Pseudomonadati > Pseudomonadota > Alphaproteobacteria > Rhodobacterales > Roseobacteraceae > Ruegeria > Ruegeria sp. BG11. Next base: position 8,887 of record NZ_JBQFTH010000003.1, on the reverse strand, counting down.
TTGCGGATAAATTCATGATCATGGCTCCGCGTGAGGCGACCCGCCAATCGCTGGAGACGATCACCGCCGGAAATGACAGCATCGCCATCACCGGCAACGTGCTGCGGGACTATCTGACTGACTTGTTCCCGATCCTCGAGCTGGGCACCTCGGCCAAGATGCTGTCGATCGTCAAACTGATGAACGGCGGTGGTCTGTTCGAGACCGGTGCAGGCGGCTCCGCTCCGAAGCACGTGCAGCAGCTGGTCGAAGAAAACCACCTGCGTTGGGATTCGATGGGTGAGTTCTGCGCACTGGGTGAATCGCTGAACTTCCTCGCCGACAGCAAGGGCAACGCCAAGGCGGGTGTTCTGGGTGCGGCAGCCGAAGCTGCAACGCAGGGCATTTTGGACAACGACCGGTCCCCTAGCCGTAAGGTCGGCCAGCCGGACAACCGTGACAGCCACTACTGGTTCGCGCGCTATTGGGCCGAAGCGTTGGCCGCGCAGTCGGATGATGCGGAACTGGCAGCTGAATTTGCCCCGCTTGCAAGTGCTCTGGCCGACAAGGAAGAGCAGATTTTGGGTGAGTTTGCCTCGGCCCAGGGCGGGGCTGCCGATCTGGGTGGGTACTACCACACCGATCCCGCCAAAACCGCTGCTGTAATGCGTCCGAGTGCGACGCTGAACGCCATTATCGGCTAAGAAAACGACCCGCGCCCTAGTGGCGCGGGTCCTTCCCACTGGTGCGGAAACCCAACCAGTTTTTTCTTTTGCTTCAAACTGTTGCGAAGCTTTGCCCGCAAGACATGATTAAAACTGCATGATCTACGGGATTCCCCCAATACACTGATCCGTCCCCGCTTGATAACTTGTCCAAGACAAGAGATTCACCGGTGAGGCCTTCGGGCCTATCACTCACTCGAAAATGGCCAGCATTTGGGGTGCTGGCCATTTGTTTGTCTGAAATCTGCTTGCGCTTAGCTGGATCGAACGCGCCTTTGCGGTGCCACGCGACTTAAACGCACAGTGAAAAAGCCAGCCGAGAAAAGGACTGGCTTTGACATGATTGTCTAAAGTTTAGCCCCGAAGGACTTTGCCCGCCGCGTCAAAGGGCGGCTCGTGCAGGATGGTGGCTTTGTGAGGTTGGCCCAGAACCATAACCTCAACTTCGTCTCCGGGTTGGGCGTTTTTGACGTAACCCAAGGCCAGTGACATGCCCACGGTATAGCCATAAGTGCCCGAGGTGACCCGACCGATGCCTTCGCCGTCCTTGAAAATCGGCTCACCACCAGTGGCGTCCGCGTTGGAGGCCGTCACGTCGGCCTCATCCAGATGCAGCAGGACAAGCTGTTCACGTGCAGGGTTTTCCAGAACTTTCTGGGCGGCGTCTTTGTTGAGGAAGTCTTTCTCGAACTTGCACAGACGGTCTAGACCCACCTCATGCGGCCAGTATTCGGGGCTGTATTCGCGGCTCCAGGAGCCATAGCCCTTTTCCACGCGCATCGACATCAGGGCACGGCTGCCAACAGGTCCTGCGCCGAATTCTTTGCCCGCCTCAAGCAGAGCATCATATAGGCGCGCCTGGTCTTCGGTCTTGCAGTGCAGCTCCCACCCCAGATCGCCGGTGAAGGAGACACGCAGGGCCAGAAGTTCAACGCCTGCCAGCTCGATTTTGGCCGAGCGCATGAAGGGGAAGTCCTCATTCGCCAGCGACGTGTTGGTCAGCCGCTGCAGGATCTCGCGCGATTGCGGACCAGCCACGTTGAAGCCACACATGGCCTCGGTGTGGCTTTCAAATGTGGTGCCTTCGGACAGGGGGACCTGCTTGAAGAAGCGCTTGTGATAGCGTTCCGCCATACCCGATCCAATGACCCAGAACTCATCCTCGGCCACGCGGGTAACGGTGAAGTCCCCGGCAATACCGCCGCGTTTCGAGATCAGCGGCGTTAGACACGACCGGCCGATAGCCTTGGGCATGTTGTTGGCGAAGACAGCATTTAGCCAATCCGCAGCACCGGGGCCTTTGCAGATGTATTTGGCAAAGTTCGAAATATCGATGATGCCCGCACGCTCGCGCAGCATTTTGCATTCTTCACCAACCGGGGCCCACCAGTTTTGACGAGTGAAGCCGTTTTTATCCACGACACCCGGCTCATCAGCGAACCACAGCGGGTGTTCCCAACCGACGTTCAGGCCAAAGACAGCGCCCATGGCTTTCTGCGTCTCGTAGATCGGACGCACGCGGGCAGGGCGGCCAGCGCTGCGTTCTTCGTTCGGGAAGTGAATGGCGAAACGGTGCGCGTATTGGTCCTGAACCTTGGCCTTGGTGAATTCCTTGGTGGCCCAGGTGTCAAAGCGCGCTATGTCCCACGCGAACATGTCGTATTGGGTTTCACCTTCGATGATCCACTGCGCCGCCATCAGGCCCATGCCACCCGATTGCGAGAACCCGGGGATGATGCCGTTGCAGCAGAAATAACCATCCACCTCAGGTACTGGCCCCATCAGCACGTTGGAGTCCGGAGACCAGATCATCGGGCCGTTGATGACGCGCTTGATCCCGGCCTCGCCCACTGCGGGCAGGCGTTCGATCGCGTTCATCATATTCTCTTCGATCCGCTCCAGATCGTCGGGGAAGAGGTCATGAGCGAAATCCAGAGGTGTGCCTTCCTCGGCCCAGAATTTCATGTCCTTTTCATAAGCGCCGACCAGCAGGCCGTTACCTTCCTGACGCAGATAGTACTCTCCATCGCGGTCTGAGACTGAGGGCAGGCGGGTGCCGTGGCCTTCGACGTCAGACATCCCCTCGGTCACGAAATACTGGTGTTCGGTGGGCTGCAGCGGCAACTCGATGCCAGCCAGCTTGGCGACTTCGCGGCCCCAGAGGCCTGCCGCGTTCACGACCCAAGGCGTTTTGATGTCACCTTTGGGCGTTTTGACGATCCACGTGCCGTCTCCCTGCTGTTCGGTCGCGGTGACGGGCGTGAAACGATGGATTTCGGCGCCGCGCTGGCGGGCACCGACCGCATAGGCGTTGGTCACGCCCGACGGGTCAACGTTGCCGCCATCGGGCTCGAACATCACGCAACGGATGCCTTCGTAATTGACCAGCGGGTTCAGCTTTTGCGCCTCTTCAATACTGATCTCATAGAAATTCATGCCATAGAGCTTGGCTTTGGCCGCCTGCAGCTTCAGCTGATGTTCCCGCTCTTCAGTCTGAGCCAGATACAGCGAGCCGGGCTGGAAGACACCGCAGCTTTGGCCGGTTTCTTCCTCCAGCGAGTTATACAGGTTCATCGTATAGTGCTGGATGCGGCTGATATTGGTGCTGTCATGCAGACCGTGAATGTTGGCTGCCGCATGCCAGGTTGAGCCAGAGGTCAACTCATCCCGCTCCAGCAGGACCACATCGGACCATCCCAATTTGGCCAAATGGTAGAGGATCGAGCAACCGATCACCCCGCCGCCGATAACTACCGCCTGTGCTTCTTCGCGCATTTCATCTTCCTGATTTGCTGTGTCATGTCAGAACCGGTCTTTCGTTAAGAATATGGCGATTCAGACCCATAACTGTTCTAAACGCGTCAACTGAGAACCCTGTTTGACCAGAGATGCAGCCTGCATTCACTTCTTGGGGATACGGGCACCGCCGGTGCCGCGTACAAATTCACTTAGAGTTTGCCGACATTGCTCAGAACTCCAGTCTGTGGGCGCGGCCATAGTCAGCCAGCCGTTTGTTCAGATTGCTTGCCTCTGGGTGGCCGGATTCCAGTGCAAAGACGAAGGCATGGGTTAGATAGAAACAGGCGGCATCAATGTCCTGGGCCAGCTCTCGTTCGTCGGCGGCAATCGTGTACAGGCGCACAAGCGCCTCTTGGTCGCAATTGGCATGTGCCTCTAGCAGTTCACGGTCTAAGGCTTCGCGATCCATGGCTATCCCTTTAGCGAAATGGCGATGTTTTTGGTGCGAACATAGTTGTAGAGCGCCTCGAGCCCCTTTCCGCGACCGAAGCCGGATTTGCCGACGCCGCCGAACGGGGTTGAGACACCTCCGGCGAACCATTCGTTGACGAAAACCTGACCCGCCCGCAATTTGCGCGCCACCCGATGGGCGCGGGCGAGATCGCGCGTGAAGACGCCCGCGACCAACCCGAATTCGGTGCCATTGGCCATGGCGACGGCTTCCTCTTCGGTATCGAAGGGCGTAAAGCAGGTGACCGGGCCAAAGACCTCCTCCTGCGCGATGCGGCTGGCGGGGTCGACATCAGCCAGAATGGTAGGAGCCATGAAATACCCATTGCGATCCAGTCGCGCGCCACCGGCTGCTACCCGCGCACCGTCCTGACGGGCGGTAGAGGTGATCTCTTCCACGCGCTGCAGCTGCAGGCTGGACACGACCGGAGTGTGATCGGGGTTCTCGAGCCCGTGACCGACGCTTAGGCCATTGGCCAGCGCAGCCGCACGTTCCACGGCCCGATCGTAGATCGAACGATGCACCAACACGCGGGCCATGGCAGAGCAGACCTGACCGGCATTATAGAAAATACCGCTTTGAAGGCTGGACATCAGCATATCCAGATCCGCGTCGTCAAAGACCACAGCGGCGGATTTGCCGCCAAGCTCCATCAGCGACGGTACCACGTTGTCTGCGGCCGAGCGCAGGATATGCTGGCCGGTCGGCACCGATCCGGTGAAGACGATCTGATCCACCTGCGAGCTTGCCACCAGTTTCGCGCCCAGATCCGAGCCGATACCGTTCAGGATCGAAACCGCACCGGCAGGCACCTCGGCGCGTTCCAAGGCAACGCCCAGCATCGCCAGCGCAAGCGGTTCCAGCTCGGACGATTTGATGATAGTCGAGTTTCCCGCCGCCATAGATGGGGCGAGCGAACGACCGGCGATCGAAACAGGAAAGTTCCACGGCACGATCTGCGCCGACACGCCGTAGGGTTCAAATACAGTGAAATCAGCATAGTCGGGACCCAGAGGGATCGACTTGCCCTCAATCTTGTCCGCGACGCCGCCGTAGTATTCGAAATACTGAGCCGCCTCGATGAACTCATCCCGGGCCGCGTCCAGGGTTTTACCACTCTCTCGGCACAGCAAGTCAGCCCCTTCATCCTCGAGGTTGCGGATTTCCTGCGCGATGCGGATCATCAAACGGCCGCGCTCGGCTGGTATCATGTCTGCCAGATCACCCCGATCGAACGAGGCTCGAGCGGTCTCGAGCGCCAGAGCCAGCGATTCCTCACCGGCCTGCGCGCAGTCCGCCACGTGATCCTGGTTGCCGGGATCTTCCACTGCGATGGAGGCGCCCTTGTCGCCCTCCATCCACGACCCGGCCAGGAAATTCCTGGCCAAGCCGTCGTTCAGAAAAGTGGTCATGCCTCCGCGCGTGCCTTTTCGATCTGCGTTGCAACCCAATGGTGGAAGCAATGGGTGGGGCCGTCCATCGCGGGCGAGAAGCGACCACCGTCAAATTTGATGCCATGGCGGCCTTTCTGCATGCCTTCGACCACGAAGACGTCTTCTTCGAACACGGTTTTCCAAAGCGACGCGTTTTGCGCGCGCAGGCCAGCGTGTTCGGGGCTGTCTTCGGGTTTCTGAGCATAGTACAGCTCAATCCGCTCGTTCGACCGCTCGTGAGTGATCGGGTCGATGATGAAGGCAAAACCGTGGTCGCGCTGAACGCCCAAGAGGGTGTTCGGGTAGACCACGATATATTCCGCGCCTTCGCGCCACTTCTCGCTCAGGCCGTCAAAATCAGCCAGTTTCGAGCCGTCTTCGCCTTCGAATTGACGATATACAAGGGTGCCCTGACCCGAGTATTTGCCCAGTTCGTTGATGTTGTAGTGGTCTTCCAGACGCGAATAGCTGTTCAGACCGGGGTGAACCCAAGGGAGGTGGTAGCTTTCGCAGAAGTTTTCGACCGCCAGTTTCCAGTTCGAATCCAGCTCAAGGCGGACCGACGCGCCTGCGCCGCCGTGATACATGGGCTGTTCGAACTCTTTCCAACGCTCCATCAGCTCGCCGTGAACTTTTTCGAACTCGGGGGCGTTGCCGTCGACGTTAACAAAAATCACGTCGCGCCAGACGTAGGAACGGATGCGGATCAGACCCAGTTCCGAGAAATCCAGATCTTCGTGGGTGTTCTGGCCGGGACCGCCGACATGAGGGGCAGTGCGCAGCTCGCCGTTCAGGCCGTAGCACCAGCTGTGATAGGGGCAACGGATCGCGCCGCGGATTTTCTGAGGCTTGTCGACCAAGATCATGCCGCGGTGGCGGCAGGTGTTCTGGAACACGCCAATCTGACCGTCGCGATCACGGACCATCAGCAGGGGCATACCAAGGAAATCAATCGGATAGGCATCGCCTGCCTCGGGGATGTCTTTGCCAAATCCGATCCCGGACCAGTTCGCAAACAGGACCGAGTCGCGTTCCTCGGCAAACACTTCAGGGTCGATATAGTGCGCGTTTGGCAGCCCCTTTGCTGTGTTTACCGGGGTCAGAACAGACGAAAGCGGTGCATGCTTGTTCATCGGTCACTCCTAAGACTATTGAATTGGCGTTTTTCTGGGTCTCCATTGGCAGCGCAGAGGCCCTGCATTCAATACTAAAAATCCTAACCAATGGATGAGGGGAGCTAAACCGAATTCTCCTGTAGCTCATTCAGCAGCCATTCCTTCAAGGCCAGCGCCCCTTCTGACAGGCTATCGTTTTCCCGTTCAACCAGATAGAAGTTATGCGGCGCAGGTATGTTGAAATCCTCTAAAGCCACAAGTTTTCCGGAATCCAGCATGGGTTTTAGCAAACGCTTCCAGCCGAGGGCGACGCCAGCGCCCTTTCTGGCGACCTGCAGGGCCAGAGCATAGCTGCTGACACGCGCCTGCGTCTGAATACTTTCATTAAACCCTAACGCCTGAAACCAGTCCGTCCACGTGGTCCAGTTGCTGTGTTTGGTAGCAAGGTGAATCAGGCGGTGTTCTGTCAGGTCCCGGAGGCTGGCCCCTTTGAGCTCTTCCGCCAGTTCGGGGCTGCAAACCGGTGTCAGGATATCCCGATACAGCTTAGTATGCGGCAGAGAGGCATTCGGGTCTTTGCCGTATCGAATGAAAAAGTCCACGTCAGAACGATCTGCGAAATACGTGTCCTCGGCCATTTGGTTCACTTTTACGTGCGGATAGTCCTGCCAAAACCGAATGACCGACGGGGAAAGCCACAAGGCGGCAACTGCTGTTGTGGACCCTACGGTGACATGATTGTCGGAATCCCCACTGCGAATCTGCTCAAGAATTTTCGAGATTTTCAGGAAAGAACTTCCCAGTGCCTCTAGCAGCGCGGCGCCATCCTCGGTCAGCTCAACGCCGCGATGTTTACGTATGAAAAGCGGGGATGCCAACTCGGTCTCCAATGCTTTGATCTGATGGCTGACAGCGCCGGGCGTGACGGACAATTCGCTTGCAGCAACCTTGAAGCTGAGGTGCCGGGCGGCAGCCTCGAAGGCAGAAAGCGAGGCAAGCGGAGGTAGATTGTAGTGGCGTCGCGACATGAGGGATACGTGGCTCTGAGGTTTTTTTGATTGAGCTACCTTCACCTGAGTGCGAAAAATATTGCAATTGAAAACTGTCTTTTTTTCTGCAGTTTTGCGCCCGATGAAGTTCCGCCTTTCTCGAAGGGCGGTATTCCAGTCCTTTGCCGTCCTTCCGAGGCGCGCCCCGACCCAAGCCAGGTAGTAGTCAACACCAAGGCCGACACAATGACCGCCTTTCTGCGGTTCTTTTCGGCGCAAGATAAGATGAGTAGCCCGATGAACACTCAGAAAGCGCGTCTGATCCGAAAAACTGAACTCAGTTCGGACACTTCGGATTTCTGCTTTGAAATCGAACAGGGGCGTTTCACCGGACTTGAACCCGGCGCGCACGTGGATATCCACCTTGGTGACGATCTGGTGCGTCAGTATTCTCTCTGGAGTTGGAGCCAGGACGGTCGCACCCTGAACGTCGCTGTCAAGCGCGAGGATGGTGGTCGCGGTGGCTCACTGGCCATGCACGCCTTGGAACAGGGCGTCGAGCTCGCCATCGGAGGTCCGCGTAACCACTTCAAGCTTGAAAGCCATGATCGCCACGTGACCCTCATCGCGGGCGGTATTGGTGCCACCCCGATGGTCGCGATGGCGCGTGAGCTGCTGAATCGGGGCCAGGATTTCCGGGTCTATTACTTGGTCCGATCCAAAGATCTAGCCGCGATGGATGACAAGTTTCGCGCTTTGGGTCTGGATGAGTGGTACCATCTGCATTGCGACGACACAGACGGGCAGTTCGATTTGACCGCTGTCATGCAATCCATGCCGATGGGCGCTGATGTCTACACTTGCGGTCCGGAACCGATGCTGAACGCGGTCCTCGAGTCTGGCAGCGCTCTGCGCGGTGGGGCCATCCACTTTGAGCGTTTTGCGGCTGCTTCCGATATCGAGCACGCGCCCAATGACAGCTTTGAAGTCGAGGTCCAGTCGACGGGCGCCGTCTACAAGGTGTCGAAGGATGAAACAGTTCTCGACGTCCTAAGAACCAACGGGGTTCACGTGGATTTCGGTTGCTCCGAAGGTCTGTGCGGGTCGTGCATGGTGGACGTTGTCGAAGGTGAGGTGGACCACCGGGACGGCATTCTGACCCCTGAAGAGCAAGCGTCGAACGGCTTTCTGTGCACCTGTGTATCCAGAGCAAAATCGGACCGTCTCGTCTTGGCCCTTTAAGAAGATAGGCTGACAGCAAACCGGATTTTCCAGCGTGCAACGTCTACAAGAAACATGAAAATGGGAGGAAATTGATGTCGATTAAAGAACCGTTTACGGATTTGGACATTAAGACCGCGGATAGCGGTTTTTATGAGAATAACAGCGTTCCGAT